>JAMOUQ010000013.1 GCA_027068085.1 Desulfobacteraceae bacterium | reverse complement strand
GGTCAACCTGGCGGCCGCCTTTGCCCGGCAGTATCACCGTACCGTTTTGCTGGTGGATGCCGATCTGCGCAACCAGCCAATTTGCCGCTACCTGGGACTTGATGCCGAGTTCGGGCTGATGGATTACCTCTTGCACGGCAAGCCGTTGCATGAAGTCATCGTGTGGCCGGAAGTGGGCGGGTTCACCCTGATCTCGGGAGGCCAGAGAACCCCTGACGGTACCGAGGTGCTGGCATCTCCCAGGATGCAGAACCTGGTGCAGGACATGAAGCTGAGGTACAAAGACCGTTACATAATCTTCGATGTGCCGGCCATCCTGGACCGGGCCGATGCCATGGCCTTTGCCCCCCTGGTGGACTGCATCGCTCTGGTGGTGGAGTACGGCAAGACTTCCATGAACGACATCCGCCAGGCCCTGGAGCTGATTCCCCGGGAAAGGTTTCTGGGATTCATCCTCAACAGGGCTCCCCGGACCGGGTAGCTGCTTCAGCATTTTCCCATCAGGCTGAAAGAAGAAAAGGCAAAGTCGATAACGACTTTGCCTTTTTTAATGCGGTACCGCGGACTTTCTTGCCGCGGAAACTTTACACTTTGGTGCCGGACTGTTTAATCTGATTCAACCTGCAAAAGAGCAGGGGCAAGCTGAACCTGCCCGCCCCTGCTTCCAGTCAGCTCTCGCCGCCCTTGGATTTTTTGCGGAAACCGACCATGCCGATCAATCCGGTGCCCAGCAGGAGCAGAGACGGCGGGACAGGCACGGCGCCCTGGGCACTATCGTTGGCACAGGACATGGTGTAACTTACGGCCAGATTATTCCAATTATCCTTGAATAATTTGTAAAGGTTCCAGTCCTTAATCGTCATGTAGGCCCACCAAACTCCGTTTTCCTGCTGAGTTGTGAAAGACCACTTACCAGAGGGATGGTTATTCTCATCGTTATTCTCATCATCAATAAAAGTCTTAAAGGAAACTTCTTGGTCCGCCCTATACCAGGCTGTTTGACTACTTGGTGCAGTAGAATACACTATTTCACCATCACTAGTATAATAATACCATGTATTATAAAGTGTATCTTTGCTGTAATTATCTGCGGTTGGCTTTTCTGTGACAATAACGAATTCCCAATCAGTAGTACCAGACACTTTACCAGTATCTGATGCCCAGTGGTTAGCAGCCGTTCCAACAGGGCTCCAGCCGTCATCGCTGATAAAGAGATCTCCCATTGTAATATTCTTCTTGAGCAGGTTTTTATAGTTTTCTGCCAGGAAATACTTGCTCTTTATGGTGACTCCTCCAAGCTTGTATTGGTCGTCGGTGAATACTGTGATCGATGCGATATCGAATTTATTCTTATCACCTATTACATCGGCATTTTTAACCGTATTAGGGGAAGGGGCTCCCCCCCAGTAATTGTCGACAATGGTATAACTCAGGTCGGCCATTGCCGTACCGCCCAGGCCCCAAACCATCAGCAAAGCCAGGCTTGATATCAATAATAGTCGCCTTTTTTTCATCATTACCTCCTATCGTACAGATATGGTTGTTCATGGCTGCGGCAGCCAAAGTGTAAGCCTAACCGTCCGGTGGAACCCTGGTTGTCTGTGGAACCTGTCTGTAGAACCTTGTTGTCCGATGGAACTGGAGAGTGTGTAAGCGAACAATAAAATAAGCAACTAATATGCCATTGTTTTCACAATGCCCGGGATGAGTTTATATGAACAATAAAATCAAGCCGTAATGCGTAATGGCAATGCAATTTGGTCGAAAGTATGATATGATTTAATAAGATATATGGGTAAAAAATGTAACAAAAAATGTATTGATATGAAAAAATTTACATACTTGTTTTGGCTTTATATGAGCTAAAAACGTTCGAATGTCGGTTGCGGACCGTTGTTGCACTGAATATCCATGGCTGTTAAGCATGTTTGGCATGGTAGATGCTTTATTGAGGTTCAGGCCGGTAATGACGATAAGGACGGGAGCTCGCGCTGCCGGGATGCTTGTGGGCCGTTTTGGTGACGCCAAGGAAAGGACTTTGTTTTTATGACTCTTCTTTCACCCGGCTGGTATTCGAAACTGAAAAAAAATATCCGGCGGATTCTGAAGGTTCCGGTCTGGTCGGTCAGGGTCAGGGACTGCGGTGGCCAGAACGAGGATCTGAACCTTTTATTTGCCGGCCATCCGGTCGGCAAGGATTATTTCCTGGATCTTTTTTCCGGTCATGAACTGGAGCAAAAGCCCCTTGGCGACAGGTGGATCTGGACTTTGCCGCTTTTCAACAGGAAAATCCGCGCCAAATACGGCCTGGCGGTCTTTGAGGGCGCTTCCTGGCTCAGGCCGTTTCTGGCCGGGACCCGGCACTTCATGATTCCTCTCTGGGTGGACGGCAGGGTGCTGCTTGAGCCGGAGTTCATCAAAAAGGTTTTCAAACGCCGCAAGGTGCAATACGAAGTCGGGAAAATCAGGCGCAACGGCTTTGAATACCGGGTGGTCAGGGATGAAAAGTGGCTGCGTTTTTTTTACCGACGCATGTACCTGCCCCACCTGGAGAAGCATTACGGCAGGCTGGCCCTGGTAACTTCATATGAAGACATAGAATCAAGGTTTCGGCGCTACGATGGAGAGATTTTCTTTGTCAAAGACGGTGACCGGTTCGTCGCCGGGATGATTCTCATCTATACTGAAAAAGGGGTGGTCATGGACAAGGTGGCCGTGCTGGACGGCGATGACCGCCACCTGCGCTCGGGGGCTTCGGCCGCCCTGTACTATTTCTGTATCCAGTATCTTTTGCCAACCAAGCAGAAGTACTTCTGGCTGGGCGGATCGAGGGCCTTTCTAAACGACGGGGTATTGAACTACAAGCAGAAGTGGGGCCTGGAAGTCCATGGACGTTACAGGCGCTTTTTCTTTTTGTGGCCGGTCAGCTACAGCCCGGCGGTGCAGGAGTTTCTCGCCCAAAACCCGTTCATCTTCCTGGACAAGGGGCAGCTGGCAGGGGCTGTCTTTCTCCGGGAACAGGATGATGAACGGCAAAAGGATCTGGAATGGCTGCGGCGGCGCTACCACGCCCGGGGGCTGTCCAGGCTGATTGTTTTCAGGGCCCCGACGGCGGGGGACAGGCCGGAGACAGAGGCGCTATTCAGGGCCTCGGAGTAAACAGCCATCCAGCCCATCATCCGGGCGGGGACTTGAAGTATCTGCTTGCTCCGGGCTGCTGCGGAAATAAAAAAAGGGCAAGGCCTGCAGGGGAGGCCTTGCCCTTCTGGTCCGATCCGGACAGAGGCGGGGGTTATTTTTCGCCACCTGTCCATTTTTTGCGGAAACCCACCAGGCCGATCAGGCCCGTGCCCAGCAGGAGCAAAGATGGTGGGACAGGCACGGTACCGCCCTCGATGACATTGTTGCCACAGGAAAAGGTCCAGTGAAAACCATTTAGGTCTTCAGGGATGTAAGTACCCATAAAAACGACATAAATATCTAGGTATCCTTCGTAGAGGGTCCAGGAGGCATGTGCCCCTGGAACCTGGGCTTGGAAAGGCAGCGGGTCGTACCAAAGCTCCTGGCCTTCACGGTAGGCAGACCATGAATTTACCCATTTCTTGGTAAGGATGATTCCGTCTTCATCAACGATATAAACGCCGGCACTATTGTGATAACCTGGAATGAAAGGGTCCGGCAGAGTCTTCTTGAGCGTTACAACCAGTTCCCAGTCTTCCGCGTCGTCGTTGTAAAAGTTGTCTTGGCTGTAAGGTGCGGTGCCGGCAGGATGCCAGCCGTCGGTGCTGATGAAAAGATCGCCGATGGAGGTATGATATTTACTCCAGCTCTCGTAGTCGAAATAATCGGAATAGATTCTGGCCGAGAAAGAAGCCATATCATATTTTTGACTATGATTATAACTGACCTCCATCCCGGAAATACCGAAATGTTTCTCGGCGCCGATAATGTTTCTGTTGGAAATATTTACAGGTGCCGCTCCCCAGTAGTTGTCGGTGATCATGTAGGTCCAGCCTTGTCCTCCCAAAAGACCGGTAGCCAGGAGGACAACCAGTACGATGAAAAATTTTCTGGCCGCCATTTCCCCCCCCTTTTTCCCCTGGACAGAAAAACCGAAGATGCCCAAATCTTCCGGCAGATATTTCTTTTTCCGTCCTGGAGTATTTGAGGGGGCCCCATGACCCCCTCCTTGCATGATATAATTTAACGTTTTGTCTTCCGGAAACCCACCAGGCCGATCAGGCCCGTGCCCAGTAAAAGCAGCGACGGCGGAACAGGAACAGAACCTTCGATTACATCGTTGGCACAGGAATAAGTCCAGTGGTAACCGGTAACATCAGGTAATCCTTCAATCGGATCTGCAGAAAAGTCGAATTCTATTTCCAGGAATCCGTCATTCAATGTCCAGGTGCCTTCATAGAGAGCTACTTGGTCAGTGCCCGGGGTGTACCATAGTTCCTGGCCCTGGCGATAGGCTCCCCAAGATGAGGGTACAGGTGTCGGTGGAGTGTTGACTATTGTTCCATCTTTTGTTTCGTAAATCAGGGCGTTGCTGCTGAAGCCATTTGAAAAAGCACTAGGTTTGTCGGTCAGCAAAATAGCAATTTCCCAGTCTTCGCCGTTTAAATAATTGTCTTCGGTGTAAGGTGCAGAACCGTGAGGATGCCATCCGTCAACGCTGATGAAAAGGTCACCGATCTGGGTGCCGTATTTGCCGTAGCTGGCTGTATCGAAGTAATTGGAATAGATCTTGGCGTTGAAGGAGGTGCTTGTGAGGGCTACGTCCATGCCCGAGATGTCGAAATGTTCATCCGCGCCGATGACGTCTGCATTGTCAGGACCGACCGGAGTCGCTCCCCAGTAGTCGTCGGTGATGTAACTCGGCCAGGCCGGGCCGCCGAGGCCGCCGATAAAAAGAAGCGCCATGCAGGCAACGAGCAGGAACTTTCTGATTGCCATTTTTATCTTCCTCTCCTTTTAAAACCGAAAATATGACAAAAATTTCAGACCACGGCGGCTTGCCGTGGCCAAGCCGGCAGTTGCGATCATCATATAATATGCCAGAAACATGCCATTTTACATGAGGCGTTTTTGTGAAAAGCTGTATTGGCTATATATTACAATGGTATGCAAAGATTTATCTGTGTGTTTCCGGAAAGCGTTACATGATTACAAGGAAAATATATGAAAATATTTTCATATTTCGTTGTCAGTTGTGAAAAACGTTTCACATACAGTCTGCCCTTTCCGGCCCCATCCCCTGATCCTTGCTCGTGGGGTTGGAAAGCCAACCGGATCTTGTCTCGACAGGCTTGTTTTGCTTCAGTCTTTATCGGACAGGGATTCGGAGCGAGCCCGGCCGGGCTTCACGGGGAGGGTGTTTTCATTGCCCGGTTTTTGATTCAGCTCCGTCATCCGGGAGCGGAGGGTGGCGTACTTGTTGAGAAGCTGTTCGTATTTCGCCTGAAGCTGCCGCCGGCGTTTCTGTTCTTCCACCAGCATGTTTTTGATGCGTGAAAGCGCCTCGTTTCTGCCCAGGCGCCACTTTTTGTTCTGATCTAGCATGTGGGCTTCCAGCAGGGTGCGCAGTTGCCTGATGTCGCTGCGCAGGCCGTTCAGATATTCCTTGACGGATTCATCCGGGACCGGGGGCTTGGCCCCGGGAGCGGCCGGGTCCTGTTCGGAATAGTTCGCCTGGAGGGTTACCCGGTCGGCCAGCACCTGTGCGATGACGTCTGCGTCTATGACTTCCAGCTCGTCGGCCATACCGTAAACCAGGGCCGCGTCGCAGATCAGGTTGATGGTGCGCGGATAGCCGCCAGAGGCCCGGTGGATCTTTTCCAGGGCGTCGGGAGTGAAGATTTCCCGCCGGGCCCCGGCCTTTTTGAGCCGGAAATCGATGTAGGTTGCCGTTTCCTCGGGCGCCAGGGGGGCGATGCTGAAGTGGGCCCCGATGCGCTGGGCAAGCTGGGCCAGTCCGGGCTGCCGGAGCCTTTTTTCAAGCTCCGGCTGCCCCACCAGGAAGATCTGCAGCAGCAGCCGGTCATCGCCCTGGAAATTGGAAAGCATGCGCAGCTCTTCCAGGCCGTCGTCAGGCAGGTTCTGGGCTTCGTCTATGACTATCAGTGCCCGGCGGCCGGCCCGGTGCTGGCTGACCAGAAATTCGAAGAGCAGCTCCAGGGCGCGGACCTTGTCCACCGATTCTTCGGCAAGCTCGAATTCGCGCAGCAGCATGTTGAGCAGCTGAGTGGAATCCACGTTGGTGTTGTAGATCACGGCCTTGGGAGTCCGGCTGTCAAGGTTGCGCAGCAGGTAGCGGATCAGGGTGGTCTTGCCGGTGCCGATGGCGCCGGTGAGCAGGGTGAAGCCAAGGCCCTTGGTGAGGCCGTATTCCAGGCAGGTGAGGGCGTTTTTGTGCTTGGGACTCCAGAAGAGAATATCCGGGTCGGATGAAAGCTCGAACGGCTTGGAATGCAGCTTGTAAAAAGACTCGTACATGACCGTTTCCGTCAAGAGGGTAATATCAGCTGCTTTTCAAATAGCTTTTCAGGCAGCTTAAAGCAAGTCCATTTGCCCGGCAGGTAAGAGGCGGGGATCAACTTCCGCTTTTGCATACTCCACACAGGCTGCAGGTTTCGGGAGTCATGGGGCAGGCCGGTGTCGGTCTGGCCCCGGCGGCGCGCCGGTATTCACGCCAGAGAAAATCGCGGTCCAGGCCGTGGTCGATGAAATCCCAGGGCAGGATTTCTTCCCTGTCCCTTTGGCGGTGGACGTAGAAGGCCGGGTTGAGGGGGGTCTGTTTCAGGCTCTGGGGCCAGTTGCCGCCGTTTCTGACCACCAGTTCCAGGATGTCGGCCACCCGGCGGTCGCCCCGGGCAAGCAGGCCCTGGATCACGGCCCAGCGGGGCACGTCGGCATGCACCCTGACGTTGGCCACCTTCCGCAGGTCGTTTTTGACCTGTTTGATCTTTTTCTTGAGCGCGGCGGCCTCGTCCATGGCGACCCACTGGAAGGGGGTGGCCGGCTTGGGCACGAAACAGTTGAGCGACACGGTGATCTGGCCCATGCGGCCCCTGGACCGGCTGGCCTGCAAAAAGCGGTGCTTGATCCTTTTCACCAGGGCCGCGACGGCCGCGATGTCTTCCTGTTCTTCAAAGGGCAGGCCCACCATGAAGTAGAGCTTCAGGTTGGGGATTCCGCGTTTAACCAGGGCGGCGGCCGCCTCCAGGAACGCTTCTTCTTCCATTCCCTTGTTGATCACCCGGCGCATGCGCTCGGAACCGGTTTCCGGCGCCAGGGTGGCGGTTTTCACCCGGCCCCTGGCCAGGGCCTCCAGCAGGGCCTCGGAAAGGGCGTCGGCCCGCAGGGAGCTGAAGCCGAGCTCCGGGCCGGGCCGGGGCAGGTCGCGGCAAAGCTCGTCTATCCAGGGAAGATCGGAGACGGCCGCTCCCACCAGGCCGATGCGCCCGGCCCGGCCGGCGCCTTTTTGCAGGCAGCGGCGCAGGTCTTCCAGGGGCCGGAAACGGGGCCGGCGGTAGACGAAGCCGGCGCTGCAGAAGCGGCAGCCGTGGGCACAGCCCCGGGAGACCTCGATCAGGTGGGTGTCGGCAAAGGTGGTATGAGGGGTGATGACGGTGCTCTGGGTGTCCACCCCCCGGAGATCTTTCACCCACAGGCGCCGGATGCGTTCCGGCAGGCCGTGGCGGAGGGGAGTAAAAGATGCGATGGTGCCGTCGGGTTTGTAGCCGACCTGGTAGAAAGCAGGCACGTAGATGCCCGGCAGGCGGGCGAGTTTTTCCAGATTGGCTTCTTTGTCCAGGGCCGGATCGAAGGTGGTGAAAAAATCTTCCAGCACCGGTTCTGCTTCGCCCACGATGAAGCAGTCGATGAACGCTGCCAGGGGCTCGGGGTTCAAAAAGCAGGTTACTCCCCCTGCTGCAACGAGGGGGAGGGAGTTGCCCCGAAGGGCCGTCCGCAGGGGGAGTCCTGACTTGTCGAGAATGCTCAGAACGTTGGCATAGTCGTTTTCATAAGCGACGGAAAAAGCCAGACAGTCGAAATCCGCCACAGGCCGGCCGGATTCCAGGGAAACCAGGGGGGAGCCGCCGGCCGTCCCCTTGTCCGGCATAAAGACCCGCTCGCAGACCACATGGTCCAGGGCGTTGAGGTGGCGATAGACGGCCTGGAAGCCCAGGTTGGACATGCCCACGTGGTAGAAGTTGGGATACGCCAGGGCGACACGGATACGCCCCTGCCAGCTCTTGCGGATGGTTCCTTTTTCATCTTCGAGCCTTTTTCTGATGGAATCTGTCATCGTTTCCGAACCGTCTCATTTCCGCAGGCCGGTTTTCGGCACCTGACGGTACGCCGGCCGGCGTGCTCCGGTCCGGGTGCCGGCCGCCTGTCAGGTGGCGCTGAAGGTTCAGTCGGCCTTGCGCCGCAGGAAAGTCGGCACGTCCAGGTCGTCGTTGTCGATGACGATACCGCGGTAGCCCTTGTACCTGGCCCCGGCTTCCTCGTTGGCGGCCCGCTTGCGCCGGATCCAGGTGGGCTCGTCAAGATCGACGGCCGCTTCCAGGTCGGCCGGGGTAAGGTCCCTTACCTTGCCGCCGTAGGTGGGGTCCAGCGGAACCGGACCGTCGGATTTTTCATCCTTGGTGCCTATGCCGGTGGCGATGACCGTCACCCGCATCTCGTCACCCATCTGGTCGTCGATGACCGCGCCCCAGATGATGTCGGCGTCTTCGCCCACCTCGTTGTAGATTCTTTCCGAAGCCTCGGTCATCTCTTCCATGGTGATGTCGCTGCTGCTGGTGATGTTCATCAGCACGCCCTTGGCGCCGGCCACGTTGATGTCCTCCAGCAGGGGATGGGAGATGGCCCGGTCGGCCGCCTCGATGGCCCGGTTTTCGCCGCTGGCGATACCGATGCCCATGATGGCCATGCCGGCCTTGGCCATGGTGGTCTTGACGTCGGCAAAGTCGAGGTTGACCAGGCCCGGCATCAGGATCAGGTCGGTGATGCCCTTGACCGAGTGGAGCAGGATCTCGTCGGCCTTCTTGAACATTTCGATCATCTTGGCGTTCTTGGATGCCAGGGCCCGCAGCCGGTCGTTGGGTATGATGATGACCGTGTCGGCGACCTTTTTCAGCTCCTGGATGCCTTCTTCGGCCTGGCGGGCCCTTTTCTTGCCCTCGAAGGAAAAGGGCCGGGTGACCACGGCCACCGTCAGGATGCCCATTTCCTTGCACAGGCCGGCGATCACCGGCGCGCCGCCGGTGCCGGTGCCGCCGCCGAAGCCGGCGGTGATGAATACCATGTGGCTGTCGGCCAGGGCCGCCTTGAGTGCGTCGGCGCTTTCCAGGGCCGCGTCGCGGCCGATCTGGGGATTGGCACCGGCGCCCAGCCCTTCGGTCAGTTTTTCCCCGATCTGGATCTTGATCTCGGCCCGGGAGACTTCCAGGGCCTGGGCATCGGTGTTGGCGGCGATGAACTGGACCCCCAGCAGGTTGCTGGCGATCATGTTGTTGATGGCGTTACCGCCGGCCCCGCCCACGCCGATGACTTTGATCTTGGCCGTGTTCTCCGATTCCACGTAAGAAAACATGATTTCACTCCCCCTTTTCTTGTTTGAAATTATTGATAACCTTGCAAAAAAATGCTCGTTTCAACGTTTTTTATGCCCCGGACCGGTTGAGACCAATGTATCCGGGATGGCATCGTCAAATTACGTCTTTGAACCACTTTTTCATCCTGCTCATGATGCTGTTGAAAATGTTGCGGTCCCGTATCCTGAACTTGCGGGTGGGCTGTTTGCGCGCCCCGTAGAGCACCAGTCCCACGCCGGTGGCGTACATGGGATTGTTGACCACGTCGGTCAGGCCGGTGATGCCGCGCGGTTTTCCCAGGCGGACCGGCAGGCCGAAGACCGATTCGGCGATTTCGGTCACCCCCTCCAGCAGGGAGGTTCCGCCGGTGACCACGATACCGGAGGCGATCATGTTCTCCATTCCGGCCCGGTATATTTCGCGGTTGATCAGGGTGAAGATCTCCTCCATGCGCGGCTCCAGGATCTCTCCCAGGATCTGGCGCGGCAGCTTGCGGGCCTTGCGGCCGGCCATCCCCGGAACCTCGATGGTCTGGTCCGGGCTGATGGAGCCTGCCAGGCAGCAGCCGTACTTTTTCTTTATCTTTTCGGCCTCGGCCAGGGGGGCCCGCAGCCCGATGGCGATGTCGTTGGTCAGGTTGTCGCCGCCCAGGGCCAGAACGAAGGTGTGGCGGATGTTCTTGGCTGAAAAAATCGCCAGGTCGCTGGTTCCTCCGCCAAGATCGATCAGGGCCGTTCCCAGCTGTTTTTCCTCCCCGGTCAGGACCGCTTCGCCCGAGGCCAGGGACTCCAGGACGATGTCGCACACATCCAGCCCGGCCCGGTTGGCGCACTTGACGATGTTGTGGGCCGAGGTCACCGCGCCGGTGACGATGTGGATCTTGGCCTCCAGGCGGACTCCGGCCATGCCCACCGGGTTCTGGATTCCGGCCTGTTCATCCACGATGTATTCCTGGGGCAGGACGTGGATTACCTCCCGGTCCATGGGGATGGCCACGGCCCGGGCCGCGTCGATCACCCTTTCCACGTCCTGGGCGGTGATCTCCGGCCCCTTGATGGCCACGATTCCCCGGCTGTTGAAGCCGGTGATATGGCCGCCGGCGATCCCGGCGTAGACCGATGATATTTCGCAGCCGGCCATCAGCTCGGCTTCTTCCACGGCCTTCTTTATGGACTCCACCGTGGATTCGATGTTTACAACCACTCCCTTGCGCAGGCCGATGGACGGATGGGTTCCGATGCCGATGATGTTCACTTCCCCGCCGCTGGCTTCTCCCACCACGCAGCAGATCTTGGTTGTTCCGATGTCCAGGCCGACGATCAAATCATCCTGCGCCTTCACGTTTGCCTCCTTGGGACCCCGCCGGTCTTCAGGCCTGCGAGAGTTTGACCACCATCCGGTGGGGGTCGGTTAAGTCTATGGACCGCAGCCGGTTCCAGCGGCCGTGCTTCTTGAGATAGTTTACGACCTTGGCCAGCCGGCCGTAGTTGGCGGCAAAGCCGTCGAAGCCCAGGTGAACCTTCACTCCCGATTCGAAGGCCACCAGGGTGAGGCCGATCTGTCTGTCCACCTCCACCCGGGCGATGGCCGACAGGGGCAGGCATTTGGTCCGTTCGGCCGCCAGCAGGGCCTGGCGGACCGCCCGCATGATGGGGCTGGCCGGGCTCTGTCCGACACCGATGTCGGTCAGGTCCAGGCCGGTTATCACCGGCAGGTGCTCCGGGTCGCCCGGCTGCCAGCGCTTGAAGATCTTGCCCTGTCTGTCGAGCAGGTAACGGGTTCCCAGTTCCGCCACCGCCAGGGGCCGGTGTTCCCGGACGGTGATCCGGAGGGTGTCGGGCACCAGGCGGCTGACCTGAGCCGCGGCTATCCAGGGGTTGGCCAGCAGCTGTTTGCGGATCAGGACCAGGTTGACAGACAGCAGGTTGGCCCCGGTCTTCAGCCCGGCGGCCCTGATGATTTCCTCCCGGCTCAGATGCCGGTTGCCGCTTACCTGGATTTTGCGCAGGGCCAGGTACTGTGACCCGGTGACCACCTGGTAGGCGTAGACCAGCATGGTGCTCAGGGCCATGATGGCCAGGGCCAGGGCCACCAGCCGGACGGCGGCCGCCAGCCGGCGCCGCAGCAAGCCGCTGCCGGGCTTTTTCCTGCGATAGCGGTTTTTGCGCCTGCGTTTAAGTCTCACCAATTATCTTCACCTCCGGTTCGAGGATGATTCCGAACCGTTGCCTGACGGTTTCTCTGATCCGGTCCGCAAGTTCCAGCACCTGGCCGGCCGTGGCCTGCCCGGCGTTGAAAATGAAATTGGCATGCCGGGTTGAAACCTGTGCATCGCCCACCGCCGCGCCCTTCAATCCGGCCTGGTCTATCAGCATGCCGGCCGGCTTGTCCGGGGCCGGGTTCCTGAAAAAGCAACCGGCACTCGGCCGCCAAGCGGGCTGGCTGGCAGTTCTCCGGCGCATCAGGCGCCGGGCCTCGCTGTAAAGTTCGTCCCTGTTTGCCGGCGTGAGCCTTATTTCCGCTTCCAGGATCACGAAAGGTTCCTTTACCGGCAGGCCCAGCCGGCGGTAGCCGGCTTCCAGCATCCAGCGCGGGTAGCGCTTTACCTGACCGCCGGGTGTAAGCACCGTCACAGCTGTCAGCACCCCGGCCATCTGACCGGCGGCGGTGCCGGCGTTCATCCGGATCGCTCCTCCCAGGGTTCCGGGTATTCCCAGGGCGAAGTTCATGCCCGCCAGGCCCTTTTTGAGGGCCGTGGCGCAGATCCGCCTGGTTTCCACCCCGGCATGGGCGCTTACCAGTACCCCGCCGCGGTTGTCGGCAGCCAGCCGCACCGGAGTGGCTATGCCCCCGAGCCCCACGGTGATTCCCCGGATGCCCTTGTCGGTCACCAGCACGTTTGTTCCGCCGCCCAGGACCGTCAGCGGCAACCCCTTTTGCCTGGCCCGGCATACCAGGCGGATCAGCTGATCGACGGTGGCCGGCAGGGCCAGGGCGTCGGCCGGCCCGCCGATACGCAGGGAGGTATGGCGCGCCATGGGCTCGTCGAAGACGACCCTGTCTGCCAGCAGGTCCCTGAGCCATTTGCGGTCCGCCTCTCCGATCATCTGCTCATCCGTCTTTTCCCGCCGCCGCGGCGGCCTTTTTGAGGAACATTTCCCCCACCCGGTAGACACTGCCGGCCCCCAGGGTCAGGACCACGTCGCCGGGCCGGCATGTCCGGCCCAATTTTTCCGCGGCCGCTTCCAAGCCATCCACCCAGGTGACATCCTTGTGACCGTGGGCCTGGATGCTTTGCACCAGCTTGCGGCTGTCCACGCCCTCGATGGGTTTTTCGCCGGCCGCATAGATCGGCAGCACCACCAGGATGTCGCTCTGGTAAAAGGAGCGGGTGAAATCGTCGAACAGGGCCCTGGTGCGCGTGTAGCGGTGGGGCTGAAAAACCACCACCTTGCGCCGGTCCGGCCAGCTGTTGCGGACAGCCTCCAGGGTGGTCTTGATCTCGGTGGGGTGGTGGCCGTAGTCGTCCACCACCAGGATGTCGTCCGCCTGTCCCTTGATCTCCAGCCGGCGCTGAACGCCCTCGATGGTTTCCAGGGCGTCTTTTATCTGTCCGAATTCAACGCCCAGTTCCAGGCCGACCGCCACCGCCGCCAGGCAGTTGTAGACGTTGTGCATTCCGGGCAGGTTGAGGGAGACCTTTCCCAGGCTGCGGTCGCGAAAACCTATCTCGAAAGTGCTGCGGAGTCCCCGGGCGGTGACGTTCCTGGCCTGGATGTCGGCCTGGCGGCTCAGGCCGTAGGTCACGAAGCGTTTGCCCACGCTGGGTATCAGGTCCTGGACCGCCTCGTTGTCCAGGCAGAGGACGGCCAGGCCGTAAAACGGGATGCGGTCGATGAAAGCGGCAAATACCCGCTTTATGTCGTCCAGGTCCCTGTAAAAATCCAGATGCTCCCGGTCGATGTTGGTCACCACGGCGATGGCCGGGGAGAACTTGAGAAAAGAACCGTCGCTCTCATCGGCCTCGGCCACGATGTAATCGCCCTGTCCCAGGACGGCGTTGGAGCCGATGCTCTTGAGCTTGCCGCCGATGACCACAGTGGGGTCCAGCCCGCCGGCGGCCAGCACCGAGGCCACCAGGGAAGTGGTGGTGGTCTTGCCGTGGGTGCCGGCGACGGCGATGCTGTATTTCAGGCGCATCAGCTCGGCCAGCATCTCGGCCCTGGGAATCACCGGGACCGACGCCTGGAGGGCGGCGGTCACCTCGGGGTTGTCGCCGGCCACGGCCGAGGAGATCACCACCACGTCGGCTCCGGTGATGTTCTCCGGCCGGTGGCCTTCGAAGACGGTGCCGCCCAGGGCTTCCAGGCGCTGGGTGATGTCGCTCAGTTTCAGGTCGGAGCCCGACACCCGGTAGCCCAGGTTGAGCAGCAGCTCGGCTATACCGCTCATGCCGATGCCGCCGATGCCGACAAAGTGGATATGATATTGCTTACGATACATGGGCCATGTCCTTCAGTGGCCGGCGCCACCGGTTCTTGCCTGCCGCCAGGGTCATCAGGTCGCCGGCGATGTCTTCGGCCGCGTTCGGGTTGCCCAGGGCCCGGGCGGCGGCGGCCATCTTTTCCAGGCGCTGCCGGTCTTCGAGCAGGGTTACTATCCGTTGTGCCAGGGCCTCCGGTGAGAGCTCCTTTTCCGGGACGACCTCGGCGGCCCCGGCGGCCTCCAGGCTGCGGGCGTTGAACCTCTGGTGGTCGTCGGCTGCCTGGGCAAAGGGGATCAGGACCGCCGGCTTGCCCAGGACGGTTATCTCGGCCACCGTCGAGGCCCCGGCCCGGCAGACCACCAGGGTGGCTTCCAGGTAGCGCCGGTCCATGGAGTCGAAAAAAGGTTTCACCTCGTGTTCCAGGCCGGCGGCGGCATAGGCGGCCGCCACCATTTCCAGGTCGGCCTGGCCGGTCTGGTGCATTATCCGCAGGCCGCCGACCTCGGCCAGCTTCCCGGCACCCTCTGCCAGGGCCAGGTTGATCCGGTGGGCCCCCTGGCTGCCGCCTATCACCAGCAGGGTGGGCGGGCCGGCAGGGATACCGGTTTTCGCCTTGCGCGCGGCGCGGATGATCCGGCGCCGGACCGGGTTGCCGGTAACCAGGACCTTGGCCGCGGGAAAGGCCCGGCGGCTTTGCTCGAAAGACAGGTAGATCCGGTCCACCAGGTGTGACAGAATGCGGTTGGTCACCCCCGGCAGCAGGTTCTGCTCGTGCAGGGCCGTGGGCACCCCGAGCATCCGGGCCGCCGCCACCACCGGACCGGACGAATATCCCCCCACGCCCAGGACCACGTCCGGCCGGTGACACCTGATGACGGTATACGACTGGGCCAGGGCCCCGGGCAGGCGGGCCGCGGCCCGGACCTGGGCCGGGCGGCCGCGGCCCTTGATGCCTTCGACCGTGATGGCGTGATACGGCCAGTTGCCCCGGGACAGGATGCGGCGCTCCAGGGGCCGGCCGGCATTGACGAACAGCACCCGGCTGCCGGGCAGCCGTTCCAGCAGGGCTTCGGCCACGGCGATACCGGGAAAGAGGTGTCCGCCGGTGCCTCCGCCGGCAACCACCAGGCTCAGCCCGCTTTGCGGCAATATGTCAACCCCGTGCGCCACTGGAGGCTCCTATGCTCATCAGTATTCCCACGGCGGCCATGTTGACGATCAGCGATGACCCGCCGTAGCTCAGAAAAGGCAGCGTCAGGCCCTTGGTGGGCAGCATGCCCAGGGCCACGCCCATGTTGACCGCCACCTGCAGGCCGATGGCGGCCGTGATTCCGACGGCGGCCAGGGAGGCGAAACTGTCGCCGGCCCGGCGGCCGATGGCAAAGCCGCGCCACAGAACCACCCCGTAGGCCAGAAGGACGACGATTACTCCAAGCAGGCCGAACTCCTCGCCGACGACCGAGAAGATGAAATCGGTGTGGGGCTCGGGCAGGTAGAACAGCTTCTGGTAGCCCTGGCCGATGCCGGTGCCCCACAGCCCGCCGGTGCCGAAGGCCAGCAGGGAATGGATGACCTGGTAGCCCTCCTGGGTCGGGTAGCGCCAGGGATCCAGGAAGCTGACCATTCTTTTCAGGCGGTAAGGTTCGAAAACGATCAGGGCCGCCGCCAATGGGGCCATGGCCAGCAGGCAACCCAGCAGGTGCTTGAGGCGAACCCCGGCCACGAACATCATGATCCAGGCCAGGGCGCAGAAGATCATAACCGAGCCGAAGTCCGGCTGGAGCAGGAGCAGGCCGGTGAACATGGCCAGGACGATGACATGGGGCAGGAAACCGACGGCAAAATCGTCCAGGCGTTCTTCTTTCTTGCTCAGGGAATAGGCCATGTAGATCACCAGGGCCAGGCGGGCCAGTTCCACCGGCTGGAAATTGAAAGGCCCGATCCGCAGCCAGCGGCTGGAGCCGCCGGCGGTAACGCCCAGGGAAGATATCCTGACTGCCGCCAGAAGGACCAGGGAAGCCAGCAGAAGGGGATATGCCAGGGGCCGCAGGAGCCGGTAGGGCAGGTGACCGCAGATCACCAGGGCCCCGATTCCCAGCAGGGAAAAGATCACCTGGCGTTTTAGAAAATAGGCGTCGTTGCCGAATTTACCCAGGGCCAGGGCCGAGCTGGCGCTGTAGACCATGACGATGCCGCAGCCCGTCAGAAAGAGAACCGCCAGCAGCAGGCCGGGGTCATAGCGCAGGGGGCCGCCGGCTGTGCCGGCGCCGGCGGCGGGGGCCACCACCGGCGCGGCAGCCCGGCGGCGGGCCGGGGCTCTTTTTTTTCTGGCGACGTTGTTTTTCATATTCAGTTCAGGGCCTCCACCTGGCGGCGGAACTCCCTGCCCCGCTCGGCATAGTTGCCGAACATGTCGAAACTGGCGCAGGCCGGCGACAAAAGGACCGTTTCACCGGAAGCGGCGCTTTCAAAGGCCTGCCGGACCGCCTCTTTCATGTCGGCGGCCCGGGTGGTGCCCCCGGGCGGAAGGTGGCCCAGGGCGTCTGTAATCTCGTCTGCGGCTTCGCCCATGACGATCAGTTTTTTGACTCTCCGGCGGACGTGGTCCCGCAGCGACCTGAAATCGTATCCCTTGTTGCGGCCTCCCATGATCAGGATCACCGGGGTGGAGAAGCATTCCAGGGCCCGGGCCACGGCGTCTATGTTGGTCGCCTTGGAATCGTTGACAAAGCGTACCCCCTTGACCAGGGCCACCGTCTCCAGGCGGTGGTCCAGGGTTTCGAAACTGTTGAGAACCGAACCGACCGCGTCCAGGCCGGCTCCCGCGGCCATGGCGGCCAGGGCCGCGGCCGCCATGTTCTGGCGGTTGTGGGTCCCCATGAGGCAGCTTTTGGAAAGCTCGACGGCCTGCTCCTTTCCGGAGGGCGACCGCAGCACGATCCGGTCTTCCATGACGATGGCGGCGGCGTCGGCCGGCGCCCGGCCCGGATCGCTGCGGGTGTAAAAGGGCATTTTGCGGGCGGTCAGGCGAGGGGCCAGGCCGGCCACCCGCGGATCGTCGGCGTTGAAGACGGCCGTGTCTTCCGGTTGCTGGTTGGCAAATATCCTGGCCTTGGAGGCCACGTAAGCCTCCATGTCCGGATAGCGGTCCAGGTGATCGGCCGAGATATTGAGCAGGACCGCCACCCGGGGTCTGAAGGAAGTGGTGGTGTCCAGCTGGAAACTGCTCACCTCGGCCACGATCAGGTCCAGGTCCTTTTGTCCGGAGACTATCTCGATCAGCGGGTTGCCGATGTTGCCGCCCACGAACACTTTCCGCCCGGCCGCCGCCAGGATTCGTCCCACCATTTCGGTGGTGGTGGTCTTGCCGTTGGTGCCGGTGATGGCCACCAGGGGGATTTGGATGAACCGGCTGGCAAGCTCGATCTCGCCGATAACCGGAATTCCTGCCCGGCCGGCCTTTTTCAGCGGGGGCAGGTCGTGGGGCACCCCCGGACTGATGACCACCAGGTCGGCGGCCAGGAAGCTGTCTATCCGGTGTCCCCCCAGCTCCAGCCTGACTCCCAGCTCGCGGGCCTCTTCGGCAAAGGCCCCCAGGCCTGCGGCGGTGGCCTGGTCGGTGACGGTCACCCGGGCGCCCCGGGCGCAGAGAAAACGGGCCATGGCAAGCCCGGAGCGGGCCAGCCCGACCACCACTATGTTTTTCCCCTCAAGATCCATCGGTTGAAACCGCCTTGCCTTCTATTGCCTTCTTTCAGCGCAGTTTGAGTGAACTCAGGGATACCAGGGCCAGGGCGATGGCGATTATCCAGAAACGGACGATCACCTTGGGCTCGGGCCAACCCTTGAGTTCGAAATGATGGTGCAGGGGCGCCATCTTGAAGATGCGCTTTCCCTTGGTCAGCTTGAAAAAACACACCTGAAAGATAACCGACAGGGCCTCGATGACAAAGAGGCCTCCGACCAGCACCAGCATGATCTCCTGCTTGGTTATCACCGCCACCGTTCCCAGGGCCGCGCCCAGGGAAAGGGAGCCCACGTCTCCCATGAAGATCTGGGCCGGGTAGGCGTTGAACCAGAGAAAACCCAGCCCTGCTCCGGCCAGGGCCCCGCAGAAGACCGCCAGCTCCCCGGCCCGGGCCACGTAGTGGATCTGGAGGTAGTTGGCTATCTTCACGTGGCCGGCGACATAGGCGAACATCATGTAAGTCACCGCGGCGATGGTCACCGGCCCGATGGCCAGCCCGTCCAGGCCGTCGGTCAGGTTGACGGCGTTGGAAGCGCCCACTATCACCAGGGCGGCGAAAAGGACGTATCCCGCTCCCAGGTCGGGGGAGAGTTTCTTGACAAAGGGTATGGTCACCTTGGTGTTGAAATCCGGACAGCTGTAAACCAGGTAGCCGGTCACCAGGGCCAGAACGGACTGGTAGACGATCTTGCGGCGGCCGCTCAGGCCCTTGTTTCTTTTTTTGATCAGCATCAGGTAGTCGTCCATGAAGCCTATCAGTCCGAAGCCCAGCATCGCTTCCAGGCAGATCCAGACGAAATAGTCGCTCAGGTCGGCCCACAGTATGGTTGAAAATACCACCGCCCCGATTATCAGGATTCCGCCCATGGTGGGTGTGCCGGCCTTTTTCTGGTGGCTTTGGGGGCCGTCTTCGCGGATGTACTGGCCGATCTGCAGCTCGGTCAGCCGGCGGATCACCCAGGGGCCGAAGATGAAACAGACCAGGAAAGCCGTCAGGCTGGCGTAGATGGTCCTGAAGGTTATGTACCGAAATACATTGAACGCCGAGATGGTGGTATGCAGCGGATACAGCAGGTGGTACAGCATGGCGTCTTATTCCCCGTCTTTTGATGGCTTTGCAAACAGCCCCGTGTCTGTCCCGTCGCGGCTGCGGCCGACAGACGATCCTATTGCTCCGCGCCGCCGCAGGCGGTCACTATTTTCTCCACCACGGTTTCCATGGCCATGGCCCGGGAGCCCTTGACCAGGACGAAGTCGCAGCCTTCCAGCCTGTCCAGGAGGCAGGCGGTGACCTCCTGCTTGCTGCCGCAGGTTACGGCTTCAGGCGGCATGCCGCCGGCAAGGGCGCCGTCTGCCAGCTCACCGGCCATCTGTCCGGTGGCAAAGAGGCTGTCGATTCCGCAGCCGGCTGCAAAGCGGCCCACCCGGCGGTGCAGGGCCGCCGAATGTTCTCCCAGCTCCAGCATGTCCCCCAGCACGGCATGGCAGCGGTTTCCCGCGGCTATCTGCTTCAGGGTGTCCAGGGCGGCTTCGGTGGATTCCGGGTTGGCGTTGTATGTGTCGTCCAGCACGACCACGCCCCGGGCCGTCTTGCGCAACACCATCCGTCCTGTCACCGGTTCGGCCGCCTCCAGGCCGCCCGCGATTTCTCCGGCTTTCAGCCCGAGGATATGACCGATGGCGGCGGCGGCCAGGGCGTTGGAGACGGCGGTCTTTCCGGGCATTTTGAGCCTGACCTCCAGGGATGCCGAGGGCAGACAGAGCCTGAAGGCGGTCTTGCCCTCTTCCGGGCGGATCTCTTCGGCCCGGACGTCACTTCCGGCGCTGGTACCGAAAAAGGTGACCCTGCATCCGGCCCGCCCGGCCATGGCGGCCACCCTTCGATCGTCGGCATTGAGCACCAGGTGGCCGTCTTCCGGCAGGTGGGCGATCAGCTCGGCCTTGGCTTCGGCAACGGCTTCCACCGATCCCAGCAGGCCGACATGGGCCGTGCCCACGTTGGTGATCAGGCCGATGGTCGGCCGGCAGATGTCTGCCAGACGGTCGATCTCACCGGCATGGTTCATCCCCAGTTCCACAACCGCCACCCGGTGTCCGGGAGACAGGCCGAACAGGGTCAGGGGCAGCCCGATTTCGTTGTTGAAATTGCCGGCCGTGGCCAGGACATTGAAGCGTGTCGCCAGGACCGCGGCCGCCAGCCGGCGGGTGGTGGTCTTGCCGGAAGATCCGGTCAGGGCGACCAGCGGAAGGCCGAACCTTAAGCGGTGAAAACGGGCCAGGTCGCCCAGGGCGGCGGTGGTGTCGGCCACGCCGATCCAGGCCGCCTCCGGAAACCGGCCCATGGTTTTTTCAAGCCCGGCCTGCTTGTCCCTGTCCATGACAACCGCCAGGGCGCCGGCCTCCAGGGCCCGGTCGATAAAGGTATGACCGTCGTGGCGCCGGCCGCAGATGGCCACAAACAGCATTCCGGGGCCGACCCTGCGGGAATCTATGGTAACTCCCAGGCCGGCCAGTTTTTCGGGGCCGGCCAGCAGGCTGCCGCCGGTGGCTGCAATCAGCTCGCTTACGGTCCAGGCAAAAGCAGGGTTCATGCTTTTATCTTTCCAGAAGTTCCAGTGCCCGTGCGGCTTCGACCCGGTCGTCGAAAGCCGTGCGGGTATTGCCCGTGATCTGATAAGTTTCATGCCCCTTGCCGGCGATCAGGATGGTGTCTCCCGGCCGGGACAGTCTGATGGCAAGTTCTATGGCCCTGCGGCGGTCGGGCTCCACAAAGCAGCGGCATTGCCCCGCGTCCGCCTCGTCGGCCGGCCGGCTGCGCCGGCATTCCATGTCCATGCCGGCAATTATCTGGTCGATGATGGCCAGCGGGTCCTCGCTGCGGGGGTTGTCCGAGGTCACAACCACCAGATCTGCTCCTTGGCCCGCGATCCGGCCCATCCTGGGCCGCTTGTCGGCATCCCGGTCCCCGCCGCAGCCGAAAACGCATATCAGCCGTCCGTTTCCCAGGTTCCGCAGGGCCGTCAGGGCGTTTGCCAGGGCGTCCGGGCTGTGGGCGTAATCCACGAAGACATGGCGCCGCTTCCGGTTGGCCACCGCTTCCAGGCGTCCGGGAACTGTTTGCAGCGAGGTTATCCCGGAAACCATCTGCTCACGGGTCAGGTCGAGGGCGCAACCGATGCCCACGGCGCAGGCCAGGTTTTCCAGGTTGTGGGTTCCCACCAGGGGTGATTTCACATTTATGATACCGGCCGGGCTCAGGATTTCGGCCCGGATGCCGGAGGCGCTCAGATCGGCATCCTTGACCCAGACCTTGGCCGCCGGGTCCTGGAGGCTGAAAGTCAGCTTGGGCACTGCCAGGGACTGGGCCAGCCAGCGGCCGTGCTGGTCGTCGATGTTGATGACCGCCCGCGGGCCGAGCTTGTCGGCCGAGGGGATCAGGTAGTCGGTGAAAAGGCGGCGCTTGGATTCCCAGTACGCCTCCATGGTCTTGTGATAGTCCAGGTGATCCTGGGACAGGTTGGTGAAAACCGCCAGGTCGATATCGCAGCCGTGGACCCGGTACAGGTCCAGTCCGTGGGAGGAAACCTCCATGACCACGTGGGTTACCCCGGCCTGCTGCATCCGGGCCAGGATCTGCTGCAGATCGGCCGATTCCGGAGTGGTGACCGGGTTGTCCCAGGTGCGGCCGCCGAAGCGGTAATTTATGGTGCCGATGACGCCGACCCGGAATCCGGCTGCGGCCAGGATCGATTCTGCCAGAAAGGATGTGGTCGTCTTGCCGTTGGTGCCGGTAATGGCCACCAGGGTCATCTTGCGCGAAGGATGGCCGTAGAAGGCGGCTGCCAGACGGGCCAGGGCCCGGCGGGAGTTGGCCACCCTTATGGCCGGCACATCGACATCGAGAGCCTTTTGGCATACCACCGCCACTGCTCCCCGGGCCGCGGCATCGGCAGCATAGTCGTGACCGTCGGCGGCAAAGCCCTCTATGGCGACGAAAAGGCCGCCGGCCGTAACCTGGTCGGAACGGTAGTGGATGCCGGTAACCTGCTGCCCGGCAAGGTGTTCCGGCAGGGGAGGCAAGTCTTCTTCATAGATCGATTTTATAAGCCTTTCCAGTTTCATCCCTGCACTCCGGTACCCCTTGACACTGTCAGGATGGGACGCTGCCCTTCGGGCGGAACGTTGAGATAGCTCAAGGTCTCGGACACGATACGGCGGAAGGCGGGCGCGGCCACTTTTCCGCCGTAATGATCCTTTCGGGGTTCATCGATCACCACCAGCACCGCCAGCCGGGGCCGCCGGGCCGGGGCAAATCCGAGGAAAGAAGCGATATAGCGCCCGTTGGCATAGCCTGTGCGGTCCACCTTCTGGGCAGTGCCGGTCTTGCCGCAGACGGTATATCCGTCCAGGGCCGCCAGGGTGCCGGTGCCGCCCTCGGTGATGACCGTCTTCATGATCCGGCGCACCGTGCGGGCCGTGCGGGCCGAAACCACCTGCCGGACCGGCCGGGGGGCGAAGGTGCTGACCGGCCGGCCGTTGGGATCGACGACGGCCTTGACGATATGCGGCTGCATAAGCAGGCCGTCGTTGGCCAGGGCGCCGGCGGCACTGGCAAGCTGCAGGGCGGTAACCGATATCCCCTGGCCGAAGGCGATGGAGCCGGTATCGAAGGATTTCCAGCGCTTGTAATACGGAAGGGCGCCGGCGGATTCGCCGGGGCACTCCACCTTTGTCTTGCGGCCGAAACCGAAAGCCCGCAGGTAAGCGTACAATCTGTGTGAACCTATCTTCTGGGCCACCTTGTAGGTGCCGATGTTGCTGGAATACTTTACGATCTGCTGAAGAGACAGCCATCCGTGACCCTTGGTGTCGTGGATGGTCTCGCGCCCGATCCGCAGGGCGCCGTTTTCACAGTAATAGATGGTGTTGACCGCGCTGGCGCCGGTTTCCAGGGCCGTGGCGGCACTGAAGATCTTCATGGTGGAGCCGGGCTCGAACGGATCGGTGATGGCCCGGTTGCGCCATACCCGGGGCGTGTAACGCCGGAAATCGTTGGGATTGAAAAACGGCCAGTGGGCCAGGGCCAGGATTTCGCCGGTGGACGGCTCCATGACCACCGCCATGGCGGAACGGGCGGAGAACTTTTTGGCCGTTTCCGCCAGGGCCCGTTCGGTGATGAACTGAATCTGGCGGTCGATGGTCAGGACAAGATCGTTGCCGGCCCGGCTGCCGGCGCCTCCGCTTTCGAAACGCCGGCCCTTGCCGTCTTTGAGAATCTTTACGGTCCGGCTGTCGCCGCTCAGCTGGTCGTCGAAGATGAATTCGAGCCCCTCCAGGCCGTGGCCGTCCACGCCGGTAAATCCGATCACCTGGCCGGCCAGGGTCTTGTTGGGATAGACCCGCGCCCGGTCGGGAACGAAGACCAGCCCCTTGAAGTCCAGCTTGGCGATGGCTGCTGCCTGGCGGGCGGGAACCTGGCGCTTCAGCCACACGAAACCCTGGCCGGAAGCAAGGCGGCGCTGCAGGCTGCGGCGGTCGCACCGGAGAATCCTGGCCAGTGAGCGGGCAACCTGGCGGGGCTGTTTAACCTGGCCCGGATGGGCGGCAATGGAAACCGCGTCCAGGCTGACGGCCATCGGCTGATGGCGGCGGTCATAGATGGTGCCCCGCTTGCCGGTGGCCACAACCTCTTTTTCATACTCGCTGGCCGCCCGGCGGGACAGGCTGGGACCTTTGCAGATCTGTAGATAGCCGGCGCGCACCCCGACTGCTGTCAGCCAGAGGATGAATATGACTGCCACCAGCAGATTGCGCTTGATTTTCTTGTCTTTTTTTTCTGTCACGGCAGTACCACCGTTTTTTCGGGGCCCGGCATTATCAGGCCGAGCCGGTTTTCCGCCAGTTGCCTGATGCGGGCCGGGGCCTTGAGCTGGGTCAGCTCCACCTCGAGTTCGTTCTGCAGGCCGGTCAGGCGTTTTTTGCGCTGGAGCTGGGTATCGATCTGGTAGCCGGTGTTGATGCACTGGACCCGGCACCAGGCATAAAAGAGCAGCTCCAGGACGAAGATGCATATCAGCACCGCCCAGATCATCGTCATGGGGCGGGCCTGAGATTTTCTTTTGCGGTTGGCCCTGGCGGTCATGGAGTCAGACATCCCGCTTTTTTTCCACCGCCCGCAGGCGCGTGCTGCGGGCCATGGGATTGTTTTCAACTTCGTCATTGGCCGGCCGCAGCACCCTCGGCGTCAGTAATTTTACCCGGGCCCTGCCGCCGCAGGTACAAGGCAGCCGGGGCGGACACTGGCAGGCGGAGGCCCATTTTCTGAACCGGTGCTTGACCATGCGGTCTTCCAGCGAGTGAAATGCCAGGATGCAGAGGCGGCCGCCCGGGGCCAGCAGGTCCAGAGCGCTGTCCAGAAAAGTCCTCAGATCATCGAGTTCTTCGTTGACCGCTATCCTCAAGGCCATGAAAACCTTGGTGGCCGGGTGAATGGCGGCCTTGCGCGCCCGGCCGCCCAGGGCCGCGGCCACGATCCGGGCAAGCTGCCGGCTGGTCCTTATGGGCTGCCTGCCCCTGGCGGCCACTATCTTGGCGGCGATCCGGCCGGAACGGCTTTGCTGGCCGTAGTTTCTGAAAATGGATGCAAGCTCGGCGGCACTGAGCCGGTTGACAAGATCGGCTGCGGTCAGTTCTTGGCGGTCGTCCATGCGCATGTCCAGCGGTTCGTCCTGCCGGAAACTGAAACCCCTGCCGCTTGCCCGCAACTGGTGAAGGGAAAGCCCCAGGTCCAGCAGAATCCCGTCTGCCCGGCCGACTCCCGCCCGGGCCAGCAGCTGCGGCATGCGGGCGAAGTTACCCCGGATGATGGTGACCGCCTCCCCATACGGCGCCAGGGCCCGGCGGGCGTGGGCAACGGCATCGGCATCCTTGTCTATTCCTATCAGGCGGCCGGCGGGCATGATCCGCTCGCAGATGAGGCGGGCGTGACCGCAGCCGCCCAGGGTGCCGTCCACGTAAATGCCGCCCGGCCTGCAGGCCAGCAGATCCACGGCTTCATTGGCCATGGCGGTTACGTGGTGATAATCCATGGGCTCAGATCCCCAACTTGGCTATCTGGGTTCGCACCTCCTCTTTCTGCATTTCCATTTCCATCAACTCGCTTTCCTTGTCCCAGTTTTCCCGTGACCAGATTTCGAAATGGTCCAGCACTCCCACCAGGACGATGTCTTTGTTCAGCTGGGCGTACTGGCGCAGTACAGGAGGGACCAGTACCCGGCTTTGCTTGTCAAGGCTGCATTCCTGGCTCTGGCCGATAAAAAAACGGTTGAACCGGATCACCGTATCGTTTTTTTCGGCAGCGTTGAGAATGCGGTCGACCACGTTTTTCCAGGCATCCAGGGTATAGCCGTAGAGGCACTTGAAGTGGCGGGTGATCACCACCGCCTCGCCTCCGCCGGCCTGGAGGACGCTCCTGAAACGGGAGGGGATTACTATCCGCCCCTTGGAATCGATCGTATGGAATGAGCTGCCTCGAAACATTTTTCCCCATTTTGTTCCACTTTATACCACAATAATTGGCATCATAAGGGCCGGTGGATGAAAATGTCAAGCCAAAAGTAACTTTCGATCAAATATTTACCAATAATTTTACATGCTAATAGATGGGAGGTAAAAGAGGCGTAAAGTGGTATAAATTTCAAGGCCCCCCGGACGGACCCGGACGGGAGATACGGATGGTGAAACCACTGGAAAGCAGGTGGAAAAACATGTTATGGAGAGGAAACATTACAAAATCGTTGTCAAACCAACCGTCGGCGGTGGCGGAGCCACCGCTTCCGAGGAAGCTGAAGCATGCCGAAAACCAAAACCGACAATGCCGCGTCACGGACCGGCGGCTTCAACCTGCGGGTCGGCGAGCTGTTGATAAAGGAAGGTTTCGTCAGCAACGCCCAGCTCCGGCAGGCCCTGAAAATCCAGGAGAAAGAAGCCATCGAAGCCACGTTGCCCATGGGCGAGCTGATGGTCAAAAAGGGCCTGGTCGACAAGGAGCAGCTCGACATCCTGGTAAACCATCCCGATCTGCGCCGGCACCTGGGACGGCTGATCGTCGACAAGGGCCTGATCTCCAACGAGCAGCTGGAAACATGCCTGCGGATCAAACGGCCGGATGAATTTCTGGGGCAGGTGCTGGTGCGCAAGGGGCTGCTCACAAGGCCCCAGCTGGAAGAATTTCTCAAGGAGCAGGCAGAGGGCGTCAAGCTGGGAGAACTTGCCTACCGGCTGGGGATGATCAGCGAGGCCGACCTGGATTATCTTGCGGCGGTCAAGTCCGGCAGCCGCACCCTGGGGGAGATCATGTGCGACATGGGCATGATCACCCCCGACGATCTCAACTACATCCTCCAGAAATACGGCAAACAGCTAAAGCTGGGCCAGATCCTGATCAAGCAGGGCCTGATCAGCGAGCAACAGTTCAAGGACGCCCTGCTGGAGCAAAAGAGCACCGGCGCCAAGCTGGGCAAGATATTGCTGGAAAAGGGGCAGATCAGCGGGGAGCAGCTCTACCTGGCCCTTGCCAGACAGTACAATGTCCCCTTTCGCAGCCTGGCCGGTTTTGTCTTCGATGCCGCCCAGCGCCGGACCCTGGCCGCCATCGTAAGCGAGAAGTATTCCCGCAAGAACAAGCTGCTTCCGCTGGAACTGCGGGACAAGGTGCTCACGGTGGCTTTTGCCGATCCGGACAACCTCAGGGCGCTCGGCGATCTGGGGCCGATGTATCCGGAATTGAAGATCCAGCCGGTGCTGATCACCGAAGAAAAGTTCGACAATCTGTACCGGCTGCTCTACCGCCGGCCGGACAAAGATGTGATGTCCTCCCAGACGGCGGCCAGGCAGCAGGGCATCGAACTGGTCGAAATCGATCTCAAGGAAGACAGGGTCGAAAAAGGGCAGGTGAACCTTTACGGCGGCGCCGACATGATGACCGAGCAGGTGGTCGATTTCATCATCAAGTACGGAATAGTCAACGGCGCCAGCGACATCCATCTGGAGCAGGACCGCAACGGGGTCCGGCTGCGCTACCGGATGGACGGGGTCTGCAAAGAGCCCGACGTGGAATGGCTGAAAAAGAAGCTCCAGGAGATGCCCGGAGCCATCATTTCCAGGATCAAGGTTCTGTCCAACCTGGACATTGCCGAAAAGAGGCTCCCCCAGGACGGGGTTTTCCGGGTAAGCTACAACGACCGGGCAAGCGGCCGCACCTTCGATCTGGATTTCCGGGTGGCCACCTGCCCGGCCATCGTGGGCGAGAACGTAACCATCCGGATCCTCGATCCGCGCAAGGCCCAGGTGGGACTGGAAAGCCTCAATCACTCCGGGCACGTGCTCACTCCCCTCAAACGCCTGTTCAAGAGCTCGGCCGGCATGATCCTGGTCTCGGGGCCCACCGGCAGCGGCAAGTCCTCCACCCTCTACGCCGCCCTGCGTTACATCTACAATCCGGGCATCAAGATCATCACCGCCGAGGACCCCATCGAGTACAGTTTTCCGGGTATCATGCAGACCCAGATCAAGCCCAAGATAGGCCTTACCTTCGCCCGGTTGCTGCGCTCTTTTCTGCGCCTGGACCCGGACGTTATCCTGGTGGGCGAGATCCGGGACGAAGAGACGGCCGGTATCGCTTTCGATGCGGCCCAGACCGGTCATCTGCTGCTCAGCACCATCCACACCAACGATGCCGTCAGCGCAGTGACCCGCCTGCGCGACCTGAAGATCGACCACAACCAGATCGGCTCCAGCCTCCTGGGCGTGCTGGCCCAGCGGCTGGTCCGCCGCATCTGCGACAAGTGCAAGCGGCCCTACACTCCTCCCAAGGACGAATGGTGTCTTTTTTTCAAGCAGCTTCCGGAAGACCTCACTTTTTACCGGGGAGTCGGCTGCCGGGCCTGCGGTTATACCGGTTTTGCCGGCCGGACCCTGATCTCCGAGCTGTTCGAGGTCGACCGGGATATCGCCCTGGCCCTGAGCAGGGGGGCAACCGAGAGTGAAATCAAGCAGATGGCCCTTGAAAGCGGCATGAAGAGCATGATCGAGGACGGGCTCATGAAACTTGACCAGACCACCCTGGGCGAGCTGATAAGAACCGTGCCCATCGAAATGATCAAGCAGTTTGCCGTCCGTCAGGCAGGCGGCGGTTGCGACAACGGGACGACTGCCGGCGAGACGCCTTCGGCCCTGGTGGAGACAGTTCAGGTGACCATTTCCGATCCCGGTGCCCAGGCAGCCGATATCGAAAGGTTTTTCCAGGCCTACCGCCGGCTGGCCGTCCAGGCGGGAAGCCCGGATCCGGGCGGCGACGCCAGGCTTTTCACGGACTTCGTCAGGACCTGGTTCGAGCGCATAGTTCACTCCTATCCCTGCCGCAGGGTAAGGTTCGAGACCCGCTCCGAGGCAGGCGGGGTCGAGTTGTTCGCCACACCGGTCAAAGACTGAATTGGAGACCCGGCACCATGGCCAGAATAATTCCCATAATAAGTCCCAAACAAGGTACCGGTAAGACTTTCGTTTGCCTTCACCTGGCCCATGCCCTGGCGTCCAAGGGGCATGGTGTCTGTCTGCTGGCAACCGGCTGGAACCTGGAAGATGAAGGCGCCTGGTTCGACAAGCATCTTCCGGGTGATCTGAAAGAAGTGCTTTACGGGCGCAGCCGGCTGGAGGACGTGATCGGCCGCGATGGCGGCCTGCAGGTGATTGCCGACAGCGACGGCCTGAAGTCGGTTGCCGACGGCAGGACCGAAGATCTGCCCCTGGTTGCCGAAATGCTTTCCGGAACCGAAGGCTGCGATTACCTTATTGTCGACGCACCGTCGGGAGTATCCCAGCGGGCGATGGCCTTTTGCCTTACCGTGGAAGAGGCGGTCCTGGTGCTTACCCTGGACTCCCAGTGCCTGACGGCGGCTTTCGACCTGTTGCGGGCCATGGCGGCCAACGGTTTCAAGGGCGTCGTCAAGACGGTTTTCAACCAGGTGCGCAATATGTCCATGGCCCGCAGGGCGTTTGGCAAGTTCAGGGATTCGACCCGGCGTTACCTGGACCTTGATCTGGAAATGCTGGGCATAATCCACTACGATCCCAAGGCCAGGGAAGCGTCCCGGGACAAGCGCCCGCTGCCCAATGCCAAGGCGTCACGGGCCTTCAGGGATATTCAGGAAATGGCCATGGCCATCGACCAGGAGGTGCCCACCGACAGACAGGCTCTGCCCATGGAGGATTTCTGGAAAGGTTTTTTCCGGCACATGCGCTGCCTGCTGCCCCAGCCGGTGCAGGTGGCCAGGAAGATTGCGGCGGCTTCCGTTTCTGAAGCCAGGCCGGCAGACAGTGCCAAAGCCGGCCGGGACGACCGTGCGCTGGAAAGAATTGCGGCCGCCCTGGAGCAGCTGCTCAGGGAAGTGCAGGTTATCAGGCAGAATCTGGAAAAGGGGGCGGGAGCGCGCCTCGATGGCGAGCCGGCCCAGTTCCATGAGCCCCTGAAACTCGATTGGCAAGACTATGTCAACAACCGTGGGAGGCGTTGAGCAGATGACTTTTCAGCCCGCTTCAGGCCCGGTACGGCCAGCCGGACGGGCGGCGCCTGACGGGGTTCTGGATGCTGTCCGGGTTGCCGCCCGGCGCCGCCTTTCAGGTTCCGGCAGTCACGACTGGCAGCATACCCTGAGGGTATACCGGCTTTGCGAACGGATCGGGCCCGAGGAAGGGGCCGACATGTTCGTGCTGCGGGCCGCGGCCCTGCTCCACGACATCGGCCGCTGCTTCCAGGACGAAAGCCGGGGCAGGATCTGCCATGCCCGCAAGGGCGCCGAGCTGGCCGCCGGCCTGCTGGCCGACCTGGACGTAGATCCGGACCTGATCGCCGGCATCATCCATTGTATCCGCACCCATCGTTTCCGGGACGGCCTCGAGCCGGAGACCATCGAGGCCAGGGTCCTTTTCGACGCCGACAAGCTGGATGCCATCGGCGCTGTAGGGGTGGCCCGGGCCTATATGTTTGCCGGAGAGCACGGAGCCTGTCTGCACAACCCGGACGTGGACGTCAGCAAGGCGCGGCCCTATTCTGCCGACGATACCGGCTACCGCGAATACGTGGTCAAGCTTTCCAGGATCAAGCAGCGCATGCTGACCGCCACCGGCCGACGCCTGGCCGCCGGCCGGCACGCTTTCATGAAAGCCTTTTTCAAGAGATTTTTGCTGGAGTACGAGGGTATAAAATAGAAACTCAAAGAAGGGACCAAGGCTATGGGTATCAACAAGGTGGAGATAATCGACGACAAGGTCAGGCTGCGCCATGTGCTGATCAGCGTTTCCGACAAGAGCGATCTGGAAACGTTCGTTCCCGGACTGCTGGAGATGAACCCGGAGCTGCGGATCATTTCCACCGGGGGAACCTACCGCCGGATCGCCGAGATCATCGGTTCCGGGGCCGCCACGAACCTGATCCGGGTATCTGACTACACCGGCCAGCCCGAGACCCAGGGCGGCCTGGTAAAGACCCTGGATTTCAAGATCTACCTGGGACTGCTTACCGAGACCTACAACAAGGACCACCAGGCCGACATGGAACGGACCGGGGCCGTGCCCATCGACATGGTGGTGGTCAACCTCTATCCTTTCCAGGACACGGTGGCCCGGGCCGATGTGACGCCCGAGATGGCCCGCGGAAACATAGATATAGGAGGGCCGTGCATGATCAGGGCGGCGGCCAAGAATTTCATCCGGGTGGCCAGCGTGGTCGATCCGGCCGACTACCCCCTGGTGCTCGATTCTTTGAAGGCCAACCGGGGGGCCACCGACTTCGGCCTGCGTTACCGGCTGGCCCGCAAGGCCTTTGCCCACACCGCGGCCTATGACCGGGCCATTGCCGAGTATCTCAAGGATCAACCCTTTGACCAGGTGGAGGCCTGTTACAGGTTTCAATCAGCCTGAGACCGGTGCCCGTAACAAGGAGGACAGATGAGCGAAGACCTCAAAGCCATGTACCGCACCATCGTGGAAGACAATTTTCCGGAGAAGATGGAGATAAGTTTCGTATCCGGCAAGCAGCGCCAGACGTTGTTCTATGAAAAGGTCCTCTGGACCGTGGACGGGGTCCGCAAGGGGTTGCGTTACGGGGAAAATCCCGGCCAGGAGGCGGCCCTCTATCGCCTGATAAACGGTAACCTGGTGCTGGGACAGACCAGCACCATCGCTCCGGGCCGCTGGCTGGTCTCGGACATCGAGTTGCTCCAGTCGGGAAAACATCCGGGAAAGACCAATCTGACCGATGCCGACAATGCCTTGAACATCCTGCGTTATTTTGTTGACACCCCCACGGCGGTGATCGTCAAGCACAACAACCCCTGCGGGGTGGCCCAGGCAGATACCCTTCAGGAGGCCTATGTGAAGGCCAACCTGGCCGACCGGGTGGCGGCCTTCGGCGGCTGCATCGCCCTGAACCGGCCCGTCGACAGGGCCACCGCCGAAGCGGTGGCTTCCCAGTACGCCGAGGTGGTGGTGGCCCCGGAGTTCGAGGAAGGGGTGATGGATATCTTCGGCCGCAAGAAGAACCTGCGGGTGATCAGGATCGACAACATCCGGCGGCTGCAGGAGTTCGTCGGCCAGCGCTGCGTGGAATTCAAGTCCCTGATCGACGGGGGAATCATCGCCCAGTGGTCGTTCGTACCGGTTACCAGGACCAAGCAAGACCTCAAGCTTGCCAGCTGCGAGCACGGCGGAAAACAGTACGTAATTAAACGCCACCCCACAGAGGCAGAGTATGCCGATATGCTTTTCGGGTGGCTGGTGGAGGCGGGAGTTACTTCCAACTCGGTGCTCTACGTCAAGGACCGGGTGACGGTGGGAATCGGCACCGGAGAGCAGGACCGGGTGGGAGTGGCCCAGATCGCCCGGGACAAGGCTTACCGCAAGCTGGCCGACCGGTACTGTTTCCAGCGCTGGCAGGTGGCCTACAACGATCTTGACGACCCTGAAAAGAAAAAGGAGATCGATGAACAGGTGGCTGCCGAAAACGGCGGCCTCAAGGGAGCGGCCATGGTCAGCGACGCCTTCTTCCCCTTCCGGGACGGTGTCGACGTGGGAATCAGGGAAGGGATAACGGCGGTGATCCAGCCCGGCGGATCGGTCAATGACCACCAGGTCATCGAGGCCTGCAACCAGGCCGGGGTTACCATGGTGTTTACAGGGCAACGCAGCTTCAAACACTGACGTATGACTTCGCAAATAGTCCGATATCTGCGTTGCGCATCGCCCCGCAGCGACTGCGGCGTACCTCGAGTACGCCTCGTCGCCCGGGGCTCGCGCCGCCTTGATCTCGTACTCTTTGCGAAGTCATACCGGGTTCGTTGATTTCCTGCGTCTAAAGGAATTTTTATTTCCGGCAAGTTCGCAAATAGTCCGATATCCGCGTTGCGCATCGCCCCGCAGCGACTGCGTTTTTTAGCCTGAAGCCTCGATGGCGGTGCATCTTATCGCCCGAGACCTTACAGCCGGAGCAAAAACCCATCAGGAATCATCCTGATGGGTTTTTTTATTGGACAGGACCGTGCACGGCAGGTGGCATATTATTTGTATGAAGGAAAGTGTTGTCGAGCATCAAACATTTTTACCGGCAGGGACAGCCATGCTCCCCGGCTCAGCTGTTTTGTCCGGCCGGACGGTGATTAAAATATGGCCATAGAACGCAAGAGCCTTTTCAGTATAGTGCTGCTGACCACCACCGCCATCAGCCTGGCCAGCCTGCTGGCAGTCGGCTGTTTGTGGATAAGGCAGGAGTATAAGCGTTTTGTGGCCGACACGGACAGTTTCAGACAGGCGTATCTGGAATCCTTCCGCTCCACCATAAAGCACCAGGTCCACCAGGCAGTGGCCTACATGGAATATAAAAGGAGATGGGCCGAAAGACAGATGCGCAAGACCATCAGGGAACGGGTGGACCAGGCCTTCCAGATTGCCGAGCACATTTACAGGGCAAATCAGTTCATGGTGCCTGACAGCGCCATCAAGGAGCGGATCAAGACTGCTTTGCGCAAGATCAGGTTCGATGGCGGCCGGGGTTACTACTTTATTATCGACAGCCGGGGCGTAATGCAGCTGCACAGCGCGCAGCCGGATCTCGAAGGCCGTAACCTCATGAGCCTTCAGGATCTTGACGGGCGTTTTGTGGTCAGGGACATGGTCGAGCTGGCTCTGGCCGGGAAGCAGGGATTTTACAGTTACAAATGGCCCCGGCCGGGAACCCGGCCGGCCTCGGCCGACAAGACTTCGTTTGTCCGGTATTTCGAGCCCCTGGGATGGATTATCTGTTGCGGAGAGTACTGGGAAGATTTTACCGCCGATGTTCAAAAGGAAGTGCTGGCTTTCATTGACGACATCCGTTACGGGTCTGGCAATCAGAACCGGCTGCAGGTTTACCGGATCCTGAACTTGATGGGCGGTGACCGTTTTGCGGAACTGGTGGCGGGGCCATTGCTGTCAAAGAAGGATGGATACTATTTGTCTGAAGACAGGGTGGATGCCGGGGGCTTTCATTATTACAGGCGGCTTCTCAAATTGATCCGCGAACAAGGAGAGGGCTTCCTGGAATACAAAACGCCTCCGGCCGGTGATGGCCAGCCGCGCCAATTACTGAGCTATTTCGAGTGGTACCGGCCGTGGAACCTGGTGGTCCAGGCCGTTATGCCCCTGGACGATATTGACAGGGTGATCGCAAGCAGGGAGGCAGCGCTGAAAAATCAGGTTCAGGGCACTGTCGTTGGCATAATGTTGATTTTCGGGGTGGTATTGGGAGTCATTTTTTTGGCTACCCGTCATGTCTGCCGCCGGATGCAGAACAGCTTCGATGTCTTTTCCGCCTTTTTCAGGGATGCCGCCCGCCAGCTCAAGCCCATCGATACCGGCTCGCTTGATTTTTCAGAGTTCATCGACCTGGCCGGGCTGGCCAACCGGATGATAACCGAGCGTCTGGAAGTAGAAGAGGCTTTCAGAAAGAGCCGGGCCCGCTACCAGAGCCTGATCGAGAACACCGTGGAAGGCTACTGGATGATCGATTCCGGAATGCGGGTCACCGATGTCAATCCCTCCCTGTGTGAGATGCTGGGACGCCGGAGGACCGAGATCGTGGGCCGCAGCCTGGAAGATTTCGTGCTTGCCGAACAGAAAGAGGACTTCAAGGCCCAACTGGAAAAGATTTTTCACCAGCGCCACAACAGTTTTGAAACAATCTTTGTTCACCCCGGCGGTTACCACGTTTTCGTGCATGTCAACGCCACCGGCATGGCGGATGAGCACGGCCGTATCCAGGGCGGATTCGGGTTCCTTACAGATATAACCGATCGGCGCAAAGCCGACGCCGAGCGTTTTCTGCTGGCGACAGCCATCGATCATGCCTCCGAATCCGTGGTTATCACCGACGCCCGGGGCACGATCCAGTATGTGAATCCGGCTTTCGAAAAAGTAACCGGCTACAAGCGGTCAGAAGCCGTCGGCAAAACTCCCAGGATTCTGAAAAGCGGCCGGCACGACGAGCTTTTCTACCGCCAGCTTTGGGCCACCATTTCCAGCGGCAACGTCTGGCATGGCCACCTTGTCAATCGCCGCAAGGACGGCAGTATCTTCGAAGAAGAAGGTTCCATCTCGCCGGTGCTGGATGATGACGGTAACATAGTGAGTTACGTGGCGGTGAAAAGGGACGTTACCGAACAGGTCCGCCTCCAGCGCCAGTTCCGCCAGGCCCAGAAGATGGAGGCCATTGGCACCCTGGCGGGCGGGATTGCGCACGATTTCAACAACATTCTTTCTGCAATCATCGGCTACGCGGAGCTGGCCATGCTGCAGAACAATGATTCCGAGACCCGGAAGAGCGTCAGGGCCATTCTTGATGCCGGTCGCCGGGCCAGCGATCTGGTGTCCCAGATCCTGGCCTTCAGCCGCCAGAGCGAACAGGAATTCAAGCCGGTCCGGGTGCGTCTGATCGCCAAGGAAGTCGTCAAGCTTTTGCGGGCTTCGCTGCCGGCAACCATTGAAATCAGGCAGCGGCTGGTAAGCGATTCGATGGTTCTTGCCGATCCGACCCAGATTCACCAGATGATAATGAATCTGTGCACCAACGCCAACCACGCCATGGAGGAAAAAGGCGGCGTGCTGACCATCGAACTTGACGACGTGGTTCTGGATGACGAGCAGGTGGCCTCCCATACAGGCATGAAACCGGGCAAATATCTCAAACTGACCGTCAGCGACACCGGCTGCGGCATGACCCCGGAAGTGATGGAGCGGATCTTCGACCCCTTTTTCACCACCAAGCCCCCGGGCAAGGGTACCGGGATGGGGCTGTCGGTGCTCCACGGCATCGTCAAGAGCTATAACGGCACGGTGACGGTGTCCAGTACTCCGGGCAAGGGCACGACTTTCTGCGTCTTGATTCCCGTGCACCACAGGCAGCATTCATCCCGGCAGACCGAAGAAAGTCCCCTGCCCGGAGGCAGTGAACGCATCCTGTTCGTGGACGATGAAGACAGTATTGCCGCCATGACCGCCGAAATACTCAGCCGCCTGGGTTACCGGGTCACCTCTTTGACCGACAGCCGGGAGGCCCTGGAGCTTTTCAGAAAAGATCCCGGAGCCTTCGATCTTGTGATCACCGACATGACCATGCCTCAGCTTACCGGTGACCGGCTGGCCCGGAAGTTGATGGCCATACGGCCAGACCTGCCGGTGATTCTGTGTACCGGCTTTTCGGCCCGCATCGACGCGGCCCGGGCCCGGGCCTTGGGTATTGCCGCCTTTGTCACCAAACCTGTATTGAACCGCAAGCTTGCCGAAACCATCCGAAAAGTGCTAGATAAAAAATATGCGGCCGCAAATAGTGCCGCAGTCGGAGCATGAACCGCCGCTTGGTCAAAAGCGTGCATAATTCATCGAAGAAAATGATTGACCGCAATCCGGGACGCTCGGTTCGGGTCCCGGCAAGAGCGAATTGGACTTGTTTGCGATGACCGGACGACTGAAATGACGGCAATGGAACTTTTGCGCCTTGCCGGTGATGAAACCGCGGTTCATCACCTGGTGGGAGGCCTGTCCAACGGCGCCCTGCTGATTTTGATAGCGGTCTGCGTGGTCCTTTTGTCCAAGGGGGCCGACTGGATGGTGGAAGGTGTGGTCGATCTGGCCCGCCGCACCGGATTGCCCAAGATAATCATCGGCGCCACCATAGTTTCCCTGGGCACCACCACCCCCGAGGCCTTTGTCTCGGTAATGGCCGCTTTCATGGGCAACTCCGGGCTGGCATTGGGAAACGGGGTGGGATCGATCATTGCCGATACTGGCCTGATATTCGGCCTTACCTGTGTCCTGGCGCCCGTTCCCATCAACCGTTTCGTCCTCGACCGTACCGGCTGGGTCCAGGTGGCATCGGCCACGTTGCTGGTTGTCATCTCGGCCGGAGCCTGGATCATGTCCGACGGAACTCCCCGCCTGGAGCGCTGGGTCGGGTTTGTTTTCCTCGGCCTCCTGGCGGTCTATATGTACCTGGCCTATGTCTGGGCCCGCCAGGGTGATGGCGCGGTCCGGGACGAGGATGATTCGGAAGGCGCGGTCCGGTCCCTGGGATTGTGCTGGACCATGATCGGCGGCGGTCTTGCCATGGTGATCATCGGAGCCCGGGTGCTGATTCCGTGTGCTTCGGAAATCGCCCAGCGGCTCGGTGTGCCGGACGATGTGATTGCCGCCACCATGGTGGCTTTCGGCACTTCCCTGCCGGAACTGATAACCGCCATAGCCGCGGTGCGCAAGGGACACCCGGAGATAACCGTTGGCAACATCGTGGGGGCCGATGTGCTCAATTGTCTCTTTGTCATCGGCGCCTCGGCGGCGGCCAGGCCTCTGGCTGTCCCGGCCACGTTTTTCATTCTCCATTTTCCGGCCATGCTTTTGCTCCTGTATTCCCTGCGGGCTTTCATATCGCTTGGTTCCGGGCGTTTTTTCCACAGATGGCACGGCTTTTGGCTGCTTTCGGTTTACATCGTTTACGTCTTGCTCCAGTACGTCACCGATCTGATCGTACCCGGCAGGTGAAAAAGACCCGAAATTATGCAATGGATTGTTGCAGTGCCGTTTGATTTTTAGTAAATTAAAACCGATCCGGTTTTTGCAGTTCTCCACAAGACATCCAACCTGCCGTTGATCTCGCTCCACCGTTGACAAGCAGTTCCATCAGGATTCGGCTGAAACAACGATTACCCGTAGGGCGGGGTCTTTTACCATGATCAAGGCGACACCCCAAAAGGAGCCCGATGGCAGCTTGGCAGGCCAGACCCTGGCCCTGGCCCTGCGGCGAAGCTTCCTGCCCATGGTCATCGTCTCTGATCCCGAGCTGAGGCTGGAGCTGGTCAGTCGGGGTTTTGCCCGCCTTTGCGGTTATCCCCCGGAAGCTCTGGAAGGCAGCTCGGTCAATGAACTTTCTGTCTTCAAGGCTCCTTCCCTGTCGGAACTGTGTGTTGCCGCCCGTAATTCTCCGGACCCTGTCCAGGTGGACGCCATAGTTTCTGACGCCGCCGGCAGCCAGAACCGCATCCGGCTCGAGCTTCTGGCCATTGAACACCTCGGGCGCCAGATGTTTTTGATCACCATGCGGGATTCCGGAAAGAACGCGGATGTGCCGGACGGTCCGCGCAATGACCGGGAGCCCTTTCCGGACACGCGTACCGATTCCGCCGAAAAGTGCGCCGATTGTTATCAAAAATTGAGCCGCAATATGCCGGTGGTGGTCTACTCGGCCCTGCCCGACCGGTCCAGCTCCAGTTTTTACATCGAGGGGCGGATGGAAGAGCTGACCGGCTATCCGGCCAAGAGGTTCATGTCCGATTCCCGTTTGTTCTACAGAATCATTCACCCGGAAGACCGCAGCTATGTCAGCCGCCGGATAGAAGCCGCCCTCGGATCGAAAAGCTTCATCGACATCGAGTACCGTATCATTACCCGGGACCGTCAGATCAAGTGGGTCCGGGACCGGGCCACCCCCCATTACGAAAACGGCAGGGTGGTCCGCATCGACGGTTTCATGGAGGACATCACCCAGCGCCGCAAGACCGAGGAGGAGCTAAGGGCCGCCTTCATGCTCTGGCAGACGACTTTCAATGCCATGGACGAGGCGGTCATGATCCTTGATACCGACCAGAAGATTCTCAAGTGCAACCGGGCCATGTACGAACTGGTGGGGCTTGCGGCGGAAAAAGTCGTGGGCCGCCACTGTTACCAGGTGCTTCACTGCACTGAAAAGCCGGTCAAGGGCTGCCCGTGCCTGGCGGCCAGGGCAAAGGGAGCCCGGGCCTCCATGGAGTTTGCCATCGGCCAGCGCTGGCACGAAATCACCGTCGACCTGCAGTACGACGACCAGGGACAGGTCAGCGGTTATGTCCATGTGATGTCCGATATTACCGAGCGCAAAAAGGCTGTCACCGCCCTGAAGGAATCCCACCAGACCTTTCTCACCGTCCTGGACAGCATCGACGCCACCATATTTGTCGCCGACCTTGAAACCGACGAGATTCTTTTTATGAACCGGACAATGAAAGAGGTTTTCGGCGGAGACATGACCGGCAGGACTTGCTGGTCGGCCTTCCGCGGCAAACCGCAGCGGTGCCCCCATTGCAAAAAACTTCTGGATGAAGACGGGGCTCCCCTGGGACTGAGGGCCTGGGAAGGGAAAAATCCGCTTACCAAGCGCTGGTTCATCAACTATGAGCGGGCCATCAAGTGGATCGACGGCCGTTATGTCCGCATCCAGGTTTCGGTGGACATCACCAAGGTAAAAGACCTGGAAACAGAGCGCCAGCGTACCGAAACCCGCTTGCGGCAGGCCCAGAAGATGGAAGCCATCGGCACGTTGGCCGGCGGTATCGCCCATGACTTCAACAACATCCTGTCCGCCATCCTCGGTTATGCCGAACTTGCCCTGGACGACGCCCAGAAAGGCAAGCCGGCCGAAGGCTATATCGCTGAAATAGTCAAAGCCGGCAACCGGGCCAAGGACCTGGTGCAGCAGATTCTGACCTTCAGCCGCCAGACCGAGACCGAGGCCAAACCGATTCAGGTCAAACCGATCGTCAAAGAAGCCCTCAAGCTGCTGCGGGCCACCCTGCCTTCCACCATCGAGATCCGCTCGGCCATCAAGAGCGATGCCATCGTGCTTGCCGATCCGACCCAGATTCACCAGGTGGTGATGAACCTGTGCACCAATGCCGGCCATGCCATGCGGGATTCCGGAGGCGTGCTTTCGGTCGCCCTGGACGAGGAAGATCTGGATGAAAGCTTCACCGATCATTATCCGGGCATGAGACCGGGGCCTTTCATCCGGCTGACCGTGGCCGATACCGGCCATGGAATCGAGCCCGCCCTGACAGACAAGATTTTCGATCCCTATTTCACCACCAAGGAAAAAGGGGAGGGCACCGGAATGGGACTGGCCGTGGTCAATGCCGTTGTCCAGGGCTGCCGGGGAGCAGTGGCGGTTGCTTCGAACCCCGGCCGGGGAACCATTTTCAAAGTCTACCTTCCCATCGCCCCCCGCCGGGCCGAAGGCCAGGTGAAAGACGAAACTCCGGCGGTGGGCGGCAATGAACGTATCTTGTTCGTGGACGACGAACCGGCCCTGGTGGAAATGGGCCGTCAGATGCTGTCAAGGCTGGGATACAGGGTTACCGCGGCCTCGGAAAGCTCCCGGGCCTTGGCCCTGTTCCGGGAAGATCCCGGCGCCTTCGATCTTGTGATTACCGATATGACCATGCCCCACATGACCGGCGACGTTCTGGCCGCCGAACTCATGGCCATCCGGCCGGACATTCCGGTGGTCATCTGTACCGGCTACAGCGAGCGCATCAGCCAGGAAAGCGCCTTCGAGGCCGGTATCAAGGCCCTGATCTACAAGCCCATAACCCGCAGGGAGCTTGCCGGTACGGTAAGGTCGGTACTGGACATGTACCGCAAGGAAATCAACTGCCGCCAAACCAGTTGACGAGCTCCCGGACCGACTGCTGGTCGAACTTGAAGCGGAACTTCACGTAAGGCCCCCGGGCCGTGTAGTCGGCCCCGGAGAAATCCGCGTCCCTGAATCCGGAGAAATTGTATCCCAGGCTGAGCCATACATTTTTGACCAGGCTGTAGCCCACCGAGACTCCGCTGCGAAAGTCCGCCTGGCCGGCACTCCAGGCGTGCAGCAGACCGGCCTGGCAGCCCACGTCCCAGCGCCGGGTAAGATCGTAGCGCGCTTCCAGGCCGATCAGATCGGTGAACCCGTCGTAGTCTTCCCCGTCGAAAGTTGCCAGGACGTATTTTGCTCCGTACTGGAAGGCCAGCTGAAGTCTTTCATGGGGACGGTAATTGGTGTTGAGGTTGCTGACCAGCTTGCGGGTGCGGGTAGTTGCCGACCCGGGAGCCTTGTCGCTGTCGACCTTGTAATCCAGGCGTTCCAGGATGATCAGGCGGGCGTCGGCCGGCCGGAAAGCTGCGCTCAGACGCAGGTCGCCCGCTTCACTGCGGCTGCCGGCCGCCGTTTTTTCCAGGCGGTATTGCCAGCCGGCAGAAAGCCCCAGGCCCGGCCTTACCCGGCCGCCGATGCCGGTGGTCAGGTTCAGCCTGTCCCGGTCGTCTCCCTGCCGGGTTTCGATCCGGCCGCTCCAGGACCATTTCTCGGCCTTGTATCCGGCTCCCAGGTTGACGGCGGTGAAATCTTCGGAAGATGCCGAGGCCGGGGGCAGGTCCGGGTCGAAGCCGGGTCCGTGGTCGTCAGCCAGTGTCTGGGATCTTTCCAGGCCCGCCTCCAGGGTCCATTTGGAAGATATCCGCCAGGTCTGGTCCAGGCCCAGGCTGGCGAAGATCCGGTCGCCGTTTTCGTCCATGCTCCGGTTGAAGCTGGTTCCCAGCCGGCCGCCCTCCCAGGGGGTTGCCTTCAGGCCCGCCCTGGTGGTCTGGGTGTTCTTGTTGCTTGCCCGGGTAAATTCCTGGCCGGCAAACAGGGTGGTGGTCCGGGTGAGGCGAAAGTCTGCGCCGAAGATGGTGCGGGTGGGAAAATCGGAACTTTCGTCCTTGCCGGCCAAGGCCTGTTCGTGGTCAACCTTGAGGGTCAGACGCTTGCCAAGCAGCTTGCGGGAGGCGCCCATGGTTGCCAGGAGCGATTCGCCGTTGCTGCCGCCGGCCATTCGGTCGCGGGTAAAGCTCAGCCCGGTGGACAGGCGGTAGAATTCTTCTTTCCAGATCAGCTCTGCTTCGGCGTGGTCCCGGACAGCCCCGCTGTCCAGCACTTCCTGGCGCCATAGGTCGGCCTCGGCCGACAGCTTCTTGCTGATCCGGTAGCGGGCTTCGGTTCCGTACTTGCGGGTGGCCCTTTCGGCGCCGTTTTGCTGACCCAGGCCGAAATCTTCTCCCAGGTGACGGAAGTAGGCCCTGGCGTCCAGGTCGGAGGTGGTTGCCTTCATCTCCACCAGGCCGGCCCGGCCGGCGGTGGTCGTTCCGTTTTCTTTTTTGCGGCTGCCGGCAAGCTCGGCCTTCAGCTCGATGGCCTTGTTAAGCTTGACGGTCGCATCCAGGCCGGCAAGGTCGGCCTCGGCGTTTTCCGGGCCTTCGTGGACTATGGTGGTTCCTATCTCCAGCTTTCCCCCGGCAAGCCTGGCGCTTGCCCGCCCGCCGCAGGTGTAGGCCTTGTCGCCTGTCTGGCGGCTTTCGTATTCCACCACGATGTAAACAGGATTGAAGTCCTGGTCGCGGCTGTAGACCGGCTCCTTGAAGTAGATCGTGCCGGCGTCGTAGTCGATGGAATAGTCCGCGTGGCGGGTGAGCCGGCGGGATTCGACGATGATCTCGCTGCGGAAACGGTCCCGGGTTTCGATGGTCACCTTTTCGGAGTTGAGCTTTATCTGCCGGCGCGACAGGCGGTAGAGGCCGGTGGTGCCGTCTGCCCGGATTTCGTCCCGCATAAAGGCCTGGTCGGTGCGGCTGGCAAAAGCCGTCAGATCGAAGTTGCGGCCGTCGTACTCGGACTTGAAGCCGTTGAAGCGCCGGCTGTAGCGGGAAAGCTCGGTGACGGTCAGTCCGGTGTCGTAGTCTCCGAAAAGGGCGTAGAACCGGTCGCGTTCGATCTTGAGGTAGAGTTTTTCCATGCTTGCGGCATCGTCGGCCTGGCCGGAGGCATCGCCGTAAAGGGTGTAATAGGCGTCGGGGTCGATTTCGCCGAACATGCGGTTGCCGGGATCGTCCTTGTCGCGGCCCGAGTCGTAGCGGGCCGTCAGCAGCCACTTGCCCTTGATGCGGCCCTTGGCGTAGAAGGCCAGGCGGCCGTTTGAGTAAAAATCTTCCTCGTCTTCGGGCCCCAGGCTCTCCATGTTGCCGGAGATGGTGTTGTACCCGGCCGTGCCTTCTGCCAGTCCCACCAGGATCCAGTCCCGCAGCTTGGGCCTGACGTAGGTTTCGACTTCCACCTCGGCCCGGTTGTACTTCAAGGTGGCGGTGTACCTGCCGGCCCGGGTCACCGGCGCGAACCAGGCCGTGCCGTCGGCATCCACGTGGAGCCGTTTCTGGCCGGGGGTGCGGGAAAGATCGGTGTCGGAAACTTTCAGAGGCTCGAGGTTGCCGTTGACCACCTCCAGCTCCACCGGCGCCTTGATCAGGTTGCCGCCTTCATCTGTGAGCCTCAGTTTCACCCTTACCGGAGTCCGGCCGTCGGCCAGGTTGCCGTTGAAGGCGAGCTGTTCGATCCGGGCCACGGCTCCGGTGCGGATGATTTTGGCCCGGGCCTTGAAACGGACATTGCCGAAGGGCCCCAGGCCTTCCAGGACCAGGGTGTGGGGGCCGGGGCCGCCGAAATCGATTCCGATATAGGTATACAGGGTGCGCCCGGTGGACGGGTCCTGCAGCCTGAAGCCGATCCGCTCGGGATCGACCGGCTTGCCGTCCAGGACGAGGCGCGGCTTGAGCCGGGAGTCCAGCCGGATCCTGACGGCCGTCACCGGGGCGGCCAGGTGGCTGCCGTCGGCCGGTTCCAGGATGCCGTCTTTTGGAATCTCTGTTTTGGATGCAGATGCGGCCGGCAGGGCCGGTTTCAGGTGTTGCGGCACCTTCAGCCCGCCCGGGGAATCCTGCGGCCAGGAAGCTGTGGTGGTGGCCTGGACCCTGTCTTCGCACTTGACGGACTGGACGTCCTGGACAAGATGGATCTTGGCGCATTCGATGGTCACTTCCACCCGGCGGTTGGCGGCCCTTCCGGCGGCTGTCCTGTTGTCGGCCACCGGCTGATCCGGACCGCGGCCCTCCACCCTGATCAGGGCGGGGTCCAGCCGGAGTTTTTGGCCGAGGTAGGTGGCCACCGCCCTGGCCCGGGCCAGGGAAAGAGCGTAGTTGTCGGCGAAAAGATGGCGGTTGGCCGGCCTGATGGGCCGGTTGTCGGAGTGGCCCACAACTTTCACGCGGACGATTTCAAGACCCTCCAGTGACTTTGCCAGGTCGTCCAGGGCTTTGCGGTCCCTGTCCGACAGCTCGGCGCTGAAGCTTGCAAAGCGGGGATGAAGGACCACCTGCCGCCGGGCAACCGTCTCCTCGTGCCAGTCCAGGGCCAGGACGGTGTCGATCTGCGGGGTGGACGCCGGTTTGCCGCCGGCTTCCTTCCAGGTAAGCCTTGCGCGGGTGTGCAGCTTGCTGCGCACCTTGCGGGCGTCTATCCTGATGGCAAAGCGCAGGCGGAGGGTCCGTCCGGGCCGGAGATCGTCCAGCCGGTACGACAGGCTGCGCTTTTCTATCTTGGGATCGGGGACCGGTTTTGTCTCCAGGACGCTGGAGCCGGGGATGTAAATGCCGTACGGCGGTAAATCGATCGTCAATACGGGGTTGCTTACCGGCTGGTCCTGAGCCCGGATAAGAGCCTGGTATTGGATGATGTTCCCTTTCAGGCTGCAGGTCATCTCGAGGCCGGCCCTGCCGGTTGGCGGCGGCTTGGATTTGAGATGAAAATCCACCCGCCACAGGGTGCCGCCCCGGATGTCGACAAAGCGCGAAAAGGCCGTGCCCGCCTGGCGGCTGTCGTCGTCGCACAGCACCGGCTCGTAGCGCCGGGGCACGGTGTCCAGGTCCATCTGGACAACGTGGGTGCCGGGAGTCAGGTTTTCCAGATGAAAGCGACCCTGGTCGTCGGTGACGGTGAAGGTGCCGTCTTCAACGAAGATGCGGACTCCGGCGACACCGTTTGAGCGGTTTTCATCCTTGCCGCAGGCATCGGCCATCACCTTGCCGGCGATGATGGAACGTGCGCGGTGCAGGTCTTCTTTTACCATGACGGTGGCCCGGGCCGGGTTGGATACCGCTGCGCCGGCGGCTTCGGCAACGGCGGTGTTTACGGCCCGGCCCGGTCCGGCAACCGCCGCCAGCATGACCACGTAGGTGAAGCGGGCCGTCTCCTGCGGGCCGAGGTCGCCCACGGTTATGGTCAAGTGGCGTCCGTCGTGGCTGATGGAAGGATCGGTCACCTTCTGGCCGTTGCGGCGCAATGATCCCCTGCGAAAGGCGAAACCCCGGGGAAGGTTATCCCGGATCACCGTGGCATAGGCGGTTTTGCCGGAGGGGTTTTCCACCTCCAGGGTGTACCGGATCAGGTCGCCCGGCGCAGCCGTGTCGGTATTGACCGCTTTTTTCAGCCAGAGCCGGTCGGCGGCCGGATCAAGCGGGATGTCGATTCTCACCGTGGGGCCGGGGTTGATCACGAAAGGTTCCTGCCGCGATCCCGGCTCGGCAATGAAAAACGGAGCGCCTGGCAGGCTCTGGAGCCGGGCGGTGGGCACCTGGGAAGGCGCCCGGTAGCCGGCCGGCGGCCGGACGACCAGACGGTAGGTTCCCGGGGCGACGAAGGGAAAGCGGAAGCGGCCCGGTTCGAAGTCGTAGACCTTGCCGGCCGAATCGACGGCCGTGCCGCCCGAGATTACCGTGGCCGGGAAAGTGCTGAACCCGTCGTCGCCCCTGACGGTGGCCGGCCGGCCGGTGGCCACGTCCATTAGGGTGACGGCAGCCCCGTTTACCGGGTTGCCGGTTTCAGAATCGAAAACCAGGCCCAGGGGGTCCACCAGGGCGCTGCCGCTGGCAGTATCCCCGGCGGTGAAAGAGTCGGTGTAAAAGGCCTCGATGCGGCAGCCTTCCACCACGTCCAGCACCCCGTTGTTGGCAGCCGGCGCGGTCCGGCCCGAGGACTGGATGTAACCCATGAAGATACCGGTGTCCGGCCCGGTCTCCCATGCCAGAATCAGTTCCTGATCACCGGTGTCCGGAACCGTCACCCGGATCCAGATGCTTTCGGCCCGGCCGGAATCCAGGTTGTGGTCCGCGTCCCGGATGCCGACAAAGACCGGTTCACCCTGGTGGAAGGTTTCGGCCGCTGTCAGGGGAACCGGCCGGCTCAGGTCGATGGGCTGAGTGGAACCTGCCGGGTAGATGTCTCCCAGGGGCTGTAAGCTTGACCCGCCGTCGGGGCTGTAGGATCCAGGCGCCACGCTGACCTGTGTGGCCCCGGGTGCTCCGGGGGCGTACTTGTAGATTTCCAGGCTCGAAGCGGTCGGCACGATGCCGGCCACCCGTACCCGGCAAGAGGCAGCCGGCGCGCCGCCGACCAAGAGGCGGGCCTGGTTGACGATGGATACCGATGCGGCCCGGGCCTGGCCCCGGGGCAGGATCAACAGGGCCAGGAAGGCCAATACCAGCAGCGCCATGGACGCGGCGGGCCGCAGGCGGGCGGCATGCTTGCCGCCCGCCCTTTCGAGGCGGCCCGGGGTGCGCGGGCTATGGTAACAGGTGCGGTCCATGGCGCCTGGCGTCTTCTCCTTACGGGTTGATGGTTACCTGGTAGGCCACAGTCACCGATACGCCGGCCGGAATGCTTCCGCCGCCCGAGCTGTTGGACCCGGCCCCCACGTGGACCGTCAGTGTGCCGGAGGCATAGGTGGCCTGGTCGGAGTCGGCTTCCTGGGTCAGCTGGTGCTCGGTTCCGGTCTCGTCGATGTAGATCACGTCTCCGGTCGCGGCATAGACGTCCGGCTTGAAGGTCACGTAGGCCGTGGGCAGCACGTCGGTGATGGTGCTGTTGCCAACGGCGGCCGAAGAGGTGTTGGCGGCAACCAGGACGTACTGGAGCACGTCGCCCGGACGGCCTTTCACGCCGCCCGTGTAGTAGTCGTAGGTGGTGCCGTTGACCGTGATGCTGGTCGCCCCGGTTCCGCCGGTATTGCCGGCGGCCCAGGAAAGGTTGCGGACGTACTTTGTCAGGGTCGCGCTGCCGCTGGTGAAGGTGGCCACCACCTGGTCGGTGTCGGAGCCGGCCGAGCTGGCGGCGGTGGTGTCCACGGTCACGGTGATGTCGCTGCCGCCGGTAACGATGGTGCCCGAATCGACCACCACGCTGAACTGCTGCTGTTCATAGACCGGAACACCGGCTGCCGGGGCCGCCGGCAGGGGTGAGTTCAGGGTGATGGTGGCAAAACCTGCGGCCGGATCGCTTATGGCCGTGACCGTGCGCACCTGGCCGTTTACCAGGACGGTGTTGCCCACCTCGATGCCGTTGACCGAGCTGTCGGCGCTGCCGTCAGATGGCACCCGGAGGACGCTGACAGTCGAGCCGGAGGTGGTGATGGTGGCGCCCAGGGTTACCGTGGCCGGAGCGCTTGCACCGGGGCCGGTGGTGTTGGTGGAACCTGTCACCGAAGTGGTGATGGTGTAGGTGTCAGGGCCGTTTCCGCCGGCTGTCACCGTATAGACAAAGGTCAGGGTGGTGCCCGGCCCGGCATACGCTGTGGACGCATCAGGCGGCTGATCCAGGCCGGGGGCCCCGGGCACCAGGGCCACGGTGACGGTCACATTGGCGGTGGCCGTCCGGGTTCCGGTGCCGTCATCATAGGTCAGCGTGGCCTGGTTGACGATGCGCGTGTTGGCCGCCACTGCGGCCAGCAGGCTGCCGGCGCTTGCCAGCACCATGGCCATGGCCAGAACCATACAAATAAGGATACGCGGTTTCATTTTCTGCCTGCCTTTCTGCTTTTACCTGGTATCCCGGTGCGCTACAGGCCCTGCCCCGCGTCCGGAAATCCGGCCGGGCAGGACCCGAGGGCGCATCAGGGCTGGGTGCGGTCCGCGATCAGTTGTTGATCGTCACCCGGAACCGCCCGTAGGTGGTCGTGTTGGCAGGCAGGCTGCCGCCTGCTCCGTCACCAAAACCGGCGCCGCCGTCATTGCCGCCGGTTCCGGCGTAGATGTAGATGATGCCGTTTGCCGCATCGTACTCGCCGGCATCACCACCGTTGGCATCGTCTTTCAGGGAGGTGAAAGATCCAGATCCAGTATCTAGGGCCATCGATTCGGTAACATAGGTGGTAAAGGCCGGGACTGAATCCCGGATGGTGACGTTGGTGGCCGTGCTGCTGCTGGCGGCATTGGAAACCACTATCAGGTATTCCATGGTGTCTCCGGGATCTCCTTTTACGTTCGAGTCATAATAAGTATTGCTATCCACAGTGATGGAAGTCCCGCTTCCGTTGGGGTCGTCTACGTTGCGAACGTACTTGGAGACGGTGAGCTGGACCGCTGTGACCGTGGTGACGGTCTGGTCGGTGGCAGCTCCTGAGCCGCCGTCGGCACTGATATCGACGGTGATGGTCTGATCGGTGGTGGCATCGGATACCGTGCCGGGAGTGACCGTCAGGGTGAATCTGCCCTGCTCGCCGATGATGTCACCGGCATGGACAGTAAGGGCCGTGCCGTTTCCGTTGACCGTGATGGTGGAGGTGCCCACTCCGGGGTTGTCGATCACCGAATACACGGTGAAGACCTCCCCGCCGATGACGACGGTGTCGTTATCTTTGATGCCGTTGACCTCAGTGTTATTGGTATTGTCGCTGGGTACCGTGATGTCGGTTGTACCGCTGGCAGAGATGGTGATGTCGGCAGCCACCGTGGTAGCTCCCAGAACTATGCTGGTTTGGCTGAGGGTGGCCGAGGAACCGGATATGCCGGCAGACTCGACAACGGCGGGTACATTTAGGGCGTAGGTATCAGGGCCGTTGGCTGTGGAAGTAATGGTGTAACTGTAAACCGCCGTCTGGGAAGCGTCGATGGACTGGTCTGCCGGTGCGCTCAGAAGCGGCGTGCTTTCCACCAGGTTGACCGTGATATCGACGCTGGCCGTCAGGGGGTTTTGGGCTGTGCCGGCGGTATCGGCGTAGTTGACCGTCACCGTGTTGCGGATGGTTGTGTTGGCTGCCGTGCTGGCATGGGCAACTGCGGTCCAGGCCATGACAAGGGCCAGGGCTGCGGCCAGGGCCAGCAGGGAAAGCAGCGCTCTTTGGCCGGGTGATTTGCAAATACAGGTCTTCACTTTCATTTTATCCTCCTTTAGCCTGAAAGAAAAAGCTTCTATTGTGTTGTTTGTCTTCAGGGCGCCTGCCGGGCGCGGGGGAGCCTTCCGCAGGC
>JAMOUQ010000012.1 GCA_027068085.1 Desulfobacteraceae bacterium | reverse complement strand
CCACTGTCCCAGCGGGGCCGCGGTCAGCCGCCATTTTGTCAGCAAACAGATTTTCGCCGAGATCGACGGCCTCATGGACGCCGTTGCGGCCCTGGGCAGATAGAGATCACCAACTTGAAGGGGGGGACAATGAGTGAATTCGATCCGGTCATCATCGCTTTCGTCTGTAACTGGTGCACTTATACGGCCGCGGACCTGGCCGGCACCTCCCGGCTGACCTACCCGCCCAACGTGCGCCTGATCAGAGTCATGTGCACCGGCATGGTCGATCCCCAGTACGTTCTAAAAGCCCTGCTGGAAGGTGCCGACGCAGTCCTGGTAAGCGGCTGCCATCCGGGAGACTGCCATTACATAAACGGCAATTTCAAGGCCCGCCGGAGAATCAAACTGCTCAAGGAGATCCTGCCCCGTTTCGGTTTCGACCCCCAACGCCTGCGGCTTACCTGGATCGGAGCCAGTGACGGTGTGCAGTTTGCCGGGGTGATGAACGATCTGGTTGCTCAAATCAGGCAGCTGGGTCCCAACCAGGCCAAATTACAGATGGTGATCTGACCATGGCGGAGGATATGAACAAAATGGCGACCTGCGTGAAACTCAAGGTAAACGGCAAAGATCTGATCGCGACCCTGCAGGAATTCTACCGGTCGGTTGTCGCAAGCCCGATGGCCGACCAGATCCTGGCACCGATGCTCCCGGCCAACGGGAGCATGGTCATGCCGACCCTTACAGAAGACCCCGACATGCTGGCCGCGGCCGATCCCCTGGCGCCTTCTTTTCCTCTCAACAGCGCCAAGATGGTCTGCCGCCTGACCCGCACCGATCCCGGCGGTGAAATCGCGGCCGTCATGCGGCCCTGTGAAATAAGGGCCTTCGTTGAGCTTGTCAAACTGAAACAGGGCAGTTTCGACAGGCTGTTGATCATCGGCATGGATTGCCTGGGCGCGTTTCGGAACAGGGATTACCTGAAGTTTGTCGCGACAAACGGCAAGGACAGTTCGCGCCAATTTTACTCCCAAGCCCTGGCGGCCAAGCCCGATGCCGACCCCTCCGATCAGCTTGCACCGGCCTGCCGTTTTTGTGATCAGCCCACTGCCGCCAACGCCGACGTCGTTGTCGCCCTATGGGGCCTCGACTGCGAGCAGGAAATAATGATCTACAGCCAGTCTGACAAGGGGGCCCGCCTCCTGGAAGCCCTGAACCTGGAAACGGCGAGCCTGCCCGATGCCCGCGAGCGCTACCTGCAAAGCCTGACAGACAAACGCAAGCAGCTCCGGCAGCAGATGTATGCCGACACGACCGCGGCCACCGGCGGTATCGACAAGCTGGGGGCCTACTTCTGCGCCTGTGTCAACTGTTACAACTGCCGGGTGGCCTGCCCGGTATGCTACTGCCGCGAATGCGTGTTCGTCACCGACGCCTTCGATCACGAGCCCAGCCGTTACATGGCCTGGGCCCGGCGCAAAAAAGCGGTCAAAATGCCCACCGACACGATCTTTTACCACCTGACCCGCCTGGCTCACATGAGCCTGGCGTGCGTCGGCTGCGGCCAATGTTCCAATGCCTGTCCCAACGATATTCCCCTGGCCGAGTTTTTCTGCACCGTTGCCGCCGACACCCAGAAGGCCTTCGATTACCCGGCCGGCAGCGATCCCCGGGCAAAGCCGCCGCTTACGGAGTTCAGGGAGGATGAGTTCAGTGAAATCGTCGGTATCGACTAGCGCCGAAAGCCGGGAGGGATGTCAATGAAAACCAATAGCAGCAAAGCCCTGGTGGTCGGCGCCGGCATCAGCGGTATCCGTTCGGCCCTGGACCTGGCCGAAAGCGGGCACCAGGTGATTCTGATCGACCGCAGCCTCCACATGGGGGGCATCCTGAGCCGGCTGGATTACCAGTTTCCCACCAACCACTGCGGGATGTGCAAAATGCTCCCCCTGGTGGAAAGGGACTCGGGCTCCCAGTTCTGCCTGCGCAAGGGGCTTTTTCACGACAACATCGAACTGCGCCTGGGATGCGAGCTGACCTCGGTTTCAGGCAAACCGGGGGAATTCAGCGTCACCCTGCGCCAGGCCCCCACCCAGGTCGACCCGGATCTTTGCACCGGCTGCGGAATCTGCAGCCAGGTCTGCCCGGTCGAAGTCCCGGACGACTTCAACGCCGGCCTGGCCACCCGCAAAGCCATCTACCTGCCCCTGCCCCATGCCGTGCCCAACCCTTACGTTATCGACCCGGCCGCCTGCGACCATTGCGGCAAATGCCTGCAAGTATGCCCTACGGGGGCCATCAACCTGTCTGACCAGCAAAGGGGCAATTTCCTTATCCTGGTGGTCGACGACGAGCCGGCCGTCAGGGATTCACTCAAGGAATGGCTGGTGGACGAGGGTTTTGCAGTGGATATGGCCGAATCCGGACGGCAGGCCCTGGAGATGCTCCGGGACAAGGACTACGGTCTCATGCTGACGGACATCAAGATGCCGGGCATGGACGGTGTGGAGCTGCTGCAACGGGCAAAGCAGGTCCGGCCGGAGCTGACGGTGGTGATGATGACGGCCTATGCCACCGTGGAAACGGCTGTGGAAGCCATGAAAGAGGGCGCCTTCGATTACCTGATGAAACCGTTCGATCCGGCCCGCATGATCCCCATGGTGGTCAGGATCTTCGAAGACCGGATGGCCGCCCGGGACCTGGAGATCGGGGTCGGAGCAATCGTTCTGGCCTGCGGCACCGATTACTTCAACCCGGCCGAGAGCAAAAACACCCTCGGCTACGGCATCTGCCCCCATGTCATCACCGGCATCGAATTCGAGCGCCTGGTAAGCGGGACCGGCCCCACGGCCGGGCGCCTGGTGCGGCCGGCCGACGGCAAGCCGGCAAGGAAGATAGCCTGGCTGCAATGTGTCGGATCGCGCGATCTGCAAACCAACACGGATTACTGTTCTTCGGTCTGCTGCATGTACGCTGTCAAGGAAGCCCTGCTGGCCGGGGAAAAAGCAGGAGAGGATGTCGAAACGGCGATATTCTACATGGACATGCGCGCCTTCGGTCTGCCGTTTCAGCGCTACCTGGACGAGGCTGCCGCCCGGCCCGGAATGCGTTTTGAAAGAACCCGGGTCCACTCGGTAACGCCCCATCCAGAAAGCGGAAGCCCGGTTCTGACCTACATGGGCACTGACGGCAAACTGGTAGATGAAACTTTCGACCTGGTGGTATTGTCAGTGGGGCAGAGGCCTGCCCGCCGCACCGAGCAACTGGCCGAAATGACCGGCTGCAAGCTCAATCAATGGGGCTTTCCGGCAACCGCCCCCCTGGACCCGGTCTCGACCGACCGGCCCGGAATCTTTGTCAGCGGGTCGGCCTCCGGTCTCAAGGACATAAGCGAATCGGTGATATTCGCCTCGGCCGCCGCGGCCCGGGCCGCCGTGGCAATGGGAGGAGGCGACGGCAGCTCCGAGACGGATGACAAAGAGACAGCATATCGTGACGTCAGCGGCCGGCGTCCGAAAATCATGGCCATAGTCTGCACTTGCGGCCAGAGGCTTTCAACCGACAGGGATGGCCCCCTCGTTGAAAAAAGGCTGAAGACGGACCCGGCCGTGGGCGAAGTGGTCTTCGTCGATCGGCTCTGTACGGCCGGAGGCTGGCAAAAGGCCCAAGAGGCCGCTGCCGCCAAAGATTTCAACCGCATCCTTGTGGGCGCTTGTCACCCTTACCTTTTCGTAAAAAAGATCAAAGCGTTGTCGGCCGCAATCAGACTTGCGCCCCATCTTATCGACGCGGTCGACCTGGGTCTGACCGGACCTGACTCCAGCCCCCCTGCCCCGGCCCTGCCGGTTGCCAGGCTGCAGGCCGGCCTTGCCCGTCTCAAGGCGGCCGTGGTGGACAGGCTGCCCGAAGTGGAGGTTGCGGCCACGGCCCTGGTTGTCGGCGGCGGAGTTGCCGGCATGCAGGCCGCCCTGACGATGGCAGAGCGGGGCCACCGGGTTACCCTGGTGGAAAAAAGCGACCGGCTCGGGGGCAACCTGGACTGGCTGCAAACCACCATCGACGGCCAGGACCTTCAGGACCTGTGCCGGACCATGGTGTCGGAAGTAGAAAGTCATCCGAACATCAAAACCATGACCGGCAGCGGCATAGTCGGCGGCTACGGTCAAGTGGGCAGTTTTTTCACCACCATCCGGGGACCGGACGGCGAAATCAGCACCCTGGAACATGGAGTGGCAATCCTGGCCACAGGCGGCAGGGAAGCAACCACTACGGCCTACGGCTACGGCAGCAGCGACCGGATAATCACCCAGCGCCGGCTGGAGCAGGCACTGGCCGACACTTCCATCAAGCCGGCCGGCCTGGAGACGGTGGTCATGATCCAGTGTGTGGACTCCCGCCGGAAACCGCGCAACTACTGCAGCCGGGTCTGCTGCCCGACCACCATCAAACACTGCCTAAAAATCAAGCAGCAAAACCCGGAAACGGCCGTATACGTGTTGTACCGCGACATTATGACCCCGGGCTTCATGGAAACCTACTTCACCGCCGCCCGCAGGGCCGGGGTGATATTCATCCCTTACGATCCGGAAAACAGGCCGGAGGTCGAAGTGGCAGACGGAGAAAAAGGCGCCGAGTCCGTCAAGGTCAACTGCACCGATCCGGTCAGCGGCCTGAAACTGACAATCGAAACCGACCTGCTGGTTCTGGCAACCGGTATCGTTCCCCGTCTGCCGGCGGAACTGGCGGCGACTTTTGGTGTCGATGTCGATGAACACGGATTTTTCCGGCCGGCCGACAGCAAGTGGCGGCCGGTGGACGCCCTGAAAGAAGGCGTGTTCGCCTGCGGCATCTGCCTTGGTCCGCGGGCGGCCGTCGAGTCCATGGCCACCGGCCAGGCGGCTGCTTCGAGGGCGCTGAGAATAATTTCCCGCCGCCGGATCAGCTCCGGGCACCCGGTGGCCCAGGTACGCTACAGCCTCTGCGCCCTGTGCGAGCGGTGCATCGAAGCCTGCCCTTACCGAGCGCGCATGCTGGATACTGACCGGACCAAGGTGGTTGTGAACACAGCCATGTGCCAGGGCTGCGGCACCTGCGCGGCCGTTTGCCCCAACGGGGCTTCGGTCATCAACGGCTACCTGCGGCAGCAGATGTTTGAAACGATAGACGCCTTGACCCAGGCATTCGATGAACCCCTGGACCTGGAAGCGGGGAAAGTCTGATGAACAAAGTCGATCAAGTGCCAGCGGCATACCGGAGCAACGCAGAGGCAAACCGGGAAATGGACGACATCGGCCGGATGATCCGGGCCTGCATTCAGTGCGGCACATGCAGCGGTTCCTGCCCCAACGAGTTTGCCATGGATCTTACTCCCCGCCGTCTCTGGCGGCTGGTGTTGCTGGGACAGGAAGAAGAGATATTTTCTTCCACCACCTTCTGTCTCTGTTCGGCCTGCTATTACTGTACCCTGCGCTGTCCGCGCGGCCTGCCCCTTACCGAGGCCATGTACAGGCTGAAACAGGCTGCCGCCCGGCGCAAGGTGAAAGCATACAGGACATCTGAGGCATTTTACGGCAGCTTCCTGGAAAGCGTGCGCCGCCACGGCCGTGTCCGGGAAAGCGAGTTCATGACCCTGTACTTCAGCGCCATGAAAAACCCGCTGCTTCCGCTGCGCTTTGCTTCCCTGGGTCTGAAGCTGATGGCAAAAGGCAAGGTGGATCTGAGGCCGCCGTCCAGGGGAGACATGCGCCTTGCCGCACTGTTTGACAAGGTTGCCCGGCTGGAAAGCCGACAGCTGACCCGCAACGACCGATGAAGGAAAACGTCATGCGCTATCTTTACTATCCGGGCTGTTCGCTGGAAGGTTCCGCCCGCGAATACGGTCAGGCCACAGAGGCTCTTATGAAGGCCCTGGGAGTCCAAATGACGGAAGTGGAGGACTGGACATGCTGCGGCGCCAGCGCCGCCGAGGCCCGGAGCCGGTTGCTGGCCCTGGCCCTGAGCGGCCGGAATCTGGCCCTGGCCGAACAGATGGACCACATGGACATCCTGGTTCCATGCAGCGCCTGTTATCTCAATCTTGCCAAAAGCAACATCGAGATAGGCACCGACGAACACCTGCGGGCAAAGGTTAACGAGATTCTGGCCGAGGAAGGGCTCTCCGTCCGGGGCAAGGCAAGGCCCCGGCACCTGCTGGACATCCTGGCGACCGACATCGGTGCCGAAGCTGTAGCAACCGGACTGGCCAGACCGCTTACAGGCCTGGTGGTTGCGCCCTATTACGGCTGCCAGTGCCTGCGGCCGCTGGCGGCCTTCGACGATCCGGAAAACCCGCAATCTATGAAGGCCCTGATAGAAGCCACCGGGGCGAAGGCGCTTGCCTGGCCCATGGGGGCCAAATGTTGCGGGGCTGCTCTTATGAACACCAAGCCCGAGGTCGGCCTGACCCTTACGGGCAAAATCCTCGAAAATGCCCGGACCGCCGATGCAATCGTCACCGTCTGCCCCATGTGCCAGATGAACCTGGAGGCTTATCAGAAAAAGATATCCAAAAGACTGGCTTCGGATATCTCCATCTCTGTGATATATCTTCCGCAACTGCTGGGGCTGGCAATGGGGATCGATGCCAAAGAGCTCGGCCTTGATTCCAATCTGGCGATCACGCCGGATTTCAGACGTTTTTTGACCGCAACAACAGCTGAGGCTTGCTGAAAAGATGATTTCACTTGTCAAACATATCCGCAGCAGCCTGACCATGAAGCTGATTCTCACCGTGGGTTCCCTGCTGGTGATCTACATCATCGTGTGGGCTTTTTTCAATATCCGCTACCAGAAGCAAAAGCTGATGGACAACATCATCGCCTCCACGGATCGGCTGACCCACACCATCTTGCTGGGCACCCAGTATGCGATGATGCTAAATTCACGCGACGATATCACCCAGATCATCGCCAACATCGGCAAGCTGCCCGAAATTGTCAACATCAGGATCTACAACAAGGCCGGGGAAATAAAGTTCTCCAACCACAAACACGAGATAGACACCAAGACCAACATCCGCAATGAGGCCTGCATAATCTGTCACAGGAGCGATCCGCCCCTCAAAAAGGTCAGCCTGAAGCAAAGAATCCGTATTTTCAGAGCCGGCGACGGTCATCACCTGCTGGGCATCATCACTCCCATCGCCAACGCACCGGGCTGTGCCACCGGCGAGTGCCATTTTCATCCCAAGGACAATACCATCCTGGGAGCCTTGGACGTTGTGGTCTCCCTTGCCGGCACCGAAAAGGAAATCGTCAAGATAGAAAGGAGCGTGCTGGGGTTTTCGGTCTTCATCTTCATGATCACTTCCGGAATAATCTTCGTTTTCCTCCACCGCTTCGTCAATATTCCCATCCGCAAGCTGATCGCCGGAACCGAAGAGATAGCCCGCGGAAACTACACTCATCGTGTCAAACTGAAGCAGGTGGACGAAATGGGCAAGCTGGCCGAAGCGGTCAACCAGATGGCCCAGAAGATTCACCAGCACCAGCAGGAACTCAACCGCCAGCGCGACGAATACCAGAAACTGTTCGAAGGCGTGCCGTGCCTGATAACCGTACAGGACCGGTCCTATCGCCTGCTCAAATACAACAGCGAATTCGCCCGCCGCTTTGCGCCCAAACCCGGCGACTTCTGCTATCAGGCCTACAAGGGACGCGATTCCAAGTGCGAACGCTGCCCGGTGGAGGCCACTTTTGCCGACGGCCAGCCCCACTGGGCAGAAGAATCGGGCATCAACAAGGACGGTTCGCGAACCTACTGGATGGTTCAGACTTCGCCCATCAGGGACGAGAACGGCAACGTCGTGGCCGCCATGGAGATCTCCCTTGACATAACCCAGCGCAAACTCCTGGAAGAAGAGCTGAAGCATTCCGAAAAGAAGTATCACGATATCTTCAGCAACATTCCGAATCCTGTCTTCGTGGTGGACCGGGAAACCCTGGAAATCCTGGACTACAACAAGAGTGTCACATCCATCTATGGTTTCAGTGAGAAGGAGCTGATAGGCAAACCGTTCACCTTCCTGTTCAAAGACGAAGATTACGATCACTGGGGCTTCAGGCTGCGGACCGCCAGCAACCTGTACCAGATACGCCACAAACACTCTTCCGGGCACACCATTTATGTCAACATCCGCATCTCTCCTTCGGAATACGCCGGGAAAAACGTTCTGCTGATAACCACCAGCGACATCACCAAGCGGCTGGAGACGGAACAGCAACTGATTCAGGCCAGCAAGATGGCCACCCTGGGAGAGATGGCGACCGGTATCGCCCACGAGCTGAACCAGCCCCTTTCGGTGATCAAGACCACCTCCAGTTTCTTCATCTCCAAACTGCGCCGTAACGAGGATATTGATATGGAGCTGCTGACGAGCATGCTCGACAAGGTCGACCGGAACGTCGACCGGGCCACGCGGATAATCAACCATATGCGCCAGTTCGCCCGCAAGTCGGACAGCCAGCTTTGTCCCGTTGACCTCAACAATGTCATTCAAAGCGCCTTTGAAATATTCAGCCAGCAGTTGAAAGTCAGGGGCATAGCCATCAAGTGGTCCATGGCCCCTTCCCTGCCCCAGGTCACCGGTGACCCCGGCAGGCTGGAACAGGTCTTCATCAACCTGCTGCTCAACGCCCGGGATGCCATCGAGGAAAGCAGGCAGGAAGGTGCCCCCGGGCGAATCGAGATCGAGGACTGCATCACCATCGAAACCGGCCAGAAAGACGCGTTCGTTTTCTGCCGCCTCTGTGACACCGGTTGTGGAATACCGCAGGACATCAAGGAAAAGATTTTTGAACCCTTTTTTACCACCAAAGAAGTCGGCAAGGGAACCGGTCTGGGCCTGTCCATAAGTTACGGCATCATAAAAGATTGCGGTGGCCGGATATCGGTTCATGACAACAGACCCCGGGGTACCTGCTTCCTGGTGGAGCTGCCGACATACCGTGAAGAAGACCAGCAGATCGATAATTCCGGTGCCTCTGACACTAACGCTTCAGGGAGTTGACATGCAAGCAAGCGATCCGGTAACCAGTATCTTACTAGTCGACGATGAAGAAGACATCCGCGATGTTCTTGATATCGCCCTGCGCGACAAGGGCTATACGGTCTACACCGCCCAGGACGGCAAAGAAGCGCTGGAGATTTTCGAAAAGCGCCGCCCTCCCGTCATCCTGACCGACATAAAGATGCCCGGCATGGACGGCATCGAGCTTCTCAAGATCATAAAGCGCGAAAATCCGGAGACCGAAGTGATCATGATAACCGGCCACGGCGACATGGGCCTGGCTGTCGAGAGTCTTAAAAACGAAGCAACCGATTTCATAACCAAGCCGATAAACGTCGACGCCCTGGACATTGCCCTGAAGCGGGCCCGGGAGAGGATCACCGTCAGGCGGCAGCTCCAGGCTTACACGGAAAACCTGGAACGCCTGGTGCGCGAGAAATCGGAACTCCAGGATCATCTTTCGGCCCTGGGCCTGATGATCGGCACCATCTCCCACGGACTCAAAGGGCTCCTGACCGGCCTCGACGGGGGGATGTACATCCTTGAATCCGGCCTCAAATCCAACGACGAGGCCAAGCGCCAGGAAGGCTGGCAGATCGTCAAGACCATGGTGGGCAGGATCCGCAAACTGGTAATGGATATTCTCTTCTACGCCAAAAAGCGCGAAATCGAGCGCCAGCCGATAGAGGCCCGCAAGTTCGTAGAACAGCTGTATGATGCCGCCGTGGCCAAAATAAAAAGCCGCGGCATAGAGTTCATTCACCATTGCCCGGATCATGATTTTACCATTTCAGTCGATCCCGGTTATCTCCAGGCGGCTCTTATGAACATAATCGAAAACGCCGTCGACGCCTGCCTCAAGGACGAAAGCAAAGATAATCACAGAATCACGTTCACCCTTAAGGATACCGGCAATCATGTAATATTCTCCATCGAAGACAACGGTGTCGGCATGGACAAGGAAACCCGTGACAACCTCTTTTCCCTTTTCTTTTCATCAAAGGGGCGGTCCGGCACCGGCCTCGGTCTTTTCGTCGCCCGTAAAATCGTAGAACAGCACGGTGGCTCGATAGAAGTATCCTCCACCCCGGGAAGGGGCAGCCGTTTTGTCATCAAGCTGCCCAAAAACCCCGTAAACGATCCTGAAACCCAGCCTTCTCCAAAAGCAACTCCATCAGGCAACCGGAACGTCTCTTCCTGACGGACAAAGGGAAAATGCTTGATCGGCAAGTGAAATACAGGTTAACATCAAATCCGGTTTTCTCGGATCTTGATTTTAGGGCAGCGGTTCCGCCCCGGCCCCTGCCCCGATCGGCTGATTTAAGCAACTTACCGAAAGGATAACAAATATGGACAAATATGAATGCCCCTGCGGTTACGTTTACGACCCGGCCGAAGGCGATTACGAGCACGGGGTCGCCCCCGGCACGGCATTTGAAGATTTGCCCGATGACTGGGTATGCCCCAAATGCGGTGCCGAGAAAGAATACTTTGAAAAGGTTGAACAGTAAGGCAAAAGCGGCTGAAATACTCCGCGACAGGCTGTGGCGGGCCGGCTTGAAGGCCGCCTATCGGGCCTCCAGAGTCTTTTTCTACATTTTCAGACCGCGGACCCGGGGAGTCAATGTGGCTCTCTGGTGCCCCGACGGCCTGCTTGTAATCCGCAACTCCTACAAACCCGAGTATACCCTCCCCGGCGGCTACCGCAAGGGCCATGAGGACCCGCGTGATACCGCAGTACGGGAGACGGCAGAAGAAATCGGAGTGCATATATCGCGCCGCGGCTTAATTCCGGCCGGTCAGATAGAAAGCAACTACGAATATAAACGCGAAACAGTTACCTTCTTCGAGTATCATCTTCCTCAAAGATGCGATTTGAAAATCGACCGCCGGGAAGTGGTCTGGGCCGATTTTGTCAGGCCGGGCGAAATACCCGCCCTGCCCTGCTCGCCCCATCTGGTTTACTACCTTGAACACCGGAGAAGACGAACCTGAACGGCCCGAAAGGTCTGCGATTCCGGGCCTTTGTCTTTCAGTCGACGGAACAGAATATTGCCGGCAGGCGGCAGCAAGGCCCGCCGGGTGCCGGATCGAACCGGTCTCAAAAATCCTTGGGGGGATCGGCCAGGGTGTAGATCTTCTTTTCGTTTTCGATCGCCCGGCGCAAATACTTGGGGGGATGCATAAGGTGCAGCATGGTGCGGCCGTCGAACATCTTGAGCCCGCCGGTGGTCTTTTCCGAAAGCAGCTTATCGACGGCGGCCGGATCAGGATTTGCCATGGCGGCTTCAATGTCGGTTCCCAGCACGAACCCCATGGGCGAGGCCCAGGTGGGCACATGGGAAACAAAGTGCAGCATATGCCTGAAAACCGTCGCCACGGTGCGCGCCAGACGCACATGAATACCGAGATCGGCAGGTCCCGCCACGCCGGCCTGGAGCACGAAGCATCCGCCCGGGGCCAGGGCCTGCTTGCAGATTTCAAAGTAGTCCTTGGTAAAGAGTTTGTAACTTGGGCCGTCTTCCAGGGGATCGGTCAGGTCGGAAATGATCACGTCCCAGCGCCGCTCATCACGGCCCACGAACTGGAAAGCATCGGCAAACACCACTTCGGCCCTGGGGTCGTCAAACGCCCCCTGGTGCATCTCGGGAAGCAGCCGGCGGCAGGCCTCCACCACTTCGGCATCGAGATCCACCATCACCGCCTCCCGGACCGTATGCCACTTCAGCACTTCACGCAGAGTGGCCCCTTCCCCGCCGCCCAGGATCAGCACCCTCTGCGGGCCGCCCTGTAAAACGCAGGCCGGATGGACCAATGGCTCGTGGTACAGGAATTCATCCACCATGGAAGACTGCCATTTCCCATCCAGGATCAGGGCCTTGCCGTAAGTGCCGCCGTCCACGATCATCATCTGCTGATAAGCGGTGGTCTGCTGGTGCAGCACCTTCACGATGCCATGGCAATATGCGTCGTGGGGTGTGTTGTATTCAGTCAACCAAAAGGCGGATTCTGGACGTTTGTCGAACATCTCTCTTTTCCCTGCCGAAATGCTTCCATCGGCACTATCCCGGCTTCGGCCAGATCCTGTCCCCGGGACAAAACCGACAGATCGAACCTTTCGGCCTGTAGTTGGGCAACCAGAAACTTGCAAGCATCCTTCGGCTTGCATCGCCGGCCGCAGGTAAATACGTCTGCCGCTGCATAGCCGCTTTCAGGCCAGGTATGAATGGAAATATGGGATTCGGCCAGCAGTCCCAGGGCGGTCACACCCTGGGGGCTGAAACTGTGGCTGGTCAGTTGAAGCAGCGACGAGTCTGCGACCCGGGCGGCCTGACGAACCGCCTGACGCAGGAAATCCTCATCGTTGAGCAGGTCAAAGGGGCAGCCGTATAATTCAAGGATACAGTGGATTCCGGTGGCTGAGTGATTCAATTCCATCCCTCCATCCGTTGAAATTCGCCCGTTTTCACCTCCCCCGCAGGCTTGTGGTGTTGGGTTTGAAAAACTTGACCCGTTTGGGCAAACGGGTCAAGTGAGTAGGACCAAGCTTGTATATTCCGGTTACAATTTGCGGTCAAGCAGTTTTTGAACAGCAGCCCGTTTTTTGCAGTAAGAAGCTTGCAATGCCTACCGGATCAGCATATTGAGCAAACCTAAGCGTCGCCGTGCAGGCATGTCTCTCCAGAGCACTTAGCCCCTGGAACGAGGCTCGCCGGTCTTCGGCCGGCTTGCGGGCGGTCCTTTCCAACCCGGCCTGCCCCGATGGGCACGGCACAAAGATCGACGATAACCTTCATGCTTTTCTGCTCCCTATCGATCTTTGACCGCGATCAGCCGCAAACCCACTCCCGGCCCCGTCAACTTAGGATCCAGGCTGAACCGGCGGGCGCATCTTGCACTCCAGGCATCCAGGTGCCAGGCGCCTCCCCTGAGCACTTTTTCACTGCCTGCTCCGGACACGACCGGATTGTCAGCGGCATGCCGCCTGTAGGCATCGGCCAGGTAGTCGTCCCGGCACCATTCCCAGACATTGCCGCTCATATCGCAAAGACCCAGCAAGTTGGGCTGCTTGCGGCCGACCGGCCTGGTACGGCCTTCGCTGTTTTCGGCAATCCATCCCAGCTGCTCGACTTCTGCCCCTCCTGCCCAGCGCTGCCTTTGCCCGCCGCTGCGGGCGGCATACTCCCACTGGGCTTCGCTGGGCAGGTCGAACCTGAAACCGGAACCGCTCATCCGGCTCAAAAGTTCCGCAAAGCGCCTGGCTGCATCCCAGGTGACCTGCTCGACCGGCAAATCTTCTCCTTTGAAACGGGAAGGATTGCCCTCGATCACCACTTGCCACTGCCGCTGGGTAACAGGACAGGCAGCCATGTAGAACCCGTCCAGCCTTACCAGATGGACAGGCTGTTCGTCCGGAGCCCCCTCACCTTCCATGTCTCCCATTTCGAAGGTCCCGCCGGGAACGTAGATAAAACGCATCCCGGTCAACGGTTCCTCGAAGCCTTCTTCCCGGCTGTCTTCAGGCTCTTGCCCGGCTTCTTGCCCGGAGACAAGGCTTTGCAACTTTTGGCCGCAAAAGGGACACAACTTCCATTCAGGCTCCACAGGCTTGCCGCAGGCCGGGCAGACATCTTCCGGCAGCTTCCGCTCGCAGACCGGGCAGAACTTCCAGCCCTTTTCGACCGGTCTTCCGCATTGGGGGCATATGCTCTTTCCGGTCCCGTTCATATTCAACCTCCGGTCAACGCTCAAACACTGTGTCGATGTTGTTCGAGAACCTCCCGCATCCTGTCGGAAACGGGGATACTTCTGCCGCTGCTGTAGTCGTAGCAAACCTGCACCGACCTGCCCCGGGCAAATACGAAGTCCTTGTCACCGTCTGCCGTCAGGCGATAAGCCAGGCTGAAGCTTTTTCTCCCGATATCCTCGACCCACATCCAGAGGCGGGGTTTGTCTTCCAGCCGGACAGGATGCAGGTAGTCACATCTTATGCTGGCCAGGATGAAGTTGAAATCTTTCAGGGACGCTCCCTTGAAGGCTCCAAAGAAAAAATGTTTGCGGCCTTCCTCGAAATAGGTGAACATGACCGCGTTATTGACATGCCCCATGGCATCCAGGTCTCTGAAGCGGACATCTATGCCGATTGAAAAAAGATCACCTCCGGTCATATCTCGTTCCCCCTGTTATCTGCACTTGACCCCTGTAAGGCGGCCGTCAATCCGGTATTCTTATCTTCTCTTTCCCTGCCTTGAAGTACAACCCGTCCTCTTCCTCTTCCAGCCGGTCTGCGATCTTCATCATCGCCCTGTCGGTAAACTTGATCCTATCATCGTCATCACGGTAGTAGAGAATATCACCTTCGATGAACAACCTCTCCGGATTCATTGCAATCTTCCGGCCGGTGTTCAAGACCAGTTGCGGCGGGTCTCCGTCAGCCAAATCGACCACGAACAGGGCGGTGTCCTCATACCGGAAATAAACCTTTTCGATAACATCACCCTTGTCCTGGCGGACAAAGAAGCCGTTTTCATCCTTGCCTATGGAACGGTTGAAATAATCGATGATCTTTTTGTGGGCGAACGGGCCGTGCCGGTTGCGCCAGCGTCCATTGGCGTCCATCCAGAACACGGCCTTTTCCTTGGGAATCACTATCTCAGGTTTTGCTTGGTTCATGGCGTTCCATCCCGTAGAAGTTGGGGAGACCCGCCGGTCTCCTGTTTCATCATCCGGCAAGGGGAGTGCCCCCTTACGCTGAAGCGGTCTGCTCAATAGGCCGGTTCCGGCCTTGGCAAGCGTATTTTGCCAACCCGGTCAGGGCCGTCGCGGCATACCGTCAGATTTTCAGGCTGCACACGTTCACATCGCACCGCCGGGCCAGCTGATTGGAGCTGCCGTGGTGGTCGCGGTCAAGGTGGAAATTCAGCCAGGACGAGCTGCGATCCAGTTCCCACAACCTTGGCGGAACGCATCCGGCCCTGTGAACCGCCTTGCCGTCCATGGCTATTATCCGGCGGTAGGCACGATACCACACACAGTATCTGTCCGGAAAGACCTCGCAGCAACCGGCCCGGCTGCCGCCGCAGGGACCGTTGCGGGTATGCTTTGGACAGCCCGCCTCGGGGCACAGGAAACCGGCGTACTCGATTGCGCAGTCACCGCACTGACGGCACCCCAGCAGAATATGCTTGCTGCCGTATTCGGCCAGGTGGACAAGCCGGCGGCCGGTGCGGCTGGCATCCATTACGGCGGCAAACTGCCTGGAAACGGCGGCCAGGGCCGAATTACGGTCGAAAAAGAAACGGTGCACCGTCTTGAGAAAAAGATAATGCAGCCTTTCCAGCAAGGGCACCTTTTCCGGGTTGCGCCCGAAACGAGGGGCCTGATCTTCATCAGTCCGGTCAAAGTCAAAGACCTGGAAACCACCCGGCGGTCCGTGACGAAACCGGGGCAGATAATCCTTCCATTGATCCTGGATCTGCTCGAAGCGGTCAAGTATCCTGCCGGCGGTTTCAAAATCCTTGTGTATTCCGCCGATATGAATCCCCCGGTATCCAAGGCCCTTGAGAACGGCCGCCAGACGGGCCGTCTGCTCGATGGACCACCGCCGGCCGGCCTTCTTGTCGGCCCACCTTTTCTCCACCTCGGCCAGCAGCCCGCTTGTGACCATGGCGCCCGGCACCCGGCCGGCGTTCATTATCCTGGCAGCGGCCGGCGTCAGCATGTAAACCGAGCCCAGCACCGGCACATCCAGGCCGAGAAAGCCCATCAGCCTGATCAGCTCGCCGAACTTGGCGGCATCATATCCCAGCTGGGTAATAATAAAACCGGCTCCGGCTCCGATCTTGCGGCACAGCTTGCCGTACTGGGCAAAAGACTCGGCTTCGGTCCACTTGAAAGGTGAGACTGCGCAGCCGGTGAAAAAACCATCCGGGTCGCCGGCTTCTTCCATCCTTTCGCTCAGCAGCCCAAGAAGGATCTGAAGCTGGACCGAATCCAGGTCGAAGACCGGTGCCCCCTGGCCGCCAAAGCCCTTGCCTGCAAAATCCCCGGTCAGGGCCAGGATGTTTTTCATGCCCATCATGGCCAGCTGCAGGGCCCGGCTTTCCATGCCCACCCTGTTGGTGTCCCGGCATGTGAAATGGACGATAACATCCATGCCGGTTGTAAAAATGCGGTGGCCGATCACATCGGGGCTCAGGGAGGGATTACCGCCCGGGTTGTCGGTTATGCTCACCGCCGAGATCCGGCCGTCTGCAAAAGCATCGGCTGCAATCCCCATTACGGTATCGACCGAGCGTCCGGTGGAATCTCCGCCGGGAACGAGCTCGAGAGTCATGGTGAACTTTTCAGGATCGAGCACATCGTCTTTGAAAATGCGTAACATCCGGAAACACTCCTTAAGATACGGGAAAACGGAGGCATCGAAATATTTGCCAAGCTCTCACTTGTAACCACCTGCTAAAAGTATTACATCACTGGCCTGCATACAACCTCGGTTGAGCGCTTTTCGGGCCTGCCGGAAGCTGCAAAGGCGTATTGGCGGCCCTGACACGGAAACACGGGACAACTTTAAGGAGGTTACGACACCATGGCGGCCTGGTCCGATTACCTGGATCAAAATCAGCCTGTCTTCGAAGCAGAACTGCTGGACTTTGTGGCCATTGCCAGCATCTCCGCCCTGCCGGCCCATGAACAAGACGTCAAACGGGCCGCCGTCTGGGTAAAGGACAAACTCCGGCAGATCGGAATGCAAAATTGCCGTCTTCTCGAGACCGGCAGGCATCCGGCCGTCTATGCCGACTGGCTTCATGCCCCCGGCAGGCCGACGGTAATGATCTACGGCCATTTCGACGTTCAGCCGGCCGACCCCCTGGACCTGTGGCACCATCCGCCTTTTTCGCCCGTGATCGAAAACGACCGTATTGTAGGCCGGGGAACCTCGGACGACAAGGGCAACATGCTGATTCCCGTCATCGCCCTCCGGGCCCTGCTGGCAACCCAAGGCAGGCTGCCTGTCAACATAAAGTGCCTTTTTGAAGGCCAGGAAGAGATCGGCAGCCCTCAGATGCCGGAACTTATCGGCAACAACCGCGAGCTGCTGGCCTGCGACATGGTCCTCAATGCCGATTCTGTCCAGTGGGGGCCTCAACAGCCTGCCCTGATCCTGGGTCTGCGGGGCCTTGCGGGGCTCCAGATCGACATCTGCTCGGCCGCCAGGGACGTGCACTCGGGAACCTTCGGCGGAACGTTCCTCAATCCGGCCCATGCACTGGCCGGGCTTATCGCCGGCCTGCACAACCCTGACGGATCGGTGGCCGTGGCCGGATTTTACGACGACGTCGACCCGATCTCCGAAACCGAGGCGAGCTTTCTCCAACAGATCCCTTTCGATGAAAACCGGTACATGGAAGATCTCGGCCTCAAGGGCCTCTGGGGAGAAAAGGGATACAGCCCCCTGCAGCAGGCCTGGTACCGGCCCAGCCTGGATGTAAACGGAATCTGGAGCGGGTTTCAGCAAGAGGGCCTCAAAACCATCATCCCGGCCCAGGCCCATGCCAAGATCAGCTGCCGTCTGGTTCCCGATCAGGATCCGCAGCAGATCCGGTCGCTGCTGCGCAGGCATCTGGAAGACAGCTGTCCGGGGCAGGTGGATATGACCGTCACGGAATTCGAAAGCATTGCCCTGCCGTACCGGGTGGCCCATGACCATCCCGGCAATCTGGCGGCCGCCCGGGTGCTCACGGAAATTTATCGCCGGCCGCCCCTTTATATCAGGATGGGCTTCAGCGTACCTGTCTGCGGCTGGTTCCTGAAATACCTGGGAGCACATACCATCGGTTTCGGCTTCGGCCTGGACGACGAGTGTATCCATGCCCCCAACGAGTTTTTCAGGCTCTCGAGTTTCCGCAAGGGCCAGAGGGCATGGTGCCTCATGCTGCATGAGCTGGCCGGTTGCCAGATGGGGGGTTGACAATCCAGAAGACGCTTTTTATGAAACTGCGATGGCAGAGTAAAGATAATACGAATAACCGGGAGATATGAGAATGTTGAAAGTCGGCTTCGTTGGATGGCGCGGCATGGTGGGCTCGGTACTGATGAACAGGATGAGGGCCGAAAACGATTTTGAAGGCTACGAAGCTCTCTTCTTTTCAACCACCCAGGCCGGCAAACCGGCTCCTGATATCGGAACGCCGGCACCGGCGGTGCAGGACGCAACCGACATCGACCGCCTTGCCGGCATGGACATCATCGTATCCTGCCAGGGAGGAGCTTACACGGAAAAATACTATCCCGCCCTGCGCCGCCAGGGGTGGAAAGGTTACTGGATCGATGCCGCCTCAACCCTCCGCATGGAGCCTGACAGCGTGATAGTTCTGGACCCGGTAAACCTGGAAGTGATTCAAAACGCCCTGGCCCGCGGCCTCAGGCAGTTTATCGGCGGCAACTGCACCGTCTCCCTGATGTTGATGGCCCTTGGGGGGCTGTTTGCCCAAGACCTTATAGAATGGATGACTTCCATGACCTACCAGGCGGCCTCCGGTGCCGGCGCCCGGAACATGCGCGAACTGGTGGCCCAGATGGCAGCCATCGGCAACGGCTGCGCCGGCCTGCTGGAAGATCCGGCCAGCGCCATCCTGGAGCTGGACCGGCGTGTCAGCCGGATCCTTTCAGATCCCGATTTTCCCACGCAACGCTTCGGCGCTCCCCTGGCCGCAAGTCTGATCGCCTGGATCGACCGGCCCGTGGAAGCAGGGCAAACCCGCGAAGAATGGAAAGGATACGCCGAAACCAACAAGATCCTCGACCGCAGCGACAATCCCATCCCCATCGACGGCCTCTGTGTCCGCATCGGGGCCATGCGCTGCCACAGCCAGGCCTTCACCATCAGGCTGAAAAAGGATCTGTCCGTGGATGAAATCAGGCAGATCCTGGCCGCTCACAACCAGTGGGTCCGGGTCCTGGAAAACGAACGCAAAGAGACGGTGGCAAGGCTGAGCCCGGCGGCCGTCTCCGGCACCTTGCAGGTACCCATCGGCAGGATACGCAAGCTCAACATCGGCCCCCGCTACCTGACCGCCTTCAGCGTCGGCGATCAGCTGCTGTGGGGGGCGGCCGAACCGCTGCGCCGGGTTTTGAAAATCATCCGGGAATATCTGGAAGGCTGACCGCCGGCCCAGGCCCTAGGGCCAGTCAACCGCCGCCCGCCGTACCGGCATGGTCATGCACCGGGCGCCGCCGCCGCCTCTGGGAAGTTCCGAGCCTTCCAGGGTGATGGCGCATTTTCGCGGAAGGTTTTCCATGTCCCGGGCTGCCTGCTGTGCGGTCACGATTTCAAAACCGTGGCGGTCCAGCTCTTCGATGGTGTAGACATTGCGCCCGTAGCCCACCACCCGGCCCGGGGCCAGGGCCAGGAAGTTGGCCCCGCTGTGCCACTGTTCCCTTTCCTGTACCCAGGTGTCTCCCCGGCCGCCGCAATATACCGGGGTAAGCTCCATTCCAAGTCCGTCCAGGGCCCGCAGGAGGTTTTCTTCTTCACTTATGCCGGCGACCCTCCCGCCTTCCAGGGTGATGTGGATGGTGCGATACTTGTTCGGCTTAACGATCAGGGGAGCATAAACCAGGCAGCAGTCTTTATCCAGAAGGGTGAAAACCATGTCTATATGGATGAAGGATTCAGGCCGGGAGGGAAGCTCCTGGACGAGCAGGTGGCTTTTGCCCCGGACCTTGCGTTTCAAACGTTCGATGATGAAATCGATGCCCTGTGAAGAAGTCCGGCTGCTGTATCCCATCAGCAGGATATCAGATCTTACCACGATCACATCCCCGCCCTCGATGGTGGCTGCCGGATCGAAAAACACCTGCCCGCCGGGGTTTATGGTCTTGGCCCGAAACAGGGGATGGTAATCGAAGATGGATTCCATTATCAGGGCTTCGCGCCGCCTTACCGCCTTTGCCATCGAAGAGATGAGAACCTCGTCGTACATGGCCACTGCGGCATCCCGGGTATAGAAAAAATTGTGCAGGGGCTGAAGGGCAAAGCGCTCCTTGCTGAGATAACGGGTCAGATTGTCGCGGACCAGCACCACACCCTCGATCAACCGGCCGGCCAGTTCGGCCGGCGGCATGTCGGACAGGGCCTCCCGCAGGTCCAGGGCCTTTTCCTGCTCGCAAACCCTGACCACCAGCTTTTCTTTGAGGCCGGGCATCCGCAAAATATCTTCCAGCAGGACCCGTACGTGCAGTGTTTCGGCACAGGCCTGCACAACCGCTTCCAGCTGCTCGTATTCCTTCTGGGCAACGGCCAGGTTCAGAATATCGCTGTAGAGGGCCCTTTCCGCATTTTCCGGAGTCATGTTTTCGATCTCGGGTCCGGGCCGGTGCAGTATGACCGCTTTGAGCTCCCCGATGTCTGAATCAACCTCTATCCTGACCCGTCGGCCTGCTTTTTTCATTGCCGCTCCTGCCTGTTTATTGAATACCCCGCCTGCATGGCCGTCAGGGATGCAAGACGACCTTAAGGGCTCCGGGCCGGGAGGCGTGCTCGAAGGCTTTTTGAAAATCGGTCAAACGATATTCGGCCTCCACAAGACCGTCTAGCCGGATCCTGTCGGAAGCCAGCCAACGGACGGCCTCTTCCAGGCTTCCGCAGCGCGAACCCACCAGGGTGATCTCGTCCACCACCAGCTCCGCAAGAGACAGATCGAGCGAAGCCTCGTAGGTGCTCTTGACAACTATCGTTGCGCCGGCCCTGACCGCCCTGCGGGCCAGGCTGAAGCCTTCAGGCCTGCCGGTGGCTTCGATGACCAGGTCCCACCAGCGGAAAGGCTTCAAATCATCTTCAGCACACCAGTCGATACCTCGGTCTGCCAGCAGCCCGCGCTGACCGGGATAGCGGGCGACCACAACCGGCCGGTTTCCCAAGGCCTGCAGCCAGCGTGCTATCAGCTGGCCCATCGGCCCGGCCCCTATGACCAGGATGCGCATGCCGGCCTCAATTTCCACCTGATGGCCGATACGCAAGACCGCGGCAAGAGGTTCGGCCAGCACCGCCTGCCGCTGCCTGACCGATCTGGGCAGGGTTACCAGGTTGGTGACGGGCAATTTCAAATATTCGCCGAAGGCTCCGTTTGCCCCCCTAATGCCTGTCACCTGCCGGTGGAGGCAATGACGCTCCCGGCCGCTGCGGCATTGGTGGCAGTGACCACAGGCAATGTTTATTTCGGCAACCACCCTGCGGCCTTCCAGCTCAGGCCTGTCCGGCGCCTGCACCACCCGGCCGACGAATTCGTGTCCGGGCACCCCGGTAAAACCGGTATACCCCTTCACAAGCTCCAGGTCCGTGCCGCATATTCCGGCCAGATCCACACGCACGACCGCCTGGCCGGGTCCGGCTTGCGGGCGCGGCAGGTCGTTGCGCAGGCTTAGCCTGTTGTTTTCAAGCCATATCGCGAGCATAACACAATCATCCATGGCATGCCGATTCAGGAAATTTTGGCAGCCTGTCACTGATATCAGAATCACACCGCTGCTGGCAACAACATCGATGATCAAATCCTGCTGCCGGCTGTCGGCATGATCCGGAGAACGATGCACGCTTGGGTCCTTCATCTCTTTGACAAGCGGAGCGGAATGTGATTAAAAGGCGCGGCAGACCGAAAGCCATAGCTGCCGGCAAGGCCGGGACAGTGAAACGGGACCGGAGACACCCTGCCGGCTTATGGATAGCGGCGCGTGTACGTTGGCCCGGAGAGCCGGTAAACAAATAAGCAACTCGTATTAAGGAAGCCCTCATGATCAACGCCCACTTGACCGGAACAGGATGCTGTTTGCCCGACCATGTGCTGACCAATCACGATCTGGAATCCGTAGTGGAGACGTCTGACGAATGGATAAGACGCCGCACCGGGATCTGCCAGCGGCGCATCGCCCGTGACACCGAAGACGAGACCACCGCCAGGCTCGGCGCACGGGCCGCCCGCCGGGCCCTGGCCATGGCCGGGGTCCGGCCGGAAGAGATAGACACCATCATTGTAGGCACGGTAACGGCCGATCGCCAGTTTCCTTCCGCCGCCTGCATGGTCCAGAAAGAACTCGGAATAACCGACGCGGCCGCCTATGACGTCTCTGCCGGCTGTTCCGGTTTCATCTTCGCCCTGGAGGCCGGTGTCAACTCAATCAAGGTCAACGGCGCCGCCAACGTGCTGGTGATCGGGGTTGAAAGACTGTCATCGATCCTCAACTGGAACGACCGCAATACCTGTGTGCTGCTGGGAGACGGCGCCGGAGCCGTCCTGCTGCAGTCCGGACAGGAACCCGGCGGCGTGCTGACCACTCACCTGAGATCGGACGGTGCCAAGTGGGATCTGCTTTATGCCGAGTATGGCAACGATTCCAAACCGCCCATAGACGACATGGGGCCCGCCAAGCCCTTTTTCCTCAAGATGGAGGGCAACCGCCTCTTCAAACACGCCGTGAACTGCCTCAGCAAAATCGCCATGACGGCCCTGGAAAAAAACGGCCTGGCAATCGACGATGTGGCTCTGGTGGTGCCCCACCAGGCCAACATCCGGATCATACGCGCCGTGGCCGAAAAACTCGATATCGGAATGGACCGGTTCTTCGTCAACCTTTCAAAATACGGCAATACATCCTCGGCTTCGATTCCCATCGCCCTGGACGAAGCCCAGCGGTCCGGCCGGATTCAGCCCGGCGACAATGTCCTGCTGATAAGCTTCGGGGCCGGCTTGACCTGGGGATCGGCTTTGATAGAATGGACCTGCGACAGGCGGGCATGATAATTCAAGCGGCTTTGGCGCGCGCCTTAAAAAAACTCCGACAACGCAACCGGGAAGTCCATCCGGAACTTCCGGCGTCCTTGTTTTCTCACCCGAAGTGACGTCAGGCCGGCGCATATTCTCAACACGGAAATGACACCTCCCGCCATTGCGGAATTTTTTCTGCGAGCCAAAAGACAACCGGTTCCCGGCCGGCATGGCCTTCGACTACAAATCTACCCGCAGAAGGCCAACGCTGACAGACCGACAGGATTACAGGATTAATGGTTGACACCGGCTCCTGCTTGCAGTCAAAATATCTTTTCAGGCCCGGCATTCAGAAGATGTGACCGCTCGAGCCGCTCGCGGGCGGCCGCAGCTGCCTGTGCCGATCTTTCTAAACCATGATCCTGCCAAGCGGATCAACCAGCCATGGGGGAGGTGCGATGGACTTCACACTATCACCGGAACAGGAAATTCTGCGTGAATCGGTAAGGTCGTTTGCCGAAAACGAAATCAAGCCGGTTGCCCGGGAACTGGACAAAAACGAGGAATTTTCCTATGAGACCATGGCCAAGATGGCAGAACTGGGATTGTTCGGCATCGTGGTTTCCGAACAATACGGCGGTCAGGGGATGGACTATCTTTCCTACATAATTGCAGTGGAAGAAATAGCCCGGATAGACGGCTCCCATGCCGCCACGGTGGCCGCTGAAAATTCACTGGGCATTGGCCCGATATACTATTTCGGCAGCCGGGAGCAGAAGCAAAAATACCTTCCCAAGCTGTGCAGCGGGGAGGCCCTGTGGGGATTCGGGCTGACCGAGCCCAATGCCGGCTCAGACGCCGCCAACTCCAAAACCACCGCCGTTCTCGACGGCGACCAATGGGTTATCAACGGCAGCAAAATCTTCATCACCAATGCTTCCACCGACATCTCGGCCGGCGTAACGGTCCTATGCCGGACCGGCACCAGGGACGACGGCAAGCCCGAGCTTTCGTGCATCATCGTCGAGTCGGGCACGCCGGGCTACACGGCCAAGCCGATGCACGACAAGATGATGTGGCGCGCGTCCAACACCAGCCAGCTATACTTCGAAGACTGCCGGGTCCCCAGGGAAAACCTGCTGGGAACCCGCGGCCACGGATTTCACCAGATGATGCAGACCCTGGACGCCGGCCGCCTCTCGATAGGAGCCATGGGCCTTGGCGGCGCCCAGGGGTGTTTAGACATGGCCCTCAAGTACAGCCGGGAAAGGGAGCAGTTCGGCCGGCCCATATCACGTTTTCAGGTAAACGCCTTCAAGCTGGCCGATATGGCCCTTGAAATCGACGCCGCCCGCCTTTTGCTTTACCGGGCCTGCTGGCTGCGCGACAACGACAAGCCCTTTTCCAAAGAAGCCGCCATGGCCAAACTGTACTGCTCGGAAGTCATGTACCGCTGCGCCAATCATGCCGTGCAGCTGCACGGAGGATACGGTTTGATGAAAGAATACGATGTGGAGCGTTTTTACCGCGACCAGAAACTGCTCGACATCGGCGAGGGAACGTCGGAAATACAGCGCATAGTAATAGCCCGGCACCTGGGTGCCTTCGACAGGCTTTAGACGCCATTCGGGCCGCCGGACGAACCCGGCCAAAGATACCAGGTTCCAAAAGGAAAGGAGAAATTCATGCCTGACAACAATTCCAAACCCCACATAAACGTCGATTACTTCGAGGATCTGACCGGAGATATCAGCAGTGCCGAACCGGCCCAGGTGGACGAAATCGGGCAGCGGATCCGCAAGATTCGTGAATCCAAGGGAATAGGACTGGAAGAACTTTCTTCCCTGACCGGTTTCGGGACAGACCTTCTGGCTGCCATCGAGAGCAACAAGGTCCAGCCCCAGCTGGGCGCCATCATCAAGTTGTCCAAGGCACTGGACAGCGCGGTGGGACGCATAATCGCCGGCGAAGGCACCAGCATGTACGCCATAACCCGCAAGGGCGACCACAAAACGATATCCCGTTCGACCTCCCGCCAGGGCAGCAAAAGCCTCTATACCTACATGAGCCTGGCTCCCGACGTAAAGGGCCGCCACATGGAAGCCCTGCTGGTGCAACTGGAGGAAGCCGAGGACGACGAGCCTTCGGTCCACGATGGAGAAGAGTTCATCTATGTCCTTCAGGGAGTCGTCGTCTTTACCATCGGCAAGCAAAGCTACGAGCTGGAGCCTGGTGACAGCGCCTACTACCTGTCGACCACGCCCCATCTTCTGAAGGCCAAGTCCGGATCGGCAACTATCCTGGCGGTTCTCTACCAGGGATGATCTTCCCGGAGTCGAAACACCCGGGGCCGCAATCCGGCCCTCCGGAAACATGGCCTTATACCGCGGGATCCGGGCATGCAGGTACACAGCACTGATTTTTTCCCATTTCTAGCCTGGCTGCGCACCTACCGGCGCAGCTTCTTCAAGGCCGACCTGCTGGCCGGCCTGACGGTGGCGGTGGTGGCCGTGCCCCAGTCCATGGCCTACGCCCTGATAGCCGGACTGCCGGTGCAATACGGCCTCTATGCCTCCATCGTCCCCACCCTGGTGGGATGTCTCTGGGGCAGCTCGGCCCAGCTGATAACCGGCCCGACCACGGCAGCCTCCCTGGTGGTTTTCAGCGCTCTGAGCCCCCTGGCAGAACCTTCCAGTGCCCGTTATATCGAACTGGCCCTTTTCCTGTCCTTCCTGGTGGGGTCCATCAAGATCGTCATGGGCATGGCAAGGCTCGGCAAGCTGCTCAACTTCGTTTCCCACTCGGTTCTGCTGGGATACACGGCCGGGGCGGCCTTCATAATCGCCTTCAAGCAGCTGCCGAACCTTTTCGGGCTGGAAATCGGCAAAGGCGGACACTTCCTCCTTGCGCTCTACCGGATCCTGACCAACCTGCACCACATCCATCCTGCCACCGTGGGCCTGGGAATACTGACAATCGCGGTTATCGTGACGGTCAAGCGCCTGCGCCCGGCCTGGCCCGGCACCTTGATGGCCATGATAATCGTGGGTATCCTGGTGGCGGTCTTCGATCTGGACAAAAAGGGAGTCGCGGTTGTGGGAGCGATTCCCCAAAGCCTGCCGCCGCTGAGCAAGCCGGATTTCTCCCTTTTCAGCAATATCGAACAGCTGGCTCCCGGAGCGCTCGCCATTGCCATCCTGGGGCTGGTGGAAGCGGTCTCCATCGCAAGGGCCATCGCCGACCAGACCCGTCAGCGGCTCAACATCAACCAGGAATTCATCGGGCAGGGCCTGGCCAACATATCGGCTGCTTTTTTCAGCGGATACCCCGGCAGCGGTTCATTTACCCGTTCGGCGGTCAATTTCAAGGCCGGGGCCAAGACACCGGCAAGCGGGATCGTTTCGGCCCTGGCGGTGGCTGCCGTCCTCCTGCTGGCGGCGCCCCTGGCGGCTGTTCTGCCGTTTTCGTCACTGGCCGGCGTCCTGATGGTCGTATCCTACGACATGGTCCGCAAAGAGGATATCGTGCGTACCGTCAGGTCCACCCGGGCCGACGCCGCCGTGCTGGTGGTAACCTTTCTCGCCACCTTGCTGCTGAGTATAGAGTTTGCCATCTATGTAGGAGTAATGCTGTCGATCGGCCTTCATTTGGCGTCGACATCCCATCCGCGGATCTACTCGGTGCTGCCCGACTTCGAAACCGGCAAGATGGCGGGATCGGCCTACGACGAGATTTGCCGCCAGATGGACGTGGTCCAGGTGGAAGGCTCGATCTTTTTCGGTTCGGCCGCCTTCGTCCTGGACGACCTCCAGCGCCGCCTGCGCAACCATCCCCACATGCCCAACCTGCTGATAAGGATGCACAAGGTAAACACCATGGACGCAAGCGGCATCCACCTGCTGGAAATAGTGCTGGAAGAGCTAAACCGCAGAGGGGGCGGTCTCTACATGGCCGGAGTAAACCACAGGGTCTTCGAGGTCATAAAGAATTCCGGGCTATTGAAAGAAATGGGCCATTCCCACATCCGCACCAACACGGGAGCGGCCATCAGGCGCGCCATGCAGGAAAGTTTCTGCCCGGTCATCTGCGCGGCCTGTCCCCTGACCGTCTTCAGGGAATGCCCGGACTTGAAGAAGGGAAACTGGGAGATCTTCGGCCGGGACATAAACCCGCGGATCTGCCGGCTGCCCAATCCCGACAACCTTACCGATACGGACAACCATCCATCCCGTAAGATGGATGAACCGAAGACCGGCTGAAAGGCAAAAGTGCCCCGGCCATCAGATGATCTGCCGCATGCAGACAATGCAATGCCGGAAAAGCACTTTTAAAAACAAGGAATCGGACTCAATGATAGACATTCTGGTATACACCGATGGAAGCTCCCGGGCAGAAAAGGCCGTCGAATTCGGCGTCGCCTTCCAGCAACGGTTGAAAGCCCGCCTCGCATTCATAACCATCCGCAAGGGAACCAGTGCCGGGGAAACACCACCTCCCATCGGCGAGCCCGTATCCTTTGAAGCAGAAAAGGAAATGCCCGAGGGGATCAGAATCCTGATGGAGACCGCCCGCAGGGCCGCCCGGCAGGGTGCCCTCGCACCTGCCGGCCAGATCCGGATCCGGGAAATCCCCAACGGGCACCTTTTCGTCTGCCGGGCGAGCGACGGCAGCAGAGTCCCTTTCTACGAATGCTTCGGGCATTTTGTCGATATCCTCAATCACAAAATCGAGCAGAACCGATACAAATTGTTCATTATAGCCATCCCTCCGCCAGGCCGCCTGAAAAGGGTTCTGGCCAGGAGCATCACCCGCAGGCTGGCCCTGGATCTGCACACATCCCTGCTTGTGGTCCGGGGCGGCGGTCCGGACAGCCGTTACCTGGTCTGCGCCGACGGATCTCCCTCTGCCAGGCGCCAGTTCCCTTTGCTCAAATACCTGCTGCCGGCCGTTTCCCGGCCCCTGGACCTTGCCTGGTACAAACCCCGGGAGGCCGGACCGGCAGAGGTCGAAGCGGCCGAACACTGCCTCGCACTGGCCTCTGAGTGGCTCAGAGCTGAAAACAAACTGGGGCGGATTCACCGTCTTGGCGGCCCCGGCCGCCTGGAGGCGATTCTGGAAGCCGCCGGAGACGACTCGGTGATCTGCATGGGGGCCAGTCTGCGCCACGATGTCTACCGCCGCATGAAGGGCAGCCTGCCGCTGCAGATCCTGGCCCGGACAAAATCCAGTGTCCTGCTGGCCAAGCTTCCGCCGGAAGCAGACAGCGAGCTTTTCCAGAAACCTTTCAAGTGTTGATCGGAACAAATAGCCGCTGATCCTGCGGATCCGCCTGCAAAGCGAAGTGGAGCAGACAAAGAGCTCTTCGGCGTTTAATGTGGATTTAACAGCCATCGGGTAGATCATGGCGGTGTGCGCAAAACATAAACTCCATTCAAACCAATTGTGCATGCTCTTGGCCGGGTCAGATTCAAACACAATGTTTAACTTTGATCGGCTTTGGTGACTGTCTTTGAAATCCACTTGTTCACCATGAATAACGGTTTGGGACGGGACCGGCTTGCCAAGCCCATTGGCTTTTGTTAGTTTGAGGACATTATGAATTCCTGTATAACACATGCCAGGCTTGTCCTGGCATCCGGGTCACCCCGGCGCAGGCAACTGCTGGAACAATTCGGGCTCGGAATCCAGGTGGTTCCCAGCGGAATCGACGAGGACCGGATCGCCAAATCCGGTCCGGAACACTACGTCGAATCCCTGGCATCCGCCAAGGCCCTTGCCGTATCCGGGAAACTGCCCGACGCCTGGGTAATCGGTGCCGACACCATAGTCGTTGCAGACGGGCAAATTCTGGGCAAACCCGCCGGCCGCCGACAGGCCCGCAGGATGCTGCAGAAGCTTTCCGGCAGGACCCACGAGGTCATGACCGGCACGGCCCTGTGCTGCGGGGAAAAAGATCTCTGCGCAACCCGGACGGTAACCACCGAGGTCACTTTCAAGTCTCTTTCGGCGGCTGAAATCGACTGGTATCTGTCCACCGGCGAACCGTATGACAAAGCCGGCGGCTACGGCATTCAGGGCAAGGGAGCCTTCCTTGTAAAACGCATCGCCGGTTCCTACACCAATGTGGTGGGGCTGCCGGTTTGCGAAACAATCGAAATGCTGATTGAAAACGGCGTACTCCAATTCAATCCCAAGACGCCGGACCGACAACAACCCAACGGAGAGCTGGTTCAATGGAAAACGATATAGCCCGACGATTGGATAAAATCCGCGGGCGCATAACCGCCAGGGCTCAATCCTGCGGCCGCAACCCTGATGAAATAAAGCTGGTGGCCGTCTCCAAAACCAAGCCGGCGCAAGACATAAGGCAGGCCGCAGCCGCGGGAGCAAAAATATTTGGTGAAAACTATATCCAGGAAGCCCGCCAAAAGATAGAAACCCTGTATGACCTGGACGTAAAATGGCATTTTATCGGCCACCTCCAGACCAACAAGGCCAGGTACGCGGTACGCCTTTTCGATCTGATCCATTCCGTGGATTCGCTCAAGCTGGCCAAGTCTCTGAACAAGGAAGCCGCCAAGCTCGGCAAGCGTCAGGCGGTGCTGGTCCAGGTCAACATCAGCGGCGAAGAAACCAAATCGGGTGTTGCCCCTGACGATACCCTCGAGCTGCTGCGGGAGATGGCCGGCCTGGAAAACATATCTGTCAGAGGGTTGATGACGATGCCGCCTTTTTTCGACGACCCGGTTAAGGCCCGGCCATACTTCAGGCAGCTGCGCCGGCTTGCCCGGCAGGCGGACCGGGCCGGTATCGCCGGCATCAGCATGGCGGAGCTGTCCATGGGGATGACCGGCGATTTCGAGGTGGCCATAGAAGAAGGGGCGACCCTGGTCCGCATCGGCACGGCGATCTTCGGCAGCCGCGGATAGCTTCAACGGTCGCAGACAGAATATGATCCGGTCCGGACGGACAGGGAGTGATCCGATGAAATTGCTGCTACATATTTGCTGCGCCCCATGTGCCGTCTATCCGGTGGATGTAATCCGGCAGGAGGGAATCGAACTGATGGGTTTTTTCTACCGCCACAACATCCATCCCCTGACAGAATGTCTCAGACGCCAGCAAACCCTGACCGGATACGCGCAGGATATAGATCTCAGGGTCATCTACCAGCAGGGTTACGACCTGGAAGGTTTCCTGCAAAACGTCGTCTGGCGTGAAAAAAACCGCTGCCGCTACTGTTACTACGACAGGCTGCGCTCAACGGCCCTGATTGCCAGACGGGGAAAGTTCGATGCTTTTTCAACCACCCTGCTCTACAGCAAGTTCCAGAAACATGAACTGATCCGCGATATCGCTCAATCGGTGGCTTCCGAGACAGGAGTCAAGTTCTACTACCGGGATTTCCGTCGGGGATGGAAAGAGGGGATCGAAAAATCGAAGCAGCTCAAGCTCTATCGCCAGCAGTACTGTGGCTGTATCTACAGCGAGAAGGAACGCTACCTTACAAAGCTCACCGGACGGGCGGAACCAAACGCCGGTTTCCGCCCGGAACAAAATATCGGATGATGGCTGCCCATGTTCGGTAACTTCATCTATTTCATTCTGGCCCTGCTGATCTTCACCATTTACCGGCCGACAGACCATCCGGCATTGGGGCCCTGGTCGGCCTGCCTGTCTGCAATCCTGCTGACTGCGGTCTTCTATTTTTTCGTCCGGCTGACCTTTAAACGAATAGCGTCCATGGCGGGCCGTAACGATTCGGCCGCAATGGATCATCTTTTCTCTTCCGCCCTGACCCGCCAATCCATCCTGGCGCTGGTTGTATATGCTGTCGATATCCATGCATTGAACCTCCCCTCCTATCTGCCCGGAGATCTGCTTACCGATGTCATGCCGACCCTGGGAGCTCTTGTTTTCATTATCCTTTTCATGCTCCACCTGGTGATCGTCTGGAACTGCGCCTATAATGCCTATGAGCGGGTTTACGGACAGGGAATCTCCCGGCGCCAGTATGTGCACACCCAGGTTGCCCTGAGCCTTCCGGTGCTGCTTCCCTGGCTTCTGCTATCTGCAATGGCGGACCTCATCCGCCTTCTGCCATGGGCCTGGGCCGGTGATATCATCGAAACGCCGGCCGGACAGGCAGTCTACTTCACGGTCTTCCTGGCGGTGGCGACGGTCTTCGGACCCGTCCTGGTGCAACGTTTCTGGAATTGCAGACCGCTGAAGCCGGGATGGCTGCGCCGGCGGATCGAAGATCTTACCCGGAGAGCCGGTTTGACTTACCGGGATATACTGCTGTGGCCGATCTTCGGCGGCCAGATGATTACCGCCGGCGTGATGGGGCTGGTAGGCCGTTTCCGTTACATCCTGGTTACCGAAGCCATGGGCAACCTGCTTGAACCGGATGAAATCGACGCCGTCATAGCGCACGAGATCGGCCATATCAAAAGAAAGCACCTGCTTTTCTATCTGTTTTTCTTCATAGGCTTCATGGTGATATCATACGCCACCCTGGACTTCATAGTCTATATGCTGGTATTTTCCCGGCCATTGCAGGCAGTTCTGACCAGCTACAAACTCAACCCCGCAACTTTTACTTCCATAGTATATGCGGTCACTTTCTTTCTCAACGTCGTTGTCTACTTCAGGTTCGTATTCGGCTATTTCATGCGCAACTTCGAGCGCCAGGCAGACACTTACGTCTTTTCCCTCTTGGGCACCGCCATGCCGCTGATCACGACCTTCCAGAAGATCATCGCTTACAGCGGGCAGGCTCCGGACAAACCAAACTGGCATCATTTCAGCATAGCCCAGAGAATAGACTTTCTGCGCCATTGCGAACTGGATCGCCGCTGGATAAAGCGCCACGACCGCAAGGTAAGACGCAGCATTCTGATATACTGTCTTGTACTGGCGGTAATGGCTTTCGGCTCATGGCAGCTCAACTTCGGCCAGTTCGGCAAAAGGCTCAACCTGCGTCTTTTCGAACGTCTCATAGAAAGCAAACAGGCCCATACGGCAGAAGATGCGGGCCTCTTTTTCATGATCGGCAACGCCTACTACGAAATGCAGAATCCGTCAAAGGCGGCCTCATTTTATGAAAAAGCCCTGGAGCTTGATCCCGAGCGGCCGGAGATTCTCAACAATCTGGCCTGGCTGCTGGCAACAACGACTGACAAAGCCATTTACGATCCGCAAAGAGCCCTGGAACTGGCCCGCCGGGCCGCGGCCTTAAAGGCTTCGCCCCACATCCTCGACACCCTGGCAGAAGCACTTTTTGTCAACGGTAAGATAGAAGAAGCAATAAGGGTAGAAAAGCAGGCCGTTTCCCTGGCACCGGCCCAGCAGCGCCGGCTGTACCTCCGTCAGCTGGACAGGTTCATGAAAAAACGGCGGTCGATACAAGAGAGACCCTGAAATTTAAGGATCTTTTCACCTTGCCGCCGGATTTGTCAGACAGAAACCGGCAGCATATCCACCGGTTGCGGAAGTAATCCGGCTTACTTGATACACACCTTCCTGACCTGCAGCAGGTCGGTGTGTCCCTGGAAAATCTTTTCGATACCATCCTGTTTCAGGGTGGTCATTCCGTCGGCAAGAGCCTGATTCCGTATCTCTTCCATCTTCGCCTTGCGCTGGATGAGCTTTTTCATCTCTTCGGTGCCGACCAAGAGCTCATGGATACCCATGCGGCCGCGGTAACCTGTTCCGTTGCACATTTCACAACCGTTGGCCTTGGCAAGCACCAGGTCATCGCTGTAAGGAATGTTGACATTCTTTTCGAATTGCTCGACTCCGTATTCCCTCACCAGTTCTTCGTATTCGCCCTTTGTGGGCGTATAAGGCTTTTTGCAGTCCTTGCACAGGGTCCGCACCAGGCGCTGGGCCATGATGCAGATGATGGCGTCGGCGAAGTTGAACGGGTCCATCCCCATGTCCAGCAAACGGGTTATACTTTCCGGAGCGCTGTTGGTGTGAAGGGTTGAAAAAACAAGGTGACCGGTGAGGGAGGCTTCGATGCCGATATGAGTCGTTTCCTTGTCACGCATTTCACCGACCATGATCACATCCGGGTCGGCCCGCAGAAATGACCGCATGGCGGCGGCAAAGTCGAATCCGATCTTGGGTTTGACCTGAACCTGGCGCAGTCCCTTCTGGGTTATTTCCACCGGGTCCTCGGCGGTCCAGATCTTGGTTTCGGTCTTGTTGATGTAAGCCAGGGCCGAATGCAGGGTCGTGGTTTTACCGGACCCGGTGGGGCCGCAGACCAGAATAAGCCCGTACGGCTTTACCACGGCATTGAGGAAATTCTCGTAATTGCGTTTGGAAAAACCTATCTTGTCCAGCGGTATCGGTTCTCCGGCGGCCAGGATACGCATGACGACGTCTTCCAGCCCCCCCTGGGTGGGGATGGTGGCAACACGCAGTTCAATGTCCTTGCCGCCGAACTTCTTGAACTTGATCTTTCCGTCCTGGGGCAGCCTCCGCTCGGCGATGTCCAGGTCGGCCATGATCTTGATACGCGACACCACCGCGTTCTTGTAGTTGAAAGGAATGGTCTGGTATACGGTGCAGGATCCGTCGACCCTGATCCGCACCTGGGTGTTCTCTTTGCCCGGATATGGCTCGATGTGAATGTCGGAAGCACCCCTTGCGTAAGCGTCCAGGATGATCTTGTTGACCAGCTGGACAACGGCGCTGTCTTCTTCGCCCACCGAAGACTCTGCTTCTTCGATCTCCTCGGTCTCTTCCTGGAGCTGAGACAGAATCTGGTCTATCTCGGCCATCTCCTTCTCGTCGTGGGTGAAAAGCTTGATGAAATCGAGAATGTCCTGTTTCAGGGAGACCACGAACTTCAGCTGCTTGCCGGGGAAAAGGGCCTTTATCTCATCGAGCCGCTTCAGATCGTGGGGATCATCGATGGCGATGACCGGCCGGCCTTCCTCATTGCGCAGGGGGACCCAGAGATTGTTCCGCAAAAAGGGAACCTTAAGCCCCTGGAGCAATTCGCCGGGAATCGGACAGGATGAATTATAGGCCACGAAGGGCACCTTGTAATAACGCGACAGCGATTCCCCTATTTCGGTTTTGGGAATACTGTAATTTTTCATCAGGATTGCTTCCACAGGCTCGTTTCGCTGGCGGGCCTCGCTCACGGCCTTGGAAAGCTCACGCTGGGTAAGAAGGTGATTTTCCAGCAGATAGTCATACTTTGTGCGCCGGGCCCTGCTCGCCATCCTTTTCTGGTTGTAGATGGCAATCCCGATGATCTTGGCAAGCTCCTGAACGGACTTTTCGTCGTCCCTGGTAAAAGGGGTATCGTCCTTGCGGTTGATCAGCTGGAGGGCTCCCATCAGGTATTTCTGAAAGATGATGGGATACACGAGCACCTGGCGGGTCCTGAAACCTGTCTGCTGGTCCCAGCTCTTGTCGAATTTCAGGTCGGGGTCTATCCGGGAAAGCTCCCTGTCATCATAGACATCGGCTATATTGATCAGCTTCTGGGTATAGGCGGAATAGCCGGCAATTGAATTTTTGTCCACCGGTATCCTGATCTCGGCTATCTCGTTGCCGGACTTGAAGCGTGACACCAGCTCGCGCTTTATACCGTCGACCACGTAGACAGTCAGCCGCTCGCATTCGAACAGACTGGTTATGTCGTCTTTCAGGTCGATTAGAATCTCATCCAGATTGCTGGCGGCGTTTATCTTGTTGCCTATTTCCTGCAGCCTGGCTCTGTACTCGACTTCGGACTTCAAATCACGCAGCCCGTCATCTGTTTCGGCCGGCGTCTTCGAATGTTTAAGCATGGTTGTCACCTTGGCAAATTTACGGTTGATCTTGCTATTTGTCGGACCGGCCGGTGCGACCGCGTCCGAAGGCGATAATTTTCTTCACTCCTCCCCCGATCAGAACAACGGCCATCAGATAGAAGCAGAACCTGATAAACCACCGGGCGGCAGCGAAATGGCTGAACTCAACCAGCCTGGGCATCACCTGCTCGACCCTGAAAAAGACGCCGACACCTGCTGCCAGCAGCGCTACTGCCCAAATCAACTGTCCGATTCCATTACCCATGACAGAACAAACCCGCTTTCCCTTTTGGTTCGTGTCAGCGCCGGCAGCAGTTCATTTTACTTGCCGTTGGCAGTCAGGCAAACCCGCGAAAGAACTTGCCGCCTGCGGCAGCCTGAACGGAAAGGCCGCACCCGGCCCATGACGAACACCTGCCTTCAAAAGCACCGGTCCGATACTCCGGTATCCCTATCCTATCAATAACATTGATATAACCAAATGCTGCCGGAGGTGTCAATCTATATCCCCCCGGCCATCCGTGAATCCGGTTATCCGGACAGTCCGCCGCAATTACTATATCGGCACTATGGTGCCGGACTTCACTCCGGCAGGAGCGCAGGTCCGGATCCTGACAGCAGCTCCGGCCAATAAAAAACCATGGGCAGAGGGCCGTTGGGCCGCCTGCCCATGGTCTGTAAGTGCGTCTTGCTTGTTTCAACACCGCTTTTTCCCTCGGGCGAACTTTCTGAAGAAGAAAATACCGTACCCGCCGGCAAAAAGCAGGGCGCGAAAACATATACCGTCCCTCATACGACAAGGTCTGTAAAGAAACTACCGGCAGTCCGCCGCCCTGAAGCAATCTCCGGGGCATCGCGGACAGGCCGGAACCCGGCTGCTTGTCAGGCAAAACTATCCGCTAAGCTTGCCGCTGAACTTGGCTTTGCGCTTTTCCATGAAAGCCGTCGTGCCTTCCTTGGCATCCGGGCTGGTCATGCAGACGGTAAAAGCATCTACTTCAATGGCCAGACCGGTAACCAGATCGGTGTTGAGGCCGTGGTTGACGGCTTCCTTGGCCGCCCGCAGGGCCACCTGGCCCTTGGCGGCAATGGCCTTGGCCGTTTCGTAGACCTTGTCCATAAGCTGCTCGGCCGGCACCACCTTGTTGACCATTCCCAGCTGGGCGGCTTCCGGGGCCGGAACCAGCCTGCCGGTGAAAATCAGTTCCTTGGCCATATTGGCCCCTATCAGGCGCGGCAAACGCTGGGTTCCTCCGAAACCCGGAATTATTCCCAGGGTGATCTCGGGCAGCCCGAAGGTGGCCTTGTCCGAAGCATAGATGAAATCACAGGCCAGGGCGATCTCACTGCCGCCGCCCAGGGCATAACCGTTTACGGCGGCAATAGCCGGAATCGGAAGGGCCTGGATGCGGCTGATGATGGCCTGTCCCTTCTGGGAAAAGAGTTTGCCCTGGAGGGGACTGAAACTGGCCAGCTCGCTTATGTCGGCACCGGCCACGAAGGCTTTGTCTCCGGCTCCTGTCAGCACCACGACCCTTATCTCTTCATTTTCCTCGATGGAATCCAGGGCCTGTTTCAATTCTGCCAGCAAGGCGCTGTTGATTGCGTTCAAAGCTTTGGGCCGATTGAAGGTTATGGTTGCAATTTCTTCCTTGACTTCAAAGACGATGTTCTCGTAACTCATCATTTCCTCCTGGTTGCTGAATTGACTAATCGGACTCAAATTACTTTCCCAAACCCGGGTTGGCCCGGCAATCGGGCAAACCGCAAATTTCAGTTTTCGAAAAAAACCGGCCGGTGTCGATTTTCCGCAGGCGGTCCCGGAAGATCACCTGCCGGCCCGCTCCGGCCCGGCCAGAATGGTGGGATTGATCTCCTGCATGTACCTTTTGATCCCGTCCACTATACCCTGGCAAAGCTGATCCTGATACTTGGGATCGGTCAGGCGCTTGCACTCGCGCGGATTGCTGATAAACGACGTCTCGACCAATACCGCCGGCATGTCGGCACCCAACAGGACATAGAAAGGCGCCTGGTTGACCCCCTTGTTCCTGATCCGGCTGTAACGCTTTTTCAGTTTCCTGACAATCCCGTCCTGGATGTAGTTGGCCAGCCTGGCCGATTCATTTACTTTCACGTTCTGCATCAGGGACTCCATGATGGAATCCAGATCGCTTATGTTCTTGGTGGAGGTCATGTTCTCCCTGGCCGCCACCCGGATGGCCTCATCATTGGTGGCCAGATTCAAAATATAGGTCTCCACCCCGTAAGCCCTCTTGTCACGGGCGGCATTGGTATGGATGGAAATGAAAAGATCGGCATTGCGGGTATTGGCAATGGCGGTCCTTTCCTCCAGGGTCAGATAGCGGTCATCGGTCCTGGTCATTATCACCCGGCAGTGGAGCTGGTCTTCGATCTTGCGCTTGAGCCTCTTGGCGATCTTCAAAACGATGTACTTTTCGTGAACCCCCCGGTAGTAGCCCGGAGCCCCGTAATCGCGCCCGCCATGGCCCGGATCGATGACGATCTTTCCCACCCGCAGAGCGAACTGCTTGGCGATGGCGCCTTTGGAAAGTCTGCCCTTCTTCGGTTTGGCGACGATGACGGTGTCTCCCCGGGGGTTTCTCTGACCCCAGACGTCCACGACGATCCTGAAAGGATTTTTCAGGGGAAAGACCTTGTAGTGGCTGTAAGACTTGATATCAACCACCACCCTGACCGTGTCGGCGGTATACTGAGCGGCCCTGGCATCCAGCAGCAGCTCGTCGTTGATGGCCACATGCCGCTGGATGTTGCGCCCCAGACGGCTGTTGCCCACATCGATGTAAAGACGGCGGGGCTTGTTCAGGCTGGGGTCGCGTCTCAGCATCCGGTAACTGTAAGTCGTCTCCCGGTCGGCGTCGATGACCACGCGGGTATAATTGGGATTTGACCAGTAACGGATCGAGGCCACCGTGGCCGGCCGCGAGCTTGCCTTGCCGCCGCTTCCGGCAACCGGGCCGCTGCCGCCATCGCCACCGGCGGCAATCAGATCCGCCAGCCTGTCATCGGGCTTTCCCGTGCCGCCTGATCCCTTTCCGCTCCTGTCGCGACTTGCCCGGGCGGCCCATTTGGTACCGGGAAAACGTCTCAGCAGCAAGGCATAGGTTTCATCGGCCGCCTGTCTGTCGGCCGGGCGCAGCGATTTTTCGTACAATCTCCGGTAGAGCCGGGCCTTCAAGTAAAGGGCCTCGGCGGCGCGGGAGCCATTGGGATCGGCCCGGTAGGCCTTGTCAAAGGCCCTGATACAGGCAAGCCATTTGTCCCTGTATTTCTGATGCCTCTTGTTGGCCTTGAGCCTCTGCCAGGAGCGTTTGGCCGCCTGGAACAGATCTTCCGGCGAAGGCCTGGCCACGGGAGCCTTTGCAACCGGCCCTTTGACTCCCAGGCGATAGAGAGCGGCCAGGGCCTTGGACCGGTAAGCGCTCTTGGGGTATCGGGCGGCCAGGGTTCTGAAAGTATCAATGGCCGCCTGTCTGTCGGCAGACTTGCCGGAGCGGCGATAAAGCCGGAGATACAGCTGGCCGGCACGGTAAAGGCCGACTGCCGCCCAGGGGCTGGAAGGTTCGTGCCGGTAAATCGATTTATACTTGCCGATACATCTCAGCCACGAATCTCTGTACTTCTGGCGGGCGGGACTTTTCTGCAGGCCGAGGTTACAGCGTTCGGCCTCGTAATACCTGTCCCGGCAGTTCAGCGTACCGGCAACCGCCATGGCCGCCGCGGACCAGCCTGCCAGCACCAGCAGAACTGCCAGAGCCAAACATAGTCCGGCCCGGTTTTTCACCGGCTCCCAATTCCCGGCGGGCAATCTCATCCCGGCCGGCATATCATCTTTTGCAAATCCGCCAAGCACCTTGCCTCTTTTCCTCAGCCCTTCAGACGCCGGGCCTTTTCCTGGAGCCTGTTCAGACAGTTGATCGCTTCCAGGGGGGTGGTCCGGACCAGATCGATATTCAATAAAGATTCGATAATATCCGTTTCCGGCGGTTTAAACAACTCCATTTGCACCGGAAGATCTGCCTCAGGATCGCTTTTGGCCTCCCCGGCGCTCTTTATCCTTTCCAGTGAGGCGTCGTTTTCGATGTCTGCCAGGATATCCTTGGCCCGCTCGATCACCGCTGCGGGGATACCGGCCAGGCGGGCCACCTGGATGCCGTAACTGCGGTTGGCACCGCCGGGAACCAGCTTGCGCAGGAAGATTATCTCGTCGTTCCATTCCTTGACGGCGATATTGAAGTTACGGATTCTCTTTTGGGCACCGGCCAGAGCCGTCAGCTCATGGTAATGGGTGGCAAAAAGGGTCTTTACCCCGTGCCCTCCCAGGTCGTGAAGATACTCGGCCACGGCCCAGGCGATGCTCATGCCGTCATAGGTGCTCGTACCGCGGCCTATCTCGTCCATGATCACCAGACTGTCGGCCGTGGCATTGTTCAGGATGGCAGCCGTCTCCTGCATCTCCACCATGAAAGTGCTCTGCCCGGCCGCCAGGTTGTCCAGGGCACCCACCCTGGTAAAGATACGGTCGGTCACGGAAATCCTTGCCCCGGCGGCCGGCACGAAGGACCCCATCTGGGCCAGCAATACGATCAATGCCACCTGGCGCAAAACAGTCGACTTGCCGGCCATGTTGGGACCGGTAATCACCAGGACCTGGTTGCGCTCATTGTCCAGCCGGACCGAGTTGGGCACGAAACGTTCCTCGGCCATCAGTCTTTCCACCACCGGGTGCCGTCCCTGGTCTATGTCTATCACCCCGTCACTGCCCATTACCGGGCGGTGGTAGTCGTTCTCGTCGGCAACCTGGGCAAAACAGCACAGGCAATCCAGCAGGGCGACGAATTCGGCCAGGGCCTGGATATCATCCGAACGGGCCGCCACCTGCTGCCTTACACCGTTGAAAAGCTCCAGTTCCAGGGTTGCCCGTTCCTGCTCGGCGTTGAGAACCTTGGTTTCGAATTCCTTCAGCTCTTCGGTGATATACCTTTCGGCATTGACCAGGGTCTGCTTGCGGACATAATGGGCCGGGACAGAGTCGGAATGAGCCTTGGAAACCTCGATATAGTATCCGAAGACCTTGTTGAACCTGACTTTCAGGGAGCCGATACCGGTGGTCTGCCTCTCCCTGTTCTCCAGGCCGGCGAGGTAGCCTTTGACATCCCGGCTGATCTTGATCAGGGCATCCAGTTCGGGATTGTAACCGGTCCTGATTATCCCGCCTTCGTTGATGGTTACCGGCGCGTCCTCCCGGATGGCCCGCTCTATCAGCTCCGCAAGGGGCCGGATACCATCCAGATCGGGCCGCCGGGCGAGCAGAGGCGCCGTAAACCCTTTCAACGCCTGCCAGATCACCGGCAACTGCTCCAGTGAACGCCTGAGGGAAAGCAGGTCCCGGCCGTTGGCCTGGCCCATGGCGATCCTGGCGTTAAGCCGTTCCAGGTCATAGACCGCCTCCAGGGCCTTTCTGATCTGCCGGCGGACATTTACCTCCTGGCAGAGCTGATCCACCGCCTCCAGCCGGGCTTCGACAGACTCCCTGTCTGTCAAAGGGTACCGCAGCCAGTGCTTGAGCTTCCTGCCGCCCATGGCGGTGACGGTCTTGTCTATCACACCCAGCAGGCTGCCGCGACGGCCACCGTCTCTCAGGTTACGCTCCAGTTCCAGGTTCCGGAAACTGGCCTGATCCATGACCAGGTACTTTTCAAGGAAATAGGGCACAACCCGCCGGATATGGGGTGTTTCCTGCTTCTGGGTCTGCTGGACATAGTCCAGAAGAGCGCCGGCAGCCCCCAGGGCGGCGGTCAGGTCCTGACAGCCGAAGCCTTCGAGAGACAGCGTCCCCAGCTGACGGCAGAGCCGGCGCCGCCCCTCTTGAGCCCTGAAAAGCCCGTCTTCCAGACGGGTGACGGCGATCCGTGGCCCTTGCTGTCCAAACAGCAGTTCATCTTCCCGGGCCTGCTGAAAACTCCGGGGCACCAGGATCTCCCGCGGCTGGATGCGACTTATCTCATCGGCCAGCACCTTGGGTTCGCCCGTTTCGGTGAGCCGGAAAACGCCGGTGGAAATATCCAGGTAGGCCAACCCGATTACCGCCCCCTGCTCACAGACGGCCAGGATAAAATTGTCGGTCTTGGAGTCGAGCAGCTCGTGGTCGACGATCATGCCGGGTGTGACCACCTTGACCACTTCCCTCTGAACCAGACCCTTGGCCTTGGCGGGATCTTCCACCTGATCGCAGATGGCCACCTTGTATCCGCTGGCGATCAGCTTGGCGATATAACCCTGGGCGGCCCGGTAGGGCACGCCGCACATGGGGACGGGGACGGCGTCGTTCTTGTTCCTCGAAGTCAGGGTTATCTCCAGGATGCGGGAGGCGAGCTCGGCATCCTGGAAGAACATCTCGTAGAAATCTCCCATGCGATAGAAGACAATGGCGTCCTTGTACTTCTCCTTGATGGACAAGTACTGCTTTATCATGGGAGTGGCTTTAGCTGTGCTCATGCATCAATCGCAGCGCAAACAACGAAAACGGATTCCATCAGCCGGCCGCCGCCTGTGTTGCAATCCGGGCAAAGGCGGGATATCCTGCCCGGAACCCCACGGCTTGACCCCCCTTGCATCTGAATCAGGAAGCAGAAGGCGGGGACTGCTCATTTTCGGCATTGTCATCGGTGGGCGGCGACTCGTCAGAAGCATCATTTTGCTCCGGCGGCCCGGCCTGACGCTGATTCTTTATGCTCTCAAGATCGTTTTTCAGCGTCTCCATGGTTTTCTGGCAGGAGTCCAACGACTGGCGTAGTTGCTTGATGGTCTTATTGGCCTTGAATTTATCGAAAAGACAAAAAATGTAGGTCAGGAAAACACCGATCAGAAAAAATGCCACGAACAAAACCGCATTCGGTATCTCAGGAGTCCGATAAGCCTTGAAAAACAGGTTTATCCCCAGGCTCTGGGTGGCAAGGAAAAAAGATCTGTTCTGATATATGATCAGGGCGATGAAGCCGAATACGATCAACCAGAAAAAAATTTTGGCTTTTTTCATCCCGTATCTCCCGGCATGCAGAGTAGTTACATCCAGCGGCCGTCATAATACCTACTATCGGCGGCCCCAAAACTCAACCTTTTTTTGGCAACACCCGGCTGCGACCGGGCCGGTGCCGTCTTGGCAGGAACCGATCCTGCGGAAATGTCAGGCCCCCAGGGGAACCAGGGCGATGTCGCCCCAGGCCCCCATGTATTTCCCGGCTATTACCAGGATCCCCCCGACGCCCTCGATGCGCCTGCCAAAGTCGATGGCGGCATCGATGTCTTTTCTTGACCCAACGAGATTGCCGATGGCCGTTGCGGCCGCATCGGCAAGAGCGCAGGAACGGGCAACCACGCAGGCGGCATCTGCCTGTCCCAAACTCCGCGAGTGGCCGATGGTACCGGAAGACGTGCAAACCCCAAGCCCCCCTTCTGCCGCTTCCACCTTCAGCCCGATCTTCATGCTCAGGGGGGAATCTCCGGCCCAGACACCTACGGTTACGGTTTCCTTTGCATCGATGAACAGATCACCTCCGTTTTCGACGATCACTTCCGGCGTGCGGGCCTTCAGGCTTCTTCCCACGTGCTCGGCAACGGCTCCGGCCACGGCCGCCATGGGCCCCACGCCGGCGGCCCGGCCGGCGGCGATCATTTCCCGGACCACGGGAGGCGCCAGAGGATCGTCGGGCCAGGGAGCCATGGCCTCGAGGAAACCGGGATTGGCGGCGATGAATGTTTCCAGCTGCCCGCGACACTCCACCAGGGCATCCAGGGCCGGAGCGGAAAGATCTCCGGCCGCCATGATGTGCAGATCGCTCTCCTGCACCCTGACAGTAAATCCGCGCAGGTGTCTTGCCCTGCAAAGACTGCGGTAATGACGCTCCTGGTGTCTGCCCGGTTGTCCCGGCCTGGAGGGTTCCATAACAGCCTCTACCTTGCCACCGCCCGGGGACGCAACTGTTCGGGGCACTGTTCTATGAAGTAGCGGTCTGTCATCCCGGCGATGAAATCACGCACTATTTCGGCCGGGACGTGGGCCTCGATATAGTCCTGAGACATGTCTGCCAGAAAGCCGGTGAAAATGGCCGAGTTCCGGTTATCCTTTTCAAGATCTTTCAGGTATTGCTCGAAGAGCAGTTCAAACAATGATTCGATCTGTCCCAAATGGCTCTTTATCTCCGGGTTGAGGTAAATTCTCTCCATGCTGAAACTCTTCAGCCCCTGGAGGGCTGCGGAAACCTCGGGACTGAAGGCAAGGTGGTCCCGGCCATGGCTGTTGAGAATTATATCGGTTACCAGGCGATAGACGATTGTTCCGTTGGTGTCGCCCAGGACCCTGCACACCCGGCGTGGGATGTCGGCCCGCCTGATTATGCCCAGACGGATGGCATCTTCCAGATCGCGGCCGATATAGGCGATGGTGTCCGCCATCCTTACCACGCAGCCTTCCATGGTCATGGGCACCAGCTGCAGCTGCGGGTTTTGCTTCTTTTCCGCCACCTCCCGTTCCAGGGTCGCGAAAGACTTGTCCCTGTCCGGCTCCAGGATTGTATTGTGGATTTCCCCGTCGTGGCAAAGGATACCGTCGAGGGTCTGAAGACACAGGTTCCAGCCCCGCCCCTTTCTTTCAACCCTGTCCAGAAACTGGATGCTCTGGATATTGTGCAGGAAATGACCGATTCCGGCCCGCAGGCAAAGACGCGAAAGGCATTTTTCCCCGTCGTGCCCGAAAGGAGTGTGGCCGATATCGTGGCCCAGGGCAATGGCTTCGATCAGATCCTCGTTGAGCCGCAGAAACCTGCCGATGGTCCTGGCAATCTTGGACACCAGCTGCACGTGCAGGACCCGGTGGGTAATATGGTCGTTGCGGATGAGGGCAAATACCTGGGTCTTGTCGATATACCGGGTGTAGGCCATGGAGTGGAGGATGCGGTCCACGTCCAGGGAAAAGGCCTGCCGGTACCCGTGCTCGGCACGTCCCATTTTCTTTCTAAGGGCGGTGCTGCTCAGGGTGGCATTGGCCGCCAGGATGTATTCTTCACGCTTTTCAAGTGCCTGTCGCAGTCTTTCCAGTTCAGGCACACTGACCTGTTCAAATGGTTCCATCCCGAATCAACTCCTCCATCAGCTCATGGTAATCCAGCCCGGCCTGAATGAATCCCTGACGGCCATACTTCATGTTGGCCTCGAGCACATAGAATCTGTCTCTGTAACAACACAGATCTATACCGACATCGTTCCAGCGGCAGGTCCCTGCCACCTCGAGGGCCAGCTCCAGGGCCCGGGCCGGAACATCGTCAAAGCTGATCCGTGCTCCCCGGGCGACATTGCTCCTGAACTCTCCCGGGGCCGCTATCCTCCAGTAGGCCAGCACGACCCTGCGCCCGATTATCACCACCCGCAAGTCCCTGTCCACCGGCAGATATTCCTGAATGTAAGCCACATGCCGCCCCTTGCAATAGCGGCGCAACTGGCGCAAATTGCGGATCAGAAACACCCCCCGGCCCATGGCCGACCCGCGCGCCACCTTTGCCACCAGGGGCAGTTCGAAATGATCCGGGATCGACTCCTGCTGGCGCTTGCCGTAGAAAACGCGGGTGAAGGGATGATCGATTCCGGCCAGCTGGAACAGGGCCGTCTGGGCTATCTTGTCCTGGGCATAACGGTAGTTGTCAACACTGGGGAAGATTTTAAGGCCCAGGGTATGGAAAAGCCCGGCATAGAACCTGGAAGGATAGTATATCCTGCCGGCCTCCATTATCATTCGACGCTGGTCCGCAGGGTAATCGTTCCAGTTTGGCCTGACCCCCAGCGTGATCACGTTGGAGCATTTTGCCAGACGGGCCTCCAGGGCCACTACTTTGGATGACTTCAGAGTCATGAGGTTTTCATTTCCGGCAACCGCCCCGGCACCTGCCGCTTTTCAAGACAGCCAGTCGGCAAGGGTCTGCCGGGCATGCCGCAGATGGGATCCGGGCCAGTAGATCCGCCGGCACAACCGGCAGCGCCTGAAACTTTCCGCGGTCTGCCAGACATAATCCGGCACCAGCCCCCTTAGCAGATCTCTTTCGACCCGTTCCAGCAGGCCGTTGCAAAGACAGCAGCGTGAAAACGGTGCCAGATCGCCCGGCCCCAGTCCGGCCTGCTCCATGACCTGCCGGAACTGGCCGGCCACGTGGTCATCGTTTATGAGAATCACCCTGCCGGGGGCAAGCCCGCGGGCCACCCTGAAAGACCTGGTCAACCCGATCCGGCCCCGGCTCAAATGCCCGGCCAGTTTGTCGGGGTCGGGCAGGCCTGATTCGACGACAGTATCCAGCCCTGCCAGCCGCAACCATTTGACCAGCCTGCCGAGGGTGACATCGGCGACAAAGCCTGGAAGGTTTTTGCCGCAAACAGGTACTGCCGGCTTAATCCTGGCCTGCCCTGGATCCATTGCGCCACCTGTCGTCCCAACTCATGACCGCACTGTCCTGATATCCCGCAAGGGACTTTTTCTAAGGAATCAGGTTGAACATCGATTCAGGTAAACTTGCGGGCAGGTAGATCCGCCTGAACCTCAAAAGGACCCGGTCTCCCCGGCCGTTTTCAAAACGCCAGGCACAGGGCAGCCTGCGGTCATTGAAGCTTTTCCACTGCAGCCAGCTCACCCTGTAGCAAAGCCCTCCCTCCGGCGTGTATCGTTCATAGGCCAGCGGCTGCCACGGATTCGGACTCAGAAACACCTTGGCCCGGAGGCGATGCCACCGGCTCTTCAGCAGCACGGCCCCGGGTTCAGGCCCCCACTGGGCAAAAGTTTCCTTTACAAGTTCCGGCTCCGGCAAACCGCCGCAAAGAACGGACACAAGATCTTCCACCGACAGATCTATCCCCAGCAATCGTTTCAGCCCGCCCCGGCCAATGGTCTTTACTCCCTGCCGCCGGCCCGGTTCCTGATAACAGAGCCGGTCGCCTCTGGCGGCGATCCGGGCCAGTGGCTGGCCGATGAAAGAAAGCAGCTCCACCCTGAGCCTGTCAGGCCTGCCCAGGGCAACCGCCACCCTGACCTTCCGGCTCTGGCCCTGCCGCTCCACCAGCAGGCTGCCGACCGCCTTCAGGTATCTGGTCGCAGCCCCTTGATTGGCCATCATGGCCAGCAAAGAGCTCGCATCCTGGTCCCGGGACGGCGGCCTGAACCATCCGGCGCACCCGGAGGTCAGCATGACAGCCGCGATACAGATCAAGAGTCGGAACCGGATCGCGTCGGATTTCCCAAGAATCCCGATGACACGACACCGGCAGTGGGTTTTATCGGGGGTCGTCATTTCCCGGCGGTTTCCCATGGCTGTTCCGGAGCCTGCCGATCTTTTCCTCAAGCTCCCGGGAAGGCTTGCCCCTGCGCAGCTTGCGGGCCTTCAAAAACGCCTCCAGGGCTTTACCCTTCCGGTGGAGTTTGAGCAAGACATCTCCCAGATGCTCCATTATAAACGGATCGTCGGGCACCAACCTGACTGCCTTGCGCATCCATTCCAGGGCATCTTCGTATCTGCCCTGTTTATAGAAAACCCACGCCAGGCTGTCGGTGATATAGCCGTCATCGGGCTTCAGCTTCAGAGCCTTGCGGATCAGCTTTTCGGCCTCGGCCAGGTTGGTACCCATGTCGGCGAACGTATATCCCAGGTAGTTCAGCGCGCTTGCGTCTTCCGGTTTTAGCTCCAGCACCCGGCGCATGGCGGCGATAGAATCCTGCTTGCGGCCCATCTTGTCGTAGATCACACCCATCCTGAAATAAAGGCGCGGGTTGGAACCATCGATGGCCAGACCCTGCTCAATCTTTTCCAGGGCCTTGCGGTACATCTTTTTCTGCTCGTAAAAGCCTGCCAGATAGAGAAAATAATCACCTTTGGGAGCACGGGAGGCAATAACCGTTTCCAGGTACGCGATACCTTCATCGATGCGGTCAAGCTGCTGATATATGGATGCGATCTGGACAACGGCACTGTCGTAAAAATCACTGCCGGGCTCGACCTGCCTGAAATGCTTGAGAGCGGCCAAAGGCTTTTGCAGGGCATCGTATGTAACCGCAGCGAGGTAATGAAGGGATGAACTTTTAGGATCGCCCCGCAGCATTCCCTTTAGCAGCCATGCGGCCTCTTCATATTTCCCCTTGTCTATGTAGTGCTTTACAAGTGCCTGGAGCAGCTCCGGGGCCTGCTCTGCAGATCGGCCCAGGCTGCTGAGAATCTTCAGGCCATTGCCGCTGTTGCCCAGACGGCGCAGATTGAGCGCCAGGGCCAGGGACGCCCTGTAACTGAGCGGATCGCGGCCAATAATTTGGCGGCACATGTCAGCCGCTTTCCGGAAAAGCCCCCGGCGCTCGTAGATGTCGATCAGATGCCAGCGCGGCTCTTTTAGCGAGGGGGCCAGCTCCAGGGTTTTTTTGTACAAGTTCTCGGCTTCATCCAGCCGACCGGCACCTTCCCTGGCCCGGGCAAGATAATAATAGCCGGTGTAATCCCGTGGAAAAACCTTCACCATCTTCGCAAAAACCCTGGCAGCATCATCCCACCGTCCGCGATCAAGGTACAACCGGCCCAATATTATGTACACTCCCTGCTGGCGCGGCTCCAACTCCAGGGCATGCTCGTAGACAGCAGCCGCCTCTTCAATCTGACCCCGGCGATAGAGCAGGCCGGCTTTCAGCCGCAGCGCCGGCAGGTATGACGGGTCGTCTTCCACGGCTTTTTCCACAAGCCGCAGGGCCGCATCGATCTGTTTCCGGCGCAGGTAAATGGCCGCCAGCTCCACTTTCAGCTCGGCCGCCGACGGGTCGGCGGCTATGGCCAGTTTCAGCAGTTCGGCGGCCTGCCCGGTATTGCCGGCATTCAGTTCTTTCTGGGCCGCCATGAAATAATAAGCAGCATCCCGGGGAGCAGTTTCCCTGCGGCCGGAACCGGCCTTCGGCCCGCTTTCGGCAAGGGCAGGATCTTGCGGGCTGTGGACCGCAGCCGGTCCGCGCTGGCCGGAACATCCCGCACCCACGGCCGGGAGGATGGCGGCCAGTGCAGCTGCCAACAGATATTTTCTGATATGCATAACTATGCCTAAATTGAACGCTTTTCGAGCTTGCCGGAGATGCAGGGCGGCCGGCGGAAACTATCACCGTCTTTGATTGTAAGTTTCAAAGTCCGGTATCTGGCTTTTGAAAAACTCTCTCATCTTCTTGACCACATTTTTCTCGATCTGGCGGACGCGTTCTCTGGAAATGCCGTATTGATCACCGATCTGTTGCAGGGTAACGGGGGTATCGGAAAAAATCCGCTTGTCGAATATAACCAGCTCGCGTTCATTGAGTTGCTTCCTGAACTCGGCCACCTTGTTGTGAACCAGGACCTCCATCTCCTTGCGGGCCACCTTGTCCTCGGCCGAATCGGTGTCTTCCTTCAAAAAGTCTATCCGCCCGGTATCGGAATCGTCCTTGACCGGAGCGTCCAGGGACACGTCCCATCCGTCCAGCCGCTGATCCATGTCGATTATTTCCCGCTCCGATACCCCCAGGCGCTGGGACAGCAACTTCGGCTTGGGATCGAAACCTTCTTCGATAAGCTTCTGTTTCTCCTTCTTGAGCTTGAAGAAAAGCTTCCGTTGCCCCTGGGTGGTGCCGATCTTCACCAGCCTCCAGTTATCCATTATGAACTTCAGGATGTATGCTTTTATCCAGAAAGAAGCATAATAGGAAAATTTCACATTCTTGTAAGGATCGAACTTCTTTACCGCCTGCATAAGCCCGATATTGCCCTCCTGGATCAGGTCCAGCAGGTTCTGCATCCACAGGCGCTGAAACTCCAGGGCGATCTTTACCACCAGTCTCAGGTTGGAAGTCACCAGCTGGTAGGCGGCCTCCATGTCACCTTCTTCCTGCACCCGGCGCCCGAGCTCTATTTCTTCTTCCCGCGTAAGCAGTCGGTACCGGCTGATCTCGGCCAGGTAACGCTGGAGAGGGTCGTACTTGACCAGCGACTTGCTGTCGTCTCCGGCCTTGTCGGGTGGATTGAGGGTATTTATGACCTCCTTGGGAGCGATTGCCTTGTTCTTTTGTTTTTTCATCGTCAGGTTGTCTCTATGCCCTTCCCGTCTGCAGCGGCACTTTCATGTGCCGCCCGGGGTATTTTTTATGGACATAACCGGCGACCTGTGTTAGTGACCGTGCCCGATCCCATGTGCGCCTGTAGCTCAGCTGGATAGAGCAACGGACTTCTAATCCGTAGGTCGCAGGTTCGAGTCCTGCCAGGCGTACCATGGCTTAAAACGGCCCGCATGGAAAACAGACGCCCGCCCGGCTCAAACACATCAAATTTAACCTAATAACACACCCGATGCTATTTTTCAAAGTAAACAAATCACGCTGAGCAATTCTAACTGAACAGTTCAATAAGACCGAAAGCTGCAATTGTGTGGGGAATAAGGCACAAGATCGACAAGTGATAGGTATTGTTTAT
>JAMOUQ010000011.1 GCA_027068085.1 Desulfobacteraceae bacterium | reverse complement strand
CCTGTTATAATGTGCCCAAAATTACAAAAAAATTGTGAGCTAGTTGTGAGCTGATTGTGAAATGGGGCCTGTCCCAATGGGCCGGATCCCGTATTCGTTTGACGATCTTCAGTTCCTTTTTTATATGAACGCCCACAACGGGGATATCGCAAAAATCTTCGAACTTAGTAAAAACGCCAACAGGAAAGTATAATTTACATCAATTTTGACCCTTAATTATGTTCCTTCCTGAAAAAATATTTGCATTCTGATTTAGTTTGTGTATTTTTTGTTTACCGTCAGTCAGTTCTATTGCCAAACAGAATTCCGTTGTCAGTCTGAGCCGCACGCTTTGATGAAAGGGGGGTAGTATGTCGGTACGTGGTTTGGGGTGGATTGTTGTCGTATGTTCTGTTCTCATGATTTCCGGTTATGCTTCTGCCGCCCAGCAGAATACATCTTACTTCAGGTTGTCCGGCGGATATTCCATGGTTCAGGATGCTGATACCGATGATTATTTGCTGGGGCTTGATCTCGAATTCGAGTTCGAAAACGGCTATGGCGGAGCCGTGGCCCTGGGTTGGGACTTCGGTAATTTCAGGGTCGAATGGGAGCTTGTTCATACCGTCAATGATTTCAAGCAGGTCAATCTGCTTGGAATAAGCGGTGACGTGGACGGAGACGGAAAGATTACATCTTTGCTTCTGAACGGATATTTCGACTTCCCTGTGAAGTCGAAACTCACGCCGTTTGTGGGTGGCGGAATAGGTTACAGCAAAATAGATGTCTCAGACCTTAAGGTGCGCAGCATAGGCTATGTCCGGAAAGGCGATGACGCCAATACGCTGACATGGCATGCAGACGCGGGCATCAGTATCGATGTGAGCGATAAATTTGCAATCGACCTGCGCTATCGGTATCTGGGTATGGAGGATCCGAAATTCGAAACAATGAAGGCCGAAGTGGCCGCTCATCAGGGCTGGATTGACTTTCGTTTTGTATTTTAAAAAGGCTGGGGCCCTGCCCGGAAAAACAGCAGTCCGGCCGGGCAGGCCAGACAATGGAAACACGGGCCACAGATTCAGCAGCAAGACAATATAATTTATGTCGAGTTTGTTCCTTCCTGACCAGAAAAACAGTCAGCTCTGACTTTACCAATAAAGGCTTTTCGACGTTTTATGTGGATTTGATCCTTCTCGAAAAAAGGAATCAGACCTGAACATATACGAAAACTGGGTAAAATTCTGGACCGACTTCATGCGGCAAATGAATTGAGAGACATGAATTACCCGGGCTCCAACCTGCATCCGCTGGCAGGTAAATTCAAAGGCCGATACGCCGTGAATGTATCGGGAAACTGGCGCATCACTTTTATCTTTGAAAAAGGCAATGCCTATGAAGTCGATTACCTGGATTATCATTAGGATGAATTGGAGAATGACATGAGAATCATCAAAAGAAAGCCCACCCATCCGGGCAGAATACTTAAAGAGGACTACCTGGAGCCGCTGGCGCTTACCATTACGGAACTGTCCGAAACATTGGGTGTTTCCAGAAAGACCTTGTCAAAAATTGTTAATGAAAAGGCATCCGTGACACCGGCGATGGCTCTTAAGCTGTCCATGGCGTTTGACACCAGCCCGGAGTTGTGGATCAATCTTCAGAAAAATTACGATTTATGGCAGGCGGCCAATGCCAACCACGACTGGGAGAAAATAAAGCCCATAGTAACGCCGTATGCAACTGAAACGGCCTGATGCATCCAGCCGACTGACACGATTGTGCAGAACCCCATTAAGATAAGGCTTAGGGGACGCGAGTTTTTACGGTCCGTCCTTAACGAGTATCCGCTGATGATGTATTCTCCATTTAAGGAGGGTCGCCATGAAGTGGGTACGGATGAGCAAGGAGGAACTCGCGTCCCCTAAGTTCGTAAAAACTCGTGTCACTTGACAGCTGTTCTGCGCTGCAAGGAATTTGCGGGATTTGAGCCATTCAGTCATATGGGAGAAATTACCATCCCCCTGATGAGCGGGCGATACGTCAAAGGATATTATATCAAAAGATTATTGGATGCGATCAGAGTCCAGACAGAATTGGAGGGCAGAAATGGGCAAGAATATTGAACACTATTTGTCATTGCCTTACAAAATTGAAATTGTGAAGATCCCCAAAGAGGAAGGTGGCGGCTACATGGCGCGCCTGCCCCGCTTTGGAGAAATGGGCATGGTTGGAGATGGTGAAACTGTTGAAGAAGCGATAAAAAACCTGGAAGAGGTCAAAAAAGAGCGCTTCAGGTTCTATCTGAAAGAAGGGCTGGAGATACCTGAGCCTGAAGAAGATATTGATAATTACAGTGGCAGATTTGTCGTGCGCTTACCACGTTTTCTGCACAGGGAGCTTGCCAGGGCTGCAAAGGAAAATGGCGTCAGCCTGAACCAATATGTCTGTACCCTGTTGGCCATGCGTTATCGATACTACCCGATAAACGCGCAGACTGATAAACAACCGACTTACCGTCCGGTGCAACTGCCGAAAGGGAAAAACAACATATCGCCGGCTGACGAGTACGGACAGGCGGCCTGACAGGGGGAGCGGTATGAGCAAAACATCAAAACAAAAAATAAGACGCATGAAACCGGCAGGTTACCGGAACCTTCTGCAGCAAGTACAGATTGCAAGCATTGATCTTGAGTCATGTCGTCTTAAGGTAAGGCGCGAAAAATTCGGTGGGGAAATGAAAATTTATATTGATGAGAAAACAGCCTATTCAATCCCGGATGATGACAGGGCTGTACTTATAGCGAGCTATGATCTGATAATAACCGGCACCACAAAAAAGGAGTACGCGTTAAAAGTCAAATGAGATTACAGGGTAGTGCTCGTTGCGGAATAAACCATTACCGATGATTTTTTGGCTGTCTTCTCCGATATCAATTTACCGCTCAACACCTGGCCGTATTTTCGTGAGTTTGCCCAGAAATGATCCTGCCGGCTGGTTTTCCGCCCTTTACGCTGCCGTTGCACAAGAGTTTCGGGACAAGAAAAATAAGCACAGACAACACATGAAAAGTAAAATGCCGTGGGTGACAAGGCCGTCGTGAGATTCAAGCCGGGGGCAAATATGGCCTGAGCCGGACATTCGACAGGCATTTCACCTGTATATCTGCTGAACAGCATCAAGGGTGGCTTTGAGCATATCAAGAGCTTTTGTCTCGTCGGACACCCTGTTGTGGCCATGAAGTAACTCACTGCAATCATAATATATGGTTTGTATTTTATCGCGCAGGCTGTCCGGGGCGGAAAGACTTAACAGCCTTGTGGTGTTGGGACTGCGGCGCCCCCTCACATTCTCGTGATACTTCTTAATTTTGCCTTTTCTTTTACATGTATGCCTGGCGGCGATTTCGAGCATCACCCGGCACATGGCGTAAACGGCATTGTATTGCCGGAATGCAAAGCATTTGCGCGCCTCTTCAACAAAGACCGCCAGCTCCGGCGGCCATGCGTATTTCAGAAACAAAGAACCTGTTTTATACATGGCCTCTACGTAACGGTATCCGCTATACCAGGAGTAGAACAGTTCATGGGCCAGATCTTCCTTTTCGGCCTCGTCCAGGTCATCAATCTTTCCGGGCAGGTCTGACTGTTCTTCCAAGAACCGGACCATATTGTCTGCCTCTAACGGTTCATTGTTGCGCAGCTTTGTGAGGACTCGCTGAACATCAGGGTCATGGATTTTTAACACCGGCAGGTCGATCAGTCTGATCATGAGTTGCTTTTTAAGTTTCACATAACTGTCGAGGGCAGCAGCCAGACCCTTTATGTCGGCTTCAAGCACAGCTTTGACAGCTTTCCGGTTGGATTCTTTCAGTTGTCTGGCCTCGCTCAGAATCCGGACTTCTGTAGCGTTGATCATTGTATGCCCTCTTTCAGTGGTGTTTTGGGGTGGGAATGTTTTCCCGGTAGAACGTCATCGCCAGGATGAGCCTCAACGCTTGATATTCCCGTCATTGAGCCGCATAAGGAACTTGGCCGTGCGGCGGTCGCCGAACCACCAGGTGACGCAGGAGACGGTCAGGTAAATCACGATGGAGGTGACATCGTCGAACAGGGCGGCGGCTTTGGCAGCTTCCAGGTCCTGGCCGTTTTTCTGCATGATCTGCCAGGCCATCCAGGTAATCCAGGTGGTGACGCCGGCAAGATAGGCGGTGAGGGCCGGCCGCATAAGAGCCTTGAAAAAATCGATGATGCCAAACAAAAAGGCCACCACACTGCCGATGATTTTGCCCATCTTGCCCCCGGACCAGAGCCTGTCAATAAACTTTTCGGTAAACAGGGGTTTTGCCGCGGCTTTGATCGATTCCAGGTAGGCTTTGGAGTCGGCAAGTTCGATCTTGGCCTCGGTCTCCACCTGGGTGATCTTCATGTTGGCCTCGGCCTCGGCCAGCATGAAGTTTTTTTCGGCCTCCATTTTTTTGAGCTCAAGCTCGCCCATGGCCTTGTCGTGTTCGTTTTTCAGCTTCTGGGTCTTGTAATTGACAAACGATGTTACGGCGTTTCCCACCAGACCGGTCAGGGCGCCGAGCACTGTTTCAAGGACCATGATATCCTCCCGATGTGATGAAATTGACAAGTTGAGTCTGCAAGTTACCGATAAGCACTTGCAGCCGGAACCTGCCGGCGCGTTAAAAAGCTTCCTGGATTCGCAGGGTGAAGTCCTGCCCGCCACAAAAATCCAGCAGCCGCCTGAGGGTGATGCGCGAGGCCAGCACGGCCCGCTGGCCTTCCAGGATGCCGGTGTATTTGCCCACCAGGATGCAGCCCTGTGAGTGGGTCCGCAGGCCAAGGGACTTGTCTCCGGCAAAGTTTCCGGAATGGATCAGGATGCTGCTGCGGCCCTCCACCTCTGTTACGTGGTAGACCTGCCCGAACCTGGGCGAAACACGGATGGTGACTTTGTACCGCCCGGCCGGGATGCAGGAAATATTGGGCCGGTTGTCCTTCCAGGGCAGTTCCATGGTGAAGCACGAAAAGGCGCCGGCGGCGAAAATCCCTTCCGTGCCGTGACTGCTGCGGCGGATACGGAAAAGATGGGCGATCATTGCTATTTGCCTCCCTGATGGCCGAAAAACCACTTCAGGCCGATGCCAAGGGCAGTGAGCAGGCCGCCTGTAAGGGTGACGCACACAAAGATCACGCCGGCCGGTCCGACCCTTTCGCCGGTGCCGGCAAGCTTGTCCACGATCATGATGGAGCGCCGCACGCGCTCGATGTCCTCGGCGCGGCCGCCTTCTCCGATATCCCTGAACATTCCGAACAGATGGGGTATTTCCTGGAGGGCGTCATCCGGGAGCCCGCAGGCGTATTGCAGGTCCTCCCGGAGCCTGGTCACCACCATTTCAGCGATGTCCTGCTTGTCCCTTTTCTGCCAGCATAATATCTTATCACACCAATTTCAAGTTCTCTGTAGATCTCCAGCATGAGGGATACCACGGTCTTTTGCAGGCCCGGATCGGTTTCCCTGAACCCGACGTCCACAAGGAAGTGGTTGTCGGCCGCGTCCGGGATGCCGGTCAGATTGGAGGTGGCGCTTTTTCGGCGGGATAAAAAAAGGCTGCCCAAGAAAGAGGGCAGCCCTTGTGCGAAGGTGCCAGCCAGCAGGGTGAGGCCTAATCCCCGGCTGACAACATATGGAATACAGTTCAGGCGTCGATTTTCAGCACCAGCGAAGCTCCGCAGTCGCCTGCCGCGCAGCCTGTCCAGAGAAAGTAGCCGCCGCCGGCCATGACCGTTTCCTCGATGCCTTCGATAATAAGCCGGGTGGCGGTCGATCCCTGGGGGTGGCCGTAAATCAGGGAAGAGCCGTAGTTGTTGAAGCTGTTGGCGTCGATGCCCATCTTCTTGGCAAAGTTCAGGTCGTTTACCACGAAGGGGTTGTGGGTCTTGATGACCTTGATGTCATCGATCTTCAGCCCGGCCCGCTCCAGGGCCATCTTGGCCGCCGGAACAGGGGCGGCCGCCATGTAGCCCTTGCGCTCGCGGGTAAAGCCGTAGCTTACCACCTGGATGGTGACGGCCGGGTCGGCGCTCAGCTCGGCGGCCTTTTCCTTGGTGGTTACAACCAGGCTGGCGTTGCCGTCGGCCGGATGGGTCTGGGCGCCGAAGCTCAGCACGCCGCCGGGGATCAGGGGTTTGAGCTTGGCCAGGCCTTCCCTGGTGGTGGGCAGGATGCCTTCGTCTTCTTCCACCATGATGGTTTTCTTGCGGGATATCCTGATTTCGGCTCCGAACATGTAGCGTTTCTGGAACTCGCGGTCGTTTTCAAGGGACATGGTGTACTGCTCATAGCGCCGCAGGGCCAGTTCGTCACACTGTTCCTTGGTGAAGCCTTCTTCCTTGGCCACGTTTTCGGCGGTTTCGATCATCCGCAGGCCCACGTTGGGGTCGCTGTTGAAGTTGTCCATGAGCCAGTTCTCGGAGATTACTTCTCCGCCCGGTCCGTTGGGATTGGGCCAGACGGTATGGGGACCGTTGGATGTGCGGTCTGTGGTCATGACGAAGGGGATGTTGTAAAGCCCGGTCTCTACGCCCACTGCGGCCTGGTAGATACAGGTAGTGCCGGTGGTACAGGCCTGGCTGATGGCAAAGCCCGGAATCGACCCGGCTCCCATCAGGGCTGCGGCCCAGGGTGCGGCGTAGAACTGATGCAGCTGACCGATGGTGTTGCCGAAGATCAGGTAATCGAAAATGCCCGGATCCCAGTTTTTTTCGGCCAGCCAGCGCTTGGCGGTTTCGGCTCCCAGCTTGATGCTGTTTTCGTTGGCCATGGAGCCTTGCCAGCGGCAAAACGGGGTACTGAAGTAGCCCTTGTAAGGGATGAAAGCCTTTGTCAACATGCAAAACCTCCTTTTTATATCTGAAACTGTTTGTTCGGGCTGTTGAAATCAGCTGCCGTATCTTTCACGCAGCTTACGGTGCAGTATCTTTCCTGTGGCCGTGCGGGGCATTTCATCCTGGCCGATGAAAAATATCTGCTTGGGTCGCTTGTAAGCCGCCATCTCGTCCCGGCACCAGCTGAGCAATTCTTCTTCAGTGATGGTGGCTCCCTCCCTGGGAATCACCACCGCCACCACTTTTTCCCCCCACTTGGGGTCGGGCAGGGCGATTACCGCCACGTCGAAGACATCGGGGTGGCTGCCGATGATCTCTTCCACCTCGCTGGGATAGACATGCTCGCCGCCGGTTATGATCATGTTGTCCTTGCGGTCCACGATGTAGTAGTATCCCTCTTCGTCCTGTCTGCCCATGTCGCCGGCGGAAAACCACTGCCCGTTAAAAGCGGCGGCCGTTTTTTCCGGAAGCTTGTAGTATTCCCTAAAAAGCATGGGACCACGGGAGTAGATTTCTCCAACTTCACCGACCGGCACCTGGTTGCCGTCTTCATCGAGAATTTTGACAAAGTCGGTACCCAGGGACTCGAAGCCGATGGAGCCGAGCTTGCGCATCTGGTCCTCGGGTTTCAGGACGGTTACGATGCCGGCTTCGGTCGAACCATAGCCTTCGTAAAGTTCGACTCCCGGGAAAAACTCCATGATGGCCTTTTTCATGCTGCGCCGTACCGGGGCCGAGCTGCACAGCAGTTTACGGATGGAGCTGACGTCACACTTGCGGCCTTCTTCCGAAACGTTGAGAATCAGGTTGTAATGGGTGGGGATCAGGGAGATGAAGGTAATCTTTTCCCTTTCGACTATCTGCAGGATCTCCTCGGCCCTGAAGGAGCGGGCCGGGTGAATGTAGACCGAAGCCCCGATATAAGTAAAGGTGAAGGTGAAAAAAGTCGAGTTTATGTGGCACAGCGGCATGACGTTCATGCAGACGTCGTGCTCGCTGAACCCGAAGTCGACGGCATTGATCAGGTAGAAGGCGATATGCGATTCGTGGGTCCGGATGACGCCTTTGGGCCTGCCGGTGGTTCCCGAGGTGTATATCAGGATCCAGACGTCTTCGGGCAGAACCTCGCAGTCGGGCTCTTGTTCGGTGCCGGAGGCCATGAAATCGTCATACCGGCGGTAGCCTTCCACGGGCTGCCCCACAACGATATAGCTGTCGGGAAGGATGTTGGAGCATTTGCCCTTGATGGGATCGATCTGGTTGGTGAACTCGTCATCGACGATCAGGGCCTTGGCGTCGGAGTTGTTGAGAATGTACTCGATTTCGCGGGACACCAGCCGGAAATTGATAGGCACTATCACCAGTCCGGTCTTGGCGGTTGCCAGGTAGACTTCCACGATTTCGATGCTGTTTTCCATCAGGACGGCCACCTTGTCCCCCTTGGCCAGTCCCAGCGAGAGCAGGGCGTTGGCCAGGCGGTTTACCCGGGCATTGACCTCGGGGTAGGTAAAGCTGCGCTTGGCGTCCTTCAGGGCGGCGGTACGTGGAAACTTTTTGGCATTAACCTTCAGGATTTGACCGAAATTTAGCCAGTGAGCCATGGTGTCTCCCTGCAGTGGTGTGTTTGGGATTGAGGAGCAGCGGCGGGGGAGCGGCCGCAATGGCCGTCCCCCGGAGCACAATCTACTCGATGGCGATACGGGCGTCAACAGCCCGGATTTCGTTTTCAAAGGCCATCACCGGGTTCAGGTCCAGCTCGGCGATCTGGGGACAGTCGCTGACAAGCTGGGACAGGCGCTGGATGGTTTCGGCAAGTTGCGCCTTGTCGACTCCGGCCTGGCCGCGGACTCCGTCCAGCAGGGCCTTGCCCTTGATTGACTCCAGCATCCGGTTGGCTTCGGCGTCGGTTACCGGCGTCAGGTTGAAGACCACGTCTTTCATCACTTCCACGTAAATACCTCCCAGGCCGAACATGATGATATGGCCCAGGCCGGGTTCCGCCTTGGCTCCCAGGATGATTTCCAGGCCGCCGGGCGTGAATTTCTGGATGAGGAATTTAAGGTCGGCGGCATCGAATTTGGCCTGCATATCCTTGGCCGCGGCCGCAACCGCTTCGCCGTTTTCCAGGTTGAGGGCCACGGCTCCCATGTCGCTTTTGTGGACGATGGCTTCCGAGTCGGCCTTGAGCACCACCGGGTAGCCGATCTTGTCGGCCGCCTTGACGGCATTGTCGGCACTGTCGGCCACGGCCCAGGCCGCTGTCGGTATCTTGTAGGCGTCACAGATGCCGTAGACCTCGGCCGCGGTCAGCATCTTGCGGCCGGCCGCCCTGGCCCGGTCGATAATCTCGCGGGCTGCCTTGGTGTCCACATCGGAGAAGGTCTTGACCCGGCCCTTGTCACGGTCCAGGATCTGGCGGTAACGGACCAGTGCCGCCATGGCCCTGGCCGCTTCGCTGGGCAGGGCAAAGCAGGGCACTCCGCCTTCCTGAAGGATGCGGACCGTTTCGGTCCACTGGCGGCGGTCGGTCATCAGGTTGCAGACGATCGGCTTGCGCTGCTGCTTGCTGACTTCGACTATCTGCTTTGCAATGCTGTCGGTATCGACAAAGAACGGGGTGACGAAGTTGACAAAGACGCAGTCGAAGTTGTCGTCGTCCATCATGGCGTCCAGGCAGGCCCGGTAATGCTCGGCCGTGCCGGTGGCCAGCACGTCCACGGGGTTGTGGACCGAGGCTTCCGGAAAGAGCCTTTCCTTGAGATAGGCTTCGGTCTTTTCCGAAAGGGGCGGCAGTTTCAAGCCGGCCGCCACCATGACGTCGGTGGCTATTACCGCCGGCCCGCCGGTGTTGGTGATGATCCCGACACGGTTGCCCTTGGGGATCGGCTGGCTGGCAAAGGCCACGCCGGCGTTGATCAGTTGGCCTTCGTCACGGAAATCGAGGATTCCGGCCTTCTGGAAGATCAGGTCGGTGGCGATGTCTTCCTTGGCCAGGCCGCCGGTATGGGACGCGGCCGCCTTGGCGCCTTCCTTGGTGCGGCCGGCCTTCATGGCCAGGACCGGCTTTTTGGCCGCCACTTCGGTGGCGACTTCCAGGAAGGTTTTAGGGTCCCGCAGGCCTTCCACGTAGGTGACCACCACCCGGGTGCCTTCGTCGTCTCCCAGGTAGCGGATGATTTCCGGGATGGTGATGTCGCAGGCGTTGCCGTTGGAGGCGTAGATGCGGGTGCCCACGCCCATGGAGGCAAAGCCCTGGTGAATCACCTCGGCCACCCCTCCGCTGAGGGCAACGATGGATATGTAGCCCGGTTCGGGGAAGGTGAAGGTGAAGTTGCAATAGGCCCTGATTTCAGGGTCGGAATTTATGATTCCCTGGCAGTTGGGGCCGAAGATCCGGATCCCGTACTTGGCGGCTCTTTCCAGGAAGTCCTTTTCGATGGCGGCACCCTCGGGGCCGATCTCGGAAAACCCGCCCGAATTGATGATGATGTGCTTTACTCCCTTTTTGCCGCAGTCTTCCACGGCCTGAGGCACGAACTTGGCCGGAATTACCATGTGGACCACGTCCACCGGGCCGGGAACGTCCAGGATCGATTTGTAGGCCTTCAGCCCGCGGATTTCATCGGCCTTGGGGTTGATGGGGTAGATTTCTCCCTTGTAGCCGAAATCGATCAGATTCTTGATTACCCGGTTGCCTATGTGAAGCTCCTTGGTAGAGGCGCCGATAACCGCAACGCCTCTTGGCCGAAACAGTGCATCCAGCATGATGGCTCTCCTTAAGCTATTTTGCTTTGCGTTCTTCCAGTTGTTCGATGAATGCTTCAACGTTGGTCTTGGTCTGTTCGTCCGAGATCAGGCGCAGGTCGTTCAGGTCGCCGTTTATTGTCAGGTAAGGAACCCCGGTTTCTTTCTCCAGACGTTGCGGCATTCCGTAACGGCAGTTGGAATTGTTGGGACAGGTCTTGGCGTCGTGGTAGATTATGCCGTCCACCTTGAAGAATTCGATCATGTCCCTGATGTACTTTTCCTTGGGAGCGTCTGCCCGGACGATGAACAGCTCGGTGTAGGCCCTGGCCATGGAGGTGAAAGGATCCTTGGGATCAAGAGCCGAGAAGATCCAGCTGTTACAGTAGGTCGAGGCCAGGACGCAGGCATCCAGGCTGGCAAACAGCTTGGCGTGGGCGCTGAGCCGGCCCCACACCGGCATTCCTTCCCAGTAGAGGCGGAAACGTTCGTTTTCCAAGGCGCCTTCCTTGCGTTCGATCCGCTCCTTGAGTTCCTTGAGCAGGACCCGGTAGGCGTCGTTGGCCTTCTGGGTTCCGCGGCCGACCACGGCCGCTCCCATGAGGGTCGTGCCGTCGAAGAAGGTAATGGGAGAAGGAACCGCGGCGGCCGTGTCGAGCACTTCTTTCCACAGGTCCGAACATTCACGGGAAAGGGCCACAGCCTCCCTGAGACGGTCGATGTCGAACTTGGTTCCGGAAACTTCCTCCAGGGTGGGAATCATTTCTTCCATCTGCTTGGCCACCGATTTGACGTGGGCCTCGGTCACGTCCTGGACACCGACGAAAGAATGGACCCCGATGATGGGCACGTTGTATTCCTTGGCGTAAAAAGCGAACCAGTCCTGGACGTCGCGGCACTGGTTGGTGTTGAAGACCAGCACGTCGGGCTTGGGCGGTCCTTCGATTCCCTTGAAAACCTTGGCCAGGGGGGATACCTTTTCCAGATAGGCTCCGATGTCGGCCGTCAGGTAAGAACAGATGTCCGGGGAATAGCCGATGGCGTTGGCCTTGGGAATCAGGTCGGTTGCCATGCGGGAAGAGCCGAGCATGGCGCTGTGGGTTTCAGGAAAGTAGACCAAAAAGCCCATGGCCCGCAGAATTTCCGCCGGTCCCACGCTGGTGCACCAGGCGACCTTCTTTTCACCGGTCTTTGAGGCATTGTCCAGCTCATAGTAGTAATCTGCCATGAACTTGCCCAAAACTTTGGCTGACTCAAGCCGCTTGATTACGACTTTTTTTTCTTCTGTCATGAAGCATCACTCCTTCCGCTTTTCATACTTTTTGCGTAATAAACTATTGTCTTCAATAAACCGTCACCGCCGGTGTCCGAATCGAATCCCGGGCCGGGGTGAATATTTGCCAGGTCCTGAAACCGGACCGCAGGTTCCTACGCGTCCCGGTAGACGGCATCTGCTTCCAGGGCATACAGGGCCGCTCCGATGGCCCCGGTCAGCTGGGGGTGTTCCGGAACGAGAATCTTGCGGCCGATAAGCTCTTCCATCATGGTCACAAGGTAACGGTTGTGCTCTACCACCCCGCCGGTCATGACCACGTTTTCAGTGAAAGAATCCATCTCTATGATCCTGCGGATCACGGAATAGAACAATCCCTTGACGATGTCCTCCACCTTCTTGCCGTTGCGTATGTTCTCCAGAACTTCGGTGGCGGAAAAGACCGTACAGAAGCTTCCCAGCTTGACCATGTCCTTGCTCTTGCGCGCCAGGCCGTCCATGTCTTCCAGGGGAATGTCGAGCCGGGGGGACATTTCCTCCAGGAAAGCGCCCGTGCCGGCAGCGCACTTGCGGTTCATCTTGAATGATGTACGCTGGCCGTTTTCGTCGAGCTTGATTATCTTGTTGTCCTGGCCGCCGATGTCGATGATGGTGATGGCCATGGGGAAGTAAAGAAAACATCCCTTGGCGTGACAGCCTATTTCCGTGCGGGTTTGCTGGGCGTAGGATACGTTTTTGCGCCCGTACCCGGTGGAAATGGCGCCGGCGATGCGCTCCTTGCCGGCTCCGGCCATCTCCAGCGCTTCTTTCAGACAGGCATCTGCGGTGGCTGTGAAGTTGGTGCCCGACTTGCGGACCGCGTAGCCCACCAGCTTCCGGGCGGTGTCGATGACGGCCACCTTGGTGCGTGATGCTCCAACGTCTGTCCCGACGAAAAGTTTGTCCTGGTTCATAGGCAGATCCTCAGTTACTCGAGCATTGTTTTTACAACCGCGACTCCAACCCCTTGACCAGAGTCTGGAGGGTAAAGTTGTAAGGAGTGGCAATGCCGGCCTGCTTGCCGTATTCCACGAACTTGCCGTTGATGTAATCGATTTCGGTCCGGCGTCCGGCCTCTATGTCCATCAGCATGGAGGGTTTGTGGTTGCCGGCGTTGCTCATGTAGGAAATGGCGTTGGGATAGAAATCCCAGCCCAGGTCGATCTCGTTGGCCCGGGCAACGGCGATACACTCCTTGACCAGGGCGTCCACGATGGAAAATACGATCGGGTCGCCCATGGCCTGGGCCATGGTCAGGCCGGTAACGGCGCAAACCGGGTTCATGCAGGCGTTGAGCACGCCCTTGCGCCAGACCATGGAGACGATCTGGTCGGTGTGTTCGCAGGTCAGACCGGCCTTTGTCAGGGCGTCGGCCACGGCCTGGGCCATGCCGGCCGATTCAGGATCAAGCTCCTGAATGTAGTGGGGCGGATGGTGAAAGGGGAGCTTGACATGGGCCGGTCCCGCCAGACCGCAGCCGTAGTTGACCACGGCCCGCATCACGCCCCTGCGGCCCAGCACCTTGGCCAGTTCCAGCTCGGTGTCGATTCCGTTCTGCCAGCTAACCACGGCCATCTTCTCGTTGAAGAAACTTTCCATGGCCGAGGCGATCAGCGGCAGGGCATTGGCCTTGACCGTGATGAAAATCACGTCCGGATTGTATTGCGGCAGGTCGTCGATGCTGGTGCAGGTATATTGAATCTTCTGAGTGAGGTTTTCGGCCCCTTCAATGATTATACCGCGCTGCCGGGCCGGTTGGAGCAGTTCCTCGACCACGTCGCAAAGAGTCACTTTATAGCCGGCCTTGGCCAGAAAGGCTGCCACGATGCATCCCACCGGCCCGGCTCCGATGACGGCAAAGGATTGGGGACGAAAATCAGATTTGTCCGCCATGATATCACCTCCCCTTACAGGGCCCCTGTTTTTTCAAGCCGGCCCCGGGTTAGGGCAGGCGGCAGCCGCCGCCTGCCGGGGTTTATTTGCAAACGGCCTCCGCGAAGGCGGCCGTGACAAACTTTTCTACCTGAACTGTTTGGGCCTTTCGTCCACCACCCGCAGGGCCTTGCCCTCGCTGCGGGCGATGTACTTGGGCTCCACCAGGTTCACTTCAACGCCGATGCCCATGTGGCCGCGGATGTGGGCCATGATTTTGCCTTCGACTTCCATCCGTTTCTTTTCTCCGGCGGCGTAGATTTCCTTCTTGGCTTCGACCCTGACCAGGAGCTGATCGAGGTAACCCTTCTTGCGGACAACCAGCTGGTACTGGGGTTCGACTTCTTCGATATCCAGCAGGAGGGACTCGATCTGGGACGGAAATACGTTGACGCCGCTGATGATCAGCATGTCGTCGGTGCGGCCGTAGATCTTGTCCATCTTGACGAAAGTTCTGCCGCAGGGGCATTCTTCGCGCCGCAAGCGGGTGATGTCCTTGGTGCGGTAGCGGATCATGGGCATGGCCCTGCGCTGGAGCGAAGTAAAAACGAGTTCGCCCTTTTCTCCCAGGGGCAGAGGCTCCAGGGTGACGGGATCGACGATTTCCACCAGGTAGAAATCTTCATTGATATGAATGCCGTCCTGGACCTCGCAGTCGAATCCCACCCCGGGTCCGCCCAGCTCGGTAAGGCCATAGGCTTCCATGGCCCTGATTCCCATGCGCTCCTCGATTTCCTTGCGCATCTGGGTGCTCCACGGTTCGGCACCGAACATGCCGATGCTCAGGGGCAGGGAGCGCAGATCGACCTTCAGTTCCTCGGCCCGTTCGGCCATGGTCAGAGCGTATGATGGGGTGCAGCAAAGCACGTCGGTCTTGAAATCCTGCATCAGGGTGATCTGGCGCTCGGTCATGCCGGAGCTGGTAGGCACTACGGTGCAGCCCAGGGCCGTGGCGCCCTGGTGAAAGCCCAGGCCGCCGGTGAAAAGGCCGTAGCCGTAAGCATTCTGGACCACGTGTTCGGGACGAACGCCGGCGGCCCAGAAGTTGCGCACCATGCATTCGGTCCATTGTTCAAGGTCTTCCTTGGTGTAAGGGCCGGTGATGGGCTTGCCGGTCGTGCCGGAACTGGCATGCACCCTGACAACTTCCTTGAGGTCTACGGCGCACAGGCCGAAGGGGTAGTTGTCCCGCAGGTCGTTCTTCTCGGTAAAAGGCAGCTTGGCCACATCCTCGACGCTCTTCAAATCCGATGCCTTGATCCCGAGTTTCTTGAATTTTTCCTGGTAGAAGGGGACCCGTTTGGCGACCCATTCCACGGTTTCTTTCAACTTTTCCAGTTGAAAGGCTTGCATTTTCTCCAGGGGCATGCATTCGAATTCGTCGTTCCAGGGCATGGTGACCTCCTTGGGTTGGTTGGCTCAAGGGCGGCCGGATTTTCCGGCTGCCCTTTGTCTCGTTTGGACCTGCAAGGCCAGAACGAAAGTGTTGATAAAATGATACTCTGTTTTTGTACTCCAGTAGAAAAATGAATTCAATTCATCCGTCTGCTGAAGTTGTCCTCCTTTTTGCCGGCCGGTCTGCTTCCGGCTTTGCTAGGCCGCCTTGGCGGCGGCTTCGAAGCCCAGGTCGAAAGCCTTAAGGTTGACGTCTACGAAGGCCGGCTTGGTCTTGGTCTTGATGGCGGTTTTCACCTGTTCGGCCGTAACGGGCACGGTATTGCTCTGAATCAGGGCTCCCAGCAGGACCATGTTGAGGGCCATGGGGTTGCCGGCTTCCTTGGCCAGGGCCAGGCCGTCGAAGGCCAGCAGCCGTTTGACCTTGGCGGCGATCAGCTTTCGGAGCTGTTCGACGTCCGGGTAGGTTCCCTTGCCGATGGCCACGGTGAATGGCGGCAGGGGAGACAGGTTGGTGATGACGGTGGTTTCGCTGTTGCACTTGTTCATGGCCCGCATGGTCTCCAGCGGTTCGAAACCGAGCAGGATGTCGGCTCCGCCATCGGAGATGATGGTGCTGTTGGCATCGCCGAAAACCACGGCCGATTCGACCACGCCACCTCTTTGGGCCATGCCGTGGATTTCACTCATGCGGAAAGGCACGCCGGCCAGCAGGGCCGCCTCACCCAGGACTTTGGAGGCCAGCAGGTTTCCCTGGCCGCCGACTGCAACAATTATAAGTCGTGTAATATCCATGGTATATCCGTCCTTCTATCTGGAAATTTCAGCCTTTCGCGAAAGGCCCGGGCACTGGGTTTATCAGCCGGATTTTTTGACCGGCCGGATGGCGTTTTCCGGACAAATCTGGGCGCAGACCGCGCATCCCACGCAGACATCTGGATCTATGCGCACCTTTCCGCCTTCCAGGTAGAACGCCGGGCAGGCCAGGGTGTCGATGCAGATACGGTGATTCTTGCATTTGTCGGTAATGGTGAAAGCCCTGACCTTTATCTTCTTTAGACTCTTGGCGTAGAGGGTGCACATCTGGCGCGAGATGATGACCGATACACCTTCGAATTCCAGGGTCTCCCGGATGGCCTCGATGCTTTTGGCCACCTTGTAGGGATTGATCACCGTGACTTTCTTTACGCCGATGGCCTTGACTACTTCTTCTATGGAAACCCGGCCGTAGCCTTCAAGGTTGAAATCCGACATGTCAACGCCCGGATGGGGCTGGTGGCCGGTCATGGCGGTGGTGCCGTTGTCCAGAATCACCAGGGTGAAGTTGTGATTGTTGAAAATGGCGTTCACCAGACCGGTCATTCCGGAGTGGAAGAAGGTAGAGTCTCCGATGAAGGAGATAACCTTTTTGCCGGTTGCCCTGGAAAAGCCGCAGGATGAGCTGACCGAAGATCCCATGCAGATGAGAAAATCTGCCATCTGCAGAGGCGGCAGGAACCCGAGGGTGTAGCATCCGATGTCGCTCGGATAGATGGTTTCCATGCCTTCGGCGGCTTTCTTGACGGCATAGTAGGTGGCCCGGTGGCTGCAGCCGGCGCACAGGTTTGGCGGCCGCATGGGCGCTTCGGGCAGGTCGGCGACGTCCACCGCCTCGGGCGGGTCGTATTTTACACCGAAATAGTTGGCCATGGCCTGGCTGACGATGGTGGGACTGAATTCATAGAGCCGCGAGAGCAGGTCCTTGCCCTTGCCGGCGATCTTCAGGGTAAGGCCGGCCTCCTGGGCCAGGGCCTTGACCGCTTCTTCCAGGAAGGGCTCGCCCTCTTCGACAACCAGCACTTTTTCACAGTCTTTGAGAAAGTCGACGATCATCTTGGACGGCAGGGGGTTGGACATGCCCACGCGCAGGACCCTTACCCGGTCGCCAAGGCCCAGCTCATTGATGGCGTCGGTGGCGTAGTTGAAACTCACGCCGTTGCAGATTACGCCGAACTTGCCTTCTCCCCGCACCAGGTTGTACGGGCTGGTTTCCGAGATTCCGGCCGCCTTGGCCATGTTTTCCAGCAGCCGTACGTGCAACTTGCGGGAAACGGCCGGTACGGTAACATAGCGCAAGGGGTCTTTTTCGAAGTCTCCCTTGGTCTGGGGGGGAGTAATCGGCCCCAGGGTCACGAAGGCGCTGGAATGGTTGATCCTGGTGGTGGTGCGGAAAAGGACCGGTTCGCCCAGCTTTTCCGACAGGTCGAAGGCGTAGATCAGCATTTCCTTGGCCTCGGCCACCGATGAAGGCTCCAGCAGGGGCAGCCCGGACAGCTTGCTGTAGTAACGGTTGTCCTGCTCGTTCTGGCTTGAAAACATGGCCGGGTCGTCGGCCGTCAGCACCACCATGCCGCCCTTTACTCCCACGTAGGCCAGGGTCATCAGCGGGTCGGCGGCCACGTTGAGCCCCACGTGCTTCATCATGCACATGGTGCGCAGGCCGGAATTGGCGGCCCCGGCGGCCACTTCCAGGGCCACCTTTTCGTTGGTGCTGTACTCGAAGTAAAGGTCGCTTTGGTGCGACATCTGAAAAAGGTTCAAGGATATCTCGGAAGACGGCGTCCCTGGGTAGGTGGTGGCGAAGGCCACACCGGCTTCGATGGCTCCCCGGGCGATGGCCTCGTTTCCCAGCAGTAATAGTTTTTCTCCAGGATTGTCTACAAGTAGTTTGTGCATGGTTCCTTCCTTGGGTCCTGATTGTTTACATATTTAGGGAACAAGTATGGGCCGCTGCAAGATCTTGCGTTGGTGGACCTGTTCGAAAATTTCATTGATCTGGTCCAGCGGGAAGAGCTTGACAAACGGTTTCATGTCGATCTTGCCTTCCAGCACGAGATCCCGGACCGGCGGGTAGTACTTGGGCACGCATCCCCAGTTGCCGCGGGCCGTGGCGTGGAAAGCCATCAGGTTGGAGAGCCTGATTTCCACCTTGGCCATGGTGAAGCCGACCACCGAAAGGTTGGCACCGAAAGTGAGCAGGCCGAAAGCGGTGATCTGGCCGGGAGCCGTGCCCGAGGTTTCAAAGATCTTCCACTGGGTCCGGCGGCGTCCCTTTTCCTTGACAAAGGCCGAGATCGCCTTGCGCAGCTCCTTGAAAGGCATTTCCTTGGAATTGAAGGTCTTGTCGACATAGGGAGCGATCATTTCAAGTTTGGCGGGGTCGACGTCGATGGCGATCACCAGGGCCCCGAAGGCCTTGGCTATCTGGGCGCCGAAGCCGCCGACTCCTCCCACGCCGATGAAAATGGCCGTGTCTTCGGCAGTAAGGCCGGAATCCACCACTGCCTGGTAGGGCGTGGTCACGGCATCGGCCACCACCGAAAGCTCGGCCAGGGAGATGTCCGCCTTGCCGGCCGGTTTGCCGTCGGCATCCAGGGGAACCTCGCACAGCTGGTTGGACGGCACCAGGATGTGACTTGCAAAACCACCCTGGATATCGTTGCCCGGCATTTTCTGGGCCGCGCAGATGTTGCCCAGATCCTGCTTGCAGACGTCGCATTCACCGCAGGGCATCACCGCCGGGATGATGACCGCCTTGCCTGTCCAGTCCTCGGAGCCCGGTCCGGCGGCCTGCACGATGCCGCTGATTTCATGGCCCAGGGTAAGGGGCGGGGCGGTCTTGGTGCGAACGCCGTCGTAGAAAAAGCCCAGGTCGGTATGGCAAACACCGCAGCCGGCGACTTTCACCACCACCTGTCCCGGCCCGGGAGTTGGAATGTCGGATTCGATTTTTTGCAGGGGTTTACCCGGTTCCACCATTTGCCAGGATACCATCTTAGTCATGGACCCATCTCCTTTTCGTGAAACGGTTTGTAGACGGATAAGAACGGCCGGCGGCTGGCAATCAGCTGTTGGTCCAGACCGGCCTCCGTTTTTCTTCAAAACTCTTGATGCCTTCCAGGGTGTCGTTGGTTTTCATCAGCCGGTTGAGGAAAAGATCGCTGACCTTTTCCACGGCCTGTTCGAAAGGCAGGCCGAGGTTGTCCTTGACCGCCTGCTTGTTGAGCCGGATGATAAGCGGGCTGCAGACCTTGATCTCCTTGATCAGTTTTTCCAGATAGGCGGGAAATTCGTCGGCCGGCGCCACGTGGTGCAGCAGGCCCATGTTGCGGGCCTCCTCGGCCGTGTAACGCCTGCCGGTGGCGCAGATCTCGATGGCCTTGGCCGGTCCCACCAGTTGGGGCAGGCGGATGGCGGCATAAGGCGGGAAGAAGCCCAGCTTGATCTCCGGCTGGCCGAAGACAGCCTTGTCAGAGGCCACGATGATGTCGCAGGCTATGGCCAGTTCCATGCCTCCGCCCAGGCAGGCTCCGTGAACCGCGGCGATGACCGGCACGCCGATCTTGTCGATCCGCTTGAAGATGCCGTTGAAGACGGCGACCATTTCGTCGACCATTTCCGGCTTGTGGTCGGCCACTTCCACCCCGGCGCACCAGCTGGGACCCTCGGCATCCAGCACCAGGCATTTCACATCCTTGTCGGCGGCTATCTGGTCCAGCATCCGGTTCAGTTCGTTCATCATGTCGATATTGAGCACGTTGTGCTTGGGCCGGTTCAGGGTGAGCCGGGCGATCTGGTCAGTCAGATCGTATTTGAAAAATTGCAGTTCCGTCATGGCGTACTTCCCCTCTTTGAATCAGGCTTTTTCAAAAACATAGTTGAGCTGGCCGTTGGGCAGGTGGTTTACCCTGGTTGTCATCTCCATGCCGACGGCAAGTTCCTCTTCTTCGATTCCGTCGGCGATACGGCCGAAGACCTTGTAGTCTCCATAGTCGAGCAGGGCGATGGTATAGGGTACGTCCTGCTTGAAGCCGGCCGGCCCGAAGCTCAGGCGGCTGAAGGTTACCAGCTTGCCGCTTCCTTCCACCGGAAACCATTCAATGTCCGAGTTGAGGCACAGGCAGCAGTCGGCCCGGGGCGGGAAATAGGTCTTGCCGCAATGTTTGCAGCGTGTCCCGGTCACCTTGCCTTCTTCCAGGTGGGTGACAAAGTCGTTTACCTTGGTGGTGGCCGTGAATCCCACGGTGCCGAACTTTTTGAAGCGGTCGTCGATTTTCTTCTTGGCTTTGCCCATTGTTTCCTCCGCGTGCGACTTTAACCGGCTTGAAGCACCGGGTGATCAGATCCCCAGAATGGTGACGTTGCCGTAAAGACCGACACCGCCGATATTGTGTACCAGGCCGATCCGGGGATTCTTGACCTGGATCTGGCCGGCTTCGCCCCTGAGCTGGAGCACGATGGTCCGGATCTGGGATCCGCCGGTGGCCCCGATGGGATGCCCCTTGGAAAGCAGCCCGCCGTCTATGTTGACCGGGATCTCGCCATCCTGGTAGGTGGCCTTGGAGCGGATCAGCTCCTTGCCCTGGCCGCGTTCGGCAAAGCCCAGGTCTTCGTAGGCCATCATCTCGGCGATGGTGAAACAGTCGTGAACCTCGGCCACGTCGATGTCCTTGGGACCTACTCCGGCCATTTCGTAGGCCTGGGCGGCCGCCCGGCGGGCAACGTCCAGGCCGCTGAAAACGTCCCTGCCGGCCAGGTTGACCGGGGCGCTGGCGGCTCCTAAGCCCAGGACCCAGACCGGTTTGTCGCAGACCGCCTTGGCCTTTTCGGCGCTGGCAACGATGATGCACGAGCTGCCGTCGGCGTTGGCGCAGCAGTCGCCCACCCGCAGGGGGCTGGCAACCGGGTTGGACATCATGTTCTCCGGATCGGTGAACATGTCGGCGGTGACCGCCTTGCGGTAGACCGCCCGGTCGTTGAGCTGGCCGTAGGTGGACGCCTTGACCCGGATGGCGGCCAGGTCTTCCAGGGTGGTGCCGTAGGTTTCCATGTGGCCCCGGGCGTACATGGCGTAGTAAGCCGGCATCATGGTCCCGAAGGGGCTTTCCCACTGAATGTCGGCCCCCCGGCCCATCCTTTCCTGGGATTCGGCCGAAGATATTTCCGACATCTTCTGGAAACCGATCACCGCCACGGTATCGTGAAGCCCCGCGGCCACCAGGCTGCATGCCAGGCGCAGGCCGGTGCTGCTGGAAGAACACAGGGTTTCCACGTAGAAAGTCGGTCCGGGGTTGAGCCCCAGGTATTCGGCGAAAACTCCGGCCGGCGATCTCTGCTTGTCGTATTCCGGCGCCGAGCAGACCACCGAGGCGTCTATTTGATCGGCCGACAGCCCGGCGTCGTTCATGGCTTCCTTGAAACCCTCGAAGGCCAATTCGCGGATCGAGCCCGGGTAGCTGCGGACGAAAGTACTCTGTCCCACTCCGATTATGGCTACTTTATTCATTATTTCTCTTCCTTCTGACGTCATATGTACTGGCCGCCGTCGACCTTGATCACTTCACCGGTGATGTGCCGGGCCTTGTCGGAGGCCAAAAAGGCGATGACGTTGGCCAGGTCCTCGGGTTGGCCGATGCGCTTGAGAACCATTTCGCCAAGGGCCATGTCGATTATCTTGTCCCGGGCTTCGGATTCACGCAGCATGGCGGTTTCTATCAGGCCGGGGGCAACGGCGTTGACGTTTACGTTGAAGGCACCCAGTTCCTTGGCCAGGGCCTTGGTATAGCCGATTATCCCGGCCTTGGAGGCCGAGTAGTTGGTCTGGCCGAACTTTCCCCTCAGGCCGTTGATGGAAGTTACATTGATGATCTTGCCGTAGGCCTGATCCTTCAGGTGCGGGGCGACATGCCGGACGAAATTGAAGTATCCCTTGAGGTTGACCTCGATCACCCGGTCCCATTGCTCCTCGGACATCTTCCAGCAGACTCCGTCCCAGTTCATCCCGGCATTGTTGACCAGGATGTCCAGCCGTCCGAAAGCCTCCAGGGCCTCCCGGACCACGGCTTCGGCCTGCTGGAAAGAAGAAATGTCGCACTTGACGCAGATGGCCTTGCGGCCCATGCCGATAATTTCGTCCCGTACCTTTTGGGCTTCCTTTTCGTGGCTGCGGTAGGTCAGGCACACGTTGGCCCCTTCGCGGGCCAGCTCAAGGGAGGTGGCCGTCCCGATTCCCTGGGAGCCGCCGGTTACGATTGCATTTTTGCCTTCGAGCAGCATTCTGCCTCCTTGGTTTGCTACTTTTTCGGTTTGGCAAGCACGGCCGCCATGAATTCGTCGTCGAAAGTCTTGGACTCGGCCATCAGGCGCCGGAATTCGATGAAATCGATGGTGTCCTTGCCGGTTATCTTCTTGGTGTTGAAGGCATTGAAGCCGAGGAAGGCCTCGCCGTTCATGTTGGCCGCCAGCCAGTGACGGTTGATTATCTTGGCCTGATCCCAGAAGAACTTCTTTTTCATGCGCACGCCGTCGACGCTCTTGATCAGACAGCCGGGGAAGAGGTTGGTGAATGTCCACAGGACTTTTCCGACTTCCTTGTCCAGCAGGGTGAAGTCGGTGGGCGTGTCCTTGATGATCTGGCGGGCCTGCTTGGCATCCTCGCCGCTTTTGAACTCGCCGTAGACTATTTCGCCGTCGGCTACATAGCTTTCGGTATGGATCAGGGGATTGCGGATCCATTTGTCGCCGTCCTTGAGAACCGGGACGCACTTGGAGATCAGGCCCAGGCGCTGCATCTTGTAGGCGCTCCACATCTCGCAGGAGACGCAGTTCCACATGGCAAGCTCCATGGGCAGCATCCAGGGCAGAAAGTCGGTGCTGCCGCCGTCGGGGGCCGAGCCGTGTTTGGGGCCGGCCTGGCCGAAAATGGCCATGTCGCTGGACAGGGTAAGGTCGCAGGCCATTCCGATTTCCTGGCCTCCGGCCACGCGCATGCCGTTTACCCGGCAGATGGTCGGTTTCTTGCAGTTGAGGATCGAGTCGACCATGCCGTTGAAAAGATCCATGTAAAGACCGTATTCATTGGGACGCTTGGAATAATACTCGGCATATTCCTTGGTGTTGCCGCCGGTGCAGAAGGCCTTGTCGCCCACGGCGGTGAAGATGGCGGCCACTACCGAACTGTCGGCCGAGGCCCGCTGGAAACCGGCGATAACTCCCTTGACCATCTCGGTGGTGTAGCTGTTGTACTGCCTGGGGTTGTTGAGGATGATCCAGGCCGAGTAGATACCGTCCACGGGATTGCCGCTGGGGTCGATGATGGGTCTTTTTTCGAAAACAACCCCCGGCGCTTCGGCGGAGAAATGTTCTTCACCCCAAAGGTAATGATCTTTGCGGCCGGATTCTCTTGGCAGCCAACTCAGGTCACTCATTGATATCCTCCTTGAATTTGATGGTTTGTCCAGGCGGGAAATGCATAAAAAATTATTTACTAAACAAAATTCATTTGATAAAAAAGGTCACATATTAGCTATATATTAGCTACACATTGGCCAGTCAAGAAAAAAATATGGCGCCGGTGCGAGCCGTAGCAAAGACAAGGAGGAGCTGCCGGTGAGATACCCCAAGGAATGTGTGCTCAAAGATTGCAACGAGGCCGTTCTCAGGCCGCTGGAGCCCGGAGACCGCCAACTGTTGGCCGACTTTTATTCCCATATACCGGTCGAAGACAGGTGGTGCATGCGCTATGACGCCACCAGGCCGGATGTTCTGGAACGCTGGTTCAAGGCCATGGGCGAAGGCTTCGCGGAGTCCATCGTGGCCCTGTGCCAGGGCCGGATCATAGGCCATGGCAGCCTTCATTTTCGTACTTTCGGAGTCACACAGCACGTGGGCCGGTTCCGGATCGTGGTGCTGCCCGAATTCAGAATGAAACGCCTGGGCACCTGGCTGCTGCTGGACCTGATTCAGCTTGCCATGGACAAGGGCATGGAGAAGCTGCGCTGCGACCTGGTGGTGGGTATCGAAGATGCCGCAATCGACGCCGTCTACAAATTCGATTTCGTCAAAGCAGCCGTCCTTAAAGACTACGTCAAGGATATCGAAGGCAATCAGCACGACATGGTGATAATGATCAAGCACCTCCACAAAGGGTGGAGCGATTTTTGATCCGGCATCTCTATCCCGTTTTCAGCATAAACGAACTCAAGTCGGATTGGCAAGCTCTTGTCGCCCGGGTTGGATGGAGATGACTCCGGAAACCCGGTCAGAGTCTATTGTCAGGGAATCGATTCTCTATAAATAAGGATGCGTCCGGGCAGACGGAAGGTCCGTCGCGCAGGATTATACGGAATTCGATGAACGAGCAGCCCCGCAACAATGACAGCGCCGAACCTGAAATCGTCGCCACCGACCAGGGGCCGGTTACGGTCGCTTCGTTTTCCGGCCCGGAGCAGATCCATCGTTATCGTTTCGACCGGCAGTTCGGCAGCCACGCCCAGTACAAGTCGATATACACCAAGCGTCAGACCCTGGAGAAGATCGCCGCCAAGCCCGACACCCGTGTTGTTCTGGCCCTCAGTCCCCAGGATACCATCATCGGATTCGGGGTCCTGGATTTTCCGGAGCCCCATGAGCGCTGGTACCAGCTGGGGCCGGGGCTGATGATCGAGCTCAAGGCCATCGAGGTCAGCCGGAGCTGGCGCGCCAACAAGCTGGCCAGCCGGATTGTCGGCCACCTGATGCGCCATCCACGGATCGAACATATGATAGCCTACCTGGTGGGCTATTCCTGGACCTGGGACCTGGACGGGACCGGCTTCAGCGCCCAGCAGTACCGCAGGATGCTCATCGATCTGTTCACTCCGCACGGTTTCAGCGAATACCAGACCAACGAGCCCAATATATGCCTGAGGCCCGAAAATCTGTTCATGGGCAGGATCGGCAACCGGGTCCCGGAGGATGTTCAGCAGCAGTTCAAGTGGCTTCGTTTCGGAATAACGCCCGGGTGAGCAGGGAGGCGGCCCGCCCGGCGGGGACCAAATTTTTCCTTGACATCAACCAGCGGTATAACTACATAGTAGCTATATTGTAACCAAGGTGAAAATGGGCCCGGACCCTGCATGGTCAGGGCGGGGGCCGCCAATGTCGACCGGATCCGACCAGTGGCGGGCCGGGCGGCAAGTGAGATACCGAGGATTTTAACCCAAAAATACGCCGATAATTAAGGCACCGAGCAGGGGTAAAAAATGAGGTATGCAGAAACAGGGTTTAATTTGGAAATCGATCTGAGCCGCGGAAACATCGAGAAGGTCGCCACCGATCCCAGGGAAACCGAGCTTTACCTGGGGGGGCTGGGCACCAACGCCAAGATCCTCTGGGACCGGGTTCCCCCGGAAGTCGACCCGTTTTCTCCGGACAATCTTTTGATTTTCAGTGCCGGGCTGCTGTGCGGCACCCCTGCCACCGGCTGTAACCGGACCATAGTCTCCACCATCTCACCCCAGACCCGGCTGATGGGTTTTTCGATGATGGGCGGTTTCTGGGCGCCGGAGCTCAAATACGCCGGTTACGACAAGGTGGTCCTGCGGGGCAAGTCGCCCAAGCTGGTCTACCTGTGGATCAACAACGACAAGGTTGAACTGCGGGACGCCAGCCATCTGCAGGGAAAAGGGGCCATCGAAACCGCCGAGCTGATCCGCCAGGAACTCGACGATCCGCGCATTCAGGTGGCCGCCATCGGCCTGGCCGGTGAAAACCGGGTCTACTTTGCCTCCGTCGAACAGGGCCGTTCCAGCGCCAGCCGCGGCGGGCTGGGCGCGGTCATGGGCGACAAGGGCCTCAAGGCCATCGCGGTGCGGGGCACCAACGACATCAACGTGGCCCGGCCAGAAGAATTCATCGAGCTATGCAACGAGGTACTGGATTACATCAAGTGGAGGGAGGAACATCCCATCCCCGGTGTCATGCCGATCCTGGCGGGCCTCGGATCGCCCCAGGAGATGAAGATCCATGACGAAAAGTGGCATACCGAGAATTTCTCCTGGGGAAATTCGCGGGTGCGGCGCAAGGGTTTCTGGACCGAGGAGATCGCAAAACAGTGGACCGAAACCATGGAAAGCGCCCGCCGCCGGCTTATAAGCTGTTTCAACTGTCCCATGAAATGCGGGGCCACCATTCAAATGCCCGGGCTGCCGACCTACATGATGAAATGCTTCACCAAGCTGACCTATACCATGGCGGCTTTTTCCGACCTGGAATTCGGCCTGAAGATCGCCCAGAAAGCCACCGAGTACGGTGTGGACGGGTTTTCGACACCCCAGGTGATGGCCTTTGCCATCGAGCTTTACGAAGACGGCATCCTGACCGACAAAGACATGCCCGGCTTTCCGGAAGGCAATGAAGAGAGATTCTACTGGTTGCTGGACAAGATCGTCCGGCGCGAGGGCATCGGGGATATTCTGGCTGACGGCACTTACTGGGCCGCCAAGAAGATCGGCAAGGGGGCCGAAAAGTACGCCCACAACACCATCAAGAAACACGAGCAGCTTCCGCTGAAGCTTTCAATGCTCAACCCGATCTATTTCCTCATGTACTGTACCGGCGAGAAGATCAACATAACCCAGATCGAGGGCCAGTTCCCCCAGGCCCCGTTTCCCAAGCGCGAACAGCGGGAAGAGTTCGTCAAGGACTGGTTCCAGGTGCCGGATGAAAAATTCAAGCAGTATTTCCTGGACTGGGAGCCGCGGGGTGAAAACTCCATTCCTTTCTATCCGACCGTGGAGATGACCTGCGACATAGTCGACTGGCAGGAGATGATGCACTATATCGACGACGCCCTGGGTATGTGCGCCGGCCTGTCGTCCTTTCCTCTGAAGCCACCGTACCATATCCACAATTACCCCAAGTTCATCTCCGCCGGCGCCGGCATAGAGATGGACGAAGAAAGCCTCAAGCAGGCCGCCCGCAGATACCGCACCCTGGTCCGGGCTATCAACATCCGCCGGGGTATGCGGCGCAAGGACGAAAAGCCGCCCGAGGACCACTGGAAGAAAAGGTTTCCCGAGCTGGAAAAGAAGCTCCTGGATACCTATTACCGGTACAAGGGCTGGAACGAGGAAGGCATACCGACGAAGGAGACCCTGGAAAATCTCGGGCTGGACTATGTCAGCCGTGATTTCCTGAAAAGGGGTATCCTGAAAGAGGGGGAAGAGTCTTCCACAGAACAAAGCGCGGCAGGCAACGAGCAGCAATAAAGTGCAGGAGGGTAAAACCGTGAAGGCTGAGAAAGAGAAAAAGAAGAAAATCATCAAGACCATAAGGATAGATGTCGACAAGTGCAACGGTTGCCGGGCCTGTGAGGTGATCTGCTCCGCCTACCACGCCGACCCCAAATACAGCAGCAACAACCCGGCCAGGTCCCGCATCCGGGTCATCCGCGAGCCGCTGCGCGACATCTATGTGCCGGTTTACGCCGGAGAGTACACGGTGGCCGAGTGCGCCGGGCGCGACAAGTATATAATCGACGGCAAGGAGTATGACGAGTGCTCATTCTGCCGCGCTTCCTGTCCTTCCCGGGTGGATTTCAAGGAACCGGATTCGGGCCTGCCGCTCAAGTGCGACATGTGCGAGGGCGAGGACGAACCACTGTGCGTCAAGTGGTGCCTGGCAGACGCTCTGATCTACGAGGAGAGGGAAGAAGAGATCGAGGAAGAAGTCGAAGAAGAAGTCGAGGATCTCGAAGTCGGCCTGGAAGCCCTGGCCGGCAAGTACGGAATGCAGAAGATACTGGATACTGTCGCCCGAATGTCCAAGGAGGGCTGAACAATCAGGATCAAATCAAATAAGGATCGATAAAGACAGTGGAAACAGTAGCCCCCTTCAAGGAAGTAATCGACGAGATCAAAGAGGCTGGTGGAGACATCTTCAAGCTGTGTTTTCAGTGCGGACTGTGCGACGTGGTCTGCCCCTGGAACAGGGTGCGGCCTTTCAGCATGCGCAAGCTGATCCGCGAGGCCGCTTTCGGTCTGACGGAGATCGACGGCGAAGACCTTTGGCGCTGCACGACCTGCGGCACGTGTCCCCAGCAATGTCCGCGCGGAGTAAGGCAGATCGATGTCAGCGTCGCCCTGCGCAGGGTGGCCACCGAGTACGAGGTTTTCCCGGCTTCCGTGCGTTCGGCCCGCAGCGCCCGGGCGAGTATCATCTCCGAAGGCAACCCCCTCCAGGGCGAAAGGGGCAAGCGCGCCGATTGGGCCAAGGATCTGCCTGTCAAGCCATACGAAGAAGGAATGGAGATCCTTTACTTTGTCGGCTGCTACCTCAGCTACGATCCGCGAATGAAGAAAGTGGCGGTTGCCACGGCCGAAATCCTCAACAAGGCCGGGGTGAAGTTCGGAATACTGGGGTCGAAGGAAAACTGTTGCGGAGAGAGCATCCGCAAGATCGGAAGCGAAGAGGTTTTCAGGAACCTGGCCCGCGAAAACATCAAGGCCTTCATCGACAACGGCGTCAGGCGCATCCTGGTTTCATCGCCCCACTGCTACCACACTTTCAAAAACGAGTATCCGGAATTCATGGTGAACTTTGAAGTGGTCCACATGACCCAGTATCTGGAGGAGTTGATCCGGGAAGGACGGATTGAGATAAAGGGCAGCTACGACAAGAAGGTCACTTATCACGATCCATGTTACCTCGGGCGGCACAACCAGATATTCGACCAGCCCCGGGACGTGCTCCGGGCCATTGCCGGGCTGGAACTGGTGGAGATGGCCGACAGCCGAAAACAGAGCCTCTGTTGCGGCGGCGGAGGAGGCCGGATCTGGATGGATACTCCCATCGGGGAGCGTTTTTCCGATCTGAGGCTCAAGCAGGCCGGCGATACCGGCGCCCGGGTGCTGGCAACGGCCTGTCCTTACTGCATCACCAATTTCGAGGAGAGCCGCCTCAACCTGGAGTACGAAGAAACCCTGGAGATCAAGGATATCACCGAGATAGTCCGGGATGTCATTTGAAGTTGCAGTGCCGCGTTTGAAGGCAAACGGCAAAAATACAGTCCAACCAAGCCGGCCATGCGGTTGAGGGCCGGCAAAAATCTGACGAGGTGAAAGAAAGTGGGAAACGAAATTCTGCCTGAAGAGACCAAGCAAGCGGTTTTCAGTGGCCTTGGGGACAAAGACTTTGGGGACGTAATGGTGGTCGGAGGCGGTGTCAGCGGTATCCAGGCATCGCTGGACCTTGCCACGGCCGGCTTCAAGGTCTACCTGGTGGAAAAGGGACCGAGTATCGGCGGCCACATGGCCCAGCTGGACAAGACCTTTCCCACCAACGACTGTTCCATGTGAATACTTTCACCCAAACTGGTCGAGGTCGGCCGGCATCCAAACATAGAGGTTCTTACTTATACTGAAGTAGACCGGGTTGAAGGGCAATCAGGTGATTTTCAGGTCACCCTGACCAAGAAGCCCAGATACGTTCTCGAGGACAAGTGCACCGGTTGTACTACCTGTATGAAGTACTGCCCTGTTCAGTACCCTGATCCGTTCAATCAGGAACTGTCCATGAACAAGGCGATCCACATCTACTTTTCCCAGGCCATCCCGCTGGTGGCGTATATCGACGAAAACTGCCTTTTCCTCAAAGAGCAGAAGTGCGACATCTGCCGCGGGGTCTGCCAGACCGATGCCATCGATTTCACCCAGACGCCCGAGAAGATTGATGTCAAAGTCGGGGCCGTCATCCTTTCGGTTGGCCTGGAACCCTTCGATCCCAGGGTCAGGGACGAGTACGGCTACGGCCGGTATGAGAACGTTCTCACCAGCATGGACTTCGAACGGCTCCTGTCATCGACAGGCCCTTACGAAGGCCAGATCCTGCGGTCTTCCGACCAGAAGCATCCCCGGAAGATAGCCTGGCTCCAGTGCATCGGTTCGCGCAGGGTGACAGAGGGTGACAACAGCTACTGCTCGGCGGTCTGCTGTACTTACACCCAGAAGCAGGTGATCCTGACCAAGGACCATGAACCAGAGGCCGAGTGCACCATCTTCCACAACGACATACGTTCTTACGGCAAGGATTTCGAGCGCTACTTCCAGCGGGCCGACAACCTGGAAAATATAAGGTTCATCAGGAGCTATGCCCAGATCGTCAGGGAAGACCCGGAGACCAAGAACGTCTTCGTGCGTTATTCGACTCCGGACGAGGGCGTCAAGGAAGAAGAGTTCGACATGGTGGTCCTGTCGGTGGGACTCAATCCTCCCAAGGACAACGACAAGCTGGCGGCCAAGTTCGGGATAGAGCTCAACGAGCACGGCTTTTGCAGGATCAATCCTGCCAATCCCATCGAAACCAGCCGCCGCGGTATCTTTGTCAGCGGAACCTTCCAGGGGCCGACCGATATTCCCGAGTCGGTCTTTTCCGCCAGCGGTGCCGGCTCCAAGTGCGGAGAGCTGCTGAACCGCCGGCGCGGAAAGCTGACCACCGAACGGGTCTATCCGCCGGAAAAAGACGTTTCCGGCCAAGAACCCAAAATAGGGGTTTTCGTCTGCCACTGCGGGGCCAACATCAGCAGCGTGGTCAATGTTCCGGAAACTGTGGAATACGCCCTGAGCCTTCCCAACGTGGTCTACGCCACCGAGCAGCTCTTTTCCTGCGCCACCAACTCGGCCATGGAGATAACCGAGCTGACCAGGGAAAAGGGGCTCAACCGGGTGGTGATCGCGGCCTGCTCGCCGCGGACCCTGGAGCCGCTTTTCAGGGACACCCTCAGGGAAGCCGGACTGAACCAGTATTTCCTGGAGATGGCCAACATCCGCGAGCACTGTTCCTGGGTTCACTCCAAGCAGAAGGAAGAGGCCACTGCCAAGGCCAAGGACATCATCCGCATGGCGGTGGCCCGGGCCAGGCACCTGGAGCCCCTCCGGGAATTCGACCTGCCGGTCAACAAGACCGCCCTGGTGGTGGGCGGCGGGATTGCCGGCATGACCTGCGCCCTTTCCATCGCCAGCCAGGGACACCAGGTACACCTGCTGGAAAAGGAAAAGGAACTGGGCGGCAACGCCCGCAGACTTTACACCACCGTGGACGCAATGGATGTCCAGGCCTATCTCCGGGACCTGATCCGCTCGGTTTACGGCAATCCCATGATCCATGTTTCCCATGAGGCCGAGATCAAGGATGTTTCCGGTTACATCGGCAATTTCGTCACCACGGTCGAAACCGAGGGGCAGGTGAAAAAGATCAAGCACGGTGCCACCGTGATCGCCATCGGTGCCGAAGAATACAAGCCGGATGAGTACCTTTACGGACAGGACGAGCGGGTGCTTACCCACCTGGAGCTGGAGGAGAGGATCGCCGCAGGCGACGAAAAGCTGGCCTCTGCCCAGACCATGGTCATGATCCAGTGCGTCGGCTGCCGCAACCAGGACCGCAACTACTGCAGCCGGGTCTGTTGCAGCCATGCCGTCAAGAACGCCCTGGAACTCAAGGAACTCAACCCCGAGATGGACATCTACGTCCTTTTCCGGGACATGCGTACTTACGGCTTCAACGAAGATTACTACCGTAAGGCCTCCGAAAAGGAAGTACGTTTCATCCGTTACGTGCCCGAGGAAAAACCGCAGGTGGAAGCCACCAAGGCCGAGGGCAGGGAAGTGTTGCGGGTCACGGTCCCCGATCCCATCCTGGGGCAGAACCTGGAACTGGACGCCGATTACCTGGCCCTGGCCGCAGCCATCGTGCCGTCGCGCTCCACCGGCGACATAGCCTCCCTTTTCAAGGTCACCCTGAGCCCGGACGGTTTTTACAAGGAGGCCCACGTCAAACTGCGGCCGGTCGAATTTGCCACCGACGGGGTCTATCTCTGCGGCCTGGCCCATTATCCCAAGCATATTCCGGAGACCATCAACCAGGCCTATGGCGCCGCCGGACGGGTGCTGACCCTGCTTTCCCACGACACGGTGATCGCCTCCGGAGCAGTATGCGAGGTAAAAGAGGACCAGTGCGTTTCGTGCGGAGCCTGCATTACGGCTTGTACTTACGGGGCCATCGAGTTCAGGGAAACCGCCAGAGGGAAAAAGGCCTGGGTCAACCCCATCCTGTGCAAGGGAGACGGGCTTTGCAACGCCAAGTGCCCCACAGACGCCATCGTGCTGAAGCATTTTACCAATGAAGAGATAGAAAGTCAGATAGAAGCGGCGGCAGTCCGGCAGCAGGACCTGCAGCAGATCGCGGCTGCGGTTGAAAAGGTATAACGGTTCACAACAAAAGAAAGGTCAAAGCCAATGAGTACAGGTCTTGAGTTCAAGCCCAATATCCTTGGTTTCGTCTGCCACTGGTGAGCATACGGGGCTGCAGATTTAGCTGGGGTCTCCAGGCTACAGTATACAGACGAGATCAGGTTCATACGGGTCATGTGTTCCGGCAGAGTCGACCTGGGCTTTATCCAAAAGGCTTTTGCCAGCGGGCAGGACGGGGTCTTTATCGGCGCCTGCCGGCTCAACGAGTGCAACTACGTGACCCACGGCAACTACGATGCTTTTGGTAACGTACTTATATTCAAAAAGATAATGCAGGAACACCTGGGACTGGATCCGGGACGGCTGCACATCGAATTCATGTCGGCCGCCGACGGCAACATCCTGGCCGAAAGCGTCAACCGTTTCGTCGGGCAGGTGAAGGCCTTGGGGCCTGTCGGTCAGAGCGAAGGCGTCGATCCGGAAAAGCTCAGGCTGAGGCTAAAGGCCGTAGGCCGGCTGGTCCCCTATCTGAGACTGGTTGAAAGGGAACGCTTCAGAATACCGGTCAAGACCAGGGAGGCCTACGAAGAATTTTACGGCAGCCGGGAATTCGACCGTCTCTATCGGGAGCTGATCGGTGACCGGCTGGCCATGAGCCAGATCATGCTCCTGCTGGCCCAAAAACCCATGACCACCGGTGAGATGGCCGAAATCGTGGGGCTGAACCAGTCGGAAATTTCAGGTTACATGAACAGTTCATCACGCCAGGGCCTGGTACGCTACGACGAGGCCCAAAAGCGTTACGCCCTGGCTTAGTACGTGCCTGTTACAGCCACAAGATTGGGACACTGCTTATGGACAAGGAAAGAGTCGACCAGATAATTGACCGCCACCAGGCAGAGGCAAGTTCGCTTATTCAGGTCCTGCTGGATATCCAGAGCGAAAACAACTGGCTTCCCAAGGAGGCCCTGGAGAGGGTCAGCCAGAGACTGGATGTTCCGCTGGCCCGCATTCAGCACATCGCCACCTTCTACAAGGCCTTCAGCCTGGTGCCCAAGGGCCGGCACGGAATCCATATCTGCATGGGAACCGCCTGCCACGTCCGGGGTGCAACCCGCATTCTGTCGAAGGTCCGGGAACTTACCGGAATCAACCCCGGTGAGACCGACCTCGACCTTAAGTTCAGCCTGGAAACGGTAAACTGCCTGGGTTGTTGCGCCCTGGGTCCTGTCGTTGAGATAGACGGCAAGACCTACGGTAAAATGACTACGGCCGAAACAGAAGAGGTCTTAAAAAGCTACGAGTAGAGGAAAATTATGGCGCGGTTTAATTCGCCTGAAGAACTGGAAAAGTTCAGGCAAGACTTACTGTCCAAGAGAGACCCGAACGCTCCCTGTATTTCAGTTTGTGCCGGTGCCGGTTGTCTTGCCTCCGGGGCCAGGGAAGTAATAAATGCCTTCGAGCAGGAGATAGAAAAACAGAACCTGGCGGCCAGTGTGGAGACAAAGGGAACCGGGTGCCCGGGATTTTGTGAGAGGGGACCGGTGGTGGTTATTTACCCGGAACAGATATGTTATCTTCAGGTCACCCCGGAGGATGTGCCGGAAATAGTATCCACGACCATTGTGGGAAAGAAGGTGGTCGAACGCCTGCTCTACGAAGACCCCAATACCGGCGAAAAGGCGGCCCACGAGTCCGACATCCCCTTTTACAGCAACCAGGAACGCACCATCATTTCAAACAATATAAAGATCAATTCCAAGAGTATCGACGACTACCTGGCTCTGGGCGGCTATAGCGCCCTGGCCAAGGCCCTTTTCCGGATGAGCGACGTGGAAGTACTGGAAGAGGTGAAAAAATCCAACCTGCGGGGCCGGGGCGGGGCCGGCTTTCCGGCAGGGATCAAGTGGGAAGGTTCGCGCAATGCTCCCGACAAGACGAAGTACGTCATCGTAAACGCCGATGAGGGCGACCCGGGCGCGTTCATGGACAGGGCCCTGCTGGAGGGCAATCCCCATTCCATCCTGGAGGGGCTGATCATCGGCGGCTATGCCATCGGTGCCCGCGAAGGCTATATCTACGTCCGCCAGGAATATCCCCTGGCAGTTGAAAACGTGACCCTGGCCATAGAGCAGGCCGAGCAATACGGCCTGCTGGGTGAGAACATCCTCGGCTCCGGTTTCGATTTCGTCGTAAAAGTCCACAGGGGAGCCGGCGCCTTTGTCTGCGGTGAGTCGACCGCCCTGATGACCGCCCTGGAGGGCCGGGTGGGAGAGCCGCGTCCCAAGTACATCCGTTCCAATATAAAGGGGCTCTGGAATCGTCCCAGCGTGCTGAACAACGTGGAAACCTGGGCCAACGTACCGTTGATAATCAACAAGGGCGCAGACTGGTTTACCAGTATCGGGACCGAAGGGTCCAAGGGGACCAAGATTTTCTCCCTGGTGGGCAAGATCAACAATACCGGCCTGGTGGAAGTCCCCATGGGAATAACCCTGCGGGACATCATTTACAAGATAGGCGGCGGTATTCCCGGCGGCAGGAAGTTCAAGGCCGTTCAGACCGGCGGTCCCTCAGGGGGATGCATACCCGAACAGATGCTCGACCTGCAGGTCGGTTTTGACGAGCTGACCAAGGCCGGCTCCATGATGGGTTCCGGCGGCATGATCGTCATGGACGAAGACACCTGCATGGTGGATGTCGCCCGGTACTTCATCGAGTTTCTAACCGATGAATCGTGCGGCAAGTGCGTGCCCTGCCGCGAAGGCCTGCGCCAGATGCTAAAGATCCTGACCGACATTACTCAGGGAAAGGGCAAGGAAGGCGACATCGAGTTGCTGGAAGAACTGTCGGAGACGGCCATCGAGGCCTCCCTGTGCGCCCTGGGCAAGAGTGCGCCCAATCCTTTTCTCAGCACTCTGCGTTACTTCCGGGACGAGTACGAGGCCCACATCAAGGAAAAGCGCTGCCCGGCACTTTCCTGCCGTGAGCTGGTCTCCTATTATATCGATCCGGAAAAATGCAAGGCCTGCGGGATCTGCCTCCGCAAGTGCCCGGTGGATGCCATCGATGGCGGCAAGAAAAAGATTCATATCATCGATCAGGAAAAGTGCACCAAGTGCGGAACCTGCTTCGAAGTCTGCCCGGATCGTTTCGGGGCGGTTACCAAGATTTCCGGCCGGCCGGTTCCGGAGCCTGTTGCCGAAGAAGACCGAATCATCAGAAAGAGCAAAACAAAATGAGCGAAATCATTCTCAAGATCGACGGTAAAGAAGTCAGGGCCGAAGAGGGGATGACCGTCCTGGAGGCCGCCCGGTCCGCAGGTATCGAAATTCCCACCCTTTGCCATCACGACAAGCTGGAGCCTTTCGGGGCCTGCCGTTTGTGCATCGTGGAAGTCCAAGAGCGCGGCCGGAAGAAACTGGTTGTGGCCTGTGTCTTTCTGGCTGCCGACGGCCTGGTGGTGACGACCCGCTCGGAAAAGATCGATCGTATCCGCAAGATGATCATCGAGCTGCTGCTGGCCCACGCGCCCGATTCCTTCAAGCTTCGTCAGCTTGCCGAAGAATACGGCGCCGACCGGAACCGTTTCGAAAAAGAGGCTTCATTTTGTATCCATTGCGGGCTATGCGTAAGGTACTGCGCCGAGGTGAAACAGAAATACGCCGTCGGGTTCATTGACAGGGGCATCCGCAAAGAGATAAGCTTTATCCCGGAAATCGCCGCCAAGGAGTGCCCCGATTGCAAGGAATGCTTTCCGCTTTGCCCGACATCGTACCTTCAGGCGGCATTCGTCTTGACCGAATCCCTGGCGTTTCCGTCTTCTTGATGACCCGGAAACCGGAAGGCATGACCTGTGACGGGTCATGATGGCCGATAGAGGCCGCCGTATCTTTCACGGGATAGTCGATTGTTGAACGAGGCCAAGAATACCGAGACATACGAGGCTGTGAAGATTGCGGGCGGCACCGTAAGGGAGGCGGCCCTGGAGCTTATCGGTGAAGAGCCGCTTCTGATCAGGGTCGAGGGCAGGCCTTTTTCGGTTGTGATGCGTACCCCCGGAAGCGAGTTGTTTCATGCCGCCGGATTCTGCCTGGGTGAAGGCCTGGTGGACGGGCGGGACGATTTTCTGACCCTGGGTTACTGCCGGGACCTCGACCCCAACGTGGTGGAGGTGCGGCTTCGGCCGGAGCGGCTGGCAAAAATAGGCGATATTCTGGAACGCAGGAGTTTCGTCAGCCAGACGAGCTGCGGCATCTGCGGCAAGGAGATGGTCAGGGACCTCTATCAGAAACTGGAGGTCGCTGTCGACGACTTTACGGTCGAGGCCGGACGGCTTTTCGGCTGTCTGTCGAGGCTGTTTCAAAGCCAGAGCTATTACCCGCGGACCAAGGGCTCCCACGCGGCCCTTATTTTCGACCGCAATCTGGAGGAGCTCTCTTTTGCCGAAGACGTCGGCCGGCACAACGCCCTTGACAAGGCCGTGGGCAAGGCTTTCATGGAAGGCTCCCTGGAAGGTGCCCGCCTGCTGGCCATGTCTTCGCGGATCAGCTTCGAACTGGTGCAGAAGGCGGCCCGGGCCCGGCTGCAGGTGCTGGTGAGCAAATCGCGTCCCACGGCCCTGGCAGTGGCCATGGGCCGCAGCCTGAACATGACCATAGCCAGTGCTTTCGATGACTCCGAATTGATCATATTCTGCGGTCAAGACCGCATCGTAGGCAGAAAAAACGTTAGCGAGCCTAAATAGACAGGAGGACGTTTTGAAAATCTTAACGACAGTCAAAAAAGTGGTCGACGTGGAACTTAACATCCACGTCAAGGACGGCGCCATTGTTGAAGACGGCCTGCAGTACGTCATCAACGCCTGGGACGAAAACGCGGTGGAGACCACGGTCCAGCTCAAAGAGCAGACAGGGGCCGAGACCACCCTGGTGAGCATCGGCGGCGGGGATAACACCGACATCATCCGGCGCTGTTACGCCATGGGGATCGAAAGGGGCATCCACATCGAGGATCCGGCCCTGGACAAGGCCGATTCCTTCATCTATGCCCGCGTGCTGCAGAAGGTTTTCGAGCAGGGCGATTACGATCTGGTGATCACCGGCAAGCAGGCCCAGGACACCGACAACGGGCAGACCGGCATAATTCTGGCCGAATACCTCGGGCTTCCGTGCGTCAGCAACGTGATCGGCGTTGAGGTAATTGACGACAAACACTTGAAGGTTTCCCGGGCCGGGGACGCGGGAACCGAGATAGTCGAGGTCGAACTGCCGGCGGTGATAACCGTGGATGTCAGTATCAACGAACCGCGCCTGCCCCAGATGCGCGGCCTGATGATGGCCAAGAAAAAGAAGATCGAAGTCATGGACCTGGCGGCCCTGGGAACATCGGCCGAGGAAATCGGCTGTGCCGCGCCCAAGTCGGAAGTAATCGAGTTCATGGAATCGGAAAAGCGCAGCGGCGGGCGTAAATTCGAAGGCGATCCTGCCGAAGTTACCGCCCAGGTGGTGGAACTGCTGGCAAGTGAAGCCAAGGTTATTTAACCGACAACCCGATTGAAGACAGGGGAAACGATATCATGGCTAAAGTTCTCGTAGTTGCGGAAATCAAACAGGGTGTGCTCAAAAGCAGCACTGCCGAACTGTTGTCGAAAGCCAAGGCCATTGGTGCCGAGGCCGCCGTGGTGGCCATCGGCAGCAATATCGAGGGCCTTGTCCCGGAACTGGTCAAGGCCGGTTCCGATACCCAGTATATTGCCGATGATGCCGGGCTGGAACTGTTTTCGGCCGGACCTTATGCCGCCTGCGTGGTGGATGCAGCCAGGCAGTTCGGCGCCGACCTGATCTTGTTCGGCTTTTCTGAAAGCAGCAAGGCGGCGGCCCCCAGGGTGGCCGCTCAGCTCGATGCGGCCTGCGCTTCGGAAATCACCGAGGTGGCCGCCGACAACGGCGCTTTTCAGGTGGTCCGGCCGGCTATCACCAATAAGGTGGTCCAGAAGGTCAAGGTCAACACCGACAAGCTGGTGGCCGTTGTCCGCGCCGGCGCCTTCGAGGCTGATGAATCGATCGGCGGAACGGAAAACGTGGTGAAACTGGATATTCCGGCTCCGGACCTGAAGGCCGTGATCAAGGAGCTGGTTTCCGACGCCAGCGGCGAGATCGACCTGGCCGATGCCGACGTGGTTGTCTCGGTGGGCCGTGGCGCCCGCAACGAGGAAGGCATCGCCCTGGTGAAGGAACTTGCCGATGACCTCAACGCCGGCTTCGGTTCGTCCCGGGCCATGGTGGATGCCGGCTTCATGCCCCACAACAAGCAGGTCGGCCAGACCGGTAAGATAGTGGCTCCCAGCCTTTACATCGCCGTAGGAATCTCCGGTGCCATCCAGCACCTGGCCGGCATGAGCGGTTCCAAGGTGGTCCTGGCAATCAACAAGGATCCCGAGGCACCGATTTTCAATATTGCCGACTACGGCATCGTCGGCGATCTGTTCGAAGTCGTGCCGATCCTGAAGGAAGAGCTGAAGAAAGTCAGAAGCTGAGCCGGGGATCCATCCTGGCGGGCAGCATGGTGACAGCCATGAGATTTGTCCTTCCGCTGCCCGGCAGGTGGCCGGCTCTGGTTATGATCCCGGGGCCGGCGAAGGATTTGCTATCTTTATCAATTATCATGAGGTGCCCATGAATCCATACCTGATGTCTTTCCTGATTCTGGTTGCGCTGGCGGTGTTCGCACGGACCATGACCGGCAGGATCAAATTGCTGATGGCCCTTGAGCCGGCCGACAGGTTCAACCGTATCAAGGACCGCCTGGTAAACCTGGTGGTGATCGCCATCGGTCAGAAACGGCTGGTGGGCCGGGCCAGGGAGCGCAGCTCGGGCATAATGCACGCTTTCATATTCTGGGGTTTCTGCGTACTGCTGATCCGCAGCCTGATGCTCTATGGCGAGGGTTTCCAGGAAGGTTTCCGGCTTCCGGTCTTTGGCCACGAAAATCTTTTGGGGTACCTCTACCTGGTGGTGAAGGATATCATGGAGGGCATCGTCCTGGTGATGGTGCTTTACGCCATTTACCGCCGGGCGGTGATCAAACCCAAGAGGCTGCACAATTCCTTCGAGGCCTACCTGGTGCTGGCGATGATCGGCATCCTGATGATATCCGATCTTCTGTACGACGGTGCCCGCTGCAACCTGGTAAATATCTACCATGCCGCAGGGATCAGTTACCTCAATCATCCCGGCTACGGCCCGGAATTTGCCTGGACGCCGGTGGCAAGAGCCGCCGCCTCCCTGATCGGTGGCCTCGGGCAGCCGGCCCTGGACGGTCTGATGCAGGCCATGTTCTGGCTGCACATATGTACCCAGCTCACGTTTCTGAACATCCTGCCGCTGGGCAAGCACTTCCATGTCATCACCGCCCTGCCCAACGTTTTTTTCAAAAGCCTCGACTATCCACACGACAAACCGAAACTGCTCGACCTGGAAGACGAGGACGCCTGGGAAAACGAGACCCTGGGGCTCAACCATATCCACCAGCTCACCTGGAAGCAGGGGCTCGACCTTTACACCTGCACCGAGTGCGGCCGCTGCAAGGACGTCTGTCCGGCCTACGTTACCGACAAGCCCCTCAACCTGTTCGAGTTCAACGATCACCTCAAGCATGAGCTGCTGGAAAACGCGGACAACATTATCAAGCGCGCCGAGCTGGTCCGGCAGCTGGAACAATGCCGGGACCAGCAGGAGGCCGAAAAGATCAAGGAGAAGATAAGCGGTCTCAACAGTCAGAAACAGCTGGTGGGAGAGGTGATCGGCGAAGATACCCTCTGGGCCTGCACCACCTGCCGGGCCTGTGAAGAAGTCTGCCCGGTGACCATCGAGCATGTGCCCCGGATCATAGCCATGCGCCAGGGCCAGGTCTTGATGGCAGAGGCCTATCCCAAGGAGCTCAACCCGGCCCTCAAGGGCCTGGAGCGCAACGGCAATCCCTGGGGCATCGGCTACGACAAGCGGGCCGACTGGGCCGAAGGTCTGGAGGTAAAGACCATGGCCGAGGATTCCGACGTGGAGTACCTGTTCTGGGTGGGCTGCGCCGGATCTTTCGACGATCGCTCCAAGAAAGTCTCCAAAGCCCTGGCGCAGATCCTGCAAAAAGCCGGTGTCAGCTTCGCCATTCTGGGCACCGAAGAAAAATGTACCGGCGATTTCGCCCGCAAGGCGGGCAACGAGATGCTCTACCAGATGATGGCCCAGGAAAACATAGAAACCCTCAACAATTACGGGGTCAAGAAAATCATCACCGCCTGCCCCCATTGTCTCAACACCCTCAAGCACGAGTATCCCCAGATGGGAGGCAACTACGAGGTGATTCACCACAGCCAGTTCATTGCCCGCCTGATCAGTGAGGGCCGGATCAGGCTGAAGCCTTCTGTAAGCGGTGCCCTGACCTACCACGATCCGTGCTATCTGGGCAGGTACAACAACGTCTTTGACCAGCCGCGTTCAATCCTGAAGGACGTTTGTCAGGGCTCTTTCAAGGAACTCGAACGTTGCGGACAGGAAAGTTTCTGCTGCGGGGCGGGAGGCGGAAGAATGTGGATGGAAGAAAACATCGGCAAGCGCATCAACCTGGAGCGCACGGAAGAAATTGTCCGCCAACAGGTATCAAGCGTGGCCGTGGGCTGCCCCTTCTGCCTGACCATGATCGAAGACGGCATGAAGGAGCTGGAAAAAGAAGAAGAGATCAGGACCCTGGACATAGCCGAGCTGGTGGCCATGAGCCTGGCCTGATTGCTTTTTGCAAACCCGCCCGGCATGCGGTAAATATCTTCAGCAACGGAGCCCCGCAGTCTGCTTTTGCACGTCCTGCCTTTTGGGGATGACCGTTTACTCATAGAAAATACCCGATCGTTCTTGCACCAGGGCCGGAATGCCTGCCAAGGCATGCCGGCCCTGGTGCAGATGCTTTCTGTAAATATCCAGAAATCATGTAAACTGTTCCGCCGATGGCGGCCGGACCGGTGCCGGTCAGGTGCGCCCCTCGGCCGGTGATCTGCCTTTTTGAGGTTCCGGCCAAGGCCGTTGACAGTGATATGTAATATGTAATATATCACAACCCAGTATCGTGATCGAAACTGTGTTGAAGCCGATGGAAGGCCAAAGAGGCGGTCTGCAAGCCCGCCGAAAGGCCGGAAGGATGAAAGCGCGATGCCCATACCCAGCAGAACGAGGAAAATAAACCGGACTTTCATGCGGGATGAAGTCTATCATACTTTGCTCAACTGGATCATGGAAGGAGTATTGCGGCCGGGGGAAAAACTGGTGGACACGGAGCTTGCAGAATACATCGGTGTCAGCCGGACCCCGGTACGGGAAGCCATCAAGCGCCTGGAGGACAAGGCCCTTGTCGAGACGGCCGCCAACCGGTGGACCCGGGTGGCCGAAGTTTCGGTACAGGAGGCCGAGCAGATATATCCCATTATCTGGACCCTGGAGGAACTGGCTCTTTTGATGGCTTTTCCAAATCTGGGGGAAAGACAGTTCAAGGCCATGCAACGGGCCAACGCCAGGCTTGCAAAAGCAATTAAGGAGCGAGACCCGGTGGAAGCCTCCAAGGCCGATGCCGGTTTCCATGACGTTTACATCCAGAGATCGGAAAACCCCAGTCTGGTCGGAATCCTGATGGACCTCAAGATAAAGCACCGCCGGATGGAGGTATTCTATTTCGACGCCTGTTTCAGGGCCGCCGACTCGGTAAGGGAGCACAACCAGATGCTGGAGGCCATGCGATCAGGGGACCTGGACCGTTCGTTGAAGATGATAAGGGCCAACTGGGTTGCCAGCCTCGAACGTCTCAGATCGACACCGAAGGAAAAACAGGAGCTTTCCGGCAACTGAACGAAAACAATATTGTCCGGCGATCCGGGCCGGGCGGATCATACGGCTTAAGGTGAAAGATGCAGATCGATTTCAAACAGGTTATCGGCAGGGCCGAAGAATACGGGCCGGCGATGGCGAAGTTTTTGCGGGAGATGGTGGCCATTCCCAGCGAAAGCGGCCGGGAAGGCGAGGTAATTCAGCGTATCAAAAAGGAAATGGAGCAGGTCGGTTTTGACAGGGTAGAGATCGATCCCATGGGAAACGTGCTGGGTTATATTGGTTCGGGCCGGCATCTGGTTGCCATGGATGCGCATGTCGATACCGTGGGGGTGGGCAATCCTGACAACTGGGAACACGATCCTTTCAGGGGATACGAGGACGAGGAAGTCATCGTCGGGCGCGGAACCAGCGACCAGGAAGGCGGCATGGCCTCCATGGTTTACGCCGGCAGGATAATAAAGGACCTGGGCTTGGAAGCAGATTACACATTGCTGGTTACCGGAACGGTCCAGGAAGAAGACTGTGATGGGTTGTGCTGGCAGTATATTATCGAAGAAAGCCGGATCAGGCCCGAGTTCGTTGTCTGCACCGAACCGACTTGTTGCCGGATACATCGCGGACAGCGGGGCAGGATGGAGATAAAAGTGACGGTCGGGGGGGTGAGCGCCCACGGTTCGGCCCCTGAGCGCGGCGATAACGCGATTTTCAAAATGGCCCGGATTCTCGGCGAGTTACAGGAACTTCACGGCCGGCTGAAAGACGATCCTTTTCTTGGCAAGGGATCACTGACGGTTACAGAGATCTTTTTCACTTCTCCTTCCCGTTGTGCGGTTGCCGACAGTTGTACCGTCTCGGTCGACCGGCGGCTCACACGTGGTGAAACCTGGCAAGGTGCCCTGGAAGAGATCAGACGGCTTCCCGCGGTGAAGAAATTCGGAGCGGAAATATCCATGTACGATTACGACCGCCCCTCTTATACCGGCCTGGTATACCCGACCGAGTGCTATTTTCCGGCATGGGTTCTCGAAGAAGATCATCCGGTTTGCAAAACCCTTGTTGATTCCTATGCAGCGCTGTTCGGTTCAGAACCGGTTGTCGACAAGTGGACTTTTTCCACCAATGGCGTTTCGATCATGGGACGTTGCGGAATCCCCTGTATCGGTTTCGGGCCCGGCCATGAAGATCAGGCCCACGCTCCCAACGAGCGGACCTGGAAAAGCGAGCTGGTCCGGGCGGCTGCCATGTATGCGGTCATTCCGTCGATATACGTGGCAAAATACACGGATTGACCGTTTCGGGCAGAACCGCGTGCTTCGCAACGGGAAAGGCTCCAACATTAAGGGGGAGCTTTGGAAACACTGCCGCCTGCCTGTTTTTATTGCTGCGGCCGGGCGGGAGCAGCCAAAATCACTCCGTTTCAGAGTGGCGGTCTGCTCTGACGGGAGAAAAGGATGAACCCTGAAAAAAGAAAAAGACTTCAGGCTATTGCCTTCCGTGTGAACTGGCTGGTTGAGCGGGTGTGCGCCCTGCTGGTGGGGACGATGGTCGTTGTGATCTGGTTCGGGGTGGTTGAGCGCTATTTGCTGGAACTCGGCGCCACCTGGACCGAGGAATTCTCCAGGTACCTGATGATCTGGTCCGCCCTGCTGGCCGTTTCCTGTGGAGCCTATTACCGGGAGCACATCGGCCTGGACCTGGTCCGTCAGTTCATGCCGCAAAAGGCCGCGCGGGCGCTGCTGGTCATTCTCGATATTCTCAGTCTGGCTTTCTTTCTGTTTCTCACTTACTACGGAGTGGGCACCACCCTGGCAGGCAAGACCCAGTATGCCACTATTTTCGGCATGAACATGCTGGTACCGTTTGCGGCTGTACCTGTGTCTTCGGCTTTGACAGCTTTCCAGATTTTCGCCGCCATGCTCCGCAGCCCGGACCGGCCGGACAGCCGCGCTTTCCGACAGGCAGGTGTGCCATGATTCTGGTGCTGGTTCTGTTTTTTTTCTTCATGCTGATCGGGTTGCCGATCGGCGTGACACTGGGGGTTGCCGGCATAGTCGGACTGGTCCAGATCGGCGGTGAAAACTTCCTTATGATGGCGCCCAAACGCTATTTCGAAGGGCTCGACCTTTTCACCTTCATGGCCATGCCGTTTTTTATCCTGGCCGGTGAGATCATGAACCGCTCGGGCATAACCGAAAAGCTGGCGGCTTTTGCCGACGCCCTCATCGGCTATACCCGCGGAGGCCTGGCCCACTCGAACATGATCGCCTCGGTGCTTTTTGCCGGAATGACCGGGGCGGCGGTGGCCGACACGGCGGCTTTCGGCAACACCCTGGTACCGGCCATGGTAAAGGAAGGATACTCCCGGCCGTTTTCCTGCGCCGTGACCGTTGCCGGTTCCATCATCGGCCCGACCATCCCGCCGTCGAACCTGATGGTTATTTACGGATCCCTCATGGGAGTGTCGATTGCCGGCCTGTTTGCCGCCGGGATTCTGCCGGGCCTTCTGATCTGCCTGCTTTGCATGGCCGTCATCGCCGCCCTGGGCAAGCGGCTCAACCTGCCCAAGAGCAGGCACGGCTTCAGCCTCATGCGAATTTTATGGGCCTTCAAGTCGAGCTTTCTGGCCATCGTCATGCCCGGGATCATCCTGGGAGGAATCCTTTTCGGTATCGTCACTCCCACCGAGGCCGCAGCCATTGCCGTGTTTTACGCCCTTTTCATCAGCGTGGCGGTCTACCGGGCCTTGAAATTTTCAGACATAGTAGACATGCTGATCCGCACGGCGCGGATCACCGGAATCGTGTTCCTGATCATCGCCAGCGCCTCGATCCTCAGCTGGTGGATGACCTTCATGCAGATCCCCCAGAAGATCGCTGATTTCTTTCTTTTTTTATCGAGCAATCCCGACGTCATCATCGGCCTGATACTTCTGCTTCTTCTGGTTATCGGGATGTTCATGGACATCAACGCCGCCCTGATCATCCTGGCGCCGGTGCTGGCCCCGCTGACCGCCAAGATCGGAATGGACCCGGTGCATGCCGGAATAATGATCGTGCTGGCGCTGAATATATCCCTGATGACACCGCCTGTGGGCGCCTGCCTCTTTGTGCTGTCATCGGTGACCGGGGAAAAGATCGAGCGGATCAGTGTGGCCCTGATCCCTTTTCTGGCGGTGGAGCTGATAGTGCTTTTCATCGTTGCCTACTGGGACAACCTGACCATGTTTATTCCGAATCTGTTGAGAGGCATGTGACCGTGGGCACCAGGAACAGCTGTAACAAATCCGCTTTCCGATGAATGTGGATTCTTTATAAACCTGCGGCAAAGTAGCAAGGAGGTCAACAATGAAGGCTGTCACAAAGAGTTTGTCGATCCTGGCGGTTGCGGTTTTCGCCATTGTCAGCATCAGCGGCACGGCCGTGGCTGCGAAAACCATCAAACTGCATCATCTCAACAAGGATGATCCGTTTGACAATCCCACCGGTGCCATGGCAACGGTGTTCAAGAGCCTGGTGGAATCCGGAACCAACGGCTCGCTCAAAGTCCAGACTTTCCCCAATGGCCAGCTGGGCAAGGACAAGGATGTTCTGCAGCAGGTCAAAGCCGGCGTGATCGAGTCCGGTATTCACTCCGTGGGCGGATTCGCCTCGGTATACCCGCTCATCGGAGTTCTCGACATTCCGTTTGCCTTTCCCAACATCAGTGTGACCTACGAGGTGTTTGACGGACCATTCGGCAGGAAGATGGCGGCCGACATCGAGAAAAAGACCGGCATGCATGTTCTTGGTTTCGGTGATTCCGGCGGATTTTTTCACATTACCAACTCCAAGCGCCCCATCCGCAGTCCGGAAGACATGAAAGGCCTTAAGATCAGAACCATGGGACTGGATACCCACAAGGCCATCATCAGCGCCCTGGGCGGGCAGCCGGCCGCCATTGCCTGGTCGGAAGTCTACACCGCCCTGCAGACAGGTGTTGCCGATGGTCAGATGAACCCGATTCCGATCATTGCTTTTGCCAAGTTCCAGGAAGTGCAGAAGTACCTGACCCTGACCGGCCATCTTTTTGCGCCCTATGTATGGGTGGTAAACGGAAAATTCTGGAACAGCCTCAGCGAAGACGAAAAGAACGTCATCAGCTATGCCGCCAGATCCGCCATCGTTGCCGGGCGCGGCATGGGCCGTATCATCGAGGCTTCGGACCGCGGGTTGCCGGCCCTGGCCAAGGATATGCAGATCAACGCCCTGACCGCCGAGCAAAAGGCCCGTTTCAAGGCGGTATCCATCGAGCCGGTCAAGAAGCTGATCATCAAGAAGTTCGGCGCCGAAGGCAAAGATATGCTCGATGCCTTCCTTGACGCCATCAAACAGGCTCAGCAGAAATAGCCGGTCTGAAACTGCGGCCGGTTCGCGGCACCGGGCTGCGCGCGGATCGGCTGCAGCCGGCAAGCTGACTTGGAATGTGTTGCAAGAAACCCGATTTCCGGGATTTTGCCTGGTGGTAATCCCGTTGCGGAGAAGTGCAGCGTGAAATTCAACTATCTTTGCAGCAATTGCGGGCAGCGCTTCGAAATTGAACCCCGGCTGATGGTATGTCCCGGCTGCAGCCGGGATCAGGCCACAGACCGGCCCCTGATGGGCGTCCTGGAGGTCGAACTGCATGGAACGGCAGACGGCAGCTTTTCCGCCGGGTCCCTGCTTCCGGTCGAAACAAAGTACTTTCCGCCCGTACCCGTGGGCCGGACTCCCCTGTGGGAACCGGAAAACCTGAGGCGGGAACTCGGATTCGATTATCTTTACATCAAGGACGACGGCGCCAATCCCACCGGCTCTTTAAAGGACCGGGCGTCTTTTCTGGTATCGGCGTTTGCCAGAAAGCACCGGATAGGAGATATCGTTTTGGCCTCGACGGGCAACGCAGGCTCTTCCATGGCCGGAATCGGTGCCGCCGCCGGCCAGAAGGTGGTGCTTTTCCTTCCGGAATCGGCTCCGCCGGCCAAGCTGGTCCAGGCCCTGCAATACGGGGCGACGGTCTACCGGGTGGCCGGAACATATGACGATGCCTACAACCTGTCGCTGGAGTACTCCCGGCAGCGCGGAGGCATGAACCGGAACACCGCCTACAATCCCATGACGACCGAAGGGAAAAAGACCGTTTCCCTGGAACTGTATCAACAGTTGCGCAGGGCGCCGGATTACGTCTTTGTGGCAACCGGCGACGGTTGCGTTTTGTCCGGCGTCTACAAGGGCTTCCGGGATCTCCGGAAATTTGGAATCATAGGCGCAATTCCCACTGTCTACTCGGTTCAGGCCCAAAACTCGGATGCCCTTTACCGTGCGTTTGCCGGCGGCGGATTTGAAAAAAAATCCGCCGGCACCATTGCCGACTCGATTCGCGTCGATGTGCCCCGCAACGGTTTCCACGCCCTGGGCCAGCTCAGGAAATACGGCGGGCGGGTCATTACCGTGTCCGATGAGATGATTGTCAAGGCCCAGGCAGAGCTGTCGCGCTCTGCCGGGCTGTTCACCGAACCTGCCGGCGCGGCCGCCTTTGCCGGGTTTCTGAAGGTGAGAAAAAGCCTTCGGGCCGATGCGACCGTTGTCGTTCTGGCAACCGGCAATGGCCTCAAAGACCCGGCCGCCGCCGTCAGGGGGGTCCGGATGCCGGCAAAGACCATCCGTTCAATGAACGATATCCCGTAGCAGAGAGGATCAGCCTTGATCGATTTGACCATTCATCCTGAAACCCTCGCCAAAACCGTGGAGTACTGCCGGGAAAAGGGCATCACCCTGCCGACATTCTCCATGATGAAGGACCCGCAAACCGTTCCCTCAAAGATCAAGGAACAGTTGAAGACCATCGGGCTGTGGGATGTCCATCCGGCCAACTTGTACCGCATCACCTGGAAGAACGAGCAGAAAGACTTTGGCGGACTGTTCGGCGGGGTCAATCACCTGGTGCTTCCGCCGGAGCTGACCGGATGCCGGGCCAACATCGTCCTGCTTGCCGGGCGCTGGTTTCCCACCGGCTCCCACAAGGTGGGGGCCACCTTCGGCTGCCTGGTCCCGCGACTTGTGACCGGACAGTTCGATCCGCAGCGCACCAAGGCGGTCTGGCCGTCCACCGGCAACTATTGCCGCGGCGGGGCATATATCTCGGCCCTGCTGGCCTGCCATGCCATCGCCATTTTGCCCGAAGGCATGTCCAGGGAACGCTTTGAATGGCTCCGCCGGATGGCCGGCGAAGTCATTGCCACCCCGGGATGCGAGTCCAACGTGAAGGAGATTTTCGACAAGTGCTGGGAGCTGAAAAACTCGGGCCAGGATTTGCAGATATTCAACCAGTTCGACGAGCTGGGCAATCCCCTGTGGCATTTCGCGGTTACCGGCAGCGCGGTGGAAGAATTACTGGAGCAGTTGCTGACTGCCGGAAAGAGGTTTGCCGGGTTCGTGTCGTCTTCCGGTTCCGGAGGAACCCTCGGCGCCGGTTACTACCTGAAACTTAAATACCCCAGGTCGAAACTGGCAGTGGCAGAAGCCCTTCAGTGCCCCACCCTGCTGCAGAACGGATTTGGCGATCACCGCATCGAGGGGATCGGAGACAAGCACGTGCCGTGGGTTCACGACTGCAAGGAGACGGATTTCGTGATTGCCGTCGATGACGAAGCGCCAATGCGCCTGCTGCGTCTGTTCAACGAAGAAGTCGGCAAAAAGACCCTCAAGTCTGCCGGCGTTCCCGAAGAAATTATCGGCCGGTTGCACCTGCTGGGGATTTCCGGAATCGGCAATACCATCGCCGCCATCAAGTTTGCCAAGTACAACGAGCTTACCGGCGATGACTACGTGGTATCGGTCGCCACCGATTCAATGCAACTTTATCAATCCCGGCTGGCCGAACTCGACCGGGAGCGCGGTCCATACACCGAAGCCGATGCCCGGCGGGACCTGGAGTTGCTCGGTTCCACCACGATCGACTGGGTAAAGGAACTGACCTACTACGACCGCAAATCTGTTCACAACCTGAAGTATTTCACCTGGATAGAACAGCAGGGGAGAGATGTTCGGGAATTGAACGCCCAGTGGTACGATCACGATAGCTACTGGTACGGAACCTTCGACAAGGTGGACGAGATAGACGGGCTGATCAGGCAGTTCAACCAAAGGGTGGGGTTGTTGTAGGCTGTGTCCGCGGGACCATGGTTCATGACCGAACAGATAAGGAGATCTCCAAATTGGATATAACCGGCATCCAGGAACTTGTCAGGGAATTGGCCCGGCCGGATCGCAGGGCAATGTATCTGAATGACTTTCTGTTGACCTGGGACTTTGATGACAGCCAGATCGGCGCCGTGTTTCAGGTGGCCGAAATTTTACGGGCGATGCGGCAAAACAATCTTTCGGCCGGGGTTTTCGACAGCGGCCTGGCCATATCCCTGTTCAGGGACAATTCCACACGCACCCGCTTCAGTTTTGCCGGCGCCTGCAACCTGCTGGGCCTGGGACTTCAGGACCTTGACGAGGGAAAGTCCCAGATGGCCCATGGCGAGACCGCGC
>JAMOUQ010000010.1 GCA_027068085.1 Desulfobacteraceae bacterium | reverse complement strand
TATGTTGCGAAGTATGTGGTTTTGTCTTTCGCGAAAAATATAGTGGCTCAAACTCGAAAAAGCACGCCCGCTAAACTGAAGAACATTCAGTTAGAATCGCTGTCAGCATTCAAGGCCGTCCGGAACAATATTTTGGATCCGATTGAGCCGACTTATCAGTAAACAATCCCGGGATGGCTTGTGTTCAGTTATCACCTTTGGCGTTCGCATAGGATATCGGCGCTCAGCGCTGTCGGCCGGTTCAAAAAGGCTAAAGCTTTTGGATGGTTTTCCGATCTAGGGCACATAAAGACTGACGAATGATGACAGCTGCGAAAAAATGAAGCCTCGGCAGGGGCTTGACCAACAGGGATCAAAGCATGAAAGGAGGATTGCAATGGGTTCCAAGTCGCTCAAAACCGTGCTGCTGGCATCGGGGCTTATGCTTGTCTTGGGTATCGTTCAGGCCAGAGCCATGGAACATTACAGGATCGGTGTCTTGGCAAAAAACGGGCCGGTCAAAGCAATGAAAATGTGGAAAGCTACCGGAGAATTTCTCACCAGCCGATTGCCGGGTATGAGCTTTGAAATCGTTCCCTTGGATTTTGATCAGGTTGATCCGTCGATACGGAAGGGAAAAATCGATTTTTTCCTGGTAAATTCATCCCTGTTTGTCACAGCCAAAGTGAAATACGGGTCTGATGCCATTGCAACAATGATCAATTCCCGCCAGGGCAAACCATTGAAAGCCTTCGGGGGTGTGATTTTCTGCAGCTCCGAAGAAGGAACCATCAGACACCTGTCGGATCTGAAGGGCAAGACTTTCATGGCGGTAAAAAAATCATCGTTCGGCGGCTGGCAAATGGCATACAAAGAGCTGCTGGATGCGGGCATTGATCCTTTCCGGGACTTTGCCAAGCTGCAATTCGGTGGCAAACACGACAACGTGGTGTACTCGGTATTAAACGGAGTCGTGGATGCCGGAACGGTAAGAACCGATACTCTCGAACGGATGGCCGCAAGCGGCGAGATAGATATGGAGGATTTCAGAATAATAAATCTTAAGAACCATCCGGGCTTTCCTTTTGTCTGCAGCACGGCCTTATATCCGGAATGGCCCATGGCCAAGGTAAAGCATGTTTCCGGGAAGGTGGCTTCCCTGGTGGTTGGTGCCTTGAAGAAGATTAAGGCCGGTGACAAAGCGGCAAAGGACGCCCGCATAGTTGGCTGGGTCGATGCCTTGGACTACGGTTCTGTCGAGGCCTTACAAAAAAAGTTGAAAGTAGGGGCGTTCGAATAATCCATAGACGTATTGCCGGCATATACAGATTGGGCAGTCTTGTCGAGATGAAAGAAACGAGAACCGTACATCACATATAGAAAGAAAGAGGTAAAGATGCGCCTGTCGTTAAGCAATATAAAAAACCGGAGTCTGAGAATAAAGCTGCTGGCGCCTATGGTGATAACGTTTATGATATGTCTTGGCGGTCTTGCTGTCGCCATCGTGGGAATGCAGGAACGGCTGTTGTCTTCCATAGGGCACCAGATAGAGCAGTGTCTGAAAGATTCTGCCGCACAGATTGGAAAACAGTTTCTGTCCTTGAACAATGAGGTTACCGAGAAGTTGTCTTCAACGGCAATCAAAGCCGGCCGCATTTTGGCTGATGCAACCCGCAGGGAGCTGCAGGGTCAAAAAAAGCAGATTCAGGCCGAATGGAACAAGTCGCTGCGCGAAACAGGCAAATCCATGGCCCAGTTGCTTGCCAGGGTGGCCCCGGCTGCCATTTTATCTAACAATTTCATAGATCTGATTGCCTACGTCAAATCAGCTACCCAGAACCCGGACGTGGTGTTTGCCGTTTACCTAAACAAGGACAAGAAGCCTTATACCCGCTATTTCGACCGGCGCGACGATAAGATAAAGCAATATCTGAAAACCGGTGAGGGCAGAAAGAAGTATGAAAAGATACTTTCTGCGGCCGTGAAGGATCCCGATGTGTTCATTGTGACCGAACCGATAACTCTGGACGGTTCCCCTCTGGGTTACATAATGCTGGGTATCAACAAAGACTCGGTTCAAAAGAAGTTGATCAGGCTCTCGGGCAGTTTTGAAAGCCTTGTTGCCCGGACTACTGAAAAGATTCACACTGTTCTTGAGAACGAATTGACAACGGTCAGGGATAAGATGAGTAAAAGCCTTGAATCCGTAAGGAAACAGAATCATCGGACAATGCTGAAAACCAGCAGTGAACTGCTTGCCTTCAGTAACAAAGCCAAGACCATGACCCAAAGAACGATTCTGATCATGGGTATTGTCGGAGGGGGGATGGTTTTGGTTATAAGCGCTCTGATGGTGGTTTATATGGTGATAAAACCTGTCGAGCAGGTTGCAGTGAGACTGAAAGATATCGCTCAGGGAGAAGGAGATTTGACCGCCAGGCTGGAAGTGAAAAACCTGGACGAAATCGGGCAGCTCTCAAAATGGTTCAATCTTTTCATGGACAAGATGCAGGCCATAATCAGGGATATTGCTTCAAACGCCGAGACTCTGAACAGCACATCGGAAACTCTCACCAGGCTTTCGGGGCATATGTCTGAAGGTGCAGACAAGATGTCCCAGAAATCGGATACGGTGGCCGCAGCGGCTGAAGAAATGAGTTCCAACCTGACAAGTGTTGCAGACAGTATGTCCATGGCATCCGGAAACGTGGAACAGATGGCGGAGGCCACTGAACAGATGACCGCCACCATTGCAGAAATCGCCCGGAGTTCAGAAAAGGCCAAGGGGGTTACGAGCCAAGCCGTGGCGCAGTCCCAGAACGCTTCCACAAAGGTCGGAGAATTGGGCGGTGCGGCCCAGAAGATAAGCAAGGTCACCGAGGTGATAACCGAAATATCGGAACAAACCAATCTTCTCGCCCTAAACGCAACGATAGAAGCCGCCAGGGCAGGTGAAGCCGGCAAGGGTTTTGCCGTGGTGGCCAACGAGATCAAGGATCTGGCCCGGGAAACTGCCGAAGCCACACTGGAGATCAAAAATCAAATCAATGACATTCAGCAGTTGACCGGTGGAACCGTTCAACAGATAGAACAGGTTGCCATGGTAATCGACAGCGTGAACGAGATAGTGGCCGGCATCGCCTCTGCGGTGGAAGAGCAAGCCATTACCACCAGGGCCATGTCGGAAAACATAATCGAGACCTCCAAGGGAATACAGGAAGTCAACGAAAACGTGGCCCAGAGTTCATCGGTGTCCACAGAAATAGCCAGGGACATTGCGGGCGTCAATGACGAATCGCGAGATATTTCCGAGGGCAGTTCCCAGGTCAGCAACAGTGCCATCCAGATGCGTAAACTGGCTGCCCAACTGAGTGAGCTTGTGGGACGCTTTCGCTACTGACCATACATATTGCCGGTGACAGGCTTGCGGCTGCTACAATTTCTTAAGCAACTGGTTGGCCGCCGTCAGCAAGGGATCCCAGACAGGCCCGAAAGGTGGCGCATAGGCCAGGTCGCACTGAAAGAAGTCGGCCACGGTCATCGCCGCCTGCAATGCCACGGCGGCGGCGTTTATCCTGTGGGCCACTCCTTCTTTGCCGACCATCTGGGCACCCAGCAAGCGCCCGGTTTTCTTGTCACCTATCATGTGCACCAGGATCGGACTGGACCCAGGCTGACCGTGGGCCTTGGAACGGCTGGTGATGGTGACGGCCGCAGGATTGAAACCTGATTTCTCTGCCTCGCCGGAAGTCAGTCCGGTCCGGGCTACCTGGAGATCGAAGACTTTGAAAACCGCGGTGCCGGCTATGCCCGGCAGTTCGGTGTGCTTGCCGCAAACGTTGTCGGCCACCGCCCATCCGGCCCGGTTGGCCCGCAAGGCAAGGGGAACCCAGACCCTTTGTCCGGAGACCACGTTGAAGGCATCGGCGCAGTCTCCGGCGGCGAAGATGCCCTGAACAGAGGTCTGCAGCCGTTTGTCGACGGCTATCGATTTTTTGACCGAAAGCTCCAGGCCGGCCTCCCCGGCCAGGCGGCTGTTGGGTGTCACCCCGACTGCAACCAGGACCAGGTCGGCATCGAGGGACAGGTCATCCTGGCATACTACCCGCAGCCTTTTTCCCCGTTTTTCTATCTCTTGCAGACCGTGGCCGGGGTACAGTTTCACATCGTTGGACTCGAGGGTCTTCTTGACTGTGGCGCTCAGCTCCGGTGCCATCCAGGGCAGGAGGACAGGCCTGGGTTTTATCATGGCAACTTCCAGGCCGCGGGTCCTAAGGGCCTCGGCCATTTCCATGGCGATATAGCCCATACCGACGATGACAGCCTTGCCTGCCCCGCTGCGGGCAAGGTAATCCTTTATCGTTCTTCCCTGTTCCAGGCTTTTGAGGACCATTACTCCCTCCAGATCACGTCCCGGCACTTCGGGTTTGATCGGCCTGGCGCCGGTTGCGATCAGGAGCTGGTCGTAGCCCAGGGTGAAGTCTGTTCCATCATGGGTCTGTCCGCTGACGGTTCGGGCCGCAGGGTCTATGGATTCGGCACGATGTCCCAAACGGACATCGATCTGTTGCTTGGCGCGGAAAACTTCGGCCCTGCGTACGACCAGTTCTTCCATGCTCCGGCTGGCGTCGGCTATGTTGTACGGCATTCCGCAGGCGCTGTAGGAAACATCGAAGGTCTGCTCCAGGACCGTCACCTGTAAAGATGGATCCAGGCGTTTGGCCCGGCTGGCGGCACTCATGCCGGCGGCATCCCCGCCGATGATAAGAAAATGCATTGGTCACCCCCGCACTGCTGTCAGTCATCATTGAAACCCTGATCTTCATTATACATTTCAATCGTGTTTGGTCAACATTTCGTATTGTGTTGATCCGGGGCCACAACATGTGGTAATGCAGTTAGTTTAATTAGACTCATCGAATATCAAAAAAAAGCACCGGTCGATGGTGCTGTCGACGGAGGTTTACATGGAGTTTCAATCCCCACCCGAGGCATATTCCTTTGACGATGTCTTGCTTCTTCCAGGTTACTCGGACGTGCTGCCGAAAGACGTCAGCACGTCAACCTGTCTTACCCGCGAGCTGACCCTGAACATACCAATCGTCAGCGCGGCCATGGATACCGTTACCGAATCCCAGACAGCCATCTCTATGGCCAGAGCAGGCGGCATCGGCTTCATCCATCGCAATATGAGCATAGAGAGCCAGGCAGTCGAGGTCGACAAGGTCAAGAAGTCTGAAAGCGGGATGATAGTCGATCCGGTGACCATTGCTCCGGAACAGCCGGTGGCTCATGTTCTGGAGTTGATGTCCAAATACCGCATTTCCGGAGTGCCGGTAACCAAGGCAGACACCCTGGTGGGGATCGTGACCAACCGCGACCTGCGCTTTGAAACCGACCTGGAAAAGCCGGTCTCGGAGGTGATGACCAAGGAAAACCTGGTCACCGTTTCCGATCGCATCGGGCTGGAAGAATCCAAGAAGCTGTTACACAAACACCGGATAGAAAAACTGCTTGTGGTGGACGACAGGGGCCGGCTGAAAGGAATGATCACCATCAAGGACATCGAGAAGATCAAAAAATACCCCAATGCCTGCAAGGACGAGATGGGAAGGTTGCGGGTGGGGGCCGCCATCGGGGTGGGGCCTGACCGCATGCAAAGGGCAGAGGCCCTCATCAAGGCGGGGGTTGATGTGATCGTGATCGACACCTCCCATGGTCATTCCAGGAACGTGCTCGATACGGTCCGGGAGCTGAAAGACGCTTTTCCGGAGATCCAGGTGGTTGCCGGCAACGTGGCCACTGCCGGAGGAGCCGAAGATCTGATCAAGGCCGGAGCCGATGCTGTCAAGATCGGGATAGGCCCCGGCTCCATCTGTACCACCCGGATCGTGGCCGGCATCGGGGTTCCCCAGATGACGGCCATCCTGAACTGCAAACCGGTATCTGAAAAAACCGGGGTGCCTCTGATAGCCGACGGCGGGATAAAGTTTTCCGGGGATATAACCAAGGCCCTAGGGGCCGGGGCGCATTCGGTGATGATCGGAGGGCTGTTTGCCGGCACCGAGGAAAGTCCGGGCGAGACCATTCTCTTCCAGGGCCGCAGTTACAAAGTCTACCGCGGAATGGGATCCCTGGAGGCCATGAAAAAGGGGAGCAAGGACCGCTACTACCAGACCGAGCAGGAAGAAGACGACAAGCTCGTTCCGGAAGGCATCGTGGGCCGGGTTCCGTACCGGGGTCCCCTGGCCGCCAATATTCATCAGTTGATGGGGGGGCTGAAGGCCGGTATGGGCTACGTGGGCTGCAGTTCAATCGAGGAGTTGCGCCGCAAGGCGCGTTTTGTCAAGATCAGTGCCGCAGGCATGCGTGAAAGTCACGTCCATGACGTGATCATTACCAAGGAAGCACCCAATTACCGGGTCGACCAGTTCTAGCTTCTATCGCTCCGTTCACCGTACCGGGAAGCAGGCATTGGTTGCCGGCCTGATCCCGACGGCTTTACAGAAGAATTCTGAAAGGACGCCATGAACCACCCAGAGCAGAATTTCGTCCATCTGCATGTCCATACCATGTACAGCCTGCTTGACGGGGCCATCAGGCTCAAGGACCTGGTGGAGCGGGCCAGGGCCGACGGCATGGAGGCGGTGGCCATAACCGATCACGGCACCATGTTCGGGGTGGCCGAATTTTTCATAGAGGCCAAGGCGGCCGGCATAAAGCCTATAATCGGATGTGAGTGTTACGTGGCCCCGCGCAGCCTGAGGGACAAGACCCCCCGGGACGCCAAGGACGTGTCGCATCTTGTGCTTCTGGCACGTGATCGGCACGGTTACAGGAATCTTTGCAAGCTCGCCACCATTGCCCAGCTGGAGGGCTTCTACTACCGGCCCAGGATCGACAAGGAAGTGCTGGCCCGGTACAGCCGGGGACTGATTGGCCTGTCGGCCTGCCTCCATGGCGAGATCCCCAGGCATATCGTGGCCGGAAGGATGGATCTGGCGGAAAAGACGGCCAGGTTTTACCAGGAGCTTTTCGGAGAAGACAATTTTTTCCTGGAAGTTCAGAACAACGGGCTGGAAGTTCAGGAAACGGTCAATCTCGCCCTGCGCGAGCTGGGCCGGAAATGTTCCATCGGCCTTGTGGCCAGCAACGACTGTCATTACCTTTTCCGGGAGCATGCCCGGGCCCACGACGTCTTGCTCTGTGTTCAGACCGGCAAGACGGTTCACGACCAGGACCGCTTCAAGTTCCGCACAGACCAGCTCTATTTCAAGTCGCAGCAGGAGATGATCCGCGATTTCAGCCAGTATCCGGGCGCCGTGGAGAACACGGCCTGGATCGCCGGCCGCTGCAATGTCGATTTCGATTTCAAAAGCTACCATTTCCCCAAGTTTCAGGACGCCTCCGGTCTGTCGGCCGAAGATCTGTTCGTCAGGAAAGTCAGGCAGGGGTTTGAAAAGCGCTGGGACCAGATCGTGCGCAGAAGGCCGGAAGCCGACCGGGAGCTTTATATCAAGCGTCTGGACTACGAAATCGAAGTCATCAATTCCATGGGATTTCCGGGCTATTTTCTGATCGTGGCCGACTTCATCCAGTACGCCAGGCAGCAGAATGTCCCGGTGGGGCCGGGCCGGGGGTCGGCCGCCGGGAGCCTGGTTGCCTACAGTCTGGGAATAACCGAGCTGGACCCCATCGAACACGGATTGATCTTCGAGCGTTTTCTCAACCCGTCCCGGATCAGCATGCCGGACATAGACGTCGATTTTTGCATCAACGGCCGGGAAAAGGTTTTCAAGTACGTCGTGGAGCGATACGGCGGCGGAGATTACGTGGCCCAGATAATCACTTTCGGGAAACTGAAACCAAGGGCGGTGATAAGGGACGTGGGGCGGGCCCTGGGCTTTACCTACGACGAAGTGGACGTGATCGCCAAGCTGGTCCCCGAAGGGCCCCGGATCAAGAATCTCGATCAGGCCCTGGAACTTGAACCCAAGCTGCGGGAACTGGTGGCAACCCGTCCCGAGATCAGGGAGCTGATCGATATCTGCCGCACCCTGGAAGGATTGCCCCGCCATGCGTCCACCCACGCCGCCGGCGTGGTGATCGGCGACAAGCCCCTGGTGGAATACCTGCCTCTTTATCGCGGGAAAAAGGGTGAAGTCGTCACCCAGTGGGACATGAAACTGGTGGAGAAGATCGGGCTGGTCAAGTTCGATTTCCTGGGGCTGCGCAACCTGACGGTCATCGATCATACCCTGGAGCTGGTCAGGCAGCAGGGCAAAACATCCCCGGATCTTGCGGACCTGGATTTCAACGACAAGGCCACCTACCGCCTCCTGGCGGCCGGTGACACCACCGGTGTTTTCCAGCTGGAAAGTTCGGGCATGAAAGACCTGCTGGTGAGGATGAAGCCGGAAAGATTCGACGACCTGATCGCTCTGGTGGCCCTGTACAGGCCGGGGCCGCTGGAGTCCGGCATGGTGAGCGATTTCGTCGACCGCAAGCACGGCCGCAAGCCGATCACGTACATGTTTTCCGAGCTGGAACCGATCCTGGAAGAGACCTACGGGGTGATCGTCTACCAGGAACAGGTGATGAAGATCGCCGGGGCCCTGGCAGATTACTCCATGGCCGAGGCCGACGGCCTGCGAAAGGCCATGGGCAAGAAGATCGCCTCCATGATGGCCGAGCACAGGCAGCGTTTCGTGGACGGAGCGGCCAGGAAAGGGGTGGATGCCAAAAAGGCTGCCGAGCTGTTCGACCTGATCGAGAAATTCGGCGGCTACGGCTTCAACAAGTCCCACAGCGCGGCCTACGCGGTCATCGCCTTCCAGACGGCCTACCTCAAGGCCCATTTCCCGGTGGAGTTCATGGCGGCCCTGCTTACCAGTGAAATGCAGACCATCGACGGGGTGGTAAAATATATCAACGAGTGCCGCAACCACGATATCGAAGTCCTGCCGCCGGACATCAATTCCAGCGGCAAGACTTTCACCGTGACCGGCGGGAAGATACGTTTCGGCCTGGCGGCGGTCAAAAACGTCGGCCTGGCCGCCATAGACGCCATAATTTCCGAAAGGGAAAGCGGCGGTCGCTTCGAATCCCTGTTCGATTTTTGCCAGCGGGTGGACCTGCACAAGGTGAACAAGAGGGTGGTGGAAAGCCTGATCGCATGCGGTGCTTTCGACTCCACCGGCCAGTACCGTTCGCGGCTGATGGCCGTCTTGGAAGATGCCCTGGAGTGGGGACAGAGTGTCCAGCGCGAACGCAACGATTGCCAGATGTGCCTGTTCGATACCGGTGACGACCGGTCCGGCCTGCTCAATCCGCCGGTCATACCGAACCTGGAACAGTGGAGTGAAAAACAACGGCTGGATGCAGAGAAAGAATACCTCGGTTTCTACGTGTCCGGCCATCCCCTTGAACGTCACAAAAAAATGCTGGAGAAATTTACCACCGATCAGCTGGACGGGTTAAAAGACCTGGAAAACGGAAAGACCGTCAGAGTAGGTGGAATGATAACCTCCTGCAAGATGATATTGACGAAGAAAAAGGAGCGGATGGCATTTGTCACCCTGGAGGATATGGCAGGCAGCGTGGAAGTGGTTGTCTTCCCGTCTGTTTTCGCAGCGGTGGAGAACCTTCTGATCCAGGATGCGGCCGTCCTGGTTCAGGGCAGACTGCAGAAAGAAGAAAAAGGCGTAAAAGTCATCGCCGCCGAGATGGTGGCCATCGATGAAGCCGACCGGAGGTGGACGGCCAGGATACACATACAATTTGACGCCGGCAACACCGGGCGCGACGAGCTGGTGGAGCTGAAAAGCCTGCTGGCGGCTTTCCCTGGCGACTGCCAGTGCTATATCCATATTCGCACCGGGCCCGACGCAGAGGTAGTGGTAGATATTTCCGACAGTTGCAGGGTGCAGCCATCCGAAGCCCTGATTCGCGAGGTGACCCGCCTTCTGGGCAGCGATGCGGTCAGCACGGAGTGCCTGGCGGCGACTGCGGCCGGCAACGGGAAGAAAAGATATGCCGCCCGGGCCTGAACCGGACCCTGGCGACAGGAAGATTGCATGGACTCGTGGCGCGGAAAATTCTCCTGACGGTTTTGCCCGATGAAACAGATAAAACAGAAAGCTGAACGAAATGCCTGAAGACAGAGAATCAAGAAGCAGAGCGGTTTCTGAGATGACAGTGCCCCTGTTGGATCTGAAAAAGCAGTATCAAGCAATAAGGGACGAGATCAAGCCGGTTCTGGAAGAGATCTGCGAAAAACAGTACTTCATACTCGGGCCGGAGGTTGCCGGGCTGGAAAAGATGATAGCCGATTACTGCAACACGCGCTTTGCGCTGGGGGTTTCTTCCGGCACCGACGCCCTGCTGCTTTCCCTGATGACCGCCGGTATCGGCGCCGGTGATTTGGTCCTGACCACCCCCTATACCTTCTTTGCCACGGCAGGCTCGATCGTCCGCTGCGGGGCCAGACCGGTTTTCGCCGACATAGAGCCGGCAACCTTCAATATCGATCCGGATGCCCTCTGCCGGACCATGGATGGCCTGAGCGGTTCGGTGCGGGACAGGGTCAAAGCGGTAATTCCGGTGCACCTGTATGGCCAATGTGCCGAAATGGACCCGATACTTGAGTTTGCCCGTGACCACGGCCTGGTGGTGATCGAGGATGCCGCCCAGGCCATCGGGGCAGAGTACAAGGGGCGGCGGGCCGGCAGCATGGGGGAGTATGGGTGTTTTTCCTTTTTCCCTTCCAAGAATCTGGGTGCTTTCGGAGACGGCGGAATTGTCACCATGGAAGATGAAGAAATCTTCGACAGGATGAAGATGCTCAGGGTCCATGGCGGCCGCACCAAGTATCACCATGATCTTGTGGGAGGTAATTTCAGGCTGGATGCCATCCAGGCCGCCGTGGTGGCGGTCAAGCTGAAGCACCTGGACAAATGGACGGCCATGCGCCGGGACAATGCCGGGTGTTACCGCAGGCTCTTTCGTGACGCCGGGCTGGAAGAAATCGTCGGGCTTCCGGAAGAAAGGCAGAACCGGCATATCTACAATCAGTTTGTCATATCCCTGAAGACAAAGCGCGATGAGCTGAAGCAGTATCTTCTGAACAGCAATATAGGTGTGGAAGTATATTATCCTGTTCCGCTGCACCTCCAGCCCTGTTTCGCCGGCCTGGGTTACAAAGAAGGCGATTTCCCGGCGGCCGAAAATGCTGCCCGCTCGACTCTTGCCTTGCCCATATATCCGGAGCTTACAGAAGACCAGCAGGCATACGTGGTGGAAAAGATCAGGGAATATTATGGCTGACGCTGTTTGCCCGAGCCTATGCATGAGGATATGAATGTCAGAGGTTAACCCCGATAGCGAGCTTACCCTGGGCTATTCCCCGTGCCCAAACGACACCTTTATCTTTCACGGCCTTGTAAGCGGGAGTGTGAAGATAGCAAATATAAGATTCCGCGAGCAGCTGCACGACGTGGAAACACTGAACGCAATGGCTTTCTCGCAGCAGCTGGACGTCACCAAGCTGTCGTTCTACGCCTACCTGGCGGTGAAAGACAATTACCGGCTGCTAAGCAGCGGAGGGGCCCTTGGTTACGGGTGCGGCCCGCTTGTGGTCGCCAGAAAGAAGATCGATCCCGGCAAGCTGGCATCGTGCAGGGTAGCCGTGCCCGGCCGCTGGACGACGGCTCACCTGCTTTTGCAGTTGTGGGCCCCCGGGGTGAAGTGGAAGCATTTCACGACCTATGAGCGCGTTTGCCGGCTGGTGGCAGAAGGTGAAGTCGATTGCGGGGTTGTCATCCACGAAAGCAGGTTTACTTTTCAGCGCCAGGGATTGATGGAACTTGCGGACCTGGGGGCCTGGTGGCAGGACCAGACCGGGTTGCCGGTCCCCCTGGGCTGTATCGCCGTTCAGCGCCGCCACCGGCGAAGCCTCGCCCTGGCTATTGAAAACGGCATCCGCGAAAGCATCGGCATGTCCCGGTCGGACCCGGAAGCGGTTCTGCCGTATATCAGGCAGCATGCCCAGGAGATGGACCGACAGGTACTTGAAAATCATGTCCGTACATTTGTAAACCAGTTCAGTATCGACCTGGGGGACAAGGGGCGGGCCGCGGTCGAGGCCCTGGAAAAAAGAGCAATCGAGGCGGGGATTCTCAGATGATCGCCATCGTATTTGCCACGGCCAGGGAAGCGGCCCCTTTCATGCAGCGTCATTACTGCAAGCCTGAAATCAAACCGGGGCCCGTGGAATTGTATGCCTGCCGGACCGCCGGAGGACGCAAGGCCCTGGTTTGCCTTTGCGGAATGGGGAAGGTGGCGGCGGCTTTGGCCGCCCAGTGGCTCTTTTTGTCATTCAGGTGCGCGGCTGTCATCAATGCCGGGGCTTGCGGAGCCCTGAAAAGCGGGAGCCGGTGGCGGCCCGGCGATGTTTTCCAGATCAGGCAGGCGGTTGAAGGCGATCATCGGTTGCCGGAACGCTCACCCGAGGTTCACGTTTGTTCCCCCTTGCCCCGCAGTGATCTGCCGGCAACCGATCTGGTGACGGTCGACAGCCCCCTTTTCGACGACCTTCAGCGGGAGCGTTTGGCCGCCCTGGGATCACTGGTGGACATGGAAGGGGCCGCTGTTGCACGGGCTGCCGGGATTTATGGCCGTCCGGTTTACCTGCTCAAAGGAATTACCGATTTTGCCTCCGGCGGTCAGAGGGCCATGCTTTATGAAAATATAGATGCCGTCAGTGTCCGTCTGGCGGAAGTGGTTACGCGGGTTGTCGATTACCAGTTGTGACGGCCTGGCAAAGAGGGCGATATCTGCGTAATGCTAAACCTGGGGATAAGATAACCATCTGTCATGCTGAAAACGATCCTCAATTTTACCAAGATCGAGCATACGGCTTTCAGCCTGCCGCTGCTTTTTACCGGGGCGTGGTACGGCGGCGGCCGCAGGCTGCCGGATGCGGCCACCATGGGTTTGATAATCATGGCCGCCGTCGGGGCCCGTATTTTCGGAATGGCCTGCAACCGTATTTTCGACCGGCACCTGGATGCTTTGAATCCCCGCACGAGGGATCGCGAACTTCCAAGCGGAAAGATGAGCCTGAGGCAGGCCCTGGCAGTTGCCGTTTCCGGGCTGGGCCTCTACCTTGCCGCCTGCATTCTTCTTGGCGGCTGGTGCCTGGTGCTGGCACCGGTCCCCCTGGTCGCCCTGCTGGGCTATTCGCTGCTCAAGCGCTTTACCTGGCTCTGCCATCTGGGTATCGGTTTGAGCCTGGCCCAGGCTCCCATCGGTGCCTATATTGCGGCATCAGACAGCCTGGCCCTGTCAGGAGAGGTGATCCTTTTTGCCTTTTTCGTCTTTACCTGGCTAAGCGGGGCGGACGTGATTTACGCCCTGCTGGATATCGACAGCGACCGGCGCCACAGGATATACAGCCTTCCGGCCCGTTTCGGAGTTGTGCGGGCCCAGCAGATTGCCGCAGGTTTCCATGCCCTGTCCCTGATTCTGCTGGCAGCGCTTTTGAAACAGGCCGGGGCAGGGATTTGGGCCTGGTGCGGATTTGCAGTCACGGTCGTCTTTTTCGGCCTGATGTACCTGCCACGGATTCCGGTGCCTGTTCGCTTCTTTCCGATCGCCACCCTGGCCGGGGTTTTCGGAGCCCTGGCCCCCCTGCTGGCCTGAAAAGATGGTGGATGAGATGAAAAGTGGAAACGACCATCCTCTCGTGCTTGCCATGACAGGGGCCAGCGGCGTGGCGGCGGCAAGGAGTCTGCTGCGGCGCTCGCCCTGGCCGGTGGCCCTGATCGCCAGCAAATGGGCCCGCAAGGTCTACGAACTGGAATGCGGGTCCTTCGAGGAACTGGCCGCCATGGCGGATGAAGTTTACCCTGCAGACGACCTGGAGGCGCCTTTTTCTTCCGGTTCGGTTCCGACCCGGGGCATGGTTATTTTGCCCTGTACGGCCAACACCCTGGCGCAGGTGGCCGGCGGACTGGCCGGCAACCTGATAACCCGTGCCGCCCATTGTCATCTCAAGGAAAGGCGGCCTCTTGTGCTTGCGCTGCGGGAAACGCCGTTGTCGCGCATCGACCTGGAAAACGCCCTCAGGGTCCATGACGCCGGGGCGGTGGTTATGCCCTTTTGTCCCCCTTTCTACATGCTGGAAAGAAAAGAGATCGCTTCTGTCTGCCTGGAAGAGATCATGGATGCCTTTGCCGACCGGATCCTGCAGTTTCTGGGGGCGGAAAACGTAAAAAACTGGGGGGATGTAAGGTGAGTTTCAGGGATCTGCGTCAGTTCATCGAGGCCCTCGAAAGCTGCGGCCAGCTTGCCAGGATAAAGGTGCCTGTCGATCCTGTCCAGGAAGTCACCGTGATTCAGCACCGGGTGCTGAGGGCAGGCGGCCCGGCCCTGCTTTTCGAAAACGTGATCGGTGCCGGCTACCGCCTGCTGACCAACCTTTTCGGCACCAGCCGGCGGGTCGATATGGTTTTCGGCATGCCGCCCGAGAGGCTCGGAAAGTTGCTGGCCGGGGCCGCCCGGCAGATGTTGCCGCCGAGCCTGTCGGGATTGTGGCGGTGCCGGCAGGCTGTCAAACGGGTGGCCATGGCCAGGATGCGCAGGGTAAGCCGGGCACCGGTGATGGAAAAGATCATCCGGCCGCCGGACATTACCCGCCTGCCGGTATTGACCTGCTGGCCGGAAGACGGGGGACCTTTTTTCACCCTGCCCCTGGTTCATACCACGGACCCGGTGAGCGGGCAGGGTAACCTTGGTATTTACAGGATGCAGGTCTTCGATGAAACCAGCACCGGAATGCACTGGCAGATCGAAAAAGGGGGCGGATTCCATTTCCATGCAGCCTGCCGCCAGGGCGGCAGCCTGCCGGTCAGCGTGATTCTGGGAGGGCCGCCGGCCCTGATAATCGCGGCCGTGGCCCCTTTACCCGAAGGCCTGGACGAAAGAATCCTGGCGGCCCTTATCATGGGCCGGCCCCTGGATGTCGTCTGCCGGCCGGAAAGCGGCCACCGTCTGCCGGCCAGGGCCGAGTTCATCCTGGAAGGCAGCGTAAGCCCCGGCGACATGCGCCTGGAAGGGCCGTTCGGCGATCATTTCGGCCACTATTCGCATGCTGCCGATTTTCCGGTTTTCAGGGTGAAAAGAATCCTGGCCCGCAGGGATGCCATTTATCCGGCCACGGTTGTCGGCAAACCGGTTCAGGAAGATTACTACCTGGGCGAGGCTCTTCAGAGAATGTCTCTGCCGCTGCTGAAGCTGGTGCGGCCTGCAGTGGCCGATCTGTGGGCCTATCCCGAGACCGGATTTCACCCCCTGGCCGTGGCCTCCGTCCGGCAAAGTTATCCTTACGAGGCCCTCAAGCACGCCCTCGGATTGCTGGGAGAAGGGCAGCTTTCCCTGACCAAGGTTATGATAACCGTTGATCCTGACGTTCCCGCGGCCGATTTCGAGGCCGTCAGCAGGGCCGTCTGGCAGAATCTGACCCCGGACTCCGTTCAGCTCATGGTGCCGGCCGCCCAGGACACCCTAGATTTTACGGGCCCCAGGATGAACACTGGAAGCCGTTTGATCCTGATGGCAAACAGGCAGGCCGGGCAGACAGTGCGCCGGCAGCCTCCTTCCGGCCTTCCGGACCCATCCCGGTGGCCCCGGCATGTCGAGAAAATGGCCGCCCTGGGACCGGCCTTTCTGGTGATCCGGCTGGCGGATGAATGCCACGACGTGGAACAGGTGCAGCAATGGCTGAGAGGACATCCCCTGACCGGTCGTTTCCTGTTTCATGTGCTGGTCTCAGGTGACGTCGATCTTGCAGACCGGGTGATGACCCTTTGGGGCTGGTTTACCCGCTTTGATCCGGCAAACGATATCCATCCTGCCGGATGTGAAATAAAAGGAAACCGCATCATCTGGGAGTTTCCCGTAACCATTGACGCCCGCTGGAAAAAAGGCTATCCAAAGCCGGTCGAGTTCGATCCCCGGGTGGCCCGGAGGGTCGATCAGCGCTGGAAGCAATACGGTATAGAGCTCTGACAGGACTTGTGAAATGAGTGCAGCACTGTTTGATGCAGCCCTTGAAAAAGGCGCCGCCGGCCGGCGCCTTAATGCTGACGAGGCCTTTGCCCTGGCCGCCGAGATAACCCCCGGTAAGCTGCACCAGCTTGGAAGAGCGGCCCTGCAAAACCGGATTCAGCGTTTCGGCATGCGGGCCACTTACGTTTTCAACGTCCAGATCAACCCGGCCAATATCTGTGGGGCCGGATGCACCTTTTGCAATTACGCCGCCAGCCGCAACGCGCCCCATGCCTATGTTCTGAGTGAAGACCAGATCCTGGAAAAGGTGGAACGGCTCAAACCGACCGAGGCCCACATAGTGAGCGGCCTAAACCAGGTCTGGCCCTTTGAAAGGAACCTGGCCCTGGTGCGGACCCTGCGGCAGCGCTATCCCCGGCTGCATATCAAGGCCTATACAGCCGTGGAGATAGCCTATTTTGCCAAGACCTCCGGTTTGTCGGTCAAACAGGTGCTGGAGCGTTTCAGGGATGCCGGAACCGATGCCCTGCCGGGCGGCGGGGCCGAAATCTTCTCCGAACGGCTCCACCGACTCCATTGGCCCAACAAGATCGGTCCCCGGCAATGGCTCCGGATTCACCGCCAAGCCCACGAGCTGGGGATTCCCACCAACGCCACCATGCTTTTCGGTTTTGGAGATACCTGGCAGGAGCGGATTGAGCACCTGCTCCGCCTGCGGCAGGCGCAGGATAGCAGCGGCGGTTTCGTATGTTTCATTCCCCTGGCTTTTCAGCCCGGGGAAGGAAAGTTTGTCGAACATGGTCCCACCCCCCTGGAGACCCTGGCCGTTTTGGCCATAGCCCGCCTGGTCCTGGACAACATTCCCCATCTCAAGTCTTACTGGCCCATGAGCGGTGTCGAGACGGCCGCTGCCGGCCTGAGCTGGGGGGCCGACGACATGGATGGTACCATCTCCGAAGAGAAGATTGCCCACCTGGCCGGTGCCCGCACCCCGGTCGGACTGGCCCGTGAGAAAATGGAAGAGACCATCAAGGCGGCCGGATTTGTGCCGGTGGAAAGAGACGGCCGTTTTCGCGCCGTAGATGGCGGCAGGAGATAGGCACCATGGCGTTCAAAGTCGGCATGATTCCTTATACCAACATGGAACCTTTCCGGCTGATGGGGCCTCCGGCAGGGGGCGAATTTGTCTCCTGGCTGCCCAGCAACAGCATCGGAGCCCTGCTGGAAGGACAGATAGTGGCTGCTGCGGTACCGGTGGGAGGGCTGCCGCAACTGGAAGGTGTGACTGAAAGCCTGGGGCGATTCGGCATCGCTGCTCCCCGCGCTTCCATGAGCGTCCTGCTTTTTTCCCGCCGCCCCTTTGAAGAATTGAAAAGGCCGATGACCCTGGCTCTGACCGGTGAATCGGCCTCCAGTGTCCGCCTGCTTTACCTGCTTTTCAGGCAGCGGCTCGGTGCCGGGCAGGTTCCCTGGCTGGTCACGGACCATGGGGAGGCCGACGGATGCCTGCTCATCGGAGACAAGGCCCTTGAATGGCGCAGGCGGTTTTGCAGCCAGGGGACGGTGGAGGGTTTTGCCAACATGGCCGACCTGGCCGTGTTGTGGCACCGGTATTTTGGCCGTCCCTTTGTCTTTGCCCGCTGGGTGGTCCGCAGGGATGCTCCCGGCCAGGTCCGCAAGTGCCTGGAGGGCTGGCTCCATCGCTTCAGATCGAGGGAAGATGCGCTTGTTGAAGAGGCGGCCTCTGTATGCGCCGGGCGGCTTGCCATGCCGGAAGCCGAGATGAAAAAGTACTTCCATACCCTGCGGCGTTGCCTGACCGCTTCGGATCTGGAGGGGCAGAAGCTTTTTCTGGAAAAGATGGAAGCTTTGTCCGGTGACCGTTTCTTTCGGCCTCGTCCCGGCGGGAGCCTGGGTAACCCCGGCCGGGATGAACGGAGAAAAGGCCGTCAGGGGAGCCAGGTTTAGATTTTAAGGCGGGCAAAACAGGCCCTTTCCCGAAAACCTTCGCCCGGCAGAACTTGGCCGGAGGACATGATAAAATGGACGATCCGTTCGACGCAATTGACAGGGGCCGGCGCATAGACCGGCAGCAGGCCTTATGGTTGCTCTCCGGCGCGCCTCTGGGCCGCCTGATGGAGGCCGCTCACCGGGTTCGCGAATCACGCCATGGCGACCGGCTGGTGACTTTTGTCTTCGATACCAATCCGAATTATACCAATGTTTGCAGGACCGGATGTACTTTTTGTGCTTTTTGCCGCAGCCCGGAAGCAGATGACGCTTACACCTTAACCCCTGAGGAACTGGCTGCAAGGGTCAGCAAGGCTCACGCAGAAGGTGCCACGACGGTGCTGCTGCAGGGCGGCCACAATCCCGGGATCGGGCTCGCGGACTGGATTGACTATATCCGTGCTGTCCGCAAGGCTTGTCCCGCCGTTCATATTCATCCCTTTTCACCGGCCGAGTATGTGTTCATGGCCCGGAAAGAGGGGATCGGGCTGGAACAATTGCTGAAGGCCATCTGGGATGAGGGAATCCGGACCATTCCGGGGGGAGGGGCGGAAATCTTGACAGAAAGGGTGCGCCGCAGGATCGCACCGGCCAAGGCATCGGTGGAACAATGGCTGGATGCCTGCCGCGTGGCCCACAGGATCGGTTTCCGGACCACGGCCACCATGATGTTCGGTCACGTGGAAGAAGACGAAGATATTGTCGATCACCTGTTTGTCCTGCGGGAGCTTCAGGATGAAACCGGTGGTTTTACCAGTTTCATCCCCTGGTCCTTCAAGCCCGGCAGCACGGCTCTGGCCCGGCAGGTGAAGACACCGGCCCATCCGGCCCGCTACGTGCGGATAATAGCTCTTGCCAGGCTGGTTCTGGACAACTTCGAGCACATCCAGTCATCCTGGTTCAGCGAGAATATCGCTGCCGGGCAGCTTGGGCTGCTGGCCGGGGCCGATGACTTCGGAGGAATCCTGGTTGAAGAAAACGTGCTCAAGCAGACCGGCCACAGCCCCAGGACCACGGTCGAAAAAGTCAAAACCATAATCAGGAGAGCAGGCTTTACCCCGGCCCGGCGTGATTCGGATTACCGGATTGTGGAAGTGTTTGATCCGCCTGAACCGCCGGGCTGCCGGTTGAAAGGGCCCTGCGCCAAATAGGCGTGCCAGGCTTTTAACCCTGGCAAGTGGTTGCAACATGTTGGTCCGGTTCACCGGTTTTTGCCCGCTTTGGCCAGGCCCAGCATCTGACGTATTTCGCAATAGTTGACCGGTCTTTCACGGGCCGTGATGAATCCTTCGGGAAACCAGATCAATTTGAGCTGAATCGGCTGTTCAGGGTCGTCCGGCATTTCGTAAAGGACGACAGCGAAACGGTGCTTCGGATCCAGCCGCATGTTGTCGGTCATAGGAAAGTCGAAAGGCGTTATCCAGAAGTCGGCATTGAGATATTTGAGCTGTTTCAAGCCTGAAAACTTGGTGATATTGAGGGAAAGGTTTAGTCGTTTAGGGGTAATGGTCCGCCCCAGAACCGCGATCTCTATTTTCACCCGTCCGTCAGGCGAAAAAACGCATACCGAATCACTGCTCATATCATTGAAAAAATTTGGCGAGTCATAAACGCTGACCTCAAGGTTTTCGCTCGATTGGTTGTAGCCTTTCTCGATTTTTTCCCGCCAGATATCGTCCTCAATGCAATTTCTGGTAATATTTTCTATGGTAGCGCATTCCTGGAAAAATAAAGTGGTGACCGTGGCGGTCTTGTCGTAACTTTCGGCCGTGGCCAGAAGCATGTTTGTCTGCCTGTCGATAACCCGGCGGGCGATTTGTTCCAGGGAAGCCATTCCTTCTGAATCCATTTTGGAGGCCACGTTTTCAAGCAACGGTTTCAGTTCGAAGTGGTCGTGAAAGTTGAGGGCCAGCAGTTCCACCAGCAGGCGCTCGCGTTGCGGGGCAGGCGGACCGCTGTTGATGTTCAGGATGGGATCCACCAAATCATGCAGCATCGAGGCCCTGAGGCCTGTTTCAGCCTGTTCGCGCTGGCTCAAAAGGTTGGTAACCGACATGCGTGATTCGAAATTGTGCACCACCAGGGTCGCCACGGCTATGGCCAGTGCCCCGATCATTTTCGCCAGCACATCGAAGAACTTGAACCACCACAGGGATTTTTCTGCCGAAGGTGAACCCTGGTCCTGTTTTTGACCGGCTTGCTGTTTGTTGTCCATGACACTTCTCCGCGTTTTGATGTCTTTGTTCACCGGCTATTGATTTTGGGCATTGGAAGTCAAAAAAATGTCCTTTTGAGAAGCACCGTGATAGCTGTATACTTTTGCCGAATATACGGTGCCGTTGCTTTGAAACATGACCGTATAGCTCCCCGGGGAAAGAAAGACATGGTATTGTCCTTTCTCGTCAACCCTCACCATTATCTTGGAGCCTTGCCTGCAAAAATAGATAGCGTTACTTTTGATAAGAGAGGGGCCGCTTTCCAACTGGCGGTAGACCCTGCCGTGAATCTGCCCGGCAGCGGCATTTTTACACAAAAATTCGGTGTTGAATAAGAAGGCGGTCAGCAAGATGATGGCTAAAGATATTTTTCTGTCTTTTTGCATGACTTTCTCCTTTCTGGCTCCGTAGCCCTGAATCGGCCGGCGGCCGTCTTACGATGCACTGCCGGGCAAAAGGTTTTTTCCCCCGATACACAATGCATCTTGCCGGCAGAAAGTTAATCTGTCCGCAAATGAGGATGTGGTCCCATGTAGCGGAAACGATGAAAGCCGGAAACCGGCAGAGCTCTGATCGTTTGGCTTTTCACAGCGTGCATCGGACGCGGTTTGTAACAAACAATTATGACCACGCAATTATACAAACAGCAGGAGTGACAACTGGCTAAAATAACAGATAAAACACAATCTTAAAGAATTTTCGACCTGTTAAGGGGCAACAGAATGAGGAAGAAGGGGAAACCAGCCGCAAAACGGTTTTCCACGGGCAGAGCCGTCGTTAATCCAGATGGGAATAATTAACCGAAATTTGAAAAGCTCCAAGATTTAACTATTGCCCCACAATATTTTTTGAGCAGCACAGTTGAAAGTGATCCTTTACTTTTCGAAACGGTGAGCGAAGCTTTCCTGGAGAATCTTTGCCGCCAGATGATCCGAATCTATGCGGTAGGCGCCTGATTCAATTCTGGCCCTGATTTCGGCCACTTTCTGCTCGTCGATTTCTTCCATGGCTTTTACTGACCGGCGGGCGGTCTCGAGCAGGCGGGCCTGTTCAGAAAGGGTAACCTTGTCTTTCCGAAGACCGCTGTCCCGGCGGCGCTGCGCCTTGGATTTCACCGGTTTTACGGGATCGACCGCTTCTGTTTTTCCGATGGGTTTGACATTCGAGACATCCATGGCAAAACTCCTGTAACACACCTTATTCAAAGATATAATCGGGATAATAATTTTACAAGTCTTTTCGAACAGGCTGAAAAGGGTCTTGGCTTTCGGCAAGCGCCCGGCAGTAAGCCCGGCGGGCTTCCTGGCGAAGCTTGTCGGCCTGATGCATATAGCGGGGCGAATGGTGGAAGATGGTCATTTTGCGGGCACCGGCCTTTCCGGCGATCAAACCGGCCTGGGCCGCGGTCAGGTGGTATTTGCGGGCTGCCATCTGGCGGTCGGCCTCCAGAAAGGCCGCTTCGATAAAGAGCTGGTCGGCTCCGGCCGCCAATTCCAGCATGAGCTTGTAATTCGATTTGTCGAAGATTGCATCGGCAATATAGGCGATAACCTGGCCGGCGGTTATCTTGGCAATTTCGGAAGCCAGCCGGCCCAGGGTCATTCCGGCCGCCGCTTGAGGTATCTGGCCAAGGTCGGCCATTGCGGTGTCTGGCGGCAGATCCCGGTAAAGGGCCTTTTTGAAAAGCTGAAGCCAGGGGCCGGGCTCGAGGCCCAGCCCGGTCAGCCGGGAGGCGATGATGTTGACATGGAAGCGTTGCTGAAGGCGGAAGCCAAGGCATGGAATGCGGTGATCCAGCACGGCGGCCGTCACGGTGAAATCAGGCTCCTGAAGGCAGACCAGGGGAGAATCATCTCTGATCCGCCGGCCGGCCGGCTTGAAGCCCCCCTGGCAGCTGAAGCGGGTGATGACCCGGTGACGGTTGCTTACTTCGGTGGCCACGATCTCAAAAGGGTGATTGTAATGGTTGACCAGGTTCCACGTATATCCGGCCAGCTTGTGGCCCACTTTTTCGATGAATCCTTCCGGACCGTAAAGGTGGAGGGTTTTTTCACGTCCCAGCATCAGACGCACGAGGCGGTCCAGGCCGCAGAAATGATCCATGTGGGTATGGGTGACAAATACGTGGGTAATCTTCAGAATATCGCGCGGGGCCAGGCTCTGGATTTCGCCCAGGTCGAACAGAAGAGCCCGGTTCTGGTGACCGAAAGCGACTAGTACACCCGGGTCATCGAAGGGGTCGTTGATCAGCTGCGGGCGGAAGCTGGGACGCATATTGTCTCAGGCAGTAAATTTGGCCACCTGCTGATTGATGCAGAGATAGATATCTTCGTCCGATCCAAAAATATCGACCACTGACTTGTGATCGATCAGTTTTTCCAGCACGAAGGCTGTAACGTACAGGCTGACCACGTTTGGGTGGGGTATCAGGTTACGATAAGGGGCGATCTGATAGTCTACCTCGAAATCGTCTGCCCGTCCCAGGGTCTGGAGACACTGGGAGATCTGTTCTTCCAGGGCGTTTTTGTTGGTGGTTTCCACCAGTTCGGTTTCCACCAATTTCATGGCAATGGCGTTGGCCAATGGCTCGGCACTGTCCCAGGCGGCACCGATTGCCTTGCGCCGGGCCATTTCCTTGGAAGATTCTATCCTGGACAATATGCTGGCTTCTCTGTTGCTCGGTCTGAATACTTTGCCCATGGCATACCACCTGCTTGTTTGATTAAACTATTCAGTTACAATGAAATCGTTGTGATTTGCAAGCAAAAACAGGCCGTCAGATACTGTTTTCCACAACCGCCTGCACCGACACCTTGCCGTTGTAATATCTCTTCTGGAGACGGTAGGCGATTTTTTCAAAGGCAATCTGGCCATGGGCCTGCTTTTGAAGATTGAACTGAATGGCCTCAATGACCCGGTCGCCCTTTGCGGGTTGGCAAAGCCGCATTTTAAGATGCCTGCGACCGATGGTGACACATTCTTTGGCCACCACCTTTCTGGCCATGAAAAGGGGCGCCGGGTTGCCGACACCGTAAGGCTGCAAGGATTCCAGTTCTTCGATAAGTCGGGGTGTGATTTCTGCAAAATCGAGCTCGCAGTCGATATCGACAGCCGGCCCCGAATTTTCGCCGGCCTCGAGCTTTTCGACAGCCTCTTCGAAGGCAGCCTGCAGGCGGCCGATATTCGACGAGGAGACGGTAAGGCCGGCAGCCATGCTGTGCCCTCCGAAACGATCCAGAACCGGGGCGCAGCGCTGGAGGGCCTTGTAGATGTCCAGCCCCGGCACGCTGCGGGCCGAACCCTTGCCCACCCCGTTTTCGACGCCGATGATTATGACCGGTTTGAAATAGCGGTTTGCCAGTTTGGCCGCCACTATGCCGATGACACCGGGATGCCAGCCGTCACCGGCCATGACCAGGCAGTTGCCCTCCAGCATGAAAGGATGGCGTTCCAGCCGGAGGTCAATCTCATCCAGGATCTGCTGTTCGATGGTCTGGCGGCGGGCGTTCAGGGAACACAGGGTTTCGGCTGCATGATGGGCCTCTCCTTCACCGGCGGCCCGCAACAGAGCCATGGCGGCACCCGGATGGGCCACCCGGCCGGCGGCGTTGATCCTGGGGGCCAGCCTGAAAGATATGTCTTCGGCCGACAGCTTGCCCTGTTGTATGCCACAGGCGTCCATCAGCCTGGCCAGGCCCGGGCGCGGGCTCCGGTTGAGCTGTTCCAGGCCCGACTTGACCAGGATCCGGTTGACGCCCAGCAGGGATACCATGTCGGCCACCGTTCCAAGGGCCACCAGGTCGCAAAACTCTTTCAGGTTGGGCTCGGGCCGCCTGTTCCACCAGTTTTGTTCCCTCAGGTGTTTGCGCAGGCCGATGGCCAGGTAGAATGCCACCCCCACTCCGGCCAGGGGGTGCAAGGGGTGGCCGTCATGACCGCATTTGGGGTTTACCACCGCCAATGCCGCAGGCAGGTCGTCGGAACAGCTGTGGTGATCGGTGATGACCGTATCGATCCCGAAACGGCGGGCGGTCTCGACCGCTTCGTTGCTGGAAATTCCGCAATCCACGGTGATTATCAGGCCCGCTTTGCGCGGGACGGCAACCTGGGTGACGTGGGCCGGCTGAAATCCGTAGCCTTCTTTGAGGCGGTGGGGCAGATGGTAACTTACGTTGCCTCCGGCCAGGGTTAGAAAGTCTGCCAGCAGGGCAGTCGAGGTTATACCGTCAACGTCGTAGTCACCGATGATCAGGATCTTTTCTTTATTGATCAACGCCCTGTGAATACGGTCGCTCGCAGTCTCCAGACCTTCGAGGCTGTCAGGGGCTGCCAGGTCCGCCAGGCGGGGCTGGAGAAAGTCGTTGATTGCCCGGTTGCTGGTCAGGTGCCGGTTGGCGAGCACGGCCGCCATCGCCCGGTGACATCCCGTGGAATGCCGGATTGTGCCTGTAACCCGGGGGTCGGGCTTTTTTATCTGCCACCTCGGTTGCATGGGTGGCAAATACCGCATATTGAGTTTTTGCTCAAGAGTAAAACAAGATCTGGTATGTCAGGGCCGTTTCAGATTATGGTTGCACTGTCTGTTGCTTCGATAGTAAATAGGCCGCTGCAGGCATGCAATCCGTCCAAACGGATCGGCGAGAGGGACCGGATGAAGACGACCAGTCTTTTGTTCAGAATCGAGCGGAGCCAGATAGGATTCGTCAAATTCATAATCGAGGCCTACGAGGGGGTGGCCGTGGTTTCCACCCTGAACGCCTCTGAAGGACTTGTGAGGCTGAGCGTGGCTCCGGGCTGCAGAAGGATTGTTGAGGACATAATGGCCGATCTGGCCGAAAGCGTATTCATGGAACAGGTAAATGGACCGATTCCGGATTAAGAAAATATACATACAGACCATGGGCTGCCAGATGAACGTCTATGACTCGGAGCAGATCCTGAAGCAGATGACAAAAGCAGGGTACGAGCCGGCCGGCAGTCCGGAAGAAGCCGATCTGGTCATCTGTAACACCTGTTCCATTCGCGAAAAGGCCGAACAGAAGGCCTTCAGTTTCCTGGGCCGGCTGGCTGCCTTGAAGCAGAAAAGGCCGGAACTGATAATCGGCATGGGTGGGTGTGTGGCTCAGCAGGAGGGCCGGCAGGTCCTGCGTCGCCTGCCGCATGTCGACCTGGTTTTCGGCACCCAGGCCATAAGCCGCCTGCCGGCCATGGTGGCCAGTGCGGCAAGCCGGCGCCAGAGGCTGGTTGATACCAGGCTGGAGCACTCAATCGGTCCGGATGAGTTTCTGACAAATCCTGTGCGGTTACCGGGGGTTACAGCTTTCGTAACCATCATGCGGGGGTGTGACAATTTTTGTAGTTACTGTGTGGTTCCCTACGTGCGGGGCAGGGAAACCAGTCGCCATCCCGATGAGATTGTCTCTGAAATCGAGAAGCTGGTTGCGCGGGGGGTCAGGGAAGTTACTTTGCTCGGCCAGAACGTCAATTCCTACGGCAAGAAAGAAGGCCTTTGTTCTTTCAGCCGCCTTTTGGAAAAGATAAATGCGATCAGCGGGCTGGAACGGATAAGATTCACGACCTCCCATCCCAAGGATCTGTCTCGCGACCTGATGGAGGCTTTCATAAAACTAGACAAGTTGTGCAACCATATTCACCTGCCCGTTCAGTCGGGCTCGGATGCGGTGTTGAAACGGATGAACCGGAAATATTCACGTTCGGTCTATACCGAAAAAATAAGAGCCCTGCGCGCCATTTGTCCGGATGTGGCCATAACTTCCGACATCATAGTCGGTTTTCCGGGAGAGACAGAGGAAGATTTCAGACAGACTCTCGATTTGATCGCTGAAATCGGATTCGATGGTCTTTTTGCCTTCATGTACTCGGACCGGCCCAACGCACCGGCGGCCTGTTTCGAGGCCAAGGTCGATGAACAGGAGAAAAAACGGCGCTTGCAGGAAGTACTGTCATTGCAGGCGAAATACACCGAGGCTTCCAACAGGGCTCTGATGGGCACCGTCCAGCAGGTGCTGGTGGAAGGACCCGGAGATGATTCTGCCGGCGGCGAATGTGGCCGGAAACTCTCATGGAAAGGCAGGACTGCCACCAACAAGATCGTTCATTTCGGAATCAGTGAAAAAGAAAAAGGCTCCAATCAGATGTTGACAGGCCGGGTGATGGATATCATGATTAAAAGAGCATTGCCCCACTGCTTGCTCGGGGAACCCTTTGCTGGAAAAAGGGGAGTGCCTTCAAACGAGGCGAAAGGAGCAATCAATCATGCTTCACAAGGTTAGCATAGCAGGCCTGACCATTGATCCGGCATCCAATACTCCCATTATCATCCTCAAATCTGAACAGACCAATCAAGCCGTTCCCATCTGGATAGGCCTGCTGGAAGCCACCTCCATAGCTTCGGCCCTGCAGGATATCAAATTTCAACGTCCAATGACCCATGATCTTTTCAAAAATTTTTCAGACTATCTGAACGTGGCGGTTACCAAGGTTGAAGTATGTGATTTAAAAGATAATACTTTCTATGCCCTAATCCACTTCGAAGCCGAGGACCACACCTTCACCATGGACGCCCGGCCGAGCGACGCCATTGCCATTGCTTTGCGTTACGATGCCCCCATCTATGTCGATGAAAAGGTCATCGAAAAATCGGCCATGGGCCAGGAGCCTGCCGAAATGGTCGACGACAGTGAAGAGGGCAGGAAATGGGCCGAGTACCTGGAAAAGCTTTCACCTGAAGATTTCGGCAAATATAAAGTTTGACGGCTTCACGGCAACCTTCGGACCTTTAGCCCGTCCGGGCCGCATAAAACAGTTAAATCGCAGATATTCGCAGAAAATTACAGATATTCGCAGAAAATCGAAGATCGGCGGATGTCGATAAAATGTTGATAACCTGATATCATGCTGAAAACAAAGCTCATTGCTAATCGCCTCCGGCCCTTGCAAATCAGCCTTTTCATTCCCTGCATCTCTATATATTGAATAATACCAGACAGTTTATTTGATAAACGATTATTTTCTGCCAGATGGTTCATTTCGCGGCCGTAATCGTATTTGACAACCCAAAACTGTGACTATAATGTAGCCATAATCGTTTTTGTAAATTGCAGGTTTTACATATGGTAATGCCTGAACGTCCGGAGAACCGACGGTCTCCTGTTTCATTGCTCCTGCTGTGCGGGACCAATGAAGACCGCTCTGTCCCCCCCGGGGAGGGGCGGTTTGCTCATGCCGATCTTCTATCCTTGTTTGAAGAATTCACAAGGTAGCACAATACACCATGCCTGGACCGGAGTTGCGCCAGTAGATTCATATCGTTTTTGCCGACGAAGTTGTCTGTGTGTGCCGGGTAAAACCAAAAGAGGGGGGAAAGGTGGGTGTCTGTAGTGTCTTGGTGATAGACGATGAGCCGATGATTTGCGATGTCATCCAGCAGGCTTTGGGCAGGGCCGACTTTAGAGTGGAGACGGCCGGAGATGCTTTTGCAGGCATCGCCAAGTTCGATGAAGGCGTCTTCGATGTGGTGATAACGGATGTGCAAATGCCCAAAGGAGATGGTTACGTTGTTGTCCGGCATATCCGTAATTCCGTCCGTTCCGACACTCCCGTGATCGGATTGTCGGGAACGCCATGGCTGCTCAAGGACGACTGCTTCGACAGGGTGATGGAAAAACCGTTCAAGATCAACCAGATGGTGGATACGGTAAGATCCTTGACCACCAGATGTGGTGCCGTAAAGCGGGAAGCCCTGGGATAGGCCGCTTGATGGGCCATGGCGGTGATCAGACTTTGAAAATCCCGTTTTCGTAGATTGTTGTCTTGTTGCCACCGGTCAATTTTGCCGTTACCCGCTTGCTTTCGGTGTTTACAAGGTCCCAGTGCAGGGCCGAGTCATTGAAGCCCAGCTCCTTTTTTTCCCGGGCTGTCAGGCGGGCCGGATTGCCGGCAAAGGTGTCCGTATAAGATGCTCCCAGGGCGATATGGCAGTTTCCATGGCGTCCGCCGAAATTTTCATCGAACAGTGTGTTGGCCATAAAGCGCTTGATTTTTGAAAAGCGCCTGTCTGTGAGGGAAAATTCCCCCAGCCGACGCGCCCCCCGGTCGATTGCAAGCTGGCCTTGAAGAAAATCATCTCCTTTTTCCGCCCTGGCCCGGACGACCGATCCCCTGCTGAACTCAAGGTGAATGCCGGCGACATAGTTGCCGCTGCGATATGTGGGCTGATCGGCGAAATAATATCCCTTGGTGCCCCGCCAGTCAGGAGAAAGGAAGATTTCGAAACTGGGGATATTGTGACCGGACAGACCTGCCCAGATACGCCGGCGGCCGGGAACTATTTTCAGGTCCACGTTTTTCGATTCAACGTGAAGATAGTCTATTTCCAGAGAGTTGAGCCATTTTTTTATGCGGTTGATCCGGCGGTAGACCTTTTTCCACTGGGCGACAGGGTCCTGCCGGTGCAGGAAGCACGCCTTTATGACCTGGTCGCTGTATTGCTGGAGAGTCAGACCGGCATGTCTGGCCTGTTGGCGGGTCGGCAGGATGCAGAGTGTCCAGCCAAAAGAGCCTTCGGCCTCCCTTCGGTCGAGAATGTCACGCAGGTATTTTCTGGAAAGAGTGTAGCGGCTGATGCGTTTTGAATCTATATCCTGAAGGTGGGTTATTGATTCGGGCGCATGTAGATAGATGGCTCCTGCCAGATTTTGGCAAAGGACGTCGTCACCCGGAATTTTAGCTGCCAGTTGGCGGTTGTCGGCCAGTTGGAAAAAGTCTTTTTCCATCCTGGTTGTCGGACTCAGCCTCGGGACCGGATTGAAACCGCTTGCAAGCAGCCGGCGATAAACGACTTCGGCCTGTTCGATGGCAGGTTTGTGAAAGCGGAGCAGGACCAGGTCACCTTTTTTGAGGCGTTTCTTGCGGGCGGTTGCAAGTGCCCACAGCAATACCTCGGCATAGCGTTCCATGTGTCTTGTGGCAAGCAATTCCATTCTCCTTTAAGTTTCCGAGCCTTACCTTGCCCCTTAATAGTACGCCGCAGTCCCCACAGCGTGCAGTACAGCGAAGATATGGGACTTTTTGAGAAGCCACCCTTCATCAGTGATGATCATCATCTTTGAGAAAAAGGCGGTGATACTCGTTTTCAGACAGGTAACGGCGCAAGATACTTGATATCAAATCGAAAATACTGCTCAGATCTTCGTCGCTCATCCGTTTTTTCAGAACGTCCATCAGTTTGTCGTCGGAAAATTTCTGAAGATAATAAACCACTGTGTCTTCATCGGTCTGGCGGTTAAGCCCGAAACCCACAAAACCCTCGTAGGTTTCTACAAAATCGTGGGAATGAATTGGCATTCAGGATATCCTCCGCAAGTGATTGACATTTTTCTGGCATCCATTCATGATGGTTACGCAGTTTATAAATCCGGAAAATGAAAAAATCAACAAATGGGAAGAATGCAGGGCTGGTTCAAAACTCACGACGGACTGAAAATCAGATACGGAATCTGGAAACCTGAAGGCAGGCCCCGGGCCAGTGTTGTCATCCTCGGCGGAAGAGGCGAATTCCTGGAAAAGTACAATGAAACCATCATCGAGCTGCTGGACAGGGAAATGATGGTTTTCAGCTTCGATTGGCGGGGACAGGGATTGAGTTCCAGGATGACTTCTCCGGCCAGCGTCGGGCATGTGGACAGCTTCGAGGACTATCTGGCGGATTTGCATGATTTTATGCTCAATATAGCCGGACCGAGCAAATCCGGGCAGCTGATCATGCTGGCCCATTCCATGGGGGGACATATCGCTTTGCGCTATCTGGCCGACAGGCAGGGGATTTTCGACAAGGCGGTCCTGACTTCACCGATGATCCAAATCCATGCATCGGGCTTTTCGGCAGATTTGATGTACACCGTGGCCGACCTGGCCACCGGTCTTGGTTTTGGCAGGGCACCGATACCGTTTACCTCCGGCAGAAATGATTATCTCGGTGATTTTGAAAACAACCAGCTTACCGGTTCGCGGCGGCGGTTCGAAAGAAACCGCCGTCTGCTCGAGGCCAATCCGGGCCTGCTGATCGATGCGGTAAGTTTCGGCTGGCTGAAAGCGGCCTTCGATTCCATGAATGTAATCAAGCGGCCGGGGTTTGCCGCCAAAATCACCCTGCCGCTTTTGATGCTGGCCGCCGGCAGTGACAAGGTCGTGTCCAGCCGGGCGACAAAAAAACTGGCAGCCGTTTTGCCAGACGTGTCTTTCAGTATTCTGGAAGGTTCCCGCCACGAGATTCTCCAGGAAACCGATCCCATAAGGGCAAGATTTTGGCAACTGTTCGACAGCTTCGCCGCGGTTCCGGCCTGCTTTGCGGATAATTGACTGTTTTGGGAAACTGTGTGTCCCGTATCGTAAATATCCTTGAACAATGGCTGTTAAATGGTTTATATACGGAGCAATAAGCTGATTTACGGCATGGCCGTTTCCCAATCCGGACGGTTAAGGTGCCACAATAATATGTTGGCAAGGCAGACGGTTCAATTACGCCTTCATCAGGAGGTCGGATAATGAAGTGGACAGATACTGATGAGCCCGCTGATTCCACCGGCAAGACATCGGATTTGTATTTTGAGGAAGAAACGAGCGATAATTGGAGCGAGGACGACCGGGAATCATCCGGTGTCCGGGGCGGCGGTTCGAAGTTTTTTTACCTGGTGGTTGGATTGGTGGTGGTTATGGCGATTGCGGCCCTGCTTATTTTTCTGTTGCCCGGAGGCAATGAAACCGGTCTGAGAAGCAGGATTGCGGATCTGGAAGAAAGAATAAGCGCTCTGGAGGAAAAGATAAACCGTTTTGAAGCCATTGATCAGAAAGTTACCCGCATATGGGAACAAGCCAAGTCTTTCGAAAAGTTCAAGGCGCGTTTCGACCGGACCGAAGCGTCCATGTCGTTACGCATGGATCATTTGACCATGAGCCTGGAGGCCTTGCAGAAGAAGCTTTCCATAATCGAGCAAAGCATAAAGAGCGATTCGGCCAAATCTGCCAGCCAGGCTGCGTCCAAGCCTCCTGTTTCGTCGCCCCCTGTCAAGTATCATCAGGTGAAACCCGGTGAAACCCTTTTCAGCATCAGCAGGCGCTATGGGCTGAGCGTGGAGCAGTTGCTGAAACTGAACAAGATGAAAAAAAACGCTGTCATCAAGCCCGGTCAGAAGCTCATTGTCCGGTCTGCGGGTCGATGATGGCCGGCCCGGCGGTGACCAATACGCGAAAGGAATATCAGTGCAGTTAGCAGATCAGATTCGCCGTATGCCGGCTGACTTCCGGAACGCCTTGCTCTATCTTGCAGCCGGCTGGAGCAGCTTGCTGTTGACGGTCCATTTTCTTTTCAAAGACCGGGTCCTGACGGTCAAGCTTCTGGTAAGTGCCGTGATAATATGCTTTTCCGTGTTTCAGCGCAGAAAATGGGCAAAATGGCTGGCCCTGTTTTGCAATGCCATCGTCATTCTTTACGGTTCCTTTTACGCGTACCTGTTTCTGCACGGAAATATGGAAGTATATGCTTTCGTTTTGGCCATAAACATCCTGATACTGGGCATTGCAAGCTACTATTTGCTGCTCAAGTCAACCGGGCAGTACTTCATCGCTCCGGAAAAGCCGGATGATCACATGGCGCCTTTGGGGCATGAAAAGGCTGATAAGGAAAATTCTAAGAGAAAGTAAAACCCGGAGTGCCGGGCCGGCACGGCACAACGGTTGGGTTGCGGCCCGGAAACACCGGGAGAAGAAGTAATTTTATAAACTTGTCATATTCATCGCATGGAGTTCGAGGAGGCATTCATGAAAAGATCTCTACTGGTAATGATTCTGGTCACTGGCTTGGTTTGTTCTCAAAATGCGTTTGCCGTCGGATTCGAGCTGGCACTGGGGGCCTGGAAACAGGATTTAAGCGGTACCATGGCCTACAAGGGTCTGAACGTCAATGATGATATCGACATTGACAGGGATCTCAAGTATGACGATGAGACCCGGGTTTACGGCCGCCTCAAACTGGACATGCCTCTTTTTATACCGAATATCTATTTGATGGCCGCACCGGCGGAATTCGACGGCATGGGTAAAAAAGACGTCAACTTCAAGTTCGGAGACAAGGTGTTTACCGCCAATGTCGACTTTTACTCCAAGGTGAAACTCGGTCATTACGACATAGGCTTTTATTATGGCCTGCCGTTTATTAAAACTTTGACGGCCGACATGTTCAGCATAGAGCTGGGCCTGAATGCCCGGATTCTGGACCTGGAAGTGGAGGTTCGCCAGGACAGTACCGGTATCAATGAGAAGGAAAGCGCAACGGTCGGTATCCCCATGATTTACGCCGCTTTTTGTTTTCAGCCGGTGGAAAGATTTGCCATCGAGGGCGAGGGCAGGGGAATTTCTTACAGCGGCAACAATGTTTACAGCCTGATCGGCAGGGTGAAAGTTAAAGTGTTCGGCCCGGTTTTTGCCGCCGCCAGTTATCGTTATGAAAAGATCGAAGTTGATGAAGACGACGTTGACCTGGATATAGAATTTGCAGGTCCCATGTTGGAACTTGGCCTAAAATTTTAAAGACGGTACAATACGGACTGACCGGTTGTACAAAAAAAGATACGATTTCAAAAAACCGCATGCTTTGCGCATGCGGTTTTTGCCTTGGTGTTTTTGAAAAATCCGCAATAAGTCCGATGGCATCAAAGTTGACCATTACAGACAAATCGTTTATTGACAATTGGGTGCGAATGGATAGTTTATAGAGTTTTGGGCATAAGGTCAAAATGGAGGCTCCATGGTACGCCCGCGCAAAGACCGGATAGTGGGTTACAAGCCGGAGGTAAGTTACTTCAAACCCCGTGGCATTCCAATGGTGGAACTCGAAGAGGTCAGACTCACGGTCGATGAAAGTGAGGCCATTCGGCTTGCGGATCTGATTGGTTTGTCCCACGAGGAGGCGGGCCGCAAAATGGGAGTTTCCAGGGCGACTTTCGGACGGATTATCCAAAGGGCGCGCAGGATTCTGGCCGATGCCCTGATAAACGGCAAAGCCATCAATGTGGGAGGCGGCAACTATCGCCTGGTGCGCCAGGATCGCAGGTTTCACTGCTGCCACTGTGATTATAGGTGGGAGGTGCCAGCCGGTACCTGCAGGCCCAAAAGCTGCCCCAAGTGCGGGGGCAGTTCGTTTTACCGTCTTGCCAACCGGCAGCAGGACGGCGGGCCGGAAAGGAGCTGATCCCGGCAGCGGCAGTCAGCCCCTCAGACCGGGACGATGGTGTCAAAGAGACAAAAAGATGCCCAGACACAACCGAGAATGCAGTGATAATTTAGATATTTCAGATAGATAGGAGACGGAAAGATGGCGAAGATTCACCAAGACATGCACTCGGCAAAAAAGCAGAACGATCCCCATGCCGCACAGAAGGAAGCGGTCGAACAATCTCTTGCAAAAATAAAGAACAAATTTTTGGTTATGAGCGGCAAGGGCGGGGTCGGCAAGACCAGCACTTCTGTCAACCTGGCCGTCGCCCTGTCCAATCTTAAGCATCGGGTGGGATTGATAGACGTTGATCTGCATGGACCGGACGTACCCCGGATGCTGGGTCTTTCCGGAGTGCTGGACATTACCGAAGACCGCAAGCTTCAGCCCCAGTATTATTCGGAGTATCTTGGCGTGGTATCGGTCGAGTCGCTCACGCCCAATAAAGACGATGCCATCATCTGGAGGGGTCCCATCAAGTATTCGGCAATTCAGCAGTTCATCGGCCAGGTCGCCTGGGGCGATCTGGATTACCTGATAATAGACGCTCCTCCCGGGACCGGGGATGAGCCGCTTACCGTGGCCCAGACCATAAAAGACGCCCAGGCCATAATCGTCACGACTCCCCAGGAGGTAGCCCTGGCCGACGTGCGTAAGTCCATCAACTTTTGCCGCAAGCTGAACATGAAGATATTCGGGCTCATAGAGAACATGAGCAGCTTGGTTTGCCCCCACTGCAACAACGAACTTGAGCTTTTCGGATCAGGCGGAGGCAAGCGGACGGCTGATGCCATGGGTATCGATTTTCTGGGCAAGGTGCCGTTCGATCCGCAGATGGTAAGTTGCGGTGATTCCGGTCTGGTCTACCAGGAAAAGTATCCCGACTCTCCGGTGAGCAAGGCCTTTGCAGGCGTGGCCCGCAAAATAATAGAGACCACACGCTAACCCCGGGGGTGCAATGCGGCGGAACCTGTGAAAACAGGGAGACCCGGCGGTCTCCCTGTTTTATTGTCGCCGGTGCACGGGACCGGCAAAAGGCCCTTCCGAGACGGTTTACTCTGTGAAGTTCACATTAGTTTCGAAGCGGGGCGGATTTTCCATTGAACGTTTGACAGCGCAGAGGGAAACGGCCCGCTCGATCGCTTTCCTGTACTTGCGCGGCACGCCCGGGGGCAGATCCACGTCGATGCAGATCCTGTCCACCAGGTGGGTTCCGGGGTCGGTTGAAAAGTTCAGTCGCATTTTCAGGTCCCGGGTGTCTATCTTTCTGCTTTGCAGGAAGGAGGCAACGAAAATTCCGGCGCATGTTCCTATTGAAGCAAGAAACAGGGTGTATGGAGCCGGTGCCGAACCGTCGCCTCCGTCGGCTATGGCCTGATCGGTTGGGATGACGAATCCGTCATCTGTCAGGGCTTCGACTTTCTTGCCTCCCGGAAAACGTATTTCCATATCCATGCGGTATTCCTCCCGTGACGCTTTTACCTTTACCGGCCACCTGAACCCGGGGTGATAACAACTGTCGCTTTTTGCCCCAGGACGGCCATGGCTGTCAAGATGGGATTGACATCCATCCTGACCTGAAGCTATGTTTCCAACAAGAACAGCCAGCCAAGCTTTTTTGTCGGATCCTTGTTGACGGAGGTGGCCATGAGCCGCGAAATCGAGACCTACCTTGCATCCATGCCCCATTTTTCTTTCTTGCCAAAGCACGAGATCAAGATGATAGCCGAGCGTTCCACGGTGAAAAATTACACCAAGGGTATCACTCTGGCCGAGCAGGGGAAGACCAAGATTAACAACATCTACATTGTCAAAAAAGGTCAGCTTTCGGTTTACAACACAAAGATCAAAGGCACCCCGCTGTGTGGATATATAAAGCAGGGAGAAGTATTCGGCGGTATCAGCCTGCTGATGAACGCGGGCGTTTCCCTGCGAACGGTCAGGGTGGACGAGGATGCCGTCTTTTACCTCATACCAAAGGACATATTCCTTGACCTGTGTGCCCGCAACAAGAATTTCTACGAATATTTCCTTGAGAATTTCAGCAAGCATATTTTCGATCCCTTTTTGACGGCTTTGATCGAGACCGGCCAGGCAAAGCTTTTTCTGGAACAGATAGCGCCGTTCAGTTTTCTTCCTGAAGAAGAAATCGAAAAGGTCGCCCGCAGTCTTTCCATGGTGCACTATCCCAAGGGAACCGTTCTTTTCATTCAGGGCAGATCAAGGGTCGGCTATCTATATATCCTCCAGCAGGGAGCAGCCGAAAGATATTACGAGGAGGCCGGTCAGAAAACCATGCGGGGAGTTCTGGGGGAAGGAGACCTGTACGGCGGTATTTCCATGTTGCTCAATGACGGTATCTCGGTCCGCACTCTGCAGGTGACCGAGGATTCATATTTTTACTTGCTGCCAAAGAAAGATTTCCTGGATCTTTGTGATCGTTATCAGGCTTTTACCGAGTTTTTCACCGACACTTTCGGCAAGCGCATGCTGGATAAATCCTATGCCCAGATCATCGCCCGCAGCATGGAGCCGAGCCGCGAGGTCATGCCCCTGTATAATCAGCAGGTTCTTCGCATCTGCAACCGCAATCCGCTCAAGGGCGAGCCGGACATATCCATCCAGGAGGCTGCCCGCAGGATGCAGGCAGAAAATTGCAGTTACATAATCATAGAAGCAGGCGACGGTCATGAAGCCGGCATCGTAACCGAAAGCGATTTGACCCGCAAGGTGATTGCGACCGGATACGACATCAAACATCCGGTGGCCAAGATAATGTCCCACCCGTTGCACGCGGTCGACTCCAGGGCCTTGGTGATGGAAGCTCTGATGGCGATGATGAAGCACAATATCAAGCATCTGGCAGTAACCGATCCGGACGGTAAAATAGTGGGAGTCTTTTCTCACCGGGAGATGCTGATGGCCCAGGGGCAGTCTCCGGTGGTAATGCTCAAGGAGATTTCAACCGCCGAGAGTCCGGAAGAACTGGCCAGCCAGTATAAGCGGCTTCCGGCCATCGTCAGCGGCCTGATCCGCAACGGGGCCTATGCCCGGAATATCAACCATTTGATAACGGCCGTATCTGATGCCATTCTGAAAAAACTGCTCCATCTCATTCTTGACGACATAGAGCCGCCTCCGGTCGGTTTCGCCTTCATGATAATGGGCAGCGAAGGCCGCGGGGAGCAGACCCTGAAGACAGATCAGGACAATGCCATAGTCTTTGCCGACAGCGATCTGCCCGCAGATGAAGTCAGATCATATTTTCTGAAACTCGGCACCGCCGTATGCGATTGCCTGGACATGGTCGGTTACCGTTATTGCGAGGGCAAAGTAATGGCCAGCAATCCGAAGTGGTGCCAGCCGTTGTCGGTGTGGAAGCAGTATTTTTCCGATTGGATTCACGCGGCTGAAGCCGAGGATCTGCTCCAGGCGAGTATCTTTTTCGATTTCAGAACCGGCTTCGGGCACGAGGAACTGGTGGAGGAGCTCAGATCCCATCTGTTCGGGGCTGTGAGCAGCTGGAGTGGATTTTTGCGGCATCTGACCGAAAATGCACTGCATTTCAAACCGCCGCTGGGTTTTTTCAGGAATTTCGTTGTCGAATCCAAAGGAGCTCACCGCAACAGCTTCGACATCAAGCAGGCCATGCAGCCCATAGTAGATTTTGCCCGCATATATGCCCTGAAACACGGGGTGCGCCACACCAACACCCTGGACCGGCTATACCAGCTATATCTTCAGGGCGCCCTGAACAAAGAAGAATACGAGGAACTCGAAAAGGCGTACAGCTTTTTGATGCAATTGCGTCTTGTTCGCCAGGCCAATGCCATGCGCCAGGGACAGGAACCCAACAATTTCATAAACCCGAGCCGGCTTACCAGGGTCGAGCAGACAATGTTGAAAGAGATATTCAAGCGCATCGAGAAATTTCAGGCCAAGCTGAACTTCGAGTTTATCGGGATAGCCTGAAGAATCCGCAAGACGGTCTGGCTACCAGAGCCTCCGTCCGTGGACTTCCGGCAGGCCTGCGGCTTTGATTTTTTCAACAACCCTGGCAATGTCGTATTCTATGCGCCGCAGAACGATTCTTTTCCTCTCGGTATCCCAGATGACGTACTTCGCGGTATTGGTTCCGTCCCTGGGCTGGCCGACACTGCCCACGTTGACGATATAGGAGCGGCCGCCTTCGACAGGCGTTTGTTCGGCCCTGAGGGGACTGCGCAGGACGTTGCGTCCATCATAGCTGATCAGCACCAGATCGTGGGTGTGTCCGACAAAGCATATCTTTTCTTTCATTTTATCCAGCGCGCGCCGGATGCGGTAATCCGATGCCAGGAAAAGATACGTCTTGATCGACTGCAGCGGGCATCCGTGCACGAAGCGGGCATCATTGACAGTGAGGCTGTGGGGAAGGCCGCGAAGGAAATTCTTCACCTCTGCAGATAGGGTGGGTATGATTTTTTCAAGCGATATCCGGGCCAGGGAGTTGAACCAGTTCAGGTGGATCCGGTTGTGCAGAACCAGTTCGTGGTTCCCGGTGACTGCCGGAATGTTGCCCGCCATGATCTTTTCCACAACCCGGTTCGAGTCTGGTCCGTAACCTATGCAGTCGCCCAGGCAGATTATTTTGTCGGCCCCGGACCGGCCGGCATCTTGCAGGACTTTTTCCAGGGCCTCGAGGTTACCGTGTATATCTGAAATGACGGCAATTTTCATGATATTTTATCGCTTTCAGATGACACTCAGATACCAGCCGATCAGAAAATCTCCAAAGAAGAGATAGGTTATGGCGCCAAGTGCCAGAAAGGGTCCGAACGGCACGGCCAGCTTCATGTTTTTGCCCGTTCTGATCATCAGTATGAGCCCGACGAGCGTTCCGGCTGCCGAGGCGACAAAGACTGTGAAGACAACTCCCCGCCAACCGGTAAATGCTCCGATCATGGCCAGCAGCTTTATATCGCCGCCGCCCATGCCTTCTTTGCCGGTCAGGGCTCTATAGGCCATGGCCACGGCCAGCAGGCTGCCGCCTCCGGCAGCTATTCCGGCCAGAGAGCTTTGCCAGCTGAAGTTGCGGACAAACACACTGGCTGCCAGGCCGATTACGATGCCGGGAAGGCTGATTATGTCCGGAATGATGCGGTGGTCGATATCTATGAAGGTTATTACCAACAAACAGGAGCAGAAGAAAAAGAAAATCAGGCTTTCGGGATGCCACCCGAACCGGAGCCAGACGGCAACTGCCAGCAGCCCGGTTATAAGTTCCACCAGGGGATAGCGAAAAGAAAAGGGGGCCCGGCAGGCGCGGCATTTGCCGCCCAGGACAATGTAGCTGACCAGCGGAATGTTGTCGTAGAAGCGGATTGGCGCACCGCAGTTGGGGCAGCTGGAGCCCGGGGATACAAGCGATTTGCCCAACGGCAGGCGGTAGATGCAGACGTTCAGAAAACTGCCGATACACAATCCCAGGACAAAAATACTTACAATTGGCAGATAAGCAATCATCCAATGCGATCCTTTTTCCACAAAACGGCCGGGGTGATTTGCAGCATGCGCCGCTTCGTCTGATGCTAACCTGTTGTGCTGGCTATCATTTTTATGACCTGAAAGGGTTTTAGATGGGTTTTGCGGAAAAATCAAGAATGATGGATTCGCGTCGGATTTACAAGCCTGTCAAATTCTGAAAAGTTGGCAAAATTAGGGCCGTCAACGGGAACAGGGCTTGGTTGAAACACTTTTTGCGATGCTATCAATATTAAATATTGTCAAGATCCGAGCCTGCTTTATAATATGATGGCGTTTTGCGGGAATAATAAATAAATTGCCGGAAAACGCCTGATATTTGTTGATCCGATCCACGGGGGCCGGCCCGTGAAGAGACCGTTTTCCGGCAGGCCTGAAAAAAGCTGTGCCCGGCGGCCTTCGGGCGCATGGCTGTGGGCCCTGGTGTTTGGAAATGAAATGGTTAAAATTTACCCTTGAAGTTGCTTGCTCTCGGCGCAGGTGACCGTAAATTGTTGGAGTGATCATGGCCGAAACCGATAAAGACGATTTGATAAGCATAATCGAAGACGATGAAGGCGGACTCGAACTGCCGACCGTTCTTCCCCTGCTTCCTGTAAGAGACGTTGTTATTTTCACCGATATGCTCCTGCCCCTTTTCGTGGGGCGGGAAAAATCAGTCCGGGCCGTGGAGGCTTCAGTTTCCAAGGACCGCTTTCTTTTCGTGGTCACCCAGAAGGATCCGGCCATCGAAAACCCCAAGACCGACGAAATCTACACCGTCGGTACCATCAGCCGGATCCTGAGGATGCTCAAGCTGCCCGACGGACGGGTCAAGGCCCTGGTTCAAGGACTGGCCAAGGGCAGGATAACCGAATACCTGCAGAAACGGTCTTTCTACAAGGTCCGGGTGGAGCTGATAGAGGAGCCGGTCTTCGAGGAGCCCGACATCAGGGTGCAGGCCCTGATGCGTAACGTGCGCGAGTATTCCGAGAAGATTCTGGCCCTGCGGGGCGAGTTGACCGGCGACGTGGGCAATATCCTTGAAAGTATCGACGATCCCGGCAAGCTGGCCGACCTTGTGGCTTCGAATCTGCGGCTGAAAATCGAAGAGGCCCAGCAGATAATCGAACTGATCGACCCTGTGGAACGACTGACACGGGTCAACGACCTGTTGTCGCGGGAAGTCGAGCTTTCCGCCATGCAGGCCAAGATCCAGTCCGATGTAAAAGACGAAATCAGCAAGAGCCAGAGGGATTATTTCCTGCGGGAACAGATGCGGGCCATCCATCGGGAGCTTGGCGAACTGGACGAGAAAATGGAGGAGGTCGAGGAGTTCAAAAAACGGATCAAGCGGGCCAGGATGCCCAAGGAGGCCAAGCGGGAAGCCGAAAAACAGTTGCGCCGCCTGGAGCAGATGCATCCGGATTCGGCCGAGACTTCGGTGGTGCGCACCTACCTGGACTGGCTGTGCGATCTTCCCTGGAGCAAGTCCACCAAGGACATGCTCGATATTCAGAAGGCCAGGCAGGTGCTCGACCGCAACCATTACGGCCTGGAGAAGGTCAAAGAAAGGATCCTGGAATACCTCAGCGTGCGTAAGCTCAATCCTTCCATGAAGGGGCCCATACTTTGCTTCGTCGGCCCTCCCGGGGTCGGCAAGACCTCACTGGGACAGGCAATCGCAAAGGCCATGCGCCGCAAGTTCATCCGGATCTCCCTGGGAGGTATAAGGGACGAGGCCGAGATCAGGGGGCATCGCCGCACTTATATCGGCGCCCTGCCGGGCCGCATCATCCAGGGCCTGAAGACCTGCGGTTCCAACAATCCGGTCTTTATGATGGACGAGATAGACAAGCTGGGGGCCGATTTCCGGGGAGACCCGTCATCGGCTTTGCTGGAGGCTTTGGATCCTGAACAAAATTCGGCATTTTCAGATCATTACCTCAACCTGTCCTTCGATCTGTCCAAGGTGATGTTCATCCTGACCGCCAACCTGACCGATACCATACCGTCGGCTCTGCTTGACAGGATGGAGATAATCCACCTGTCAGGCTATACCGAAGACGAGAAGTTGAAGATTGCCAGAAATTACCTGATTCCCAGGCAGATCAAGGAAAACGGTCTCAAGCCGCGCCAGATTTCCATCAGCGATGGCGCCCTCCGGCAGGTGATAACCGAATATACGGCCGAAGCAGGCCTGCGCAACCTCGAACGGGAGCTGGCTTCGATCTGCCGCAAAGTGGCCCGCAGGATTGCCGAAGGCCAGAAGCCGCCCTTTGCGATTACCAGGGCCAGCCTTCCGAAATACCTGGGAGTGCCCAAGTTTTATCCGGAAATGGACAAGGAGGAAAGCCAGGTGGGCCTGTCCACCGGACTGGCCTGGACCCAGGCAGGGGGCGAGGTCCTCTATGTGGAAGCCAGTCTTCTGAAGGGCAAGGGGGATTTGATCGTTACCGGGCAGATAGGTGACGTGATGCAGGAATCGGCCCGGGCCGCCCTGAGCTACGCCAGGTCTTACCTGGAAAACATAGGGGCGGATGCTGTCAGCCTCGATTCGCTGGATGTCCATATCCATGTTCCGGCCGGAGCCATTCCCAAGGACGGCCCTTCTGCCGGAATCGCCATGGCCACGGCCCTTATCTCGGCGGCTACCGGAATCGCCGTCAATACCGATGTGGCCATGACCGGCGAGATCACTTTGCGGGGCAGGGTGCTGCCCATAGGCGGATTGAAAGAAAAAGCCCTGGGTGCCTTGCGGGCCGGGATCAAGACAGTGATCCTGCCCGTAAAGAACAAGAAAGATCTGGTGGAAATACCGGCTTCGGTCAAGCGCCGCCTGAAGTTTGTGCCGGTGGCAACCATGGATGAGGTCCTGGATCTGGCTTTGGTCGACAAGCCGGCCGGAAAAAAGGCCGGGCGGACGGCCCGGAAGTCGCCAAAGGGGAAAAAGAGCAAGCGCAAATGAAGAAACCGAAGCTGGAAGGCCCGTGGCTGCTGAGTATTGACAGCTCAACCGGAACCCTGGCAGTGGGGCTGAGTTCGGGGCCCAAGACTGTGGCCCAGGTGACGGTCGATCACGGACGAACCCACGCCACGGTCATCATGGATGCCATCGGGATGGTCCTGGAACTGGGGCGGATTGAACCCGCCGTCCTTGACGGACTGGTGGCGGGCCGCGGACCGGGCAGTTTTACCGGCCTGAGGATAGGCCTGGCAACGGTCAAGGCAATGGCCCTGGCGCTGTCCAGGCCGGTCGTGGCGGTATCATCGCTGGCCGGCCTTGCCTGGCCGGCGGCAGTTGAAGGCCTGGAGGTTTGGGCCGTCATCGATGCCGGAAGGCAGCAGGTATACTGCTGCCGATACCGGCCGGCCGGAGACGGGATCGAACCGCTTTGCCCGGAGCAGGTTCTTTACCCCCGCCAGCTGGTCGCCCGGACTTCCAATAAGAGCCTGCTCGTGGGAAGCGGCGCTGTAAAGTACAGGGACTATTTCAGAAAGGAGCTGGGAGACAGGGCCGTTTTTGCTTCCGGGCCTCTTAATTCGATTCAGCCCGTGGCTCTGGCATGCCTGGGGTGGCGCAAATGGAGCCGGCAAGGCCCGGTGGAAGGAGACGAAATCGCACCGGTTTATCTGCGAAGACCGGACGCCGAGCTGCCCAGAGAGGCCATGACGCCCGCCGCCGGAGGCTGAATGGACCGGCTGCAGACAGAGTCACCGGCGGTCATTGAGCCGGAAAGAAGGAATATTCATTTCCATTTTCAATAGATTTCGAAGGTTAGCTTGACATAAATACAGGCTGCTGGTATCGTCATCAGACCAATTGCCAAAGGAGTCGAAGCATAGAAGATGAGCGAGTATACTTGGCCTGATCCTCCCGGCAGAACTGCTTTTCCCATTGCGCAGCCAGGATATCCGTTGATCGGGGCAGCCGCTTTTGTGACGGCCGTTTTTGCCCTTTTGGGGATGAAGGTGCCGGCCCTTGCGGCCCTGGTGGTTACGATTTTCATATGCTGGTTTTTCCGGGATCCGGACAGGCTGGTGCCCAAGCAGCCCGATCTGGTTGTAAGCCCGGCCGACGGAAAGGTAATCAGGGTCGATACTTTTCAGGAAAGCGATATGTATCCCGGCCCGGGTGTGAAAATAAGTATTTTCATGTCAATTTTCAATGTCCACGTCAACAGGGCCCCTGTGGACGGGAAGGTTGTAGAAGTGCGTTACCGGCCGGGCAGGTTTTTTGCGGCCAGCCGGGACAAGGCCGCCCTGCAGAACGAGCACAATGCCATTTACGTGGAGGACGAGGCCAACCGAAAGATATGTTTCGTTCAGATCGCCGGTTTGGTGGCCCGCAGGATAATTTGCCGGGTGCAACCCGGAGACGTTTTGAAACGGGGCCAAAGGATCGGGATGATCTGCTTCGGTTCAAGGCTGGATGTTTATCTGCCGCCGGATTTTACCGCCAGGGTTGAAAAGGGCGACAAGGTCCTGGCCGGGACTTCAGTACTGGGAGCTGTCCGATGAAACGGAAAAAACGCTTTGAAGGCGAACGGTTGCGACGCAGTATCTACCTGTTGCCAAACCTGTGTACCGCCATGAACCTTTTTTGCGGGTTCTACGCCATTATCGCCTCTGTGGACGGAAAGTTCATCGCATCTGCCATCGCCATTCTGATAGCGGCAGTCTTTGACAACCTGGACGGGAAGGTTGCCAGAGCGACCAATGCCACCAGCCAGTTCGGAGTGGAATTTGACTCCCTGGCGGATCTTGTCTCTTTCGGGGTCGCTCCCGGTCTCATGATGTACTTATGGGCTTTGCATTCATTGCACCGGATCGGATGGCTGGCTTCATTTTTGTTCGTGGTCTGTGGAGCCCTCAGGCTTGCAAGATTCAACACCCAGGCGGGAACCGTCAGCAGCGAGTATTTCCTGGGGCTGCCGATTCCGGCCGGTGCCGGCATGACGGCCGTGACCGTTCTGTTTTGCCACAAGATAGGGTTTGCGGCCGGACGGCATCCTTACCTGGTGCTGATAATGCTGTATTTGTTGTCTTTCCTGATGGTCAGCACCATACGTTACAACAGTTTCAAAAATCTGGCCCTGTTGCGGAACATGAACTTCAACGTGCTGGTGACTGCCATTTTGGTGCTGGTGTTCATAGCCGCCCAGCCGTCCATAGCTCTGTTTTCCATGGGGGTGATCTACGTGGTTTCAGGCCCCTTGTTGAGCATGAGAAAAGCCAGGGTGAACCGCAGAGAGGCCTTGGAGGCATCCCGGGAAGAAGATTCCGGTTCAACTCTGATTTAGACGGCTGTTGCACAATTATCCGGGCTTTGCTAACCTGAAAATGCCAGCAGCCCGTTAATCCATTTTAATCATACGGGGCGCAGCATAAGATCGGCCGGCTCGAAAGCCGGCCGATGGTGGTTCTTGTTATGTAAAAAGGTAAGTAAGGGAGAAACTTAAGTTGGAAAGGATACCGATAACAAAAGAGGGTTATGAGGCCTTGAAAAAGGAGATGGAGCACCTGAAGACGGTTGAAAGACCGAAGGTCATCAAAGCCATCGAAGAGGCCCGGGCCCACGGAGATCTCTCAGAAAACGCCGAATACGAAGCCGCCAAGGAACGGCAGGCTTTTATCGAGAGCAGAGTGAGGGAACTGGATTTTAAACTGGCCAATGCCGATATAATAGAGCCAGGCAATCTGCCCAAGGACCGGGCGGTTTTTGCCAGCAGGGTTCTGCTGGAAAACGTGGACACCGGAGAGGATGTTGAATATCAGCTGGTTGGGCCTGATGAATCCGATATTGAAAAGGGCAGGATATCGATTACTTCTCCGCTGGGCAAGGCCATTATCGGCCGCAAACCCGGTGATGAGATCGTACTCCAGGCGCCGGGCGGCAAAAGAGTATATGAACTTGTAGAGATTCTCTGATTTTTCCTGCCGGCCCGGATGTTGCCAAAGCCGGCGGTATGGCGAAACCCGAATTAGGGAGTCAATACCAGAAGGAGGTTTTCCCTGTGGCACGGATTACCATCGAAGACTGTTTGAAAAAAGTCGACAACCGCTTCAAACTTGTCCATATGGCGGCTGCCAGGGTCAGGCAGATCCGGGAAGGTTCTGAGTACCTGGTGAGCTCGCCCAAGAACGAGGACATAGTTGTGGCCCTGCGTGAGATAGCTGCCGGCAAAGTGGTGGAAAAGAAGCCTTCCGAGCAGACCTAGTCCCGGTCTGCCGCCGTGTTTTTTTATCTGGTAAGTACCGGAATCCCCCTGAATTGCCGAAGCTGCCTTACACATACAAGGCCTTGAACCGATCAATGGGCAGGGCCTTGCATCGCTACCGGATGATAGCAGACGGAGACAGGATCGCCGTCGGCATCTCGGGCGGCAAGGACAGTTTCAGCCTCATGTGGCTGCTTGACGACCTGCGCAAAAGGGCCCCTGTAAAGTATGAGCTGGTGCCGATCTATATCGATCCCGGTTTCGAACCTTCCCGGGGCAGGACCATAGCAGAGATCGGGCACAGGCACGGGTGGAAGACCCTGGTCGATTATTCCGACTGCGGGCCGCTGGCCCATAGTGAGGCAAACCGTGAGAATCCCTGTTTTCTTTGTTCACGCATGCGGCGCAAACGGCTGTTTGTTCTGGCCGACCGGTCTGGATGCAACAAGATCGCTCTGGGACACAACAAGGACGATCTGATCGAGACCCTGTTGATGAACATTTTTTATGCCGGAGAAATAAGCACCATGCTGCCGGTTCAGGAATTTTTCCAGGGAAAACTGACTGTTATCCGGCCACTTGCGTTTAGCGACGAAGACACGATAAGCCGTTTTGTAAAAGCCATGGGATTTACCGTCGTCGACAACCCATGCCCGAGCGCCTCAAATTCCAAGCGCAGCAAAATAAAGGCAATGCTCAGGGAACTTTACAGGAAAAACAGCAAAATCAGGGGCAATATCTTCCGGGCCATGCAGAGGGTGCGCTCTGATCATCTGCTGAAACCCAGGTGAGCGTTTCAAATTGCGTTGGCACGTCTTTGCCGCCGGACGCCTGGCATATCCGGCAAGCCCGAAAAGCGCTCGATTTGGGTTGAAATAAGGTTTCTGCCGGGGTATAGGGGCCAGTGAGCATGGAAAGCGTTTTGGATAATGCAGAGGCCGGAGCGGAATTCGTCGGGACCTGCAGGCTGACACTACTATATACAAAGCGGGCGTTGTAACGGCCCCAGCTGATGCCATGGCCATGATCGATGTACAAAACCAACTGGATCACCGCAATATACCGATAGACAAGGTCGGAATAAAAAATCTGCGTTATCCTATAACGGTCAAGGATCGCCGGGAAGGGCGTCAGACCACGGTGGCTTCGATCAACATGTATGTGGATCTGCCCCATGAATACAAGGGGACCCACATGAGCCGGTTTGTCGAGATGCTCCATCTGCTGCGGACGGAAATTTCCCTCAAGAAATTTTCTGTCATCCTTGAACAGATGAAGAAACACCTCAATGCCGCCTCGGCCCACATAGAAGTCACTTTCCCGTATTTCATAGAAAAGCATGCTCCGGTCAGCGGCAGCCCGGGGCTGATGGATTATACCTGCCGGATAGTCGGATCCAGCAATTCCGACGATGAAGTCGACCTGATGTCAGAGGTCAATGTTCCCATCTCGTCCGTCTGCCCGTGTTCAAAAGAGATCAGTGACGAGGGTGCCCACAACCAGCGGGGTGAGGTAAAGCTCCAGACCCGCTTCAAGAAATTCATCTGGCTGGAAGACATGATCGAACTGGTTGAACAATGCGCCTCCTGTGATGTCTATTCTGTCCTGAAAAGGGTCGATGAGAAAGAGGTCACCGAAAGAGGCTTCGGCAATCCAAAGTTTGTCGAAGATATAGTCAGGGACATTGCCGCCCGCCTGAAAAAGGACGACAACATCACCTGGTTTTCAGTCAGTGCCGAGAATTTTGAATCGATCCACAATCACAGTGCTTACGCCCGCATAACCAGCGGCCTGCCGCCCAGCCTGGATTGCCTTTGAGCGGGCCGGCCAATCAGTCCGGCCCGGCATCGAAGGCGGTTTTGTTTTTGGGAAAGCGCCTGTTTTTTTGCACGCCGTAAAAACCTGACGGGCCATCAGGGGTCCGCGGGCAGCTGTGTTGCAGGCATTCAGCGGCTCATATCGAGGCTGCTCTCCACGTTGTCTTCCCAGTCATCCCACAAAAAGGCATGGTGGCGCTCTTCGGCAATCAGGCGCAGGGCGTAGCAGGCCTGATGCTGGTAAAAGGTGCAGAAGGGAGCCGGTGAATCCAGGCAGCCCGACATGGAACTGACCTCCGCCGGGCAGGGTGCCCCGCAAAAATGCCGGATGGCGCACCTGCGGCAGGGATCGATCTTTTCCACGACTCTGGTGGTGACCGCCTTGAAGACCGGACCTGCCAGGATCGCCTGCAGATCATCACCGAAAAGGTTGCCGCCGCGGAATTCTTTCATGCCTATGAACTCACTGCAGGGAAAGACATCTCCGTTTGCAGCCACGGCAAAGAAACACCGGCCGCCGCCGCAGGGGGAGATATCACACATCAGCCGCCGGCCGGTGGGCCCCAGGATCGAAGCCAGGATGTTGGCGAAATTGGATACCACCAGCTTGCGGCCGGTCTTTTGGTACAGCTGCCAGCTGCGTTCCAGGGCGGCGGTAAAATAATGGGCCAGTAGATTGTCGTCAGGCTTCAGCTTCCGGGCCCCCTTGCTGGTGCAGCGGACAGGATTGAACATTACCGTCCGGACCCCGTGGTCGTGGTAGAAATCGACCATCTCAGGAAGCAACTCCACGTTGGCCGTGGTCACCGTCGTTATGACGTTGAAACGGTCGTAGCCGGCCAGGCGGTCCATGACTTGTACCACCTTGTCGAAAACCCCCTTGTTGTTCCAGTTGTGCCGGGTGGCATCGGCCTCGGCAGGGCCGGGACCGTCCAGGGAGATGCCGACGGCGACCTGGTTGCCGGTCAGAAAGGCAATGTCCCGGTCGTCGAGCAAGGTGGCGTTGGTCTGCAGGCCGAAATCGAAGACGTGGCCGAATGACTCTATGCCGGCAAAGACAGCCTCCCTGGCCGTCATGGGCTCGCTGCCATGGAAAATGAGCTGGGGCTTAAGGTCCGGGCCATGGATGGTTTCAAAAAAGCCGGCCAGGATCTCCAGGGCCTTCTCCAGCCTGGCCGGGGTCATCTGCTCTCCGTTGCGGCGCATATCCTCCGGCAGGTAGCAATAGCTGCAGTTGAGATTGCACCTGTCGGTAGGATTGAAATAGACGGCCGAAGGCTTGAGACCAAAACGCAGATTTTCCATCTCGGCTGCCATTTCCGGGAGCCTGGCGGTGATTTCAGCCACGAAATCACCGGCCAGGCATTCTGAAACCGCCTTGCGGTCGACCAGCGCCCAGAAGGCTGTATCGGCTTGCACCACGGCCACCTTTTGCGGGTGGCCGATATCGATCACAGCCAGCTGGGGGCCTTCGCCCATGTTTGCCCGCGGGTGCCGGAGCCGTTGGGATACGGCCGGATTCATTTGGAAGTATCCTTTTTCGGAGCCGCCAGCATGATGTAGTGGGAGAGTCCGGCCCCGGTACGGCGGCAGCGAACACGACAGGCAACGATCTGTTTGGCATTTTTTCTGGTTTGCATGTTGTTTTCCTCCTTTTTGCGTTTGATTCCAGGACAAAAAAACCCGGATCAGCCTCAGTCGAGGTCGATCCGGGTCGTTTGCCATCCGTTCCCCGATCCATGACATTACCCGGCAGCAGGTCTTCTGGCTTCCTCCCCTTTGCGGCTGCCTTCCCACCGGTTTTGACAGCAACCAGCAGTGGCTTCTATTGCCGGAAAAGTTGCCTGCCGCAAGGCAGGCCGGAGGTTACAGCGGCGGGTCCGCCACGGATTTGCACCGTGTTCCGGTTTGCCGCCGGGTTGCATGAATTTCTTTTGCTGATAGCAGAAAAAAATCCCGGTTGTCAAGACGCTGCTGAAAATTCAGCGCTCGGAATGATAAAAGGCGCCAATTTTCACATCAATTTTTGCCGGAAGAAACACCCTTGTATTGCTTTCTGTTTTGGAAAAGAAAAAATTGTACTTGACTTTACCCCTGTTTTTGTGGGTATGAGATCTATACCTGCCGCAAGATCCAACGCAGTAAAAATTTTCGTACCACTCAAAAATATAAGTGATAACGGGCTATTCCTGCGCCTGCTGGCAGTAGATTGTGTCTATTCAGGGACCGCCGTATTTTAAAGATATGAGCCAGGTAGAATCTTACACCATTGTTTTGCTAGGGGATTTGCATGCTTGAACTTGCCAGTGTTTCATCCGGATGTGGCAGAAAAAGCCGGAGTCGTCTTTCGGCGTATTATCTAGTACTGGTTTTCATATTTTCGATCTTGGTAATAGCCGGGCCACCTGCGGCCCTGGCACAAACCGAGGTAAGCGGCAACATAGCCACCGACACGGTCTGGACGGCCGACAAGAGTCCGTATCTCATCACCGGCTCTGTCTCCGTCCGGGGCACAGACGGCAGCGACGGAGTAACCACCCTGACCATCGAGCCCGGGGTAGAGGTGCGCTTTGCCAGTTATGCCCAGCTGCAGGTGGGAAACTACTCGGGAGATCCTGGCGCCCTCAGGGCCGAGGGTACGGCAGAAAATCCCATCGTTTTTACCTCGGCTCAAGACAATCCTGCACCAGGTGACTGGTACGGCCTGCGGTTTTACAACACCACCGACGATGCCAGGACCATCCTGGACCACTGCCGCATCCAATACGCAGGATACAGCCAGGGTGCTGTGTACGTCTACCAGGCATCGCCGGTGTTAAAACACCTGTCAGTGTCCCACAGCAAAAGCTACGGTTATTACATCCAGAACGGCTCGCCCTCCATAGACGGCTGCAGCTTTGCCGGCAGCCAGGACTACGATCTTTACTTTACCGGCACCAGCACCAGCAGTATCAGCAACTGCGTGATCTCAAGCGGTATTTACTACAGTTCGAACCAGGGAAGGCTGGATTTTGCTGCCAACAGTCT
>JAMOUQ010000009.1 GCA_027068085.1 Desulfobacteraceae bacterium | reverse complement strand
CTTTGCGCCCAGTTCCCATAGCAAAGGCTCGTTGAATACCAGACCGGTGGTTCCGATGGATGTCATGATTGCACCTCCTTGGCCAGCAGGTCGAGATCGTCCCTGCCGGCGGTTTCGGTGACACAGACCAGGTAATGGCCCGCCAGGTCCGGATAATAAGGCTCCAGGGGCAGGCCGGCCACGATCTTGTTTTTCAGCAGGCGCCGGTAGGTGCCGGCCGGCAGCCGGACCACGAACTCGTTGAAGGTGGGCGCGGAAAAAGGAATCTCGGCCCCGGCCTTTTTCAGGGCCGCCTTGAGGTACTCGGCCTTGTCGTAGTTGAGGCGGGCAAGCCCGGCAAAGCCGCTGCCGCCCAGGCAGGCCATGTACATGGCCGCGGCCGTGGCGCACAGCCCCTGGTTGGAGCAGATGTTGGAGGTGGCCTTTTCGCGCCGGATGTGCTGCTCCCGCGTGGACAGGGTGAGCACGAAACCACGGCGGCCCTCCCGGTCCACCGTCTTGCCCACCAGCCGGCCGGGCATGGTGCGCATGTACTTTTTGCGGGTGGCAAAGATTCCCAGGCCCGGTCCGCCGAAAGACCTGGCGTTTCCCAGGCTCTGGCCCTCGCCGCAGACGATGTCGGCACCGAAGCTGCCCGGCGGTTTGTAGAGGCCGAAAGCCAGCGGCTCGCTGAAGGCGGTTACCAGAAGGGTTTTTGTGTCCCGGCGCACCGCCTTGGCCACCGCTGCCAGGTCTTCCAGGCAGCCGAAGAAGTTGGGCGACTGGACAGCGACCGCGGCCAGCTCGGATATCTCCGGCAGGTTGTCTGTCACCGTCCGGCCGTCGGCGCCGGCCGGCAGCAGAACGATCTCGTAGCCGGTGGGACCGAAGTAGGTCTCCACCACCTGGCGGTAATGGGGGTGGATGGCTTCTGATATGGCGATCTTTTTGCGCCGGGTGACCCGGATGGCCATCAGCAGGGCTTCTGCCAGGGCCGAGGCCCCGTCGTACATGGAGGCGTTGGCCACTTCCATGTTCAGCAAACGGGTGATCAGGGTCTGATACTCGTAGATGCCCTGGAGGGTGCCCTGGCTCACCTCGGGCTGGTAAGGAGTGTAGGCGGTGAAGATTTCTCCCCGCAGCAGCAGCTGCTTGACGACTTCCGGGATGTGATGATCGTAGCTGCCGGCCCCCAGGAAAAGCCTGTATTCCGGGGCCACTGCCATGTCGGCCGCCAGCTTGTCCATGTACTTGTCAAGCTCCCATTCGCTCAGGGGCGGGGGCAGGTTCAAAGGTTCCTTGCGGCGGCAGCCGTCCGGGATGGGGGCGAAAAGTTCGTCCAGGTCCTTGACCCCGATCACCTCCAGCATGGCCGCCACGTCTTGCTCGGTATGGGGCAGGTAACGCATGGCTAGAGTCCTTTCAGCATTTCGAGGTAGGCGTTTTTGTCCATCATGGCTTCGAACTGGGCCGGGTCACCGGCCTTGATCCTGATCATCCAGCCCTGGCCGTAAGGGTCGCTGTTGACAAGCTCCGGGGCATCTTCCAGTTCCTGGTTGACGGCCACCACTTCGCCTCCCAGGGGCATGTAGAGTTCCGAGACGGCCTTGACCGATTCCACGGTGCCGAACTCGTCACCCTGCTCGAAGGTGGCTCCCACCTCGGGCAGTTCGACATAGACTATGTCGCCCAGCTGGTCCTGGGCATAGTCGTCGATGCCGATGGTGAAAGTGTCGCCTTCTTGCCTGGCCCACTCGTGGTCCTTGGCATAGCGGATATCTTCGGGCAGGTTCAGTTCGTGGAGTTCTTTCATTTTCCCTTTCCTCCCTGTTTTTTTCTGAAAGGTTTAAGCCAGAAACCTGGCCAGCGGCATGCGGGCCGTCCTGTCCGGCCTGATATCGCGTACGATTTCGACCTTGATTTTGCGCCGGCCGTCGGAAAGCGTGACCACCCGGCCGTAGTCAAGGGCCTTGGTGACCATGACAAAACCGCAGCAAAGCCCCCTGGGCCTGAAACCGGCCGGCCGATCAGGGCTGGCAACGCTGAAGATGCGGCCGTTTTCCCGGTCGATACCCATGTCGGTGACACAGGTCAGCACCTTGCCGATGACAGCGCCGCTTTCATCCAGGACCTGTGAATTTTCGGTAGCCACCTTGCGCAGGTCGAAGCCGGCAAAAGGATAGGTGTAATTGGCAGAGTCCAGCTCCAGCAGGGCCTGACTGCCGATAAAGGTCTTGGTGAAGCCCTTGCCGCCGGGTGTGTAAGGCAGGGCAAAAAGCCAGGGATGGTTGACAAAAGGCCAGTGGCCGATGTCCTGGTGGGAAAGGGGCAGCACGGCGCCTGCCCGCAGAGAATCCCGGGCTGCCAGGCCGCAGGGCAGAAGGCCGTGATCTGTCCCGGATTCCAGCAGCTTGCGCCAGATGGCAACCACGTCGGCCGGGTCACAGAATATTTCGAAGCCCACCTCGCCGGTGTAGCCGGTGCGTGACAGCAGAATGCCGGTTCCGTCTTTCAGCCTGACCCGGCCCCATCCGGGAGCCTCCTTTATGAAGTGGCCCTGGAAGGAGAAATAGGGCATGGAGGCGAAAACCCGTTCCGGATCTTCCAGCACCCGGGCCATGATCCTGGGAGCGGATGGACCCTGGATGTCGATCTTGCCGGCCCTGTCGGTCAGATCTTCGATTTTTACCTGGCGGCCATCGGCATTGGACGCCAGGTGAGCGGTCACAACCTGGCCCATGCCGGCGTTTACCACCACCAGGTATTCGTCCTCGGCGGCCATGAAGACGATGGCGTCGTCGATGACATGACCCCTGGCATCCAGAAAGGCGCCGTAGACGCAGCGTCCCGGAGCAAGCGGTTTGCGGGACGGCCCGATGCATCCGGCCAGGTCGTTGGTGAAACAGTATTGCAGCAGGTCGAAGGCCTCCGCGCCGCTAACCGTTATCGAGGCCATGTGGCTGGTGTCGAAGAGCCCGGCCCGCAGCAGCACGGCCAGGTGTTCTTCCTTGACCGAGCTGTACCACA
>JAMOUQ010000008.1 GCA_027068085.1 Desulfobacteraceae bacterium | reverse complement strand
GCCGCCTCTTTCAGGACGGCCTGCCGGCTGGTTTTTCCGTTCTGCTCGATAAGACGGTCCACCGCCTCCCGGATCAGCTCGCTCTGCTTTTTTCCGAGCGCCTTTGCCATTGCAGCCAACTCGGCCCTCTGGCGTTCGGTAAGATATATCTGGGTTCTTATCATGTCCGCCTCCAGATGGTGTATACATCTATATTATACACCATTTATGCCGAGATCAAGAACGCGGTAGCAACCGCTCTTCATCAGAGAATAATTCCCTTCTAGGTTTCTATCACCAGGGCCTCGGCAACCACCTGCCAGAGGTATTTTACCTCCAGGTCCGGCATGTCGAATTCTTTGGCCATGGCCCTTAGCTGGCCGTGGCAGCTGTGGCAGGGAACAACGATCATCTCCACACCGGCCCGGCGTATCTGCTCGAACTTCTTGCGGCTGTAGTGGATCCTTTCCTGCTTGTAGGGCGTCAGCAGGGTGCCGCCACCGCCGCCGCAACAGTACTGGTTGCCCCGGCAGGGGAAAAGGTCGACCCAGTTGCTCATGCACTGGTCCATGATCCAGCGCGGCTCGTCGAAGTATCCCTTGCCGAACAGCTCCAGGGACTTGCGGCCGTAGTTGCAGGGATCGTGGTAGGCGGCCTTTTGGGGGTTTTTGCTCCTGTCGACTTTTATGCGCCCGGATTCGAGGTAGTCTTTCAAAAGATCGAAGACCGTCAGGGCGCCGTGGCGGTCGAAAAAGTCCGGAAACCAGGTTTGCAACCCGTACCGGGTTGCCAGGTAGGCGTGGCCTCATTCCGGATACATCAGGTTCTTGATCTCAAGCCGGTCCATGTGCTCCACGATGCGGCCCACCAGGGTCTTCATGGCCTCGTTGTCGCCCGAGAAAAGCCCCCAGTTGACCCCCTCCCAGTTTTCCCTGGGAATGGTGAAGTCTTCTCCGGCCAAGTGGAATATCTTCCACCAGTGCACCAGGTCTTCGTTCTGGGTGTTGACCAGCTTGTTGTGCAGGGTGTGCAGCAGGCCGGCGCCCTTTTTGTCCAGCTGAATCCTGAAATCGCTGAAACCTTCTTCTTCGGCCATCTCCTCGGCCACGTCCTCGACGATGAAGACAAAGTCCTCGGTGGGCAGGCCCAGGTTGTTGCCTGTCTTCAGGGCCATCTCCACTCCCTTGTGGATCTGGCCCGGCACCCGGCTGCGCTCCACCATTGACCTTGCCGTCCGCACCAGGTTGACGATGTTGATCCCCATGGGGCAGGCGTATTCGCACTTGGCGCACATGGTGCAGAGCCAGGGCAGCTTGGAATCTATCAGCTCCCGGTCCAGGCCCGTCAGGACCATGCGCACTATCCTGCGCGGATCGAAGCCCTCCACCCCGGTCATGGGACATCCGGCCGAACAGGTCCCGCAGCCCAGGCACAGGTCGGTCGGGCTTTGAACCGGCCGCAAAGGAGCCTTTTCCTTGATCACGAATTCGTCTTTGGTGGTTGCCTCAACTTCCGCCTGGCTCATTGTTCACCTTTCCGTGAATTTTCCTTTTGGTAGAACACCACCCCTGCCCGCCTGATATGATCCAGGACCCCGGGATCGGTTAACATGGACAGGATTGACAAATCAAAGCCATAGGGCAGCAGCAGATCATCCATGATGCGCCCCAGGACATCCAGATCCAGGTCACTGCCTTCGTCCAGGGCAAGGTCGATATCCGAATGTTTACGGGATGGCTTGGCAAGGAGTTCGAGATCGAGGCGTCGCCAGCGTTGGGGGACGAGGCGTACTTTGAAGTACGCCGCAGTCCAACAACGCGCAGCGCAACGAAGATATCGGACTCCTTGCCAAGCCATCACAGGGTGGCCTCGATGGCATCCATGATACCGCCGTCTTCGAAATCGCCCACGATGGTGGCCTTGTTGGGACAGACCGCCGCGCATGTGCCGCAGCCCTGGCAGGCAGCCGCCTCCACCATCACCAGGCCGGTACCAGGGTCAACGAACCTGGCATGGTAAGGACAGGCCGGAATGCAGAGCTGGCAGCGGCTGCAAAGGGCCGGCCGTATCCTGGCCGTCATCCGGCCGGGCTCCATGAAGGCGTTTTTCAGAATTTCCATGGCCCGCTGGGCCGCCGCCGTTCCCTGGTCCACGGCCATGTCAGCCCGCACCGGGGCCCGGGCAAGGCCGCAGACCAGCACCCCGGCCCTGAGGGTCTCCACCGGCCGCCACTTGTAGTCTGCCTCCCGGATGAAACCGTCCGGATCGAGCTCGAGCCCGTACAGGGCGGCCGTCTCCTCGGCGGAGTTGGGCTCCAGGCCGGTGGAAAGCACCAGCAGGTCGGGCCTGAAAGTAACATCCCGGTCCAGGTAGGCATCATGGCCCCGTACCAGCGGGGCCCGGCCCTCGAGTTCCACCCGGGGCGGATCTGCCGGATCAAAGGGCAGGAAAAGGGCCCCGCTCTTGCGGGCCTGGTTGTAAAGGGCCTCCAGGGGCCCTTCGGTCATGATGTCCCGGTAAAAGACATGGACCTGGCACCCGGGCCAAAGTTTTTTTATCCGGAGAGCATTTTCCAGGGCCTTGACACAGCAGATCCGGCTGCAATAGTTGCGGCCCTCCCGGCGCGAGCCGGCACACTGGATCATCACCACCCGGGCGGGGGGCGGCTGCCGGTCCTGCCGGTCGAAAAGCATCTTTTCCAGCTCGAACTGGGTGATTATCCGCGGGCTTGTACCCAGGCCAAAATCCTCGGTCGCACCTGCATGGCCGCCGGTGGCGATGATGGTCACCCCGTGATCGGCGGAAAGTTCCTGCCCGTCGGCCAGCCTGATCCGGCTGGTGAACTCTCCGCACCTTCCGGTGCTTGCCACCACCTGAGCCTGGCGGTAGACAGTAACTTCCGGCAGGCTCTCCACCTGCCCCTTGAGCTGCTCCAGCTGCCTGCGAAGCCCGGGCTTCCGCATGTGGGCCAGGTTGCCTCCCAGATCCTTTTCTTTTTCCACCAGGATCACCTTTGCGCCCTGGGCAGCCAAGTTGGCGGCCGCGCTCAGGCCGGCCGGCCCGGCACCGATGACCAGGGCCTGGCCGCAAATCTTCCTGTTTTCCAGGTAAACCGGCTGGCGCCGGCGCAGGCGGGCAAGAGCCATTTCGATCATCTC
>JAMOUQ010000007.1 GCA_027068085.1 Desulfobacteraceae bacterium | reverse complement strand
AACTGGCGCACCTGGAGTTCGAAAACCATGGATCCGTCCATGACCGGGGAATGGATGGTGGAAATCCTGGCTGCCGACGGAACCGCCCTGGACAGCCTCATTTTCTATCTGCGGTGACGACAGAGCGATCCCGGATTTGAAATGCAGACACCTTCCCCCTATTTGCCGGTAATTTTCCGGTAAAGCTCGGGACGGCGACGGGGCAGGAAATAACGCATCCGGTGGGAACGGACGGCCTCCAGGTCGGCGGCCTGCAGGTCGGCCACCAGCATGGTTTCGGTCCCTTCCAGATGCTTGGCGATGATTTCACCGGAAGGCCCGATTACCACGGCATTGCCGGGAAATGACAGGCCGTTGCAGTTGTCACCCGACTGGTTGCAGGCCACCAGGAAAACTCCGTTGTCAAAAGCCCGGGCCGGCAAATGCCGCAACCACGATTGGTGCTTGGTCCGGGCATCGCCCCGCGGGGAGGCATGGGGAATGAAAATCACCTCCGCCCCCTGCAGGGCCATGGCCGTGGTCAGCTCCGGGAAGTGGGCATCGTAGCAAAGCTGGATGCCGAAGGAAAGCTTGGGAATCCTGAAAACCGGTATCCGGTCGCCGGCACTGAAAGTCCCTGTTTCCGGGGGCGCCAGATGGAGCTTGCGATAGACCTGAATCCTGCCGTCGGTATGGAAGACGCAATGGCTGGCAAAAGGTGCTCCGCGGGGGTTGAATTCGGCAAGCCCAGCCAGGATGGTGATTTTCTCCTGTCTGGCAAGAGCTGCAACTTGTGAACATATGGGCCCGGGTATCTGCTGGGCCGTTTTCTGCAACCCGGCACTGTTGCAGTACCCGCTGAGGTTAAGCTCGGGGAAGCAGACCAGTTCCACTGCCTGCTCCCGGGCCCGCTTTACCCACCTTGCCAGCCGTTCCAGGTTGGCGGCGCTGTCTCCCACCAGGGATGGCGTTACAACGGCCCCTATCCGGATATCACGCATCAGGTTCCCACCCGCCCTGGAATCGGAATAATCTTGCAGCTGCTTTCGGCCAATCTCTTCACCTTCCGAGGCAGAAGCAAATCTTGCCCGCAACGGCTTGACAGCAAACATGACAGGCCGCGGCCACGGCAGGATGCAGCACAACGAAGATAGCGGTCATTTTGCCCAGCCGTCAGACTTTGAATTGAGCCCTGATCTTGAACACCCTGGTGGCCGGCAGATTGAGAATATCGTCTACTCCGGTCTCGCGGGCTATCTGCTCCAGGTTGCGTTCGATCTCTTCCATGGATGGGGCTATGAAAGTAAACCAGACATTGAAAAGATTGTCGCGCTGGTAGTTATGGGTGACACCGGCGTAACTGTTCACCACCCGGGCGAAGGTGTCGACCAGGTGTTCCGGAACCCGGGCGGCGCAAAGGGTGCTGACGAAACCCACCTTGTCAGGTACGAAATTTCCCCCGATCCGCCGGATTATGCCCTTCCGGCGAAGGCGCCTGACCCGCTCCACAACCTGTTTTTCATCTAGTTCAAGTTCGTCTGCGATAACCTTGAACGGCCGGGGATCGATGGGAAAATCGGCCTGAATCCGATTCAAAATAGTCTTGTCGATCTCATCAACCAGGTTCGCAAAATCCGCCATGGGCCACCTTGCAGGCTAGGTTTTGTCAGGTATCAATTTAACGTACAGTTTTCGCTTGCGCGGCCCGTCGAATTCACAGAAGAACAGGCCCTGCCAGGTCCCCAGGACCAGCTGCCCTTGGGAAATCATGACCATCTCGGAAGCTCCCACCAGGCAAGACTTGATATGGGCCGCCGAGTTGCCTTCCAGATGCCTGTAGCCTCCCTCCCATGGGACCAGTTTGTCCAGCATCATTTCGATGTCGGCCTTCACGCTGGGGTCTGCGCTCTCGTTGATTGTAACCGCCGCCGTGGTATGGGGAACGTAGAGCAGGCACAAACCTTCACTTACGCCCGAACGGGTCACCAGCTGCTGGACCTGGGCGGTGATATCAACCAGTTCGCTGTGGCTCCTGGTTGCAACGGCAATGGTTTCCACTGTCCACCCCCTCCGGGCTGCCGGCCGGCAGCCTGTTCGCATTTCCGGATTACAGGCCTTTTATAGCATGCCTGGCCCCGTGGAAAAAGGATTTGTTGGCGCTTGCTTTTCCTCCGGGGCCGGACCGGCGCGCTCCGGTTCAATCCTTATCCGCTCCTCATGGTTCCGCCGGCGGCCTGCCCGTCTTTGCCGGTTGCGCCATGGCCCGGCAATTTTACCGATCGATTGCCCGCAACCGCAGCACCATAAAAAAAGGCCCCCGGCAGAAACTGCCGAAGGGCCTTTTGCAAACATCCAGATTGGGGTTCAGCGATTTAGACACAACCGGTCGGTTTGGGAAGACCGGCCATCTTACAGGCTCCCTTGCCGGGTCCGGAGGGGAACAGCTCATAGATATGTTTCAGTTTGAAGCCGGTCACCTTGGACAGAACGCGCACCATGGGGGCGATGCCGTTTTTCTCATAGTACTCGCGCAGCACCTGGATGACTTTCTTGTGCTCCTCGTTGAGCTCGTCAATACCCTCCTGGCTTTTTACATACTGGACCCACTCTTCGCACCAGTTGTTGTAATCATCGATGAAGCCGTCTTCATCAACCGTAAAAGTTTTCCCACCAAATTCAACCGTTGGCATTTAGATTACCTCCTTCTTTACCATTATTTTTGGTACTTTTTGGCCTCCATCCGCCAATGATTCCACAATGCTGAAGTTTTACTAATTAACTGATAAGCAAAATCTTGTCAACACGAAAAAGGGCGCCGGATGGGCATCTGCATCAACTGGAACAACTGTCTCCAACCAACAGGGATTGAAAAAAAACAGGGCCTGCGCTCCTGTAACCCATCAGTATTCCCGGGGGGTGCGATTGATAGCCGCCAGGGTGAACACCGGCCCGTCTTTACAGACCAGTTCCTTGCCGATACCGCAACGGCCACACATGCCGATCCCGCATTTCATCCGGTTTTCAAGCGACATTATTATATGCTCGTGGTCATAGCCCAGTTTTTCCAGCACCGGCTGGGTAAACTTTATCATGATGGGCGGGCCACAAACGATGGCATATGTATTTTCGTCGCCCTGGGGCGCTTTCTGCTCGGTTATGGGCGGCACGAAACCGACATTGTATTTCCAGTCAGGATCGTCGGTGGTATCCACCGTGATGTGAACGTTTATGTCGTCCCGCTTTTCCCACTGGATCAGTTCATCCTTGTAAAGCAGCATCCCGGGAGTCCGGGCACCGTAAACCACGTCGATGTTACCGAACTTGGGGCGATTGTCCGGATGCAGCATGTAAACTATGGACGACCGCAGGGTCGTGAAAGCGAAACCGCCGCCGACGATGAGGATGTTCTTGCCTTCCAGCATCTCCCAGGGATACCAGTTGCCAAGCGGCCCCCTGACCCCCATGATGTCACCCTCTTTCATGCTGTGCAGATGGGTGGTGACCACGCCGGCCCTGTTGACGGTGAACTTGAGAAAACCCTTTTCCACCGGTGAGCTGGCGATGCCGATGGGTATCTCACCCTTGCCCGCGATGGAAAGCTCGGCGAACTGGCCGGCCTTGTAATTGAACTTTTCCTCGTCTTCCTTGTTCAGGAAAACCAGCTTGAAGGTCTTCAGATTCTTATCCTCGGTTTCGACCACTATTTCATCGATGCGAACCGGATAAGGCAAGTACGGATTTTGCACGATCCCCCCCTTGTCATCCCTGCGCCGCGCAGGCGTTTTCAGATCCATAACTGTTCATCAGATCGCACACCCGGCGAATATCGATATTGACCGGGCACTGCTGCACACAGCGGCCACATCCGACGCACATGATTCCCTGGTCATACTTGTCGACGAAGTATTTGAGTTTGTGCATGAAACGCTGACGCACCCGATGAAGCTTGGTGCCGCGTGGATTGTGTCCGGTGGTATGAACGGTGAAAATGGGAAACATGCAACTGTCCCAATTACGCATCCGTTTTCCCTTCTTGCCGTGCACCTCGTCCTGGATATCGAAACACCAGCAAGTCGGGCAAAGATAGGTGCAGGTACCGCAATTGATACAGGCAAAAGACACGTCCTCCCAGAAATCCGCCCCGTACAGCTCAAGGGTATCCATCTGCCTGAGGCGATCGGTGGCCACCTTCGAGGTTATCCCGGCCTCGGCCGCCCGGCGGGCATTTTCAAATGCCCCGCCGTCGTCGGCAGTATCGGTCCAGCCGGACGCTTCTGCAAGCTGCCGCCCCTTGTCGGTCAGAACCTTGGCTTTGAACCCGTCTCCGTCCTTGGCCAGCAGGATATCCAAGCCTTCTTCATGATAGGGGCCACAGCCGGTGGAGGTGCAGAAGCAGGTCGCGCAGGGCTGATCACATGCCAGGCCCACGAAAGTGGTTGCCTCGTAAAGCCTGAGCCAATAAGGATCCTTGTACTGCTCGGTGTCGAAATTCAGTTTTACCAGCCGCATCGCCCTGGCATCACAAGGTCTGATCCCCAGCACCACCCTGGGGGAATAATCCTTGGGAGCTTCCTTGAGAATATTGCAGTCTTCATCGTTCTGGTCCAGCGAATAGACGAACATGTCCTCTGACTGGGGAAAAACGACTTCCTTGGGTGACAGGCGGGTGTTGGTAAAGGACATGTCGGGCAACTGCCCCTGCTGGAGAATCTCGAAGGTATGAAAATCCTTTTCCGCCACCGGACCGATGAGCTTGTAACTGCTGCCCAGGGTATCTATTCCCTTTGTCCATTTCTTCTGATCGATGTTGATGACCTTCATAAGCCTTTCGCCTTTGTCGTCGTTAAATGTTCACCGGCAGCTGCAACCGGGGTTGAATCCGGGCCATCGTCGATACCGGCCCCGCAAATCCGGTTACTTGATGAACCCTTCCGGGTCATCCGGTTTGTAAGTGTCCAGCGCCGGCCGCTGATCAAGGGCCATGCCGGCTTCCCACTGGTACAATTCGAAGCAGTCCTTTTCCAGTTTCTTGGTCAGCAGGCGCATATTGATGCCCACCGGGCAGGCCCGCTGGCAGGCACCGCAGTCGGTACACCGGCCGGCGCAGTGAAAAGCCCTCAAAAAATGGAAAGTATGAACATCAATCTGGTCCTGCCCCTTGCCCAGCCACTGGGGCCTGGACTCGTCCACGAAACAGGTGGGACAGTAACAGAGCGGACAGGCATTGCGGCAGGCATAACAACGGATACAGGGCGCCAGCAGGTCTTCGAAGAACCGGCGCCGCTTTTCAACATCCATGGCCTCGATTTCCCGGATGTCGGCCCAGTGATCCACGTCTGTCTGTTCTTCCACAAGATCGGCAACCAGCTCGTCGTAGATCACCGGATTGCGATGGACACACAGGGCGCAGTTGCCCTGCAGAACCTGCCGGCGGTCAAATTCGGTGCTGCCGCCGTCTTTAAGCTTAACCACGACCTTGTCCCCGGTCTCGCTCACCGCCTCGATTTCACCCTCTGTCTGCGAGGCCACCAGGCGCTTGTCGATCATCCCGGTGCAGGGCACGCCGATTATAACCAGCCTGTCCCTTTGAACCTTGTTCTCGACGATATGGGTGACAATGTTCCGTGAATCACAGCCTTTGGCGAAAACGGCGATCTTTTCTTTCCGGCCTGTCAGATAATTGGCCAGGTTTATCCCGCAGTTGCCGTCCCATACCAGCTGATCGGCATCCTCGGCCTTTTTGATGAAGCACGGTTCGTTCATCATGGGTTGGGATCCCTTGCGGAATCCGATCACCATTTCCACGCTGCAGTCTTCCAGCAATCGACGGGCGATTTGTCTCACCTTATCTGTATAAGCAATCATTTTATGCTACCTTGGCCTCTTTTTTGACGTAATGCGTGTTGGGTCCCAGGGCCTTGACCTTTTCGGTGATCTCGGTAACCACTTCCACGAACTTGGTGGACTCGGCCGAAGAAATCCACGAGAAATGCAGCCGGTCAGGCTCCACGCCCATGTACTCCATGAGGTTCTTGAAAAGGACGAACCTGCGTCTTGCGTAGTAATTACCTTCCAGGTAATGACATTCACCCGGATGTCACCCGGAAACCCAGACCGCATCGGCTCCTTCCCTCAGGGCCGCCAGGGCGAACTTGGGACTCATTCTGCCGGTGCAGGGAATGCGCACCACGCGGATGCTGGGCGGATACTCCATGCGGCTTACGCCGGCCAGGTCGGCAGCACCGTAACTGCACCAGTTGCAAAGAAAACTTACGATTTTCGGTTGCCAGTCTGTCATCTTAGTCTCCGTTTCTAGCGTGAAAAAAGTTGCCAACAAACCTGCCCGCCGCCGTCACCGGCTAATCCTGGTTGACGGCAAAGATCTGGGCAAAGATCTGATCGTTGTCAAAACCTTTCAGATGAATGGCTCCTGACCGGCAGGCAGCCACGCACAACCCGCAGCCCTTGCAAAGCACCGGGTTTATCTGGGCCTTGCCGGCAAACATCCGGGCGTCTTCCGGTATGAACGACGGTGCCGAATACGGACAGATCGACACGCAAACCCCGCAGCTGCTGCAGAGCATTGGATCTGTTTCGGCCACCTGCCCGTCGGTATGGATCTTTTTGCGCGCCAGCAAAGTTATCGCCCTCGATGCGGCCGCCCTCGCCTGGACGATGGACTCGTCCACCGGCTTGGGATAATGGGCCAGGCCGCAGAGAAAGACACCGTCGGTGGCGAACTCGCTCGGTCCCAGCTTGGCGTGCTTTTCGACGAAGAATCCATCGTCGTTAAGCGGCACCTTGAAGAACTGGGCCAAGGCTTCGTCCTTGTTCGGGACGATGGCGGTCGCCAGGGTGAGCAGATCGGCCCTGATTTGCACCGGCTTCTGGAGAACATGATCTATAACCGTTACCGTAAGGTGCCGGCCATCGACCTTCACCTCCGGCTTGGCCTCAAGCCTGTAACGGATGAAGACGATCCCCTTCTCCCGGGCCTCCTTGTAGAGATACTCCCTTTCACCGTAAGTTCTGATATCACGGTAGAGAATGTAAACCCCGGCTTCCGGATTGCGCTCTTTCAGCTCCAGGGCGTTTTCTATGGAGTGGGTGCAGCACACCCGGGAGCAATACGGCCTCTGATCGTCGCGCGAACCGACGCACTGGATAAAGACCGCCGATTCGATCTTTTTCAGGCCGGGATCATCGGCGATCAGTTTTTCATCCAGCTCCAGGCTGGTCAGAATCCTGGGATCATCGCCATAGCAGTATTCACCGGCGCTCAGGGGGGCGCCACCGGTGGCGATGACGGCAACTCCGTGTTCCAGTTCCCGGCTCTGGCCGTCTTCGAAGATTTCGGTCTTGAAGTTGCCCACGAAACCCTCAACCTGCTTTATATCCGAGTTCAGGTGGACCTTGATGAGCGGATCGCTCTCCACCTTCTTGATCATCTCCTGCAGGTTGGCGGTCACCTGCTGGCCGTCTGAAGTCTTGAACAGCCGGTGGGCCTGGCCGCCGAGGCGGTCGGCCTTTTCCACGATGTGTGTCTCATAGCCCTGCATGGCCAGGCTGCCGGCCGCGGCCATGCCGGCTATACCGCCGCCGATGACCATGGCCGCCTGCTTGATCTCCAGCTCGGCCTCTTCCAGGGGCTGCATCAGGGCCACCTTGGAGACGGCCATCCTTACCAGGTCCTTGGCCTTTTCCGTGGCCATTTCGGGATTGCTCTTATGGACCCATGAATCCTGGTTGCGGATATTGCACATCTCGAAAAGATACTTGTTCAGGCCCGCATTGGTGAGTGTCTCCTGAAACAGCGGTTCATGGGTCTTGGGAGTACAGGCCGCCACCACCACCCGGTTGAGCTTCTTGTCCCTGATTATCTGGGTCATGACCTCCTGGGTGTCCTGGGAGCAGGTATACAGGTTGTCGGTCACATACTCCACATAAGGCAGGCCGGCCGCATAATCACGCACCGCCGGCACGTCCACCACCCCGGCAATGTTGATTCCGCAGCGGCAGACGAAGACCCCGATTCTGGGCCTTTCACCGACGACGTTGGTCTCGGGCACCACTTCAGGCTGCCTGGTGCAGGTATCCCGGGCGCTGGCAAGAATTGCACCGGCCGAGGCCGCCGCCGCACTGGAATCGATGACCGACTGGGGGATGTCTTTGGGACCCTGGAAGGCGCCGCAGACGAAGATACCCTTGCGGGATGTCTCCACCGGCTCGAAGGCCGTTGTCTTGCAAAAATTGCCGGCCGTAAGCTCGATTCCCAGCTTGTCGGCCAGGGCCGCCACCTCGGGGGCCACTTCCAGGCCGATGGAAAGGACGATCAGGTCGAAAGTCTCGGTTTCGATCTCGCCCAGCTCGGTAACGTAACGGACCGCCAGCTCGTCACGGCCGTGAATCGGGTCGATGGAATGGACCCGGCTGCGAACAAACCGGACTCCCTTTTCCTGGGCATTGTTGTAAAAACGCTCGAAATCCTTGCCGTGGGTCCGCATGTCCATGAAGAAGATGGCGCAATCCAGATCGTCTCCGGCATGCTCCTTGGCGATCACCGCCTCCTTGATGGCGTACATGCAGCAGACCGAGGAACAGTACGAGTTGTCACAACGGTTCAGGTCCCGGGAGCCGATACACTGAAACCAGGCGATCTTTTTCGGCTCCTTGTGGTCCGACAGCCTCACCAGGTGGCCGCCGGTGGGTCCCGAAGCCGACAGGATGCGCTCCATCTCCATGGAGGTGATCACGTTGGGGTGCTTGGCATAGTTGTAAGTATCGAACCGGGAAGGATCGAAGGGTTTGAAGCCCGGTGACAGGATGATGGAGCCCACCTCCAGTTCCACCACTTCGTCCTCCTGGCCGTGGTCGATGGCGTCGACCCCGCAGAACTCGGTACAGACCTTGCAGCCGCCGGTCTTGAAATACATGCACACGTCCCGGTCGATGGCCGGCGTATTGGGAACCGCCTGGGCATAGGGCACGTAGACCGGCTTGCGGCCCTTGAGACCCACGTCGTATTCGGACGGAATCAGTTGTACGTTCTGCTTCCTGGTGATCTCCTCCCTGATCTTTTCCAGGGTGATGTGGCCGGTGGGACAGACCGAGGCGCAGGCCCCGCAGGCCATACAAACGTCGGTCTGGACATGGAAAGGCGTGTCCACCTTCATTTCCACTCCGCGACCGGTCAGGGCGATGGCGCTGTTGCCCATCTTTTCGCACATCCGGACACACAGCCCGCATAGGATGCAGGTGTCGTCCTCGGTCTTGAAGCGCGGCTTTTCGATGCCGTATTCTTTGGCCAGTTTCTGCAACAAGGGCACATCCGGACATCTGGCCAGCAGCAGTTCCACGATCAGTTTGCGGCCCTGGCGGACTGCCTCGGAATCAGTATTGACTTCCATGCCCTCCCAGATGGGATAATTACAGGCAGTGACAAAGCGTGTCCGGCGCCCGTCGAACAGTTCAACCGTACACAGGCGGCACATGCCGGCCGGTTCCAAGGCCTTGTGGTGGCACAGGGTCGGAATATCGACGCCGTACTTTTCAGCCACCTGAAGAATGTACTGGCCTTCTTCACCCTGGACTTCTTTACCGTTTAACTTGAAAGTAATCATCGCAATCCCCTGTGCTTATCGAATGGCAATCGCATTGAATTTGCAGGCATCATAGCAAATACCGCATTTTATACATTTTTCCTGGTCGATGACATGCGGTTTTTTCTTCTCCCCGCTGATGGCCTCCTGGGGGCACTTGCGGGCGCACACATGGCAGCCGGTACAGGCTTCGCTGTCGATCTCGTAATGGAACAGTTTCTTGCACACTCCGGCGGGACACTTCTTGTCCCGGATGTGGGACTCGTACTCCTGCCTGAAGTAGAGAATGGTGGTGAGGACCGGGTTGGGAGCCGAGGTCCCCAGGCCGCAGAGGGAAAACTTCTGGACCATCGAGCCGAGTTCTTCCAGCAGCTCGATATCGCCTTCCTGTCCCTCTCCCTGGCAGATGCGGGTCAGGATGTCCAGCATCTGTTTGATACCTTCCCGGCAGGGATTGCACTGGCCGCATGATTCCTCCTTTAGAAAATCGAGGAAGTAACGGGCCACGTCCACCATGCAGGTGTCCTGGTCCATGACGATCATGCCGCCGGAGCCCATGATGGATCCCACTTCGGCCAGCCTCTGGTAGTCCACCGGCAGATCCATGTACTTTTCCGGGATACAGCCGCCGGAAGGGCCGCCGGTCTGGACGGCCTTGAACTTCTTCTTTTTGGGAACCCCGCCGCCGATACTGAAGACTATCTCTTTCAGCGATATTCCCATGGGCACTTCCACCAGGCCGGTATTTTTCACCTTGCCCACCAGGGAGAACACCTTGGTCCCCTTGCTGTGCTCGGTGCCCAGGCCGGAATACCAGTCGGCCCCCTTGAGCAGGATGGGCGGCACGTTGGCGTAGGTTTCCACGTTGTTCAGGTTGGAAGGACTGTTGCGGAAGCCCTTTTCCACGGTGTGGACATACTTGGCCCGGGGCCGTCCCACCTGGCCTTCCAGGGAAGCCATCAGGGCGGTGGATTCCCCGCAGACGAAGGCGCCGGCGCCGGTGGAAATCTTGATATTGAAAGAGAAACCGGTACCGGCGATGTCGTCGCCGAGCAACCCGCAGCTTTCGGCCTGCTTGATTGCAGTCATGAGCCGCTTGACGGCCAGCGGATATTCGTTGCGCACGTAGATGAACCCCTGGCGCGACCCGATGGCAAAGGCCGCGATCAGCATGCCTTCCAGCACGCTGTGGGGGTCGCCCTCGAGGATGCTGCGGTCCATGTAGGCACCGGGATCACCTTCGTCCGCATTGCAGATGATGTAACGCTCGCCTTCGTGCTTGGCGCAGGTGGCCCACTTGATGCCGGTGGGGAAACCGCCTCCGCCCCTGCCCCTCAGACCGGAAGCCTTGACTATATCTATTATCTGACCGGGCTCCTTGTTTTTGAGGGCATCCAGGAAGGCGAAATATCCCTTGCGGGCGATGTACTGCTCGATGCAATCCGGGTCGATGTAGCCGCAGTTGCGCAGGGCGACCTTCACCTGGTTCTTGTAAAAAGGCACCTCTTCCAGAAAGGGGATATCCTCGTACGGCTCCACCTTGTCCACCGGATTGTCGACATCGTCTTCCAGCAGGCACCGGGGATCACGTAACTGGCCCAGGATCCACTTTTTCCGGGAAACACCGTTGCGGTAGTCTTCAATGGCATCCAGGATCCTGTCCTCGGTGATATTTTTGTACATGACCCTTGGTTTGCCATCGGCAAAGATTTCCACCAGGGGTTCCGCCTCGCAGAAACCGATGCAGCCTGTCTGACAAATCAGGACGTCCTTATCGCCCTCGAAAGCTGCGGCGGCCTTGTCGTAGGCGGCCTGGGCGCCGGCCGCAATTCCGCAGGAGGCCATGCCCACGTTAACTTTGACGACACCGGGATTGTACAATCCTGAAGAGTACTGCTGCTTGATCTTTTCCAAGTCCTGGATAGACTCGATTTTCATTGTCTATGCCTCGCTCTTGCGATTATTCGTATTGATTCAACACCTTTTCTACTTCGTCAGAGCCGATCCGGCCGTACATGTCATCGTTGATCTTCACCACCGGCCCCAGCGAGCAACATCCGATGCAGCGGACGGTCTCCAGGGTGAACCTGCCGTCGGGCGTGGTCTGGCCGTCGGTAATATTGAGGGTTTCGCATATCCGCTCACGCACCCTGTCACCGCCGCGGACATGACAGGCAGTACCCAGACAGATCGAAACGATGTTGCGGCCCCGGGGCTCCAGGCTGAAGGTGGCGTAAAAGGTGGCCACGCCGTAAATCTTGCTGACCGGCACCTTGATTTTGGCCGCCAGGTAGGTCAGGGCGGGCTTGGGCAGGTAATTGTACTGTTTCTGAATGGCCTGCAGGATCATGATCAGGTTTTCCTTGTCATTGCCGAACTGCCCCTCGATGATGTCATCCAGCTGCCTGAAATCAATCTCTGGATCCTGCCGGGTTTGGATCTCAGATGCCTCGTTCATTTGCCATTTCTCCCAAAATTACTAACAGATTATATAAATAATTTGCGGTTGGCGGTGCCAACTGATCCGAATTGTATCGATGGGAAACCGATCAAGCGACGGTGGTCTGGACCACGGGACAATTTTCGACACAGGCACCACAGCCGGTGCACAGATCCATGTCGATGCTGCGGGCCCGTTTTCTCACCTTGACCCTGAATTTTCCGGGCTGTCCCTCAACCGCCTCGATGTCCGAGTAAGTGATCAACTCGATGTTCAAATGCCGGCCGACCTCGACCAGTACGGGAGAGATGATTCACATGGCACAGTCGTTGGTGGGAAAGGTCTTGTCCAACTGGGCCATTACCCCTCCGATGGAAGGTGATTTTTCAACCAGGTAAACATAATAGCCGGAATTGGCCAGATCGAGGGCCGCCTGCATTCCGGCGATACCGCCACCCACTATCATGACAGAACCGATTACCTCATTTGCCATTGTCAATCTCCTGTCTGGGTAAAACAAATTGTCATGCGCAACTGAATCCGAATGTCGGCGCATTGTAATCTGACGCTTGCTGAAGCCGAACCAAATTTTCTCTCTATAGACTGTAATTCAAGTTGTCAATAAAATTCGGGCACCTGCTGCCGAACATTGAGAGACTGTCCCCGCAGTTTATGAGATTATGCTCATATTTCAAGAAATTATTGGCTCCGCGGATGCCTTTCAGCCGGCCAGCTTCCGGTTGACTTGGACCGCCAAGTCACTATTATCATAAAAAGGCCATGAAAAACCCGGCGGGAATTTCTGGCCGGGTTGCGGAACACTCTCCCCGGCGGTGGACACCGCAGAAAGGAAGCATGCATGAACTTCAAGAGCATCGGCGAAATCATCGATTTTGCCATCGAAAGGGAAAAAGAAGCCGTCGAATTCTACACGAACCTCAGCAGGGAAGAGAAGTTTTCAGGAAAACGCCAGATGTTGGAGGAGTTTGCCGAGCAGGAACGCAAACACCAGCGGCTGCTGGAAGATTTCAAGGCCGGTGAGGCCGGCCGCGAATTGGCGGACTACAAGTTCGAGTGGATAACCGACATCAAGCGCAGCGACTTTACCGACGAGGTCGATTACCGTCCCGGCATGCCTTACAACGAAATCCTGATGCTGGCCGCCAAGCGCGAAGAAAAGGCTCTCAAGCTCTACAATCAGCTGCTGGACAAGGCCGAGGACGAGCAGGCCCGCAAGGTCTTCAAAATCCTTTGCCAGGAAGAGGCCAAGCACAAGCTGGCCCTGGAAAGCCTTTACGACGATTTCATGGCCGAAATGGGAGACTGAATTACGGCCGGGCACCGCCACATGTCAGCTCCGCCCCGCCCCCGCCTGATCGTCATTTGCGGACCGACCGGTATCGGCAAGACCGGGGTCGCCATCGAACTGGCGCGGCGATTCAACGGCCAGATCGTTGGAGCCGATTCGATGCAGATCTACAGGCATCTTGAAATCGGCACGGCCAAGCCGACTGCCGCCGAGCGCCGAATGGTCCCCCACCACCTTGTCGATTTTCTCGAGCCGGACCGGGAATTCGACGCCGCCGCCTATGCCCGCCGGGCCGCCGCGGTGATCGATCGGCTCCACAGCCGGGGGATCGTCCCCTTTGTCGTCGGCGGGACAGGTCTCTATATCAAGGCCCTGCTGAAGGGCCTTTTCCGGGCCGGAGCCGGCGATCCGGAACTGAGGGAAAAACTGCGCACAAAGGCCGAAACCGCCGGATCACAGGCCCTCCACAAAGAGCTTGCCGCCGTTGATCCTGAAACCGCAGCCAGGCTGCATCCCAACGATACCTACAGAATCATCAGGGCCCTGGAGGTCTATGAACTGACCGGCGTGCCCCTTTCGGATCATCACAGGGCTCACCGCTTCGGACAAGAGCGATACAATACTGTCAAGATAGGCCTGAACATCGAGCGTTCCAGGCTTTACAGGCGGATCGAAAAAAGGGTCGATCTGATGATCGCCCGGGGGCTTTTGGAAGAAGTCGAAGGCCTGCTGTGCGGCGGGTTCGGCCCCCATCTCAAGGCCATGCAGTCCCTGGGATACCGCCGGATGACGGCCTACATCGACGGAGACCTTCGCTGGCAGGAAACCGTCGATCTTATCAAGCGCGATCACCGCCGCTATGCCAAGCGCCAGCTTACCTGGTTCCGGGCCGATCCGGAGATAAAGTGGCTCGAACCGGCCCAAACAGAAGCGGCGGCCGGGATGATCACAAAATTTCTGGCCGCAACCGGCCTTTGAGCTCTATCGGGGTCTGTGGGGAAATTCAGGAACAAGATGCCGGCATCCGGAGACGGTCAAGGCCGGCCCGGGCAACATGCTTTGTCCGGGCCGGCCTTTCAATCTTCAAACATCTTCAAACCTGCTCAAACTTACATACCGTCGTGGTGCCCTCCGCGCCCCGGCTTTTTGAGGTGACAGACCCGGCAATTGCCCTTGCCCAGGCTGGCGGCCTTTTGCTGGTACTGGATGGGGGCGATGTTGTCCCGGTTGAACCCGTACGGGTTGGCGGCCGGAAAGATGGCATGGGGCGCTCCGTGGCAGGCCTCGCACATCAGGGACCCGTGACGGCCGTGGCTTTCGCGGTACAGTTTTTCCCTGCCCGCCGTCCACCTGTTGAACGAAGACGATCCTTTGGCCGCCGGGCCGTAACCCTGATGACAGGCCAGGCAGTCAGGCTCGTTGAACCAGGGCTTGCGGCCCTTTACGTCCCCGACCGAGGCCACCTTCCGGGGAACCAGATGCGCCATCAGCCTACGGGCCTCGGCCTTGCCTCCGGCCGCCTCGGCCTTGAGCAGGGAAAGGGCGTGATCTTCCAGGGTGCCGTGGCACGAAGTGCAGTCCATGGTCTTGGAGTGGATCCCCCGCAGGCATTTGGTGGGCCCCCGGGGTGAAGACGGATGGCACTTGTAGCAGGCCTCGGTGCCCCGCATGGAAAGGTAGTTGGCGTGCCAGCCGTGGATGGCCGCCGGCAGGTTGAGCCGGACGCCGTCGCCCTTGGCTCCCAGGATGGGATCGGCATGGCAGGACTGGCAAAGAACCGGCTTTCCCCGGCGCGATCTTGCCAGAAGATCGGTCCGGTTGTGCTTGTCGTGCATCTTCAAAACGTCCATGGCGGTCTCGGCGCTGAAGCCGGCCACCCCGGCAACCCGCCACTTGCCGCCGTGGCAGTTGCGGCAGCCCATCTCGGTTGAGGTGGGAGCGGTTGTCTTGGTGGTCGCCAGAACCCTGCCGGTCTTTTTGTCCCGGGCCGTGATGGTGAACATCGGATAGGGGTTGAAACCGCCCGAGTCCGGATAAGGCACCACCGGTATCAGGTCGGCCTCGAAAACCCTGCGCTCGGCGTTGAATTCCATCTCGCCCTTGAGACCGTTGCCCGACAACCCGATGTTCTGTTTGAGGGATTTGCCGAATACGGCGTGGGCATAATTCCAGAAGGCCACATGGGAGGCCGGGTTCTCAAAATCCGGCTCCACCCGGTATTCTATCACAACGTCCCTGGTAACCACCTCGGGCTTGGGACCCCTTTTGATCAGCTGGGCCATCAGGTCGTTTGCCGGCGGCAGCAGGACCCAGTATGGATCGCTGTCGGAGATGCAGTGCATGCCCAGATCGTTCCAGGCCAGCAGCACGTAGCTGTCCTTGTCGGCATCGAAGGCCGGCACGTCCACCGGACCGGGGTCGGTCCTTACAACGGGCTCGTCGGCGTCTTTTTTACCGTGCAGACCCCGGACGATGTAGTTTGCCAGGGCCAGGCGTTCCTGGCGGGTGCCGAAAAAGGGCGGCATGTAACGGTTTATCTTGCCCATGCCGTCCAGCTGGCTGTCCATGCCGAAAACGCTGAACTTTGCGGTCACCGGCAGAATGTCGTTGAGCACCCCGCCCACCGAATGGCAGCTTATGCACTCCAGACGGAATATCTCCCGGCCGGCCTCCATCTGATTGGCGGCGGTTATCTGCCTGTTTTTTACCCAGCGGGCGGTCTGCAGGATTCCGCGCCGGTTTACCTCGGCCTGCTGCCGCACCCGCATGCTGTTGGTGAAAATGTGCTTATAGATCACGTAAGGCCTCCGGCCGCCTTCGCGCATGAACTCGAAGGTGCCCATGTACATCAGGCCGATGGCCAGCAGGACGAAGGCCAGGGCCTTTCCCAGGCGCTGGGGAGCCCAGGCGGCCTTCAGGACCCCGATGACGAAGATGGCCGCCGAAACGATCCAGAACCACTTGAAATAGACCCACAGTTCGGGCGACCTGCGGGTTATCATCTCCTGGATCTCGGCCGGCAGGGCCTTGAAGTACCAGTAGCCGGAAACCAGCACGGCCACAAAGGGGAAAAGCACCCAGCGGCCGCAGTAGCGGACCATGATCCTGCGGGTGGCGTCATCCTTGATGAAAACCGCCGTCAGGATGCCGAAGATGCCGGAAAACATGAAGGCAAGCGATGTCCGGAAGAACATGGCCGGCCACATGGTGGGATTGAAAAAGCCCGACCAGAAATTGCCGTCTTCCAGCCAGCGTCCGGGCGTGAGCATGAAATCGATGATTCCGTTGATCAGAAAAAGCGACAGCCAGGCGAACATGAAGTACAGCCAGCCGATCTTCAGGTGCTGGCGGGGCCGCATCTTGCCGAAGGTGTAGTAGTATATGAAAAGGGCCACGATCTCGCCCAGAAAGCACACCCACTCGGTGGCCCAGCCGAAAACGAAAGTATGGATCAGATCCGAGGTGGCGGCCGGGTTGAGCAGGGCGATGGTAAACCAGATCCCCACCCCGGTCAGCCCGCCGAAGACCATGGTCAGCAGCAGGAAGAACTTGGCGTGTCTCCTGGTGTACTCCAGGATGGGCGCCGAGGCTTCACGGTAGGCCTTGATCTCGCTGAGCACCAGGAAGAGCCCGCCGCCGACGGCAAAATGAGAGACATAGACGTGGACCACGGCGATGAAGGCTATCAGCAGCCCACCGCCGGCAAAGTATAATTCCCAAACCGGATAATTCATCTCAGGCCTCCTTTCCCGCTGCTGCGGCCAGCTTGAGCATATAGGCCACGATGATCAGGCCGACCACGAAGGAAACCAGGAACATGATCATGGGCGAGTACTGGGGGGCCACCTTGAGATCGGACAGGGAGAAAAACGGCTCCAGGTAAGCCGCCCTGACAAAGTCTCTGATGAGCACCATGATGGTGACGGTGGCCGCAACACAGGCCGCAGCCGGCCAGACCTGCTGTTTGATTCCGAAATAAAGCACCAGCAGCACGGCTGTGGCGGCGGCAATCAGCAGGATGGTTGGATAGAGGGCCCCGCTCGTCAGCCGGGAAAGCACTCCGGAGGGCAGGGCCAGCAAGAACCAGGTTCCCAGCGCCAGCTGCACCACGGTGGCCCTGAAAAACCAGCGCATGCCGATGGCCACCCTGGAAGCTGCCTGTTCCAGTCCCTTTTGCTGTCTGATCTTCCAGTAGATGGCCTGGCTGAGCCCTCCGATGGCCACCGAGGCGGTGACAAAATGCAGGTAGCGCGGTACCAGGGTCGGATCGGACAGGTTGAGGATGGTGCCGTTGGGATTGGAGAAATAGGCCTGCCACTTTGCCGGTGTCAGCATCAGGGTCATGTTGTTGGTGAAGATGAAGCCGATGGTCAGCATCAGAACGGCGCTCGCGGCGATAAGCAGCGTGCGCCGCGAACCCAGGGCCTCGAATTTGAAATCGTAGATGTAGGCGCAGTAGTAGGCGATTATCAGCAGGCCCACCACCGACAGCCAGTAGACGGCCATCAGCACCGAACTTGCGTAAATCAGGTGGCCATAGAGCACCTGGAGGAAAAGCAGGGGCGCCACACCGATGTTGACGGTAAAGGCGATGGCGTAGGGCAGGTTGACCGAGGCCTGCTTTTCCATGGCATGGTAATCTTCATTTCTGCCCAGTCCGGCAAATACTGCCAGGATGGCATTGCCCAGCATGGTATTCATCAGCAACAGATGAAGGATGAAAGTAAATACCAGCAATGCCTGAAACCAGCCCCAGGGAACCTGGAGCACGTCCGGCTGTGGCACAAGAGTCACGGGTGTCATTTTCTTCTCCTTGAATGCAATCTTTTGATTACCCCGACCGGCTTTTAAGCGCCGGAATCCAAAAACGACGATATCAGCGGACAACAAGGCGAATTATTACAGACTTACACCAGGGCAGATGAGGAAAGACACCATCCGGTTTACAGGAAACAGAAATGTACAGTCAGGGTTCAGATTTTAGCTCAGCCAAATCCATTGTCTGATCTGTATATCGAACAGCCCTGAAATTACTTTAGCAACGGAGGGCAAAAACATTACTCGGTCGAGTCATTGTCTGGGTCTGACGGAAATGCAGGTTCAAGTTTAGCACTTTTCGAGCCTGCCGGCAACACGGCATATCCGTCAAGATGGGAACAGGAAAATCCGAAGGGGTGCGCAGATCCCGGTTTTACGGCAAACCACCGCCCCCCGGAAGGGGAAGGTTTCAATCGTCCCCGTGCGCCGGGAACGATTGAAACTCCGGCAGCCTGATGGTTTATTACCGCATGCGGGCAAGCCGGCCCCAAAAACGATCACGGGAAACCGCCGGGATTCACAGGGGCCGGACAGCCGGCGCCCGCAACGCACGCGGTCTTGATGCTTGAATTTGGCACACGGCGATTCGGCCTGATCAGCTCTTGCCGATGCACTGGTCATCGACACATTGGTGCTTTCCGGCCCGCATGGACGATCCGGCTTCGGCCTGATTGTCTTTCCGCCCGCCGGCCTCTTTTTTGCCTTCATCTTCAGCGATTATCTGTCCTACGCATTCACCGTCACTGCACATCTTTTGTCCGCCGATACTCATTGACGAATCGGTCTTTTCTTCCCGGTCATGATCTTCCTTGGCCATTGATCCACACTCCTGTAAACGTTGGTAACGGGTTTATGCCATTGTGGCAGCGGCAAAGCCTCTCTTTGCCCGGGAGGCCGGCAAAAAATATTTGCAGACCCCGGCGGGCCGATCTATAAATCTAATATGCCAATGCCGCGCTAAAAATCAACTCCCGTCCTGAAATTGTAACTGCCGCATCCGGATTGCGATCATCCCCGCGCCCGTTTCGATCCTGTTTCGGCTGCCGCGCAGAGCGGCTTTGTAACCCCGGGCCGCAGCGCGGCTCATCATACGAAAATAGTCGGAAAAACATCCAGCCAACAGAAAGGAGAGGTCAATGGCTCAGGAAAAAGAAAAGGCAGCCTTCATCTGCGTAAAAGACACCCTTGACGGGGCCTATCCGTCCCTGGTTCTGGGAATCAACGCCGCCCGCCTGGGAATGGAAAGCAAGATTTTTTACTCTTTCATGGGCATGAATCTGGTGCTGGAAGGCGGAGTCGACCGGGCCAAGTTCTTTCCCCCCGGAGTCATGGGCGCCATTCCCGGCATGACCACCATCGCCACCAGCATGATGAAACAGAAAATCGCCAAGGCCAACATCCCTTCCCTGGCCGATCTTCAGGAGATGGCCCAGATCGAAGGCGTGGAGCTGATTGCCTGCAAGATGACCGTGGACATGATGGAAATAGACGAATCAAAACTGATCGAGGGTGTAAAGGTGTGGACCGCCGAAGAATTTCTCAAATACGCCAAGGAATGCAAGCTGTGCCTTTTTACCTGACACAGAGCCGGAAACGAAAGCGGCGGCCGGGCCCCAAATGGCCGGTCCGCCGCTTGTTCTTTATATAGCCTGTCAGCTGCGAGACTTATTTGTCGCCAAACAGCTCCTTGGGTCTGGTGGTATCGCCGGTGGCGTTGGGGTAGTCCTCGGCCTTATAGGCTTTCCGGTTGTGCTCGAGCATGTCGCGGGCCTCTTCCATGAAATTGTTGAAACGCTTCTTGCATTCATAGAAGCCATGCCACCATGAATAGTCGGGAGCCATCATGGCCGCACCCATCCTGGCCCGCCGTCCTTCATGGTGCCAGAGTTCGTAAAATTCTACTTCCAGGCGCTCATCGAAAAACCGGGACTTGTCGAGCAGCCCCTTTTCGTTGAGTTCTGTAAACACCTTCTTGGCCGGAATAAAATAATTCTGGTTGTACTCTTCCACCACCTTGTCCATCTTGTAGTAATGGTCTTCCACCCATGTCTTGCCGTGGCACTGGATGCAGACCGCTTTCATCTTTTCGCGCTCCACCTTCCAGTTGGTCTTGGCCGGGAAGGCGGGAAAATCTTCCGGACGCATGCTCTTGGGTGCCTGCAGTTCCCAGGACAGACGCTCGGTTACATCATGGGTTCCCAGGGTGGTGCCGGCGCCGGACATATGGCAGGAGGCACAGGTGGGACCGCGGAAATCGACCCCGGCGGTCCAGGTTCCGGGCGCTGCGTTCCAGTTGTATTCTGAGCCGTGGGCCGTATAGATGTCGCCATGCTTGGATTCCATGTAGATTTCGATCTGGGGATGATCCGGCCCCAGGTGGCACTGGCCGCAGGCTTCAGGTTTTCTGGCCTCCATCAGCGAAAAACGATGGCGGGTGTGGCAGCTCGTGCAGCTTCCCTTGCTGCCGTCCATGTTGATCCGCCCCACCCCGACGTTGGGCCAGGTGGCCGGATCGAATTTGCCGTCCTTGTTCTTCAAAATCGTACCGTGGCAATGGAAACAGCCGGCTATTCTTTCCGCGTCACTGTTCATGCCTTTGTTGAGCCAGGGATCCAGCTTCCAGATTATCTCCAGCGTATTGGCGTGCTTGCTGCGGCTGTACTGCATGGCCTCATCCGGATGACAGCGGGAACAGTCCTTGGGGGTTACCACGGCCGAGATGGGCACCTTGTACTCCTGCTTGCCGTACTTGGTGTCGGAACGCTGGTATTGTTTGTAGTGCTCCTTGCTGACATCGGGATCGGAAGCATCTGCCTTGTGGCAGTCGTAGCAAGTGATGTTCGCACTGGCATGCCGGCTGTGAGCCCAGTCCGCAAAAAGTCCGGGATTTTCGCTTTTGTGACACTCGATGCAGGCTATGGCCTGGGGAGCCATGCTGCGCTCGATGCGAAACTCTTTTTGCTTGGGCAGGTTTTGTTGAGCCGCCAGGGAAACGGCCGTCAAGGCCACCAGCAGCATGACCGCCGACCACGCCAGTGATTTGGCGACTGTCACGACTTTCATGATTCCCCCCTCATTGCTAAAAGGTTAACCAGCCGGCCTTTGCGCCGATACAAAACCGAACGCTCAAACTCCGTTGCCGCGGTAAGGCGGCTGGTATTGTTTGTAACGATATACCTGGGATGGATTGTGAACCAGGTTGCGATGGCAATCGACACATTTCTTTTCATAGCCCGGCCGCGGATAGAGCACCGTCCGGTGGGCCAGCATGGCTCCCCTGTTGTTGGGTATGTATAGCAGATTGCGATGGCATTTCTGGCATTGGGCGTTGGTGAAAGAAGCATATGCTTTTTCGCGGTTGACCGCCCGGTCGTAAGGACCGCCGAAAAAGTGGACCACGATATCCTTGATGCCGTGGACGGTCTTGGCGTAGAAAAAGCTGAACATCTGGTGGGGCGCCGGCAGGTGGCAGTCCATACAATCGGCCACGAACCCCTGGGCGTTATTCACGTGGGTGGACGTCTTCCAGCTGTCGTAAGCCGGGCGGATTTCGTGGCATGACGCGCAGAATCCGGGGGTCGAAGTTCTGACCATGGTGTAATAGGTCATGCTGAAAAGAGGAAAAGCCACCAAAACACCAACGGCCACAAGAATAAGGGCTTTCGTCAATCTTTTCATAAATACCTGCGGTGATTGCTAAGTGATGACTCTTGAAGGCCACCGCTCTGTCTGTGATGACCCGCCAGTGTTTTTTCAATCCGAATCGGGCGTTTCGACAGTAAGTCTGCGCCGCCGGCACACCTTGCGTCTAAAGGGAGGTTCGAAAAGCGCCCGGCTTGTATTCAATATAGCAAAGACCATGTAAAGAAAGTGTTAATTCTTGTTAAGAATTTGTTAATTTCAAAGCTTGAGATAAATTCAATTCTCTGGTATCTTTAACACAACTCGGCAGCTGAATCTTGAAAGCGCCGTCTTCGAAATCTTGCTGATTCAACCAGTTGTTTTCTGACCGCAATTTCTTACCGCCAGATCCATTTGGATTTGATTTCACGCCAAACTCCTTGTTTTTGATCAGGAGGCCGGTAGGGATGGAACAAAGAACTTCCAGGATTCTCGTGGTGGAAGACGATGTCGGAACGGAACACAACCTCCGGACGAACCTTACAATGGACGGCTTCAAGGTCGAAACCACCGCCAGCGGCCGGCACGCCATCAAGTTGCTCGACCGGACCAAAGTCGACCTGATGCTTCTCGACCTGGTTCTTCCCGATATGGACGGCATTCAGGTCTGCCGCATAATCCGCCGGCGCTCCAGGCTGCCCATAATCGTACTTACCACCAGAGACAGCCTGGCAGACAAAATTCTGGGGCTCGACAGCGGGGCCGACGATTACCTGGTCAAACCGTTCGAGTACCTGGAGCTTGCCGCCAGAATCCGGGCCTGCCTGAGACGATCTTCAGCTGAAAGCAAACAGACCCCTTTGCGTCTGGGGCCATTAGTCATCGACCAGGCCAAACGCCAGGTGCGGATAAACGGCAGGCCGGTGAACCTTACCCCCAAGGAATTCAAGCTGTTGCTTTTGCTCGCCGCCAATGCCGGCCGGGTAATGGAACGGCAAAAAATCCGGCAGGCCCTTTGGCCGGACGGCAAGCTCTACCGCTGGAGCCGCGCCATCGATGTCCATATTCAGCACCTGCGCGCCAAAATAGAACCCCATCCCCGTAATCCCCGCCATATAATAACCGTTCCGGGTGTCGGCTATTGTCTTCAAACTCCCGACTTGCCTTGATTCGAAAGAGGCTTACTTTGAGTAATGAAGGTTTCCGGTCCCGGGCGGGGCCACATCCTCGCCTGGCGGCCGGACAGGACCCCAAATACCGCAGGAGCGATCATGAACGGAGAAAAACCGGCCCTTCCGAAGCAAAACACCTGCAGAACCGATGAAGCCTTCCGCCGGCAGATGAAATCCCGCCTGCCGGAGCTGGCCGAAAAGATCATCGCCCATTGCGAAACCGGGGAATGTTATACCCACATCGACTATGAACCGCTTTCATCGGAAGGCTATGTGGCCGACCTGATCGACAAGTTCCGGGAGCTGATCTTTCCGGGATATTTCTCCAAAGAAAAACTAGATCCGGCCAACGCCAAGTACAGTCTCGGACAATCCGTCACCACCCTTTACGACATGCTGGCCGAACAGATCACCCACAGCATCCGCCACGAATGCCTGCGCTACGACATGAGCTGTTCCGAGTGCGACCTGAGCGGCCAGGAAAAGGCTCTGGCCGTCCTGGAATCGATCCCCGCCATCCGCCGCCTGCTGGTAACCGACGTTCAGGCCACCCTGGAAGGCGACCCGGCCGCCAAGAACCACGACGAGGTGATCTTCTGCTATCCCGGAATCTTTGCCATCATGGTCTACCGGGTGGCCCACCGGCTCTTCGAGCTCGGCGTGCCCCTGCTGCCGCGGCTGATGACCGAGTACGCCCACAGCCTGACCGGAATCGACATCCATCCCGGCGCCACCATCGGTCCCCGCTTCGTCATCGACCATGGAACAGGGGTGGTCATCGGCGAGACCACCGTCATCGGCTCCAACGTCCGCATCTACCAGGGAGTGACCCTGGGGGCCCTCAGCCTGCCCCAGAATGCGGGCGAAAAATGGCGGGGTAAAAAACGGCACCCCACCATCGAAGACGATGTCATCATCTACTCCGGGGCCACCATCCTGGGCGGAGATACCGTAATCGGCGCCCGCTGCGTAATCGGCGGCAACGTCTGGCTCACCGAGTCGGTGCCGCCCGACACCCGGGTGATCATGGAGCAGCCGCGGCTGATCTACAAGCAGCCTTCCGGGTAAAGGAGGATCCCATGCGCTACTACACCAAGATCGGGGCCACCATCGGCGGCACCCCCCTGGTGCGCCTGGACCGGACCGCCGCCGGCTGCCGGGCCACCGTCCTGGCCAAGCTGGAATTTTTCAACCCCCTGGGAAGCGTCAAGGACAGGATTGCCGCCGCCATGCTGGAAGCGGCCGAAAAAGAAGGCCTCATCGGCAAAGACAGCCTGATCGTCGAGCCCACCAGCGGCAATACCGGCATCGGCCTGGCCTTTTTGTGCGCCTCCAGGGGCTACCGCCTGGCCCTGGTGATGCCCGACACCATGAGTGTCGAACGCCGCAAGCTGCTGACCCACCTGGGGGCCGAACTGATCCTGACTCCCGGCAGCCAGGGCATGGCCGGGGCCATCGACAGGGCCAGGGAAATTGCCGCCCGACAGGAAGACGCCTTCATGCCGGACCAGTTCTCCAACCCGGCCAACGCCCGGGCCCACCAGGAGACCACGGCCCCCGAGATCTGGAACGACACTGAGGGCCGGGCCGACATCCTGGTGGCCGGTGTGGGAACCGGAGGCACCATCACCGGCATAAGCCGCTACTTCAAGGCCCGCAAGCCGGGCTTCAGGGCCGTGGCCGTGGAACCGGCCGGCTCGCCGGTACTTTCCGGAGGAAGCAAGGGTCCCCACAAGATCCAGGGTATCGGGGCCGGCTTTATCCCCGCCGTGCTTGATCGAGACCTGCTGGATGAGGTAATCACGGTTGACGACGAAAAGGCCTTTGCCACCGCCCGGCAGCTTGCCGCCAAGGAGGGGATCCTGTGCGGCATATCTTCCGGGGCCGCCGCCCGGGCCGCACTCCAGGTGGCAAAACGGCCTGAAAACGACGGCAAGACGATCGTAACCATTCTGCCCAGCACCGGAGAAAGGTACATCAGCACCGAACTGTTTGCCGGATGACGGCTCCAAGGAAGGCTGAAGGCTTGTTGGAATTTACAAGATCCGTAGAACTGCCGGTAAGTCAAAGCAAGGCTTTCAGATGGCATGCCAGGCCCGGGGCCCTGCAGCGGCTGAGTCCTCCCTGGGACCCCGTCGAGGTGGTTGCCGAAAGCGGCACCATCGAGGCCGGGGCCCGGGTAACCCTCAGGCTGAAAGCCGGCCCCCTGCCGGCCAGGATGACCTGGCAGGCGGTCCACACAAGGTACGAGCCCCCGCACCTTTTCCAGGACCGCCAGGAAAAGGGGCCCTTTGCCTTCTGGGAACACACCCATGTCTTCCACCGCCTCGGCGACAAGGCCTGCCGGCTCGAAGACCGGATAAGATGCCGCCTGCCGGTCCATCCCTGGTCCGGCATGGCAGCCGCCGGCTGGCTGAGGCGCCGGCTGGAGCGCATTTTCACCTACCGCCACAACACCCTGGCAGAGGACCTGAAAGCCCACAGCCGTTTTGGACAGCGCTCCCTGACCATCCTGGTCTCAGGGGCCAGCGGCCTGGTGGGCTCGGCTCTTGTTCCCATGCTGACCACCGGGGGCCACCGGGTCATCCGGCTGGTACGCCGGCCGGGTTCAAAAAGGCCGAACGAGCGTTTCTGGGACCCGGCCGCCGGTTTCATCGACCTGCAGGGGCTGCCGCCGATAGACGCCGTTGTCCATCTTTCCGGGGAAAACATCGGCAAGGGGCGCTGGACACCGGCCAAGAAAAAACTTATCATAACCAGCCGTGACCGCACCACCAGCCTGCTGGCCACGGCCATAGCCGGCCTCGATCCCAGGCCGCAGGCCTTTTTGTGCGCTTCGGCCATCGGTTTTTACGGCGACCGGGGCGGCAAGCCGCTGAGCGAAGAAGATGCCTGCGGGATCGACTTCATATCCGGGGTCTGCAGCCGCTGGGAAAAGGCCGCGTCCCCGGCCCGCCAGGCGGGCATCAGGACCGTGCTGCTCAGAATCGGCATCGCCCTCAGCCCCCGGGCAGGGGCCCTGGCCAGGATGCTGCCCCTTTTCCGGCTCGGCCTGGGAGGCCCCATGGGCGACGGGGGCCAGTACATGAGCTGGATCGGCATCGACGATGTCATCGGCGCCATCTACTGGGCCATGGGCTGCCAGAACCTGGAAGGGCCGGTGAACCTGGTGGCACCGGCACCGGTTACCAATGCCGAGTTTACCGCCGTGCTGGCAAGAGTGCTGGGCCGTCGGGCCCGCCTGCGGGTGCCGGCGGCCGCCATCAGGATGCTCTACGGCCAGATGGGCCGCGAAATCGTCCTTGCCAGCACCAGGGTGCTGCCGGAAAAACTGCTTGCTTCCGGCTACCGTTTCCGCCATCCGGACCTGGAAGATGTCCTGCGCCACCTGCTGGGACGCTGGCCGATGGGAAAGATATGACCCTGACCTTGCGCAAAATATTGATGATTTTGATGTCAACGGCCCTGGGATTCGGTTTCATGCACCACCTGGTGCCGGGCGCCAGCCTATACAACTTCGAGCGGCTGCACATCTTCCTGTTCAACCTCTGCAGCGGCGGCACCATCCTGTTGCACTACAGCCAGCCGGGCCGGAAGGCAAACCGCCTGACGGCCGCCTTCCTCCTGCTTTCCCTGGCCTTTGCCCTGTGCGCCTTCTTCGACCGCTACCTGGCATCGGTGATCCTGGCCCTGGCCCTGGCGGCCCTGGTGGAAACGGTGCGCATCAGGCGCTTTTCCCTGCTGCCGGCCGGCATCTTCAGGGCAACCGAGCCGGTCTTTCTGAAGTTTCACCAGGCAGCCCTGCTGTGTCTTTCGAGCGCACTGGTGATATCGGCCCTGGTGATGATCAACAACACCTGGCTGCACCTGGTGTCCTTTCCCATGCTCAAGCTGGACACCTTTTTCCTCGGGTTTTCCTTTCCCCTGTCCCTGATCACCATGGCGGTGATGTTTTCCTTCATGCGGGGGGATTTCAGCCGCAGGCTGCGCCGGCTGAAAAACGCAGAGTTCTGGACGGTCAACCTGGGGGTGATAATCTTTTTCCTGTTCATCCTCTACGAAAAGCCGGCGGCCCAGATGGTGGTGACCTGGATCCTGTTCGCGGCCGTGGTGCTGATGTACTTTCTCTACCATCGCCTGGGAAAGGCGGTCCAGCAAAAGCGCTTTCTTACCTCGGGCATGTTCTTTCTCTGGTACACGGCCATCACCGGAATCATCTATATCGTGCTGCACTTCGTGCCCGATTTTTCTCCCCGCCACGCCAAGTGGCTGCTGCGGATGCACTCTTTTGCCGCCCTTTACGGCTGGAACCTCAGCGGACTGGCGGTAATCTGCCGCAGCCACGACTTTCCCATCCGGCTCAACGACCGCCTGATAATAGCCCTTCACTGGCTGACGGCCATCGTCCTGGCCCCCCTGGGAACCTACTGGGCCCCGGCCGCACCGGCCGCCCTGGCAGGCTACCTGGTGGTCCTGTACATGATGCTCTTCAGCAAGGCAGGCCGCGGGCCGGCCCTTCAGGAAGAATAGACCGAACAGTTGCCAACCGCCATGGCCGCCTCCATCAGGGCCTCGGAAAAGGTGGGATGGCCATGGATGGTACGGGCGATGTCCTCGGCACTGGCCCCGAACTCCATGGCCAGCACGCCCTCGGCGATCATGTCGGCGGCCCGGGCGCCGATTATATGCACTCCTAAAATACGGTCGGTCTTGGCATGGGCGATCAGCTTGACAAACCCCTCGCTCTGGCCCATGCACCTTGCCCGCCCGGCACCTGAAAAAGGATAGGTCCCCACGCAGTACGGCACCTGGCGCTGCTTGACCTGCTCTTCGGTCAGGCCGACGGCGGCAACCTCCGGCCAGGTATAGACCACCGCCGGCATGGCGTCGTAGTTCACCTCGCCAAAGCGGCCGGCCAGCCCTTCCACCGCCGCCAGGGCCTCGGCCGAAGCCTTGTGGGCCAGCATGGGGCCGGGCACAAGGTCTCCGACGGCATAGATTCGGTCCACGCTGGTACGATACGAACTGTCGACGATGACATGCCCGCTGGCAGGATCGGTTTTCACCCCAACCTGCTCCAGCCCCAGCCCCTCGGTCAGGGGCTTGCGGCCCACGGCCACCAGCAGCCGGTCGAAGCGCAGCTTTTCGCGCTTGTCTTCCTTCTCCAGGGTGACCTCCACTTTCTTGCCGGCCACCTTGGCCTCCACCACCCGGGTGTTTGTCCTGATGTCAAAACCCTGCCGGCGCAGGATACGCTCCAGGGCCCGGCCCACCTGGCCGTCCAGGGATGCGGCAATGGCAGGCAGCATTTCGATGACGGTGACCTTCGCACCCAGGCGCAACCAGACCGAGCCGAGCTCCAGGCCTATGTAACCGCCGCCGACTATTCCGAGGTGGCCCGGCACCCGGTCGAAAGCAAGTGCCGCCGTGGAGCCGACGATCAGGTCGCCGTCCGGCTCCAGCCCGGGGGGAAAGAAAGGCCGGCTGCCGGTGGCAAGCAAAACGGCCCGGGAGGCTGAAAGGACCGTCCGGCCGCCGTCGGCAGCGGTCACTTCCACCGTGTCGGCGGCTGTAAGACGGGCCTGGCCGCGGATCAGGTCCACCTTGTGGCCCTTGAGCAGGCGGGCCACGTTGGCCGTAAGTTCTTCCACCACCTTGTCCTTGCGGGCCATCATGGCCTCCAGGTCCAGGCTCACCTTGCCGGTCCTGATACCGTGCCGGGCAAGGCCGGTCCGGGCAAGGTGGAAGTACTCGCTGGAGTCCAGCAGGGCCTTGCTGGGGATGCAGCCCACGTTGAGGCAGACCCCTCCGGGCCGCGGCCGTTTTTCCACGCAGGCGGTCTTCAGTCCGAACCGGCTCGCTCTTACCGCCGCCACGTAACCGGCCGGGCCGGCGCCGATGATCACCAGGTCGTATTTCTTTTCCGCCGTCATGGTCACACCTCCAGCAGCATGCGTTGGGGATCTTCCACCAGCTCCTTGATCCGTTTCAGAAAAGTCACCGCCTCGCGGCCGTCGACGATCCGGTGGTCGTAGCTCAGGGCCACGTACATCATGGGCCGGATCACGATCTGGTCGTCGACCACCACCGGCTGTTTCTCGATCTTGTGCATGCCCAGAATCCCGCTCTGGGGAGTGTTGAGAATCGGGGTGCTGAGAAGGGAGCCATAGACACCGCCGTTGCTGACGGTAAAGGTTCCGCCTTCCAGGTCTGCCAGTTCCAGCCGGTTTTCCCGGATCTTGGCCACGTAGTCGACGATGGCCTTTTCGATCCCGGCAAAGCTCAACTTCTCGGCATGCCTGATCACCGGCACCACCAGCCCGCGGTCGGACCCGATGGCAACCCCGATGTGCTGGTAGTTGTGATAGACTATCTGGTCGCCCTCGATGAAGGCATTGATTTCGGGAAACTCTTGCAGGGCCGCCACGCAGGCCTTGATGAAGATCGACATGAACCCCAGGGAAACCCCGTGCCTTGCGGCAAACTCTTCCTTGTAGGCCTTGCGCATGGCCATGGCCCCGCTCATGTCGATCTCGTTGAAGGTGGTCAGCATGGCCGTGTTACGCCGGGCCTCCAGCAGGCGGGCCGCGATCCGGCGGCGGATGGGGCTCATGGGCTTGCGCACCTCGGCCGGCGGGGCTTGACTTGCCGTCAGCTCGGCCGGGGCGGTGCAGGGCTCCGGAATGCCGGCCGGGGCCTGCTCCAGGTAGAGCAGCACATCGGCCTTGGTGATCCGTCCGCCGGGACCGCTGCCCCGGATCCTGGCCGGATCCAGCCCCTTTTCGGCCACCAGGCGCCTTACGGCCGGGGAAAGGTCCAACCTGGAACCGGAAAGGGATTCAGCCTTGCCTTCCTCGACAGGTGCCTGCTTTTCTTCTTCCGGCTCCGGCAACCCGGCAGGCGGCGCCTCTTGCCCGGCATCTGCCGGCACGACCTGTTCGGCCTCGCCCTGGGCCAGGGGCTCGATTTCGCCCACCTTGGTGCCGATGGCGACCGTCTCTCCGGCAGGCACCAGGATCTTGAGCACCCCCCGGACTTCGGCTGCCACCTCCAGGGTGACCTTGTCGGTCTCCAGGACGAAGAGGGCCTCGTCCTTGTTCACCAGGTCACCGTCTTGCTTGAACCATTCGGCCAGAAAAGCTTCCTGGATCGATTCCCCCACGCTGGGCACCTTGACTGCAACTGACATCGGCGATTCCTTTCAAAATCCAAATTGAGCGTTTCAAATTTCGTCTGCCGGTCGCCTTGCATCTTAAGGCAACCGCGAAAAGCGCTCGACACAGCTCAAGAAAAACGCCCGGCCTGGGCAAAAGCCTGGCGGACGACTTGCTCCTGCTGGCGGCGGTAGAGATGGGGAAAGCCGGTTGCCGGGCTGGCGGCAGCCGGACGTCCCGCATAGCTCACCTGCCGGCCGAGGATGTCTTCCAGCCGGTGGCGCACAAAACTCCAGGCCCCCATGTTGGCCGGCTCTTCCTGGACCCAGACCGCCGGGCAGTCCTGCCCGCAACCGTCCAGGATGCGTTCCAGTTCCTTGCCGGGAAACGGGTAGAGCTGTTCCAGCCTTATCAGGGCCGTTTCCCTGGCCCCGGTTTTCTTCCGGTAGTCGTCCAGCTGGTAATAGATCTTGCCGCTGCAGACAAGGACCGCGGCCGCCTTCAACGGCCGGTCCGGGTCGTCCAGAACCGGGGCAAAGCCGCCCCGGCTCAGCTCGTCCAGGCTGCTCACCGCCTTGTTGTGACGCAGCAGGCTCTTGGGGCTCATTATGACCAGGGGCTTGCGCCAGGGCGCCTTTACCTGGCGCCTGAGCAGGTGAAAATACTGGGCCGGGGTGGTGGGGTTGCACACCTGGATGTTGTCCTCGGCGCAAAGCTGGAGAAACCTTTCCAGCCGGGCGCTGGAGTGCTCCGGCCCCAGGCCCTCCCAGCCGTGGGGCAGCAGCAGGACCAGATGGGACAGGCGCTGCCACTTGGCCTGGCCGGCAACGATGAAAAGATCGATGATCGCCTGGGCGTTGTTGACAAAATCTCCGAACTGGGCCTCCCAGATCACCAGGGACTCGGGCCGGGCCAGGCTGTAGCCGTACTCGAATCCCAGCACCCCGGCCTCGGACAGGTGGCTGTTGAAAACCGCAAAAGGGGCCTGGCCGGGAGACAGATTGGCAAGGGGCACGTGAACCGTCCCCGTGCGGCGGTCGAAGATCTCGCTGTGACGCTGGCTGAAGGTTCCCCGGCCGCTGTCCTGGCCGCTGAGACGGACCGGAACCTTTTCTGTCACCAGGCTGGCAAAGGCCAGGGCCTCGGCATTGGCCCAGTCGATACCCCGGCCTTTTTCCACCGCCTCCAGCCTCCTTTTGAGCAGGGCCGCCACCTTGGGATGGAGCTGGAAACCTTCCGGCACCCGGTTGAGCCTGCGGGCCAGGTCCCGCAAGGTCCTGCCGTCCGCTGCCGTGGCCACGGCAGTGTGGGAATACTTTCCGCTGTAGCCCTGCCACCGGGGATAGAACTCTGCCCGGGGAAAGAGGCAGGCAGAATCGTGCAGCCGGTTGTAAGCCTCCTCCAGGGCCTGCTCCAGGGGCCTGCCCATTTCCGCCACCTTGGCCTGGCTAACGAGCCCTTCTTTTTCCAGCCTGGCGGCGTAAAGTTCGTAGACCGGCGGCCGGCGGCGGATGCGGTCATACATCAGGGGCTGGGTGAAATACGGCTCGTCTGCCTCGTTGTGACCGTAGCGGCGGTAGCAGATCATGTCGATGACCACGTCCCGGCCAAACTGCCGGCGGTAGTCCAGGGCCAGGCGGGCCACGTGGGCCAGGGCCTCGGGATCTTCTCCGTGGACGTGGAAGATCGGCACTTCCAGCATCTTGGCGATATCGGTGCTGTAACGGGTGGAACGGGCGTCCTCGGGCAGGGTGGTGTAACCGATCTGGTTGTTGATCACCACGTGGACCGTGCCTCCGGTCTTGTACCCTTCCAGCCGGGACATGTTGAGGGTTTCGGCCACGATCCCCTGGCCGGCAAAGGCCGCATCGCCGTGAAGCAGAAGCGGCAAAATTTTGGCCGGCCCTTTCCGGCCTTCAAGCTCCTGGCGCGCCCGGGCCAGGCCCTCGGCCACCGGATCGACCGCCTCCAGGTGGCTGGGATTGTTTACCAGCAGGGCCAGCAGCCTGCTGCCCGATGATGTTCCGACATGCCCCAGGTAGCCGTTGTGATACTTGACATCGCCGGCGCCCACCAGCTGATCGGGATCGTAACACGATTCGAACTCGGCGATTATCTCTTCCACCGGCCGGCCCAGGATGTTGGCCTGGACGTTGAGCCGGCCCCGGTGGGCCATGGCCAGCACCACTTCGCGCCCGCCGCGCTCACCGAAACGATCGAGCAGGATGTCAAGCAGCACCAGCAGGCCCTCGGCGCCTTCCAGGGAAAAACGGGTGACGGCCAGGTACTTGCTGTTGAGAAACCTTTCGAAGACCGCGGCCTTGACCAGTTTCTCCAGCAGTCGCAGCCGGGTCGCCTCATCGAGCCGGGGCCGGTTGGCAACCGGCTCCATCTGCCCCAGGAGCCACCGGCGCTGGACAGGATCCTGGATGTGCATGAACTCCACTCCGATGGAGCGGCAATAAGTCTCTTTCAAAAATCCGATGATGCGATCCAGCCGGGCCCGGGGCATGAAGTCAAATTCCGGGCAAAGGAACTCTCTTTCCAGGTCGGAATCCTCCAGGCCGAGCCGGCGGTGGTCCAGCAGGGGGTGCTCGCGGGGACAGGGGCTGAGCGGATCGAGGCAGGCCAGCAGATGCCCCAGGGTCCTGAAACGGCGGATCAGGGCCGAGACCTTCACCTGCTTCAGTACCGGGCCGGCCTGATTGTCATCTCCGGCAGGGACGCGGCTTTTTGCGGCGCCGAACTCCATGCCCTGGAAAAAACGGCGCCATTGCGGATCCACGCTTTCCGGATCGGCCCGATATCGCCTGTAATTGTCCTCGATTATCCCGGCGTTGAAAACTTCAGACACGTTAAGCATGACATCTTCCCCCGGGGGATGAGGTTTCAGGAAGCGTCCTGGAATGGTCAGTTTATGCTTGAGCGGGCCTTGCCCACCGGTTATTATTCTATCACAGTTTTCACGAGCAGGGGGAAAGAATTACATGCGCGTACCGGCCCGCCAGGAATGTCTTCGCATGCTGGAGGCAGTTGCCATGCCGCTTCACATCCAAAACCACAGCCGCATGGTCTGCCGGGTGGCCCTGTTTCTGTGCGACGGCCTTGCCGGCTCCGGCGTGAGTGTCAACCGCGACCTGGTCAGGGCGGCCGCCCTGCTGCACGACATCACCAAGCCCCGCAGTTTTGAAACCGGTGAAAACCACGCCCGGACAGGAGGGGAATATCTCACCCGGCTGGGGTTTCCCGAAGTGGGCGAGATCGTGCGCCAGCACGTGATCCTGGACCGTTATTTTGCCGGCCGGCTTCCCAGCGAAGCCGAGCTTGTCAACTACTCCGACAAGCGGGTCCTCCATGACAGCATAGTTTCGCTCAATACCCGCATGGATTATATCGTCAAAAGATACGCCACCACCGCCAGCCTGCAACGCAGGGCCCGGCAGGTATGGCGCGACAGCCTGGCCCTTGAAAAAAGGATCTTCAGTTATCTTCCCATAGAGCCGGAACAACTGGCAGAAAACCTGGCGGCCGGGGACTGACGCCCCTGAGGGCCGTCACCCCATGCGGGAGATTTCGCTGAAAGTGCGGATCTCGGCCGGAAGATCGTCCGGTCTTATCATCTGATCCACTTCCAGGGCCAGGGCCCTTTCGATTACGTTCTGCAGCTGAATCAGATTTCCCGGCCAGTGGTAACGCAGGAGGATATCCAGGGCCTCGGGATGAACCCCGATGATGGCCTTGCGGTGCTTGGCGCACAACTTGTAGATGAACTCGTTTATCAGCAGGCAGATATCTTCTCTTCGCTCCCGCAACGGCGGAAGCTTTATCAGGACCGCGTCCAGCAGGTCGAAAAGGTCCTTCTGCAGGGCTCCGCTCTGGACAAGTTCCCCGATCTCCCTGGCCGTGGCGGCAATCACCCGCGCCCGGTCTCCGGTCTTGCGCTGCTCGCTTTCCAGGGCCTGGAGCAGGTTCAGGCGCAAACCAGGGGACAATTCGGCGATCTCGTCCAGGTAGATCGTTCCGTTTGCCACGGTGGAAATCAGCCCGGTCACATGTTCCACGATCCGCTGCTCGTCCATGGACTCGCTGACACTGCTGCAATTTACCGGCACGAACGGTTTGGCGGCCCGGTCGCTGCGGGCATGAATGGTGCGGGCAACCAACTCCTTGCCCGTTCCGCTTTCGCCCTGAAGCAGGACCATGGACCGGCCCCGGCTCACGGTCTCGATCAGCTCATAGACCTGCTGCATCCTGGGGCTTATGCCGACAAGATCGTAATAGCGATGGCGCTGGATGGCCCTTTTGCGGATCAGGTCTTCCCTGTGCTTCAGCTTCTTTTCTTCGATGACCCTGTCGATGATCAGCTTGAGGTGATCGAGCTTGAAAGGCTTCTGGAGGTAATCGTAGCTGCCGTATTTCATGGCCTGAATGGCCGACTCCATGGAGCCGTAACCGGTAACTATGACCACCTCGATCTCCGGCTTGTACTTCTTGATGGCCGCCAGAAGCTCCAGCCCGCTGAACTCGGGCATCTTGTAATCGGTGAAGATTATATCGACATCCCGCTGTTTGATCACGTCCAGGGCCTTGAAACCACTGTCGACGGTAACGACATCGTATCGCTGCATCTTCAGATACTGCTCCACCATGGAGAGGATGTCACGATCGTCGTCCACAAACATTACGCGCCAGGTTTTTTCCATGGGGGCGCCTCCAGAGCGGCTGCTTGCAAAAAAACGGCTGCGGTTCTGCCATCTAAGCGAATATAGTAGACCATTTGTAAAATATCAAGACCGGCTTGGGTCAACCCGAATCGCCCGGCTGCCGCGAATGCCTGTTCTGACCGACCGCAGCCGGCATGGACAGGGTTCAGAAAATTTGCTTTTCAGGACGATTTTAATAGGAAAACACAAATTTGATGGTTGGAAACAGCATAAAAATACACTAAGATGCCTTTCACCGCACCTGTACAGAACGCTGTTGTTGCCTTGAATCTCTTGATGATGGATGGAGGGTTGTGATGAACAAGTATAGGTATCTGATTATCGGCCTGGCGGCGGTGGTTTTAATCGTGGTTGTATGGCTTGCGTGGTTTTCGCCGGCAAAAACCATCAAGATCGGAATCAACGCGCCCCTTACCGGCACTCTTTCCAGCACGGGCGAAAACACCCGCCGGGCAGCCCAGCTGTGGGCTTCCGGGATCAACGCGAAGGGAGGAATCAAAACCGGAGGCAAATACCACAAGGTGGAACTTGTGATCATGGACAATCAGACAGATCCCGCAGGGGCCGTCAACGTAAACGAAAAACTGATAACAGAGCACAAGGTTCTGGCCATAGTCGGCCCCCAGGCTTCCAGCCAGGCCGTTCCCGCCGGAGAAGTGGCCGACAGATACGCCACTCCCATGATAAGCCCCTGGTCGACCAACCCGAAAACCACCAAGGACCGTCCCTTTGTTTTCCGGGCCTGTTTCCTGGACCCTTTCCAGGGGCCTGTCCTGGCCAGCTTCATCACCGAAGAATTCAGTTACGAAGCCGCTGCCGTTCTGTATGCCCGGGACAATGAATATCCCCGCGGGCTGGCCAAGTTTTTCAAAGACGCCTGGGAGAAACTGCACGGGAAAGGATCGGTGGTCGCCTACGAAAGCTTCAACACCGGCGATACCGATTTCAGCAAGCAGCTGAAAACCATAATCAAATCAGGAGCTCAAATCCTGTTTCTGCCCCAGTATTACAACGAGATCGGGCCGATAGTAAAGCAGGCCCGTCAGCTCGGGTGGACAAGGCCCATAACCGGCAGTGACAGCTGGGGCGCATCTGAAACCATCCGGCAATGCGGATCGGATTGCTATGGGTTCTACTTCTGCGACCATTTCGTCGCCCGGGGAGCCTCGGGAAGCGCCAAGCAGTTTGTCGACATGTACCGGCAGGCATACGGCAGCCTGCCCGACGGCGGAGCCGCCCTTACCTGGGATTGCCTGGAGCTGATCCGGACGGCCCTGGGAAACATGGATTACTCGGGCAGCCCGGAGAAAAACCGTCACAGGCTCCGTGACGCCCTGGCGAAGATAGAAGGTTTCGAAGGTGTAACCGGTGAGATGAACTTCAATGAAAGCGGCGATCCTAGCAAATGCGCCATGATTGTAAAGATCAACGAAAACGGCGAATACGAATTCTACAAATCGGTGTGTCCAAGCTATATCTACTTCCTGACATCGTCCGACGACACGCCCGGCCGGCATTCGTAAGCCCGGAAATCGAGGATGGCCCGGCAACGGTAATATCCCCATAATGCTGCTCCGCCCCCGGCGATCGGCGCACCTGAACAGGGCCTCAATCGCCGCGGGGCGAGGCGCAACGCAGATTTCGTACTGTTTGCCGGGCCATCAGACATAACGGTCGGCCAGCTCGGCAATAAATTCTTCCAGGCCTTCGGGGCCGCGTTCGCCGGCTACTTCTTCGACCAGCCGGCTGATCTTGGCGTAGGTGGCCGGATCCCTTTCAAGATCGCGTATCGACTCGTAGGCTCCGCCCCTGCGCCCCACCCGGTAGATCAGGCGCTGCTTGTCCGGCAGCTTCAGGTATTGTTCCACCACAGCCAGCATTTTCTGCTTGTCACCGGGCAGCTTGCCGGCAACCTCCGGCAGGAGGTTCATGATGTGATCACTGGTAATAGTGCTGGTGATCCCTTCCAGGTTTTCCAGGAAAACCTTGATCTCCAGGGCCAGCTGATCATCGTTCTGCATCCGGAATCTGCCGGAGACTAGATCTTCATACAGGGGGACACGCCGCGGCACCCGCAGGCTGCGCAAACGGATGAAATGAGGATTTATCCGGTTCAGTACCCGGGCCGTATCCTCTGCATGTTCGCGCCACAGGTCACGCCCTCCCAGGCCCGGCATGACGTATTCGGAAAGCTCCATACCGGCGGCCACCACCCGTTTGCCGGCCTCTATGTGCTGGGCGGCTGAAACCCCTTTCTGCATGAATTTCAGTACCGCATCGCAACCGCTCTCCAGCCCCACGTGGACACGATCCAGGCCGGCCTCGCGGATCCTGGTAAGCGAATCCACCGATTTGCGGACGATGGTGCGTGAACGGGAATAGGTGGTGATCCGGGTTATCTCGGGAAACTTTTCCTTGAGGAAAGTCAGTACCTCCACCAGGTCGGCGGTCGGCATGACCAGGTTGTCGGCGTCCTGCAGAAAGCAGGCCCCGGTTCCGTAGTACATCCAGAGGGCCACGCTGCGGAAACTGTCACTATACTCAGGACTGGAAAGAATCTGGCTGATGACGGCATCGTCGACCCGGCCGCTGGAACCAAGTTTCCAGGAAAGCTCCCTGACCCGGTCGGCGGCATCGCGGGCCGCCTGGATGTCCTGCTTGATCTCATCCACGCTGCGCAGGCTGAACTTGCGCTTTTTGTATACCGGGCAAAAGCGGCACCTGTTCCAGGGACAGTTCCTGGTTATCCGCAGCAGCAGGCTGCGGGCCTCGTTGGGGGGCCTGATGGGCCCCTGTTCAAACCTGGGTGATTTTCTGCTCATTGGCGATTTCCTTTTTCTGGCCGTTGCTGCAGAGGAAAATTTCCAGCGGGGTGACGGAAACCTCCACCGCTCCTTCATCCGTGAGCCTGACCACGTTCTCCACACCGGCGATGAAACCGTCCCTGACCACCATCTTGGGCTCGACGGCAAAGACCATTCCGGCTTTCAAGACGTCCTTTCGCCCCCGGGCCAACAGGGGAGGCTCCACCAGTTCCAGGCCAATTCCGTGGCCCACGAACCTGGCCTTGCTTTCCGGAAGGCCGAGGAATTCTTCCTGCCAGCCTATCCCGGCCGCAATCTCCACGGCCCTGGAGAACACCTGGTGGCATGTCAGGCCGGGCCGGAGGTAATCCAAAAGGCCGCGGTAAATCTCGGCCGCCGCCAGGGTGGCGTCCCGGGCCGCGGCAGGCATCTTTTCTGCGGCGAACATCCTGGTCTCGTCCATGTGGTAACCTTCCACCATGCAGGCGAAATCCACCATCACCGGCTCATGGGCACCGATCCGCCTGTGGCCGGCCCCAAAGGGAAAAGCCGCCGAGGGTCCCCGGCCCGTGGCAGGCGAATCCAGCGCCCCGGCAAGGGATCCGTTGGGTCCGCTGAGCAGGTGACCGGGGTACCCCTCGGCCCGGAAATGCCTGATCCGCAGCTTTCCCTCATGGCCCATGGCCCGGGCCGCGGCTTCGATGGCGGCGGCCGCTTCAAGCTCGCTCCAGCCCGGCTCGAGCCTTTCGCCCAGGGCCTGGAAGGCCTGCATGGAAACCCGGCCCGCCTTTTCCAGGCGGCCTATTTCCCAGTCCGACTTGACCGCCCGCTGGTTCAGGATCAAACGGCTGGCGTCCTCGAAAACCGTCCCGGGAAACAGGCTCTGATAATAAAAATATTCACGGACCGGGAGGATGTCGAACTCCAGACCGCATTTTGCCGGCAAAAAACCGGTCATCTCCCGCACCAGTTCGGGCACCCGGGATACCTTTTCAACGGCAACCACCTCCAGGGGAGACTCCTGGCGGGCCCGCTCCGGGCTGCGCCGCACCATCAATATCGGCATGCCATCTGCAGGGATATAGAGGTAGGCGCTCTGAGCCGTTCCGGAGTAATAATACAGGTCGACCGGCTGAGCTATGAAAGCCGCATCCAGGCCGGCGGCGGCCAGGCCGGCCTGCAATCTTTCCACCCGGTCAAGGATCTCACGCGACGGGACTTGAGGTTTGAACTCGATTGTCATAGATTATAGATCTTATTTGAAAGGTTGCCGGGCCACACCCGTATAAATTTGCCGGAAAGCAGGCCCGGAGAGACAACTTTTGTTTTACGAATACCGCAAATACTGCCAGAGTCGAACTCCGGCGCGGCCCTGTCGGACCATCGCCGATGACAACGGACAGACTTTACCCTAACACTTATCCCATTGCAAGCCGGCCTGGGCTGCCGCCGCTGGAGCAGAAATGAACATTCTTTTCGTATGCACCGGCAATATCTGTCGCAGCCCCATGGCTGAAGGCCTCATGAAACATATGCTGCCGCCTCCGCTGCGGCCTGCGGTAAGGGTCGCCTCGGCCGGCACCAACGCCCTGGTGGGGCACGAAGCTTCCGAAAACGCCATCAGGGTCATGGAAGCCGGAGGTATCGACATATCCGCCCATCGCGCCCGCCAGGTGAACGGCTCCATGGTGGCAGAGGCCGACCTGATCCTGGTGATGGAACCTTTTCAACGCAGGCTGATCCGGGACCAATTCCGGACTCCCGCCTCCAAGACAGAGATACTGGCGGTCTTTCATCCTTCGGGCAGAATCAAGTTCATCGAAGATCCTTACGGAGGCCCCCTGTTTGCCTACCAAGCATGCGCCCGGATCATGAGCGCCTGTATCGAACAACTGCTGGAGGAAATCCCGGCTGTCTCCGGGCTGACGGTCCGCCAGCAGATCATGGCCCATCTGGCGGCAGGGCCGCTTTCGCTGCTGGAACTGGCCCTGAAACTTGACCTGACGGAAAAAGAACTGCTGCCCCACCTGCAGCATGTCAGGCGCACCGTGGCCCGCAGCGGAGGAAAACTGGCGGTCAGGCCGGCCCGCTGCCGCAACTGCGGCTTCCGTTTCAGAAAGACCGACAGTCTCAGAAAGCCGGGGCGCTGCCCGCAGTGCAGGCAGTCGCGGATCCAAGGGCCCTGGCTGTCTCTCAACGGCAAGTGACAGCCAGGGGGCTGTTTGCCAAGCCATCAGCCTTGACACCCATTATTTTTTTTCCTATTCATCCATCTTGCAATTCGTTGTCCCCCGGTTTTCGCCCAGACAAGCCTTTGCCCGGTTGTATGTTACTGAAGACTTAAAGCAGGTAAGCAGACGAAGAACATCCAGGGCCATCACAATCATGATCAATATAAAGGGATTGACCAAATATTACGGCGATCTTTGCGCCGTGGACCGCATCGAGCTGGATATAGCCGAAGGTGAAATCGTGGGGCTGCTGGGCCCCAACGGCGCCGGCAAGACAACCACGCTGCGCATGCTGACCGGATTCATCACTCCCAGCCGGGGAGACGTGGTGGTAAATGGCCTGTCGATCCGCTCATCGGCCCTGGACGTCAAGCGCCTGATGGGGTACCTGCCCGAATCGGCTCCCCTCTACCCGGCCATGCTGGCATATGACTTTCTTTGTTTCATCGCCAAGATGCGCGGTATTGAAGCTTCATCCCGGCCCCGAGTCATTGCCCAGATGGCATCCCTGTGCGGACTGGAAGAGGTCATGCACCTTCCGGTCGGTCACCTGAGCAAGGGCCTCAAACAACGGGTCGGCCTGGCCCAGGCCATGCTGGCCGACCCCGAGATCCTGGTCCTGGACGAGCCCACATCGGGCCTGGATCCCAACCAGATAGTCGAAATCCGCCGGATAATCAAAAGGATCGGCGCATCGAAAACGGTGATCCTCTCCACCCACATCCTGAGCGAAGCCGAGGCCGCCTGCGACCGGATAGTGATCATCGACAAGGGGCGCATCATCGCCGACGGCAGCACCGAACAGCTCCGGAACGAAACGAAGGCCATGGCCCCAACCGTCAGACTGGAAATCGAGGGCGCGCTATGGGAAAATGCCCGGCGCCTGCTGGAAGATCTGGACGTGGTCGAAAAGGCGGAACTGCTCGAAGTCTCTTTTCCGGGACCGATGAAGATCGAAGTAACCTGCACCTCCGGCCCGGATCCCAGGCCGGCCATCTACGCGGCCGTCAAACAGACCGACTGGATCCTGCTCGAACTGCGCCGGCCTTCACAGAGCCTGGAGGCCATATTCAGGCACCTGACCGCGGAGGCGATCCGATGAAAGCCGCCCTGCACATAATGGTCAAAGAACTCGAGGACTATTTTGTCTCGCCCATTGCCTACATAGTGATTGCCGTATTCCTGCTTGTCAGCGGATGGCTCTTTTTTTCGACTTTCTTCCTTTTCAACCAGGCCAGCCTGCGCAATTACTTCGACCTGCTGCCGGTTTCCCTGGCTTTTGTCATTCCCGCCATGACCATGCGCCTGCTGGCCGAAGAGCGCAGCCGCGGATCGTGGGAACTGCTGCTCACCCTGCCGGTGACAGCCCGGGCGGTGACAGCCGGCAAGTTTCTGGCCGCCACCTTCTTTGCGGCGGCCATGATCACGCCGGTACTTTTCTACGCCCTGTGCATAAGCCTGATTGGCGACCTGGACTGGGCCGTGGTGTTCACAAGTTATGCAGGTTCCATCCTCCTGGCGGCGTCTTACTGCGCCATAGGCCTGTTGGCTTCGAGCCTGACCCGCAACCAGATCATCGCTTTCATCCTGGCCATGGTCCTGTGTTTCCTGATAGCAGTATTGGACAAGATGCTTTTCTTCATGCCACGCCCCCTGGTCGAACCTCTTTCCTACCTGGCTGCCGATACCCATTTCCAGAATATCGCCAAGGGGGTCATAGACTCGCGCGACCTGGTCTACTTCGGCAGCCTGGTGTGGGCGGCCCTGTATGCTGCCGACCTGATCCTGGAAACAAGTGAGTAAAGGACGCGAAGGTAATTCAAATGCGACTGCGACCGGCAACACACCGCTATCTGAAAGCATTTCTCTACATCACCGTGATCGTCCTGGTAAATGCCGTTTCCCTGAAATTCTTCTTCCACCTGGATCTTACCCGCTCGAAACGTTTCAGCCTGTCCGAGACCAGCCGCAAGGTGGTCGCGACCCTGTCAGAGCCTCTGACCGTCAAGGTCTTTTTCACCCGCAGGCTCCCGGCTCCCTACAACGGAGTCCGGCGCTACCTGCGCGACCTGCTGGAAGAATACGCTGTCTGCGGCAACAGGTACTTCGCCTACCGGTTCCACGACGTCGATCCGGATGACGGACAGCTGGCAAACAAAGCCTCGTCCAACCGCAGCCTGGCTCTGGACTACGGCATCGAGCCGGTCCAGATCCAGACCATCGAAAAAGACGAGGTCAAGTTCCAGAAGGCCTTCATGGGAATGGTTCTGATCCACGGCGACTGTATCGAAAAGATCAACGCCGTGACCTCCACCGACGGCCTGGAGTACCGCCTCACCACCGCCATGGAAAAGCTGAGCCGCAAGGTAAGTGCCCTGCTGGCCCTTGATCGGCCGGTCCGGGTAAAGCTCTTTCTTTCATCGGATCTGAACAGGGTGGCACCGGTGATGAAGATCGGAGACCTGGAACAATACGCCGCCGAGCTGCGCCAGGCCGTGGACCGGCTCAACGCAAGGGCCTACGGCAAGCTGGTCTTCAAAAGGCTCGATCCGTCCACGGATCAGGACGCCGCCGGGCAGGCCGAACTGTACCAGCTGCCCCGGATAAAATGGCCGCGCCTGGAAAATGCCAAGGTAGAGGCAGGCAGAGGCACCATGGGGCTCGTTGTCGCAGTCGGCGAGCGCTGGCGGAAGATAGCCCTGCTGCAGACCGTCCGCCTGCCCGTCATCGGGACCCGCTACCGGCTGACCTCCGTGGAGAGAATAAAGGAACAGATCGATCTGAGTCTCAACGCCCTGCTGGGAATCAATGCCGATCTGGGCTACCTCGCGGATCACGGCACGCCCCGGCCGGGACCGTCCCTGCCTTCCGTGCCGGACGGAGAAATGGAGAAATTCACCTCGCTGGTCAGCCGGAATTACCGGATAAAACCGGTGCGGCTCGAAGACGGAATTCCCGAAGGCCTCAAGTGCCTGCTGATAGTAAGCCCGAAGCAAAAATTCACCGACTGGGAGCTTTACCAGATCGACCAGGCCCTGATGCGGGGCACCAACCTGGCCTTTTTCATCGACGTTCTAAAACCCAAAAGGAACCGGCGCGGCCTCACCGAGCTTGCCGGACTGGAGACAGGGCTGGAGAAGTTGCTGCGGCACTGGGGCATCGATATCGAAAAGGCCATGGTTCTGGACAAGCAATGCTACCGGCAGCAACAGCCCCGCTTCATGGGCGGCGGCCGGCGGCCGATCTACTTCGCGCCCATTGTCAAACAGGACAAGATTGCCACCGAACCGGCATGGATGCGTCCCATAAAGCGCCTGGTGGTATTCCAGGCCGCCCCGGTCCGGCCCCTGAACGAAATCCTGTCAAAAAACGGACTGGCCGCCTGTAAGCTGTTTGCCTCCTCGGACAAGAGCTGGACCATCGGCGAAAAAGACCTGCCGGAACCTGACATGCTCCGGCCGCCGCCCCCGGCCGACATGGCTTCCCGGCCCCTGGCATACCTCGTGCGGGGGCGCTTCCCCAGCTGTTTCAAGGACCGGCCCATCCCGGTGAAAGACGCGGATAAAGAAGATAAAGAATCGGACGGGGTCGGCAAAGAGGAAAAAAATCCCGATAACAGCCGGGAACCAAGAACCGCCAACCAGGTAACCCCCGAAGGGATTCTGGCCGGCCAAAGCCCGCCGGCGGCCATCTTCGTCATGGGAAGCGGAAAAATGCTGTCAGACATACTGCTGGATTCCGAGGGCAAGAGCAACAACGCCATTTTCGTGATGAACCTGATCGACGCCCTCAACGACCGGGCCGACAGGGCCGTCATGCGGGGCAAGCAGCAGACACTGAATCCCCTGCATCCGGCCTCGGCCGAGCTCAAAACTCTCATCAAATCCTTCTGTATCGCCGGCCTGCCCCTGCTGGTGATTCTTTGCGGACTTGGGGTGTGGTGGCACCGCCGGCGGCGTCAGAAAAGAATACGGGAAAAATTAGGCAGGAGACAGGAACGATGAACGGCAGGTGGCAATATACAGCCCTGACGGCGGTCATAATCTGCCTGGCCGGTCTGCTGCTTGCCAGGCAGGGCCGGCAAGACCGTCTCAGGCCTCCCCGCCTGCCCGAGATCGACCGGCAGGCCGTAACGAAGATCAAACTCAGCACGGCTCAGAAGACCATCGAACTTGTCCGGGAAAATGATTCCTGGAAGATTCTTCCGGGAAAATTCAGGGCAGACCGCGACAGGGTCCAAGAACTGCTGAACGCCCTGGCCGGTGTGGAACTGACGGCTCTTGTTTCAGAATCCGGCAATTTCGACCGGTATCAGCTTGGCGAACAGGGCCGGACAAGGGTGGAAGCCTTTGCCGGCAAGCGCCTGGTCAGGGCCTTGGACATAGGCCGGACCGCTCCCACCGGCCGCCATACCTTCGTCCGCCCGGAAGGCGACAAGCGGGTGTTCCACGCCCGCGGTGTCCTGCGGCCCCTGTTCCGGCCCGATCCCGGCCCGTTCATCGTTCCGGGCGACACCTTTGACCATGGACGCCGCCTGAGGCCGAATGCCGATCAAGGCCGCCGAAAGCCCGTTTCCGGGTCCTGACCGATCACCATCTTTTGCCTGCCGATCTAAAGGCTGAGCAAGTCCCGTCGATAATATCCTTACAAAAGCAGACCGCCATCCTCCAAAGGGGGACGGCTTTCATTGGTCCGTGTGGCGGAACAATGAAATGGTCTCCTGAACAATCCATAGACCGGGAGGTTGTTGCCATGGCAGAGGTCAACGCCCAGGACCTTATCAGCGAGTTGCAGTTCGACATCAAGACCGGGGACAAGCTAAAAGCCCACCTGGTGCTGAAACACCTTGCCGAGGTCGATCCCAGCACCCGCAAGGTGGCCCTTTTGCACCTGCGCCGGGCCGACCCGGCATTCACCATCGCCGTTCTGGGCGGACTGCTGGCGACCTGCCGGGAGGACGACCCTCTCTGGTCCATGTTCAGGGAAACTCTCTTTGCCAAGGCCCTGGAAAACCCCGAAGTAGTCCTGGACCTCATGCGCCGGGAAGCGCGCCCCAGCCACAAGATCGTCCTGGCCGAGCTGCTGGGTGAAATCCGGCAGGAGTCGGCCGTGCCCATCCTGATGTCGGTTCTGCACGAAGAACAGGATGAACGGGTGCTGCGGAGCGTGATCCAGGCCCTGGGCCAGATCGGGGACCCCTCGGCCACCACCTCGATTTCAGAATACCTCTACTCGTCCAGCGCCGAACTGATCATCGCCGCCATCGGCGCCCTGGGACAGCTGGCCACACCGACCGCCATCCAACGGCTGTCGGAAAAACTGGGGGCCGATCCCGACCTGGACATCATCATCCTGGACGTGCTGGCTTCCACCCAGCTGCCCGAAGCCCTGGAGCAGCTCAACAGCCGCCTTTCCTCCCAGCACGCCCACGTCCGCAACGCGGCCAAAAGCCACCTGGTGGAAATCGGCTACAAGGCAGTGCCCTTTCTCATCGAGAATCTGCGCCATGACGATCCAGATCTTCTCATCCACACCCTCAACCTGCTGGGCGAAATCGGTGACGAGTCGGCCATCTCCCCCATCCGCAAACTGCTCCACAACGAACCGGCCGACGCCAACGTCCGGTTCGCGGCCTACGAAGCCCTGGGCCGGATGCCGGTCCACAAGGGAGCCATAACCCTGGCCCAGGGACTCGAGGACCCGGTCCAGAACGTGCGCGCAGCCGCGGCCCAGGCCATAGATTTCAACTACAACACCATCCTGGCCGCCGGGGTGAAAAACATGATCCTTGCCGAAGACCGGGAGAAAAGGCCCATCAGCCGGACGATCATCGACGCCCAGTGCGACAATATCTTCCTGGACCTGATCGACGATACCGAATTTCGCCGGTTCGCCCTGGATTACCTCAGCCGCAGAGCCCATCCCGACATCAGGAAACACTTCGTGAATCTGCTGCAATCCAATGAAATGGGAGAACTTGCCGCCCGGATCAGCCCGGAAACCGAAACCGAAAAAGCGGGCCCGAAGGTTTTCGCCGTGGACGATTCCAAGATGATCCTGAGCATCTACCGCAGCGCCCTGCACCAGATCGGCTGCGAACCGGTGCTCTTTGCCAACCCGGAAGATGCCGTGGCAAAGGTCCGCGAAATAGAGCCTGATTTTATCTTCACCGATCTCAACATGCCGGAGATGAACGGGGTGGATCTCATCCGGGCGGTCCGCCAGTGGTTCGACAAGCAAAAGCTGCCCATCGTGATGGTAACGACCCAGAACGAGTGCAGCGACAACGAGGCCGCCCTCCGGGCCGGGGTTAACCGGATCATCAACAAACCGTTTACGGCCGAAACCCTGGAGCAGGTCCTAAACGATTTTCTTCCATCAAAAGGAGCGGCCTGATCAGCCCGGAGTTTGTACTGCCTGGCAGGAATCCAAACTGTCTATCAGGAGCCGCATGTGGGCCTTTTCGGCCTGGGCAAGATTGAGAAAGGCTTTGGCCAGCCTGCGAGCTTTCCCCCGTCCCAGGCCAGGATACCGCCTGCCAGGTTGAAAATCTTGTTCTTCTCTCCCAGCTCTTCCAGAGCCAAAGTGGCGGCGGCCATGGAGCGGGCCCCTGAACGGCAGTAAAAAACCAGATCCTTTGCCTCCGGAAGATCATGGACCCGGCCAACCAGCTCCTTTACAGGAATCAGCCTGGCACCGGGAATGTGTCCCTGTTCATATTCTGCCGGCTGGCGCACGTCTATCAGCAGATACCCGCCTTCCCTCCGGCGGCGGATAAAATCACGCAGCTGCCGGGGCCCAAGGTTTTCTATCCTGGCATCCATTAACTATCTCCTATTGGTCACGCCCGGCCCGGACTTTTCAACTCCGGCCGGGCCGCAATTTTTCCAGGAGCCTGTCCAGGCCGGAATCATCCGGAGCAAAGGCGGTGGTCTGTCCGTTGCGCAGCAGGTAGATACGCGTTTTTCCTCCCGGACCTGGCTGCAAGCTGGCCGCAAAAGGAGCGATCCTTTCCAGGCGGGCGGAATTTTGGGCCGTCTTGACCATCAGCTCCGCTTGCGGGCCATGGACACTGCCGAGCCTTTCCAGTATCGATGAAACCTGCCGACCGACGCGGGAAGCCGCGATCACCACCTGCGCAACCGGCCTGCGGGCCATATCCAGGCTGCAGAGAAAACCGGTGAAGGAAGTCGGCTGGCGGACCACCTCGGCGCCGAAAGCCTTGCCGAGCACCCGGGCCTTTTCCCGCCAACCGGTCCTGCCGGTCAGGCCATGCAGCCTTGCCAGATTGCCCAGGGCGACTCCGTTGACCGAGGGCAGGGCCCCGTCATAGAGATCTTTGGGAAGGACCGGCAGGTCATCGGCGCGAGCCGGGGCAAGAAAGTAGCCGCCTTCCTGGTGGTCCCAGAACAGGTCATCCATCAGCTCCTGGAGTTGCACGGCCTTTTCGAGATATTGCACATCGAAGGTGGCACGATACAGTTCCAGCAGGCCGGTGATGAAATAGGCATAGTCCGATGCAAGGCCGCCGGCCATGATATGGCCGCGGCGCAGGGCGTGATGCAGGCTGCCGTCGTCAGCCGTCATCTCCGACAGTATGAAATCCGCCGCCCGGCAGGCGGCATCCCGGTATCGGTCTTGCTTGAGGACCCTGGCTCCCATGGCCAGGGCGGCGATCATAAGACCGTTCCAATCGGCCAGGATCTTGTCGTCGGTCAGGGGAGCCGGTCTTTTCCCGCGTTCGAGATACAGCTTGCGGCGCAGACTTTCCCATTTGTCTGCAAGCCGGTCCCGGTCAAGGTCCAGTTCGGCGGCCCACTGCTGCCAGTTGCGGGAAAGATACAATACGTTCATACCATTGGAACGCCCCGTGGTCGGGTCGGTAAAATTGCCCTCCGGATGGAGGTTGAAAATGCGCGTCCAGGGGACAGGGCCTTGTTTGTCGGCAATCCCGGCAAACTCATCAAAACGCCAGAGGTAGTAACGGCCTTCTTCCCCCTGGCTGTCGGCGTCCTGGGCCGTGTAAAATCCTCCGCAGGAATCCGTCAGCCTGTCGGCCACGTATTCAAAGATTTCCCTTGCCGTGGCAGCCCAGAGCTCATCGCCCGTATGCAGGCAGGCCTCCAGGTAGGCCATTGCCAGCAGGGCCTGATCGTAGAGCATTTTCTCAAAGTGCGGCAGAATCCAGTCGGCATCGGTGCTGTAGCGGTGAAAGCCGAGACCGACGTGATCCCAGATTCCGCCCCTGCGCATGGCTTCCAGGCTGGCAGTGGCCATCTTCATCGTCCCGAGGTTGGCGGTCCTTACCGCCTGGCGCATCAAGAACACCAGCCGATGGGCCATGGGAAATTTAGGAGCACCGTTGAACCCGCCCCTTTCGGCATCGAAGGCTGCCTCCAGCTGCCCGCAGGTGTTTTCGAAGATATCCGCCCCGATTTCTCCTTCCATGCCGGCCAAAGAAAAGGAACCGGCCAGGACCTTGGCGACCTGGCTTGCCGTGTTTTCGACCATTTCCCGCTCGTTGTGCCACAGGGAAGATATCTTGCGGCCGATTTCCATCAGGCCGGGCTGGCCGAAGCTGTTTGTCTTTGGAAGATAGGTGGCGGCGAAAAAGGGCTTTTTGTCCGGTGTCATCACGATCGTCAGGGGCCAGCCGCAGTTGCCTCCCAGCACCTGGCAGGCCGCCATGAAAACAGCATCCACGTCCGGACGCTGCTCCCGGTCGACCTTGACACAGACAAAGGCCCGGTTCAAAACCGCGGCCGCCTCCCTGTCGCTGAAGGATTCCTTTTCCATCACATGGCACCAATGGCAGGTAGCATAGCCGACGGACAAAAACACCGGCTTGTCGAGCCGGCGGGCGGTCTGAAAAGCCTCCGCACACCACGGCCACCACTGGACCGGATTGCCGGCATGCTGGAGAAGGTAGGGACTGAGTTGATCAGCCAGCTTGTTTGTAGACATATGATGCGCTCCTGTCATGAAATCGGGAAAAACGGACAGCGGCCTTTCAATGATTATAGGTACGCGGTGCCCGGCTGGCAAATCCGGCTGCGGTAAAATCGATCCTCGGGCCGTGGCAACCGAACCGGCCGCGATGCGGAAACGCAAATTCCGCTTGCCTCCCAGGCGCCGGACGGGATCGTAACCCTGCGCCCTGTTTCCTAACTAATCCAACTCGTTGCGCGCCATAAAACAGCTTGACTTTTATCACACCTGCTGTTAGATATGACTTGGTTTTTTATTGGCCGGGTCTTCGCCCTGCCTTTATAAAACCAAAAAACGCAGCATTAACAGGCGGTTGAATGCCTGAAAGGAAAGGAGGTGGTTGGCGGAATCAGTGGCTTCTGCGGTTGAATTCTTCATTTATGAGAACAGATTTTTCAATAAGTCGTTAAGGAGGACGATTAAGATGAAAAAATTACTGGTAGTTTTGCTGGTACTCGGCATGGCAGTTCCGGCCATGGCCGCCGACTGGAATTTTTACGGCAGCGCCCGTATGGCAACCTGGCGTGTATCCGATGATCCGGGAGGAACCGCCAAAAGCTCCGACAACACCCAGTGGAATCTGCAGGGCAACAGCCGTATCGGCGCAAAAGTCAAGACCAGCGATGTAATCGGCGGCCGTTTCGAATACGGAACAGGCGTCAACGTTCGTCTGCTCTATGGTACCTGGAACTTCGGTTCAGGCCAGCTGCTGGTTGGTCAGTCCTACACCCCGACCAATGCTTTCTACAGCAACAGTGTCTATGGCACGGACGGCAACCTGCTCGGCGTGGGCGGTCTCTATGAGGGACGGAAGCCCATGCTCCAGCTGAAGATGGGTGCATTCAAAGTGGCCCTGGTTCAGCCGACCCAAAAAAGCACCATATCAGCCACAGGCAAATATGAAGTCGATCTGCCCAAGATCGAAGCCGCCTACAGCTTCAAGGCCGACACCTTCTTCGTGGACGTCTTCGGCGGCTACCAGACCTATGACGCCATCAACGCTACCGCCAGCGGCAAAGACGAATCTGTCGCTTCCTACGTTGTGGGAGTGGGCGGCGGTGTCAACATGGACGCCTTCTATGCCAAAGCCGCTTTGCATTACGGAATCAACCTGGGCGACTACGGCGCCTTGGTATTGGGCAAGCTTACTCAGGACAAATACGCCGATTACGACGCCGACGGCGATTATGATGATTCCAAGGGTCTGGGTTATCTGGCTGTCCTCGGCTTCAAGGCCAGCGACAAGTTCACCGTCGAAGCCGGCTACAGCGCCATGACCTACGAGCCCGACGTAAGCGGCTCCAAGGAAGACAAGGCCCAGCAGTACTACATCAACGCCACCATCAACATCGCCCCCGGCTTCTTCGTGGTACCTGAATTCGGTATCATCGATCGTGATTCCGACCTGGTCGATCAGGGTGACGTGACCTACTTCGGCGCCAAGTGGCAGATCAATTTCTAAACCTGCCGCATAGCAGCTGAAAAGCACATCCGGCCCGGATTCTCCCGCCAGGGGGAATCCGGGTTTTTTATTGCAGATCAAGCCGAGCGTCCTTCGAGTCCCGGGCAAGCGCGGGATACCAAAAGGCCGTGCTTTTTTTAACAGTGGTTAAATAAAAACCGTATCACGCCCCATTTCAGGGGCCGGGAACTTGGCAGCCGGCAAGCCGAATGCCCACCCGGCTGACTGAAATATGCCCGGAGCCCCGGACAGGACCCGGCGTACGGGGGGCGATCCCCGCCCCTACCGGAAGCCCCGGCGCAGGCTGATGTGTTATCCCTGTATTAGAAATGGATCAGAATGGGGGACAGAAATCAGGCCTGATATTTGCTGTCCCGGAACGGGTGCGGCTGTAAAAAAGGGACAATCCCGATCAATTCAACTCGTAGGCTATCACCGCCGACCTTGGCTGGGTTCCGATCACCCGGCCTTCACTGATGACCACCACCGCCACCAGTTCCTTTTTACCGTCGGCGTCGAAATCGGCGATTCCGAAGTCCCTTATATGACCGGATATCTTGCGGGTCTTCCAGTTGGAGGCAAGCCCCAGGCCATCCCATGAAAAGGATTCCACATGGGCTTCCTTGAAAGCCCTGAAGCTTTTCAGCAGGTTGCCGGCCACATCGTAATTCTTGACCGCAATCACCTCTGTTTTGCCATCATGATCGAGATCGGCGATCAAGATCCGCATGGGATAGTACTGCAGGTCAACCGAACCGGGCTCGGACTTTGGCAGCCTGTAATACAGGGTGCTGCCCCCGTAACGCCTGATGCCCTTCCACTGTACGTTTCCCGAACGGTCCACGATCTGCAGGTGGTCATAGCGGTCGTAGGCAACGGCGACCGGATTGCCGCTGGCGGTGATATCCCCGTAACTGAAACCGAGCGCGTTGGCTTTGCCCGCAGGCAATATCCTCTCCTGCTTGGCATACCTCCGGCTTTCCCAGCCCATCTGGAAGACGGGTTCGGCGAACACATCGTCACTGGAAGTCTTCTGATGCTGTCCGTACAGAACCGGGCTCCCCTGCACCGGCTTCACCACCCTGTAGTACCAGGCAGATTTGGCAACGATCGTCTTGAAACCGGAACCGTCGTATTCCAGCACGGTGGACCGCAGGCTGTTACGGTTTTTGTTCAAGCGGGTAATGAAGATTTCAGGCTTTCCGTTACCGTTGATGTCAGCCACGTCCAGGCCGATGATGATCGTGTGCTTGTCTTCCAATACCTGGTAGGCCTTCACCATCCGCCGGCCTTCGACCCGGTAGGCCGTCACCATGGTGGGACTTGCCAGAAGCGTTTCGATCCTTCCGTCAGAATCGATATCACCCATGGCCATGGCGTTGATGGCCTTGTCGAAAGTCCGGCTCTTCCAGAATTCCGTCCCGCGGCGCGTCCGGCCCTGGGCCGTGATGAACGCCGGATTGAGAGGCGAGCTGTTGTTTGCCTGTCCGGCACCTGTGCCCGACGCAGATACCCCGGCCTGGTTTTCAACGAGTTTTCCCGGATGCTGGCGCGCTTCTGTCTGTTCGGCAATAGCTTTGTTATCGTCAACCTGGTTGTTGCCCCGGGAGGCGGCAACATTAACATCTGCGGGACGGCGCCCGAAAACTGCGGCATTGACCTGGGTCGCAAAGCGGTTTATGGCCGGGATCACCTCGTCCATTACACTGCATTGCTGGAAAAATGAAACCGGCTCCTTCCTTCCGGAGACATCCAGCAGTTTGGCATCGATGCTGACGCTCCGGCCCAGGACGGTAAGACTGCCATACAGGACATAATCGGCCCGCAGCTTGGCCGCAACCAGCAGGGCCTTGCTGTCACCGCTGAAGCCCTGGGTCGTTTCCAGCACTTTGGAGGTCTCATTCAGGGCAATCACAGACACTTTGCCCGGCCATGACAGGCGCGAGCTCAGCATGGCCCCCACACCTTTCTGGAGGAAAGTGTAGTCCTTTCCGTCTTGTGCATTGACGGTGAAAGGCAGGATGGCCACCCGCACACCGCTCTGGCCGGCATACGCGCAATGGACGCAATGCAGGCTGACCAGGCCGACGGCCAGTAACGACAGACACAATGATCGAATATACCGCACAGCATCCTCCTGTTGCTTTATTAAGCGTAAATTTATGGCAGAGCCCCTGAAGACTGTCAAGCCAAGATGGTATCGTCCCGCCGGTCGTTTTGCCGCGCATCGACCACCTGCGGTCCTGAACGATCTTCCATGCCCGGTGCCGTCAGTGTTTGTCCGTCCGGCCGAGCTCGCGCCTGATCCTATCGGCAAGCTCCAGGCTGCCCCTGGCTTCCAGCGGCTCCAGCAACTCCTCGTAAAACGGCTGCCGATGCCGGATGGTGATGTCGAAAGCATCGAAAAGGCCGGGATCTACCCGGTCGGCTTCAAAAGCCCGGCATTTGGCCAGGGCGCCGATGGCTTCCAGGCCGCACATGGTGCGGACGCATTTTTCGCACCGGCCGCAATTGAGCCGATCGGCCACGTTGGCCAGGCATACTCTCAGGTTGTCCAGAGCCACCGGCCAGCTGGCCACTATCCTGAGTTTGTCGATTCTTCGCAGGTGTACATCACAATGACGGATTGCAAGATCGGCACTGCCGTACAACGGATCCAGCAAGGGATGGGAGCCACATGGAACCAGGTTGTAGATGTCATAGGATGCGGCGATGTTCACCAGGTGAAAACGGGAAGAAAAAGCCAGGGCCGCGGCGGCCAGCACGGCCCCGAAAAACCGGTTCAGCCACAGGTCCCGGTCATCGCACAGGTGGCGGATGTTGGTGTATACCGGCAAGAGGGTCACGCCGGCATCTTCTGCCACCGCTTCCATGTGCCGCATGGCCCGCTCGAAAACGTGGTACTTGGCTCCCCGCTTGATAACGCCGCCTATATCGAAACCATGCAGCAACAGGCCGTCACGAATGTAATCCTGATGCTCCTGCGGGAAAAGCAGCCGGTTGATCCGCAGGCTGGCCAGGGAATCGATGCCTCCTGACAGAAACATGCCGGCCCGGCGCGGCCGGCCGCTGTATACCGCATTTTTTTTCAGGGGAACTTCGAATTTCAGCGGTTTCATCCGCCCTTCGGACCAATGGTGCATCAGGCCCATGACCGTCTCCAGATTCTGGATCAGGCGGGGGCAAATATCCTGCTCGGCAACAATCCGCTTTTCCCCCAGGTGAAGGGCCGGTATCAGCACGCCGGTCAGAAAAGCCTCGGGCTCGGGGACAAGATCGCTTGCAAAATCAGGCACGGTGGCGATGAAGATCTCCTCCGGTTCCCGGTCAATTTCCTCCCAGACAACCCTTGCCGACACCTGCACCAGGTCCCCGGACGACTTTTTTCTCAAATCGGTTAGTTTCACTTTCAAATCCTCTTGCGCTGTTCAATGGTTTCAAGCGCGTAATCGACAATGGCACCGGCTATGTCACGACCGTTGACCCCTTCCAGAGCCTCGAAACCGGGTGAATAATTGACCTCGCCCACAACCAGGCGTCCCCCGGACACCAGCATCATGTCCACTCCGGCAACCTCCAGGCCGAGCGCCCCGGCAGCCGCAACAGCCAAATCCGCCTGTTCCCGGCTCAGCTCGACAGACCGCGGACGGCCTCCAAGGCCGAAATTGGCCCGGAAATCACCGGCGGCCGGCACAAGCTCCATGGCAGCCACTGCCCCGGTTCCGACGACAAAAACCCTCAGGTCACGCCGCCCGGCAGGAGGTATATATTCCTGAACAACCACACCCCGTCCCGAGTCCAACTCCGCCACCAGGGCCGATGGCAGTTGATCGGCCCGCTCCAGAAGCGTTATCCCGTCTCCCCGGCGGCCGCTCACCGGCTTGGCCACTGCCTTTGCCCCCAGAAAGCGCAAAGCATCCTCCAGGCCTTCTTTCCGGTTCACAAACACGGTGGAGGCCACCGGCAGTCCGGCCCGGGCAAGAGCCTGCAGGGTGAAAAACTTGTTGCGGGCCTTCAAAACAGCCTCCAAAGAGTTGATCACCACAACTCCCGTCTGTCCGAAATGCTCCAGCAACGGCAGGCAGCAATCCCTGATTTCGGCTCCCTGCCTGGGCAAAACCGCGTCAAGCTCTTCAGCTTCAGGCCGTCCCAGCAGAACGGGCCGATTCTTTTCGAATCCGGGCCAAACACTATACGGATTCACGACAACGACGGTGCATCCCCTGACAGAGCCTGCCTCAATAAGCCGCCGGGTGGGATGATAATCCTTCCCCCGCACCGAAACGATCCCGATCAAAGCTTTTCCGCCAGTCACATCCCCTCCCCTTGCGAATCAATCTACTCAAGAATCCGCGTCCCGGGCGGCAGCATCCATTCCGGGATCCAGACCCCCACCTCTTTACCGGCCCGTTCACTGTAAAAAACCGCCACCTTACGGGTTTTGTTACGCAGGGCAATCTTCTTGGTGGCCGCATTGTCCTCGGCGATGACGGAAAAGATACGCCGGCCGGCAGCCCGGCGGGTAAGCCCTTCCAGCAGCTTGGCACCAATGCCCAGGCCACGATACTCGGGTTTCACGGAAGTATAGCCTCTTTCCAGAAAACCGCTCAGGTCGATTCCGGCCTGCCGGCTGACCGCCTCCACGTATTCCCGGCGGGGATGTTTGAGGCTGGAATTGGCAACGATTTCCCCATCTTCCTCGACATAGGCAATCAGAAAGGCGTTTTCCAGATTATGGCGTACCCAGCGCATGTTGACCGTGCCGCCGGCACTGACCATGCGACAGATCTCATCCAGCATCCCCGGAGCAAGCTCCCGGGGCGAGCAGAAATGATATTGCAGCCGTTCACCCAGAAGCTTGACGTCTTTTCCGGTTTCGTCCAACAACAAGCGCCTCAACCCGGACGGTTCCTGGCGGGTCAGCAGGATCGCCAGGTATTCCGGATCTCTTACAATCTGCCAAAACAGGGGGCCCCCTCTATGAAGGGTTTCGCCATACCGCGTCCGGCCCCATGGATATTCCGGCCAGGGGTCACTGAAAGCCGAAACCGGCGGCTTGATCATGCACCATGAATGGGCCAGGTTGGGGTTGAGAGAGGCAAACTCCCTCAGGCCGGCGGCCTCTTTCCTCCTGCTGTCTATCTCCAGATGGTTCCACAGCCCCCGGCGTGCACTGCGGTGCAGCCGGGCACCAAGTCCGGCAGGATCACGGCCGGCACCCTTCCACACCAGGAGACGACAGCCGGAGCCGGTGCCGTCCGGTTCGGTGTTTTGGTTGTCAGGATCCTGTTCCACAACCAGGGGGTTATTCCCCGCCGGATACGGCGGTGCCAGGGCTGAACCTTCAAGCTCCGCCGGCACGGCCGAATCGATCCTTGATTCTATTTGATTCAACAGGCGTAACCATGGGCCGGCATATCCGGTTCCGCAGACATCATGGACCAGTTCGGCAGCCGCGCCGACAGCATTGTTGCGGCGGCGACCCACAATCCCCATGGGGACAGAGGGCCGCCTCTTTTGCCACTCCAGGGCAAGACTGGCGGCCGCAACCGCCTGGCCCGCTGTTTCGGCCGTGAATATGATCCCTTCGCCTTCGGGCAATGCCGGCCGGGCGCACAAACGACCGAAGGCATAAAACGGGTTGCCGGCCGAATCGCGGGAAAAATGCAAAAGATCACCGGCATTGTTTATCCCGGAAGCCTCAAACTCTCTGCGGCCAAGCCGAGAGAAAGTTCCGGCAACCAGACCGTCAAGAGCATTATCGATCCAGTCCAGACTCTCTATCAGGGCAGGGGGACTGAAAAACCCGTCGCTTTCCAGACGGGAGACCAGACGGGGGCCTTGCGCCCAGAAACCTGAATCGAATGCCGCTTTGCCCCCGCGCCATGCCGCGGCTTCTTCCATCAGATCCGGATCTGCAAGGTACTGCCGGTAAAAGGCTGTTCCGGCCGGATAGTACTGCCGGTCGATACCAAGCTTTTCCAGGACAGTCAGAACCTTACGCAGAAAATGAAGACCGGCCGCCGGATGATGGGGCGGGGGCTGAACAACGACAATGGATTTGAAAGCCGGCATGCTGGCACCTGTCAGACCTGATGGTTTGGCAAACAATACCCGGCTCCAGGACCGGGAAACACTTCCATGGCCCGGGCAGAATCTTACAGCAGTCAAAGACCGATGGCAAACGATTGATGACTTCAGCGCCTTGCCAACCGGAATCACGCGTCGGTTGTCCACAGCCGTAATGCACGGGAAAGAAAACTGTTGGTTTGGCGGCCCGCAATGTTTATATTCATAAAAAGGCACTGCAGGCG
>JAMOUQ010000006.1 GCA_027068085.1 Desulfobacteraceae bacterium | reverse complement strand
TCCGGGCTCTGTCGTCACCGCAGATAGAAAATGAGGCTGTCCAGGGCGGTTCCGTCGGCAGCCAGGATTTCCACCATCCATTCCCCGGTCATGGACGGATCCATGGTTTTCGAACTCCAGGTGCGCCAGTTCGGCGAGCGGACCGGCAGGACCACCGAGGCTTTCAGGTCGCCGTTGTAGTACCAGTTGTGGGTGATGGTGGTCTCGGACCGGGCGCCGACAACCTTGGTGAAGCAGTACAGCTTGCTTATCTCCTTGGGGAAGACGTCCCCGACTCCAACCGGCTGGCGATCGACCACGTCCTGACAGATGGCCGATTTCTCGATTGTCAGGCCGGTCCGGTCCTGGGCACCGGCAAGACCGATGGAAAAGACGGCGGTCGCCAGACAGGCCAACAAGACTACATGCAGGTTCCTTCTGACCATTGTACCCTCCTTTTGTTTTACTACTTTCATTGTTTGCGGGCCGTGAAACGATATTTGCCCTCCCGGCTGCGCACCAGGTTGAGCCCGAAGCGGGCGATGGTGACAGAAAGGGAGACCCCGAACAGAAAATCGAGCAGTTCGGGAGCAATTCCGCCTTCGCGGCGGCAGACTTCTCTCAGGCCGGCGTCATAGCGCATGATATCCATCAAGGCCGTTGAAACCTCTTCATCGGCAGATGCAAGCCAGCGTCGGGCCAGCCTTGCCACTTCCAGATAGTCGCAGCGGCGCTGGTGCTCACATACCAGGTCCCAGAGCCAGGCCTTTTGCGGCAGCAGGATGTCCCGCCGGCTAAGGCGCTCCCGGCGGTAGATACTTTGCAGCCTTTCCGGCTGCCGGCATTCCAGGACCCGGCATTCCAGGGGCCGGTGCCCGTATATGGAGCAGGTGTTGCTTTCCGTTTCCAGGAACATGCAGGCCGGGCAATCGGCCGCGCTCTTTATTTTGATTATATCCGATTCCGCAAGAGTTATCCGGCCCGCCACGTTGTCTATGACAGGCTCTGCCGGACGGATGGTAAACAGGCTTGCAACCGGCAGCAGGTTTTTGGCAACAAGCTGCCTGTCTTCCAGGTGCAGGGCCGGTCCGCCCTTGCGGCAGCATGTGCCGCAGCGTTTGCAGGCCGTTTTGGCAGTGTCCTTCATATTCGCATTTTAGGCCGCCTGGAGACCAGGACAAGCAAAAGTGCAAAATTCTCCATAAATTGAAAAAGCGGGCCGTTCAGGCATGCGACCTGAACGGCCCGGTCGATGACTGTCGTCTTCGGCAAGGAGCCCGTTCGGACCCTGAATACTGCCCGCGGATTTATTTGCCCGCCCGGCCGTCGTCACACGGCTGGTCGTCGGCCCCGGCGCGGGAATGTTCGGCCGTTCCCGACTGGGTGCAGGTCTGGTCCTGGTCGCCGGCCGGTTCGGCCTGGGCTGCCTGTCCGCCTTGGGCTTCGATGGTTATGGGGGCCTGTTGGGACAACTGTTTCAACTTCAGATAACGCTCCCTGATTTCTGCTTCCAGCCGGTCGTGGAGCCGGCGGGCTTCCTCGGGAAACATCTGCTGCAGGGCGGCGTAACGCACCTCGCCCGCCAAAAATTCCCGCAGGCTGCCGTCAGGTTCCTTGGAGTCGAGGATGAATGGATTTTTCCCCTCGGCTTTCAGCATGGGATTGAAACGGTACAGAGGCCAGTATCCGCAGGCAACGGCCAGCTTGGTTTCCAGCTGACTGTGGCCCATTCCCTTCTTTATGCCGTGGTTGATACACGGAGAATAGGCCAGGATCAGGGAAGGGCCGGGATAAGATTCGGCTTCCACCATGGCTTTCAGCAGCTGCTGTTTGTTGGCGCCCATTCCCACGCTGGCCACGTAGACGTAACCGTAGGTCATGGCCATGGCTCCCAGGTCTTTCTTGGCGGTCTTTTTGCCGGAAGCGGCAAACTTGGCCAGAGACCCGGTGGGTGTGGCCTTGGACGACTGGCCGCCGGTGTTGGAATAGACTTCGGTGTCGAAGACCAGGATGTTGATGTCTTCGCCGGAGGCCATAATGTGGTCTATGCCGCCGTAGGCGATGTCGTAGGCCGCGCCGTCGCCGGCAAAGACCCAGTAGGAACGTTTGGTGAAGTAATCGGCCAGCTCCATGATCTGCAGCAGCAGTTCGTTGGCCGTTTCACCGGCCAGCAGTTGCCTGACCTTGTCGCCGTAACTGCGGCTGGCCTGCGGGTCCTGGCGGTTTTCAAGCCACCCGCTCAGGGCCTCTTTCAGTTCGGCCCCGATGTCGCTTTCAATGGCCTGGGTGGCAAGCTCTGCCAGCTTCTGGCGTTGCTGCAATGCTCCCAGGAACATGCCGTAGGTGAACTCGGCCGGATCTTCGAACAGGGAGTTTCCCCAGGCGGGACCGTGGCCGTCGGCATTGGTGCAGTAAGGGATGCTGGGTGCCGAACCGCCCCAGATGGAGCTGCATCCGGTGGCGTTGCCGATGACCATCCTTTCGCCGAAAAGCTGGGTCAGCAGCTTGGCATACGGCGTTTCTCCGCAGCCGGCGCAGGCGCCGGAGAACTCCAGCAGGGGCTGGTAGAACTGGCTGCCCTTGACCGAGGTGCGCTTTACCAGTCCCTGGCGCGGCGGCAGGCTTTCGGCAAACTGCTGGTTGGGGATCTGGGCGTCCAGCTGGGTGGCGATGGGCTTCATCACCAGGGCTTTTTTCTTGGCCGGGCAGATGTCGGCACAGTTGCCGCAGCCCAGACAATCCTCGGCATAGACCTGGATCCGGAACTTGTACCCTTTGAGTTCCTTGCCGAGAGCCTTTTTGGCCTCGAAGGTCTCCGGGGCCTTTGCCAGTTCGTCGTCGGTTACCAGCACCGGCCTGATGGCGGCATGGGGGCAGACCATGGCGCACTGGTTGCACTGGATACAGTTGTCCATGATCCATTCGGGAACGTTGATGGCCACGCCCCGCTTTTCGTACTTGGTCGTTCCCACCGGAAAGATTCCGTCGGGCCTGAAGGCCGAAACCGGAAGCTTGTCTCCCTGCTGGGCCAGGATCGGTTCCATGACCTGAGTCACCCATTCCGGTTTTTCGGTTTTGGGAACCTGCCGGTCGGTGGCCTCGGCCCAGGAGGCGGGGTAGTCGATCTTTTCGATCTTGTCCAGGCTCTTGTCCACGGCCGCTATGTTCATCTGGATGATCTTGTCACCCTTTTTGGCGAACATCTTGGCGATGGCGTCTTTCAGGTAGCCGATGGCCTGGTCAACCGGCAATACTCCCGAAGCCTTGAAAAAAGCTGTCTGCATGATCATGTTGATCCGGCCGCCCAGCCCCACCTCGGAGGCTATTTTCACCGCGTCGATGTTGTAGAACTTCAGCTTCTTGCGGGCGATGGTGCGCCGCATGTGGGCCGGCAGCCGGGTTTCCATCTCTTTAACCGTCCAGGGAGAGTTGAGCATGAAGGTGCCGCCCTCCTTGATTCCCTCAAGCACGTCGTAGGTGTGGACGTAGCTGGGGTTGTGACAGGCGATGTAATCGGCCGTGTCGATGCAGTAGGTGGCCTGGATGGGCTGCTTGCCGAAACGCAGGTGGCTGATGGTGACCCCGCCCGATTTCTTGGAGTCGTAGGCGAAGTAGGCCTGGGCGTACATATCGGTATTGTCGCCGATGATCTTGATGGCGCTCTTGTTGGCTCCCACCGTTCCGTCGGCGCCAAGGCCCCAGAACTTGCACTGGACCGTGCCCTCCGGGGCCACGTCGAGCTTTTCCTCCACATCCAGACTGGTATGGGTCAGGTCGTCGGTGATGCCCACGGTGAAATGGTTCCTGGGAGCCACGGCATTGAGGTTGTCGAAGACAGCTTTTACCATGGAGGGAGTGAACTCCTTGGACCCCAGGCCGTAACGGCCGCCGACGATAGCGGGCATGTCGCCGCGTTCCATGAAGGCGGTGCACACGTCCTGGTAAAGGGGGTCTCCCAGGGCGCCGGGCTCCTTGGTCCTGTCAAGAACGGCGATCCTGGAGGCTGTGGCCGGAACGGCAGCCAGCAGGTGGGCGGATGAAAACGGCCGGAACAGGCGCACCTTGAGCAGGCCCACTGCCTCGCCCCGGGCGTTGAGGTGATTGACTACTTCTTCGATGGTCTCACAGGAAGATCCCATGGCGATTATCATCCGCTCGGCATTGGGGTCGCCCACGTAGTCGAACAACCGGTAGCGCCGGCCGGTAAGGGCGCTTACCTTGCGCATGTAGTCTTCCACGATGGCCGGAACCCGGAGGTAATACTTGTTGGCAGCTTCGCGGCCCTGGAAGTAGATGTCGGGGTTCTGGGCCGTGCCCCTCAATTCCGGTTTTTCAGGATTTACTGCCCGGTCGCGGAAGTCCCGGACCGCCTTCGGGTTGACCAGTGCCGCCATGTCTTCGTAGTCGATCAGTTCTATTTTCTGGATCTCGTGACTGGTGCGGAATCCGTCGAAGAAATGGACGAAAGGCACACTCGACTCGATGGCCGCCAGGTGGGCCACCAGGCCCAGGTCCATTACTTCCTGGACAGAAGCCGAGGCCAGCATGGCAAAGCCTGTCTGGCGCACGGCCATCACGTCCTGGTGATCGCCGAAAATCGACAGGGCATGGGCGGCCACGGCCCGGGCGGTGACATGCATCACCGCCGGCAAAAGCTCGCCGGACATCTTGTACATGTTGGGGATCATCAACAGCAGGCCCTGGGAGGCGGTGAAGGTCGATGTCAGGGCGCCGGCCGCAAGGCTTCCGTGCACTGCCGCCGCGGCTCCGGCCTCGCTTTGAAGCTGGCGTACCAGCATCGTCTGGCCGAAGATATTTTTACGCCCATTGGCGGCCCATTCGTCGCAGATTTCGCCGATGGGTGAAGAAGGCGTGATGGGATAGATGGCGGCCGCGTCACTCATGGCGTAGGCCACGTGGGCCGCAGCAGTGTTTCCATCAATGGTTTTCATTTTTTTTGCCATACTGCTACTCCTTTGTTGAAAATTGTTCGTCCGGGTAGGCTGCAGCAGCCCCGGCGGAATGGATATGGATAAAGAGACTTAAAACGGGCGCGCAAAATGTGAACAATCTGCCAGGAAAGTCGTTGCAATAACCTCCGTCCAAGGTGTCAGGCGGCCGTGACCGCAAACCGCCTTTTCGTCTGCACCAGACTAATTTATAGATCACAGGCCTTGTTACTTGGCAAGCAAAAAAGATAATTGGATATATTTACGATTAAGTCGTATCGTATCCATGGTACGCGGTTTTCCCAAAAACAATCAGGCCGGCCGGGGCCTGTTTCGCGGCCGAAGATCTGTCGCCGGCCCCATGGGAACGCAACGCAGGCAGCGCGCTTTTTGCCAGGTCACCGCTCGCCTTCCCGGGGCTGATCGAAACGGCACTTCAGGCAAAGGGCGTCGGCGTCGTAACGGGTGGTGACCTTGTAAGGCAGGCTCTTGAAGAGTCTTATCATGGCCTGGTTTTCCGGCGCGGTATAGGCCACCAGACCCTTGATTCCGTTCTGGCGGGCCGCCTGGGCCAGCTTGGCAAGAAAAAGCTTGCCCAGTCCCTTGCCCTGGTATGGCTTGCTGACTGAAAAGGCCACTTCGGCCATGTCGTTGTCCACCAGCAGGTATTCCCCCACGCCGATTACCCGGCCGAAGCCGAATTCGCCGATCACCGCCACCAGGGTGAGATCCTTGATGTAGTCGATGTTGGCCATGGGCTCCACGTCGTCCCGGCCGAAGCTGTTCTTCTCGTGGAAAAAGCGCAGGAAGATGTCGTTCTTGTCCAGATTGTAGTAATGTTCCTGGATTCGCCGTTCGTCGACCGGCTTGGCCGGCCGGATGGTTATCTGCTCGCCGTCGAGCACGATTGTCTCTTCCAGCTGAACCGGGTAGACGGCCCTGGAGGCGGCCCCGAGCTTTCTCTGGCGGCCGATCAGGCCGGCCTTCTTGGCCTCTTCGATGAGCTCTTCCCTGAAATCCGGATGGGCGATGCTGATCATGGCCATCACCCTTTCCTGGAGGCTCTTGCCGAAAAGATTGACGGCCCCGTACTCGGTCACCACGTACTGGACATCTCCCCTGGGCACCACCACGGCCGTGTCCTCCAGCATGGGCACGATGTTGCTCCGGGTGCCGTCGGCGGTGGTGGAAAACAGCATCAGGATGGCCTTGCCGCCCGGAGAGCGCTTGGCGCCCCGGACGAAATCCGGAATGCCGGATACTCCGGCCATCCTGGTATGGGGGGAAGCCTCGGCCGCCACCTGGCCGGTCAGGTCCATGACGTTGGCAACGTTCATGGTAACCATCCGGTTGTGGCGGGCGATGATAAACGGGTCATTCACGTAGTCCGAGGTATGAAAGTCGATGGCCGGGTTGTTGTGCAAAAACTCGTACAGTTCCCGCGACCCGAGGGCCGCCGAGGCCACCAGCTTGCCGTCGTTGAATCCTTTTTTGCGGTTGTTGATTATTCCCTTGGAGTAAAGGTGCATGATGTCATCGGTCATGTACTGGGAATGAAAGCCCAGGTCGTTCTTGTCGCCCAGGGCCAGGACGGTGGCCTGGCTGGCGGCGTCCAGGCCCACCTGGATGGTGGCCCCGTCTTCCACCAGGCGGGCGATCTGGCGGCCGATACGGTCGGCGGCCGCAGAGCCCTGTCCCGGCGATACTGTAAGCAGGGGCTGGTCGTATTCGACGATGACATCGACTTCGTTGACATGCAGGAAGCTCTGGCCCAGGACCCGCGGCATGTCGGAGTTTACCTGGGCGATGACAAGATCGGCCGAGCGGGCTGCGGCCAGGGTTACATCGACCGAGATCCCCAGGCTCATCCAGCCGAAATCGTCGGGAGGACTTACCTGGATCAGGGCCACGTTGATGGGAAACTTGCGGCTCTTGAACAGTTCGGGGACCTCGGACATGTTAAGGGGAGTTACAAAGCGCCGGATGTTGGTAACGAAGGCCGATTTGGCCGATCCCAGGTAGATGTTGCGAATGTTCAGGTGCAGGTCCTGGCTGCGGTCGGCGATGGCGGCCAGGGGAGCTGTCTCGGCACTCATCATGCGCACTATTTCCAGGCCGGTAAACTTCGAGGCCGAGTCGGCCAGGGCCTTTACCAGGGCCTGGGGCTCGCCGCAGGCCGAACCGATGAATACACGCTGGCCGGGCCTGATGTAACGGATGGCCGCCGACGGGCTTCGTTTTTTTTCTACATAGAGGTCAGCCCAGTATAGATTGGTTGTCACCTGCCTTCTCCTTTTCGCCGGAAAGTCCGGCCCGGGTTGAGCGCTTGAAATTTCGGTCAGATGTTTACAGATTGTTTTTGTCGATAAAATGTATTGTTTTCGCGCCGGCTTCCTGTTTCCGGCAGGCGATACGGTCGTCCAGGGGCTGTTAGATGACACCATTGCCTCCCGATTACAACCGTTTTTTCCCTGGTATCGCCGATCGATGGCGGTTGGTCGACCGTCAGTGTTGCGGACTTGGCGCCCGTCTGTCATATAGGGTATGGTCAAGATTTTCATCCAAGAGACTGTGGAGACCTGAAGATGTATGACATGCGGGCCCTGGCAAAGATGATAGGCGAACTTGAAGACCAGCTGGTGGTCTGCATGCGCTGCGGCATGTGCCAGGCCGTTTGTCCCGTCTATTCCCGCACCGGGCTCGAGGCCGACGTGGCCCGCGGCAAACTGGCCCTGCTGGAGGGCTTGTTCAAACAGCTTTTCGACAATCCCGGCGGGGTCCGGCGGCGCCTGGACCGCTGCCTGCTTTGCGGCAGCTGTCAGGCCGGTTGTCCCAGCGGAGTCCCGGTGCTGGAGATTTTCATCAAGGCGCGGGCCATTCTGGCCGCTTTTGCCGGCCTCGACCCGGCCCGGCGGCTGATTTTACGCGGCATGCTGGCCAGGCCGGAACTGACCGACAGGCTCGCCCGGTGGGCCGGCAGGCTGCAGAAAATTTTGACCCGTCCCGCAAGCGACATCCTGGATACCTCCTGTCCGCGTCTTGTCTCGCCCCTGCTGGGGGGGCGGCATGTAAAGAACATTGCCGGCCGGCCCTTTCACCGCCGGCTGGCCCGGCTCGATCTGCCCCGAGGGCAATCCGGCTACAAGGCGGCCTTCTTCGTCGGGTGCCTCCTGGACAAGTTGTACCCCGATACGGCCATGGCCGTGGTGCGGGTCCTTGAAAAGCTGGGGGTCGGGGTTTTGGTGCCCGCCGGCCAGGGCTGCTGCGGAATTCCGGCCCTTGCGGCCGGCGACACGGACACCTTCAGGCGTCTTGCCCGCCACAATCTCCGGCTGTTCGAAGAAGGGGATTGGGACTTTCTGGTTACCGCCTGTGCCACCTGCACCTGGACCATCTCCAGGCTGTGGCCCATGCTGGCCGGCACGGGCCGGGAGGAACTCGTGCGGGCATATGAAAACCTGGGCCGCAAAACCCTGGACATCAGCCAGTTCCTGGTGGACGAGATAGGTGTCGGGGCAGATGCTGCTTCTTTGACCGCGCCGCTTGTAACCTACCATGATCCCTGCCACCTTAAAAAATCCCTGGGGGTGTGGACCCAGCCGCGCACCCTGATAAATGCTGCCGGCCGCCGGCTGGTGGAAATGGAAAAGGCCGATGCGTGTTGCGGCATGGGGGGCAGTTTCAACGTGAAGTACTACCGGCTTTCGCGGCAGATCGGGGACCTCAAGCGGGACCGCATCGTTTCGACCGGTGCGGAGATAGTCGCCACTTCCTGTCCGGCCTGCATGACCCAGCTTTGCGATCTGCATTCCAGGGCCGGCGATGATATCCAGGTCAAACACGTCATCGATCTGCTGGCAGCCGCCCTGCCGTAGGGCATCGAACATGCCCTGAATTGAGATGGGGTGTTTGCCCGGCAGATGCGTCCTGCACCCGGTTGCCGTATCAGGCGGTATGGAGTTGTGACATCCGGCCGGCCGCGGTTTCTAAACCGTTACAGGCAGAGATATTTGTCGAGGATGTCCGGGTTGGAGCGGATTTCAGCGGATGTTCCGTGAAAGCGGATGCTGCCGTTGTCGATGATGTAGCAGCGGTCCGACAGCCGCAGGGCGACTTCCAGGTTCTGCTCGGCCAGCAGCACGGTAAGGCCTGCGTCCCGCAGCCCGGCGATCTGTTTTTCCAGCTCGGCCACGATCAGGGGAGCCAGACCCTCGGTGGGCTCGTCCAGCAGGAGAAAATCGGGATTGGTCATCAGGGCCCGGGCGATGGTGAGCATCTGCTGCTCGCCTCCGCTGAGGAAACCGGCCCGCCGGCCGGAGATGGAGGCCAGGGCCGGAAAGACCTCGTAGACCCGCTCCATGGTCCAGCGGGTGTTACCGGTCTTGCGAAAGGCTATCTCCAGGTTTTCGGCCACGGTCAGGTCGGCAAAGACCCGGCGGTCGTCGGGCACGTAGCCCATGCCCATCCTGACCATGCGGAACGGCTTGACCCCGGTGCAGGTTATGCCCTTGAACACGACTTCTCCCCTGGCCGGCGGGGTGAGCCCGATTATGCTGCGCATGGTGGTGCTCTTGCCGGCCCCGTTACGGCCCAGCAGGCAGACGATTTCGCCGGCCCGTACTTCCAGGGATACGCCGAACAGCACGTGGCTCAGGCCGTAATAGGTATGGATCTGCCTCAGGCGGAGCATGTGTCGCCTCCTCCCAGGTAAGCCTCCCGCACCCGCTTGTCGGCCCTTACCTTTTCAGGGGTGTCCTGGATGATGGTGCGGCCCTGCTGCATGACCATGATCCGGTCGGCGATTGAAAAGACCATCTCCATGTCGTGTTCGCAAAACAGCAGGGTCAGGCCCATTTCCTGTGAAAGGCGCTGCATCAGCTTCAGGGTGGCGGCGGTCTCTTCGGGCGACATGCCGGCGGTGGGCTCGTCCAGGATCAGCAGCTCGGGCCGGCTGCCCAGGGCGATGGCGATCTCCAGGACCTTGCGGTCACCGTGCGAAAGGGTCGCGCATATCCTGCCGGCCTTGCCTGCCAGTCCCGCGCTTTCCAGAATATTTACAGTTTCATCCCGGCACATCCCGGATGCGGGCCTGAGCAGGTTCCAGGTCCTGCCTTCCCGGGCCAGGACGGCGATCCGGACGTTGTCCAAGACGGTGAGCCGGTCGAAGACGTTGACCACCTGGTAGGAGCGGCCGATTCCCCGGCGGCAGACCTTGTGGGGGGCAAGGCCGGCTATCGGTTCGCCCTTGAAAAGGATCTGCCCCCTGTCGGGCGCCAGCTGACCGGTTATCAGGTGAAATAAGGTGGTTTTGCCGGCCCCGTTGGGACCGATGACCGCCACCACTTCGGACGGGGCCACGTGCAGGTTGGCACCGGCCACCGCCTTGAACCCGTCGAAGGATTTTTCCAGGTCAGTTACCCGCAGCATCTTTGCCTCCTGCCTGCCGGCCCTTCTGGAGAATGCCCAGCACGCCTTCGGGCAGGAAGAAGATCAGCAGGATCAGCACCAGCCCCAGCACCAGGGTCCAGTACTCGGTGTAGATGCCCACCACGGTCCGCAGCATCACGATTATGGCCGCTCCCAGCATGGGGCCGAAAAAGGTGAACCAGCCGCCCAGCAGGCACATGATCAGGATCTCCAGGGAAAGGGTCCAGAACATCATGTCCGGAAAGACCGAGCCTTCGACGGTGACAAAGAGCGTGCCGGCAACCCCGGCAAAGAAAGCGGCCAGCACCTGGCCGGCCAGCTGGTGGGCGGTGACGTCGATGCCCACTGCCCGGCAGCGTTCTGGATTGTCGCGGATGCCGGCAAAAGTCATCCCGAAAGGAGAAGATACGATGCAGTACATCACCGCCAGGCTGGCGGCGGTGACCAGGACGGCGAAGACGTAGGCCCCGGTGGAGGTCCCGATCAGCTCCGGCACCGGTATGCCGTGGATTCCGTCGTCGCCGCCGGTAAACGAGTACCAGCGGTAGACGATGGCCCACACCAGGGAGCCTAAGGAAATCTGGAGCATGCCGAAGTATAGCTTGGACAGCCGGACGGTCAGCAGGCCCATGACCAGGCCCAGGACAGAGGCTGCCAGGGGGGCTGCCAGGTAGCCGATCCAGGCCGGCAGGCCGGACCTGGTCAGGATCAGGGCCAGGCAGTAGGCCCCCACTCCGTAGAAAACCGAGTGGTGGAACTGGTACATGCCTCCGAAACCCAGCACCAGGTTGAGGCTGGTTGCCAGCAGGCCGGTTGCCAGGATGAGCGACAGCAGGTAGAGGTAAAAACGCGGCAGGACCAGGGCCAGAAGCAGAAACCCCGTCAGGGCTCCTGCCGCCGCGCCTGTTTTCCTTATGCCCGCACTTTGTGCTTTCACGTCGTCGCTTTCCTACCAGATGGCCTTGAGCAGGCCCCGGGGCCTTATCAGCAGCACTATCACCACCGCCGTGTAGGGAAAGACGATGGCGAACTGGGGCCAGATCAGGATTCCGATGGCATCGGTCAGGCCGAAGATGGCCGCTCCCAGCAAGGCTCCCCAGATGTTTCCCAGCCCTCCGATGATCACGATCAAAAAGGCCTCGATGATGATTGTGTGGTCCATGCCCTGGGTGATGTTCTGGGTGGGGGCCACCAGGGCGCCTCCCAGCCCGGCCAGGTAGCAGCCGATGACGAAGACGGCGGCAAAGACCTTGCTGACGTCGATGCCGATGGCGTCCACCATCTCCCGGTCCACCGCGGCGGCCCGGGCTATCTTGCCAATCTTGGTCTTGTTGGTCAGCAGCCACAGTCCCAGGGCCACCAGGGGGCCCATGACCAGCAGGAAAAGGCTGTACCTGGGGAAGGGAAAACCTCCCAGGTCGAAGGAGCCCTGGACAATGGCCGGTGCGCTGAGGCTGCGGTAATCCGAACCCCAGATCATCTTGACCAGGTCGCCGAAGACCAGGGTGAAGGCAAAGGTGAAAAGGAGCAGCATCAGGTGCTCCCTGTCATAAAGGTGGCAGAGCAGGCCCCGTTCCAGCACGAGGCTGACGGCGGCCACCACCAGGGGGGCCACCGCCAGGGCGATGATGAAACCGGCGGTGGTCTGGCCGAAGAAGCTGGCCACCGAGTAGGTCACAAAGGCCCCGATCATGTACAAAGAGCCGTGGGCCACGTTGGGAATGCGCAGCACACCCAGCACCAGGCTGAGGCCGGAGGAGACGATGAACAGGATGGTGGTGCGGCTAAGTCCCACCAGGACCTGCTGCATCAGGGCCGCGACAGTTATACCGCCGGAATCCATTGCCGCTTTTCGTTTCCTGCCGCGGGATTACTTCTTGCGTTGCCGGGCGATTTCAGCGCAGTCCGGCATCACGTCCTTGCCGGCGATGGTGACGATGTCGTCGGCGATCAGGAAGTCGTAGCCGGGCGCCTTCTTGGTGGTGCCCATGAACATGGGCAGCATGGCCTGGTGGTCGCAGGCCCGCATGGTGACCTTGCCCACCGGGCTGTCAACGGTCATCCCCTCCATGGCCTTGATGAAGGCCTTGGGCTTGACCTTGCCGGCCTTCTGGTAAGCCCGGGATATGAACCGGGCCGCCAGCAGGCCGTAAATGGCGCCCACGGCCGGTTTACGCTTGTAGGCGGCTTCGAAGCGCTTGACGAAGGCTTCGTTCTCCGGCGTGCGGGGATAGTAGAAGAAGTAGTTGGAAGTTCCGATTACCCCTTCGGGAGCATTGAGCCCGAGCGGTTTGAGGGTGGAAAGCTCGGTTGCCGTGTGCATGTAGAAAGGGACGCGCTTGGTGAAACCGGTTGCCTTGGCGGCCTTGAGGAAGGGTACGCAATCCCTTCCGCCGGTAGCCACGATGACCGCGTCCGGCCTGGCCGACAGGATGGCGGTGATATAGGGGGTGAAGTCCGGCTCGCCCACTTTCCACCAGGATTGCCCCAGCAGGGTCACGCCCGGTTTGAGCTTCTTGAGATTGTTCCAGACCGCATCGGCGATGGCATGCCCGTACTCGTAATCGTCGCCGGCGATCCAGTACTTGAGATAAGGTTTTTTAGCCAGGCCAACGGCGCCAGCCTTGCCGGCCAGGGCGGTGTTTTCGGTAATCGAAAAGACGTAGTCGTGCCCCTTGGCCCCGGTGATCTTGGCGCTCTTGGCAAAGGTGACCAGGAAGGGGACCTTTTCCTTGCGGCACATGTCGGATATGGCAAGGGCCAGGGCGCTGTTGATGGTGCCCATCATGATATCGACGTTCTTGCGGTAGATCAGCTCCTTGGCGGCGGCAAGACCGATGTCGACCTTGAACTTGCTGTCGCGGGTGACAAACTCGATCTTGCGTCCCAGCACGCCGCCGGCGGCATTGATGCGGTCGATTTCCATCTTGAAAGCGTCGCGCACGTCGTTTGTGTAAGTGCTGGGCGGACCGCTGTAACAGTCGACGATACCGACGGTGATGGTCTTGGCCGCAGCCGGCGCGGTGGTAAAGGGAACGATCAGGAGTGACAGGGCCAGGAAGAGACAAACAGACAAGCGTTGCATGGCAAACCTCCCTGCTGGATGTGGGAAAAGTCTGATGACCCTTTGCAGGAACAGGGCCGGGCTGTCTTGACCAGATTGAGTAACAGTTGGATCGGTATCCTGTCAACTCGTTTGGAAGGTTTGCCGGGCCGGGATCACGGCCAGATTCCTCCGTGGCGGGAGGCCGTGGGGACGTGGCGGGAGGCCGTGGGGACGTAGCGGGTGGCCGTAGGGGCGAAAAATTTTTCGCCCCTACAATAGCACGGATTTTCTTTCACAATCGGGTTTG
>JAMOUQ010000005.1 GCA_027068085.1 Desulfobacteraceae bacterium | reverse complement strand
GCCTCTTCTGGATTTTTAAGCAGAAAAATCATTGCTTCCGCGAATTCTTTTTCATCCCAAGCGACACACAGACCGGCCTTGCAATCTTCCAGAATTTCTTTCTGCTCAGGATGGTCGTTTGCTACCACGGCCTTGCCAAGGGCCATATACTCGATCATCTTGGTTGGTGAACCACAATCAAGTATGGGAGAAGGACAAATAGGCGAAACGCATACATCCGCCCGGCGGACAATCTCCCATGCTTTTTTCTGCTCCAGCTGCCCGGTAATAATAACAGAATCCGATAAATTCAGTTTTTCGATCTCATTCATCAGAAATTCCTCATCGGACGGATCAACCCAGCTTCCGACCAGAATCAACCTGGCATCTTTGCATTTTTCTTTCACTTTACCGAAGGCGCGTATTAAAAAGTCCAACCTCCTGGTTTTCATCAAGGTGCCCAGATAGACTATATCTTTGGTTCCCATATTCGTTGTGAAGCCTTGCTTTTTTTCAGCCTGCTTTGGGAGAGATTCCAGGGAAACCCCCATGGGAACTGGCGTCATAGAATCAGCTGGCACATTGTATTTAGCGGCTATTTTTTCCTTCATGTACTTTGTTTGGACAAATACATGATCAGCAAACGGAAACAGAAGTCTGTAAAGCACAAATTGGCCGAGCATGCCCCTTGCCAAGTATAACAGGGGAAAGGGCGCTATGTGTTTATGGACCTGGTACAAATCGTTTTCAACAAAAGGATAGGATAACCAGAGCACAAACTTGGATCCGTGAAGTCTGGCAGCAACCATGGCCGGCAGGGCGCCAAAAATTTTATCCCGCACAACTACAACGTCATAATGGCGCTTTTTCAATATATTGAAAATTCTGAAATCGTTTGCCCAGCACAAAAGGTTTTTGATTGCCTTCGATATGATGTTGTCTGCATCGCGTGTGGCGCCAACATAAGCAGTCCCCCCGCCCCATCTGGCAGTAAAGCTCTTGGACGCCCCCTTGCGCGCCTGAAAAATCCAGTCTATTTCATATCCTCTTTTCCTCAGCTCCCTGGCGAATAAAACGGTTATATCCACCCGGAACGGCGGGAACTTGTCCCTGGCCATGAACAATAATTTGAACATAGGATTGTGATCCATCTCTTACAAATATTTTTCGTATAACATGCAATACTGCCGGGCAATATTCGACCATTCCATAGACTTTGCTTTTTGCCTGCTGTTCTTTTCGTACTTTTCCATATTTTGCCTGTCTGACAAAACCCCCAATACCCCGGCAGCAATAGCTTGTGCATTTTCCGGTTCCACAATCAGCCCGTTTTTGCCATCTTCCACTATATCCCGGTTACCTGAAATGTCAGTTGCCACAATGGGTTTTCCAGCCGCAAGAGCATCCAGCAAAGCCAATGACAACCCTTCTGCTTCTTTGTCAATGCCGGCTGAAACGTATAATTGGCAATGCTTATACAGAGCTGCCAGCCTGTCAGTTTCACCATCCGTGACGTTTACCATGAAAGGCAGCGTGCCTGTCAGCAGCACCTTTTCTTCGAGACCCAGTTCCTTGATAATCGGAATCAATTTTTGAGTACCCCTGCCCACGATCACCAGGCGTGCGAGGGGACTGGATTTCAATATCGCCGGCATTGCCCGGACAAGGAAATCTTGGCCTTTTCTTTTGTGGTAATTGCCCACGGTCAAAATGATCTTGGCGTCATGTCTTAACCCCAACCAATCGTACAGCTCGGTTTTATCAGCCGCCTTCTGGAATCTTTCGATATCGATTCCATTGGGGATCATGTGAATTTTCTCCCTCCGACCGCCTGCATCGGCAATCGAATCGGCCACACTCTTGCTGATTGCGGTCAGGGCCTCAGCCTTTTCGATGGCATAGCGTATCTTACGATTTTTCACAGGATCGAGGCGTAAGCCGAAGTTCAACTTTGGAATCACATGGATATCGACACCGTGAGGTGTGATGACCAGCGGAATATCTTTGATTTTTTTTAACCTGGCGGCCGCATACCCGCAGGGATACGTGCTGTGGGCGTGAATGATGTCGGTCGGCCATAGAGTGGCCTCAGCCAAAAGGTTGGCGAAAAATACCTGATCATTAAAGTATCCCTTCAGTGTCGGCAATCTGTGAACTTTATAAGGATAATCTTCGCTCCGCATCTGCCGGAATCCACCCGGCTTTACGACTCTCACGTCATGGCCCATCCTGGAATACTCTCTGGCCAGATAATGCACTACTATCTCGCGTCCGCCTATCTGGGGCAAAAAACTGTTTGTAAACAGAAGTATATTCAATCGCTTTATCCTACTGTCTGAAGTCGTCCGGCAACCAGCATGTCACCGCACAGGCTCATAATCTTTTCGGCATTGGCCAGCCAGCTGTATTCATTAACGGCTAAATTTCTGGCGTTGTATCCGACAACCTCTTTATCATCGGAATATCTGTCTATTGCCGAAACAAAATTATCCACGGTGGGCTTGCCGACCAGGATTCCGTTTTTGCCATCTGTCAATATCTCTTTTATCTGGCCGATTCCTGTCGCCACGACAGGGATCGCCATTGACATGTATTCAAACATCTTCAGCGGAGAATAATAGAATTTATCCATCAGCGGATAGGTCATCAATGCATAGTCAAAGGCCGCCAGATGTTCCGGAATCTTGTCATGGGCGATATTTGAAATCCGCGTCACGCAATGATTTAATTTGCGTCCGGCAATCAGCCGGTCTATCTCATTGTAGCAGGCGCCGCTTCCGATCAGCAACAAGTGATACCGGCTGTCTTTCCTGTTCAGCGCTTCTATTACGCCAACGGACGTATCCAGACCGTGCCATTTTTTATATGAGCCGACGTAACCCAAAACGATTTTGTTCTCCAGGCCGAGGCGTTTCCGGGATTCCTGCCTGTCGAATTTTGCCGGGTCAAATTTGTCTGTATCCACCCCGTTGGGAATGACCGCCACCTTACAGGATGGTCCGTACTTTTCGATTTCCTTCGCAATCGTTGAGGTGACGGTAAATATGCCATCGGCAGCCTTTATGTAACGGCGTTCCGCCAGCCTGGTCAATGCCGTCACCTTGGCGGTCCCCCCGACTGTCTCCTCGATGGACTTGAGTGTATTGACCTCGCACAAAACTGGTATGCCGTATTTGCGGCTTACCCGGAAGGGCGCAAAATTAAAAAGCCTGACACGGTAAATTATCGCGTCAGGCCTGCTGGCCCGGATGCTTTCAGCAAGCCGGTAATAATCCCTTGCCGAATCGGCAATACCCTCCCATGCATTCAGGATTTCAGAAACATGGCCGCTTGCCCTGCGCAGGTAATACTTGCATGTCTGCCAGTTTATTTTCTTCAGGTAGTAGACAAGATTTTTTTCCGAGGCCGGCACCGGCCGGGGAGGGCTGTCCGGTTCAGGCCTGAGAGCGGGATACGTTATTACCTGGTGCCCGGCTCTTTTTACGCTCGCCACGAATTCGCGGCCATGAACGGCGGATCCGTCCGGAGAATTCAGCCTGTCCGAAATATACAGAATTTTCATTGATCGTTCACCGTCAGCCGATCGATTTTGCTTTCCGGACAAGCCGGCAATAGGATTCAAGCAGTTGTTGGTTGACTTTCCTGTTATCAAAACGCTCCTCTATTATCCTGCGTCCGTTTTTACCGTATTCTTCCCATTTTGACTCTTCACTGACAAGCCTGGCGATACACCTTTTAAGATCGGCCGCATCCCCCTCTTTTGCGAGCAGTCCGCAAACACCGTCCCGGACAAGTTCGGGAATGCCGCTGTGGTACGTGCCGACTACCGGCATCCCCATGGCCATGGCCTCTTTCAGGACGTTGGGAATTCCTTCGCAGTCCCCGTCGGCCGCTGTCAGGCTGGGAGTAATCATGATATGCGACTTTTCCATGTACCGCAGCACCTCCTGCCTGTCTTTCCAGCCGGCCAGATCAATTCTTCCCCGCAGCCGCCGGGATTCGACAAGATCTTCCAGTTCTTCCCTGAGGGGGCCGTCTCCTATAATTGTATATGAAAGGTCTTTGCCTTCGGCCAAAAGGCCGGCCACGGCCTCTATGGCGTAGCGCACACCCTTTTTGGGAACCAGCCGGGCCACGGTCAGCAGGCGTACCGGCTCATCGGGCATCTTCCGGCGGGGCCTGAATTTAAAAAACCCGCAGTCAATGCCCGAATAAATCACCCTTATCCTGTCCGGCGGACATCCATGGGCACGCAGCCATTGTGCGAAGCTGTCACAGACAGGCAAGAACAAGTCGCCTTCTGCCAGTAATTCGTCATAAGCGCCGGGATTCCGGCGAAGATACTTCTCGGTGTCGTATCCTCTGAAAGATGTAACCAGTTTGCCTTTGACGGCGCCGGTCCGCCTTATGGCAAGGGCCTCAATACCGAGCATGCCGAACTGGCAATGAATGATATCGTACCGCTCTCTGTTTTCCAGAAAAGCGGCCACCTTGAAAAACAGTTTCAAAGAAACCGCCTGGCGGCCGAAACGCATCCAGTTCAGCGATTTGACGACCGGCCCGGGCTTTCTGCGGCCATATCTCAATGCCAGTCCTGCAAACCTGACCAGGCGTTCCGGCAACCCGGACGGGGCCTGCATTATGTAGCGGACCCTGTCCTGCAGGCCGTATTCGAAAACCCTCCGGTCAACCTTCTCCAGGCTGCCCCTGCCCATGGCGTAGATATCCACATCGTGGCCGGCGTCTATTGCTCCCACAATCTGGTTGAGGACGAAGGTCTGGGTGAGCGCGGGGAACCGGTCCAGTAAAAAGGCTATCTTCACGACACCTGCCCTTGAGCGGAGGCAAACGGCTCGGAAGGAATAACGTTTTTGACCTGACCGGACTCCTTCACCTTGCCGGAGAAAACGAACATGGTATACGTGTCATAAAGCTCTTTGTGCCTTTTGCGGATTACTTCCTCGTCCTGCCCTTCGGCAGTAAGTCTTTCGAATTCTTCCCGATCGACAAAATCCCATATTTCAGACGCGGTGTTGTCGAGGCAGAACGATCTCACACTGGCAAGGTTGGTTTGCAGCCATGAAGAACGCTGAAAGCGCCTTGTTCCGGGATCAAGCCCTTTGGGTGAAGCCTTCTGCTTACCCAGCATTTTCCGCAGCCTGGAACGGATGGCCAGTTTTTGCTTTAAAGGATGGACAATAAAACCCGCCATGGTTGCCAGCGGATGCTGGGTTTTCCACGGCACGGTAAGTTCGATGGCCCACAGTTCGGGGTTCAGGGTTTTTATCAACCGGTAGTGCAGGTAATCGGCATACCTTCGCAGGGCATGAATCTGAAAAGCTGCCTCTGCGAACGCCCGCACGCAAAAGGGAGAAAACACATCGGTACTCATCATCACCTGCTTGAAGTTCGGTCCCGACCAGCGCGGGGATCTTTCAAATACGCTGCGGGCCTTGAACACATCAAGCGGCGGGAATCCGTAGTCCCAGAATCTTTTTATTACATCGTAAGCGTACTTTCTTACATGCTCGTAAACCACCGGCTTGAGCAGGTTGCGTCTTTTCTTGCCGGCTATGTGACCGAACATGTATTCCTGCAAATAAGAAAGGGTCGGCCGGTGCAGGTAAAACTGCCGGTCATCGATGCTTTTGCGGGCATTTTCCCCGCCGATACCGTAAAGGTGAATGCCAAGATTTTCAATATGTTCAGGCTGATCAAGTATATTGGCTATGTGGGCGAGACTGACTGAACCGTCTGTCTGGGTAACGAATTTGCGGGTCAGAAAATCCCAGCCGGATGACAGCAGGGCCGTATCATGGGCCTTTACCCGGTGCGGCAGGCCGAAACGATTGGCAATCAGTCTGCCTATCCTTACGTCATTCTGGCCCGGTGCGCCGGCGGAGAAATATTGTGCCGGTATGGATTCGTGCATCAGAAGGGCTGTCATGAACCGCGAATCCTTGCCCGCGGTAATGGGCGCCTCCAGGGATCCGAAATAGCGGGCCAGTATTTTGCAGGGCCGCGCAAGGGTTTCGGCAAGATCCAACAGCTGCGATTCCGAAAATGTTTTTTTCTTGGGGAAAATAAACTCTTCCGGCCTGCAATAAAAATGCTTTGCCGGATATGCCCGCCCCTTGCTCCATCTCCAGATCTGTCCGGCGGTGATGACTTTGATATTTTCAAATACCGTAAAATCTTTGCCATAACCGCTTGTGGCCAGGAAAAGGCTCACTCCATCAGGATCAAGCGCCGATTCTCCGGCAAATCGGCAAAGCAGGTACAGATTGTTGCTGACAAACCAGCAAGAGCCCCGGTTAAGATAGTATACCTGGTAAGTGCCCAAAGGGTCGGTCATTACCTGGAGCTTGCCAGAGATTCGATTTATCTTTACCGCGGCGAACTGGCCTTCCAGTCTCCGGGGAAGATCATCCCAGTGTTTTGCCAGCCGGGATGCATCGTGGGCCGGGAAACCATCCTGCATGTCCACAAGGCAGCCGTCGTAAAGGACCACATTTTTTTGATCCCGGTGCAGGTATTTCCTGGGCGCCGCAACATCGGCCCCATGGCTGAGGCTTCCGTAAAAAACATCCGGCATGATTTTTTCAAAAACGGTTGTTTCCGGGTCCAGAGACGGGTAAAGTCCTTGAATGTTGGAAAATTCCGATTTGACCCTGTCAAAGTCTTCCGCTGCGGCCTGCCAACCCACTATGAAAATATTCATTCTCAGCACCTCCGTTTTGCGGAGAACCATCCGTTACCGGCTGAAAATATTTTTAAGCGCCTTCCAGTCGTTGGTACGGACAATTTCGCGGGGGGAACATGAATTTCCGAAAAACCTGTATATTCTGAAATAGGTGATAAATCTCCGGACGGGATTTTTAATCCCCGTTGCTTTACGGTAGCACTTGCGGCTGAAATACACGCTGCCGATCCGCCTGATTTCATCTTCGTGGCCCGGCGAAAGCCGGCAGATGAGATCCAGGAGGAAAGCACAGTCTTGGCACCAGTGCATTACCTTGACCGAATCCCCCCGGTTCGAGCCATGCCTGCGATAAGAAGCTTTGACGGGCCTGCATCCCAGCCTGCCTCCAAGGCCCACCAACCTCACCGTGGCCACCACGTCCTGGAAAAGATTGTGCGGTGAGCTGAAGCCTCCGATCTCTTTTAGCATCCTTGTGTTGTACAGCGTGCTGCAAAGGTAAAGAGCTGTTTTGTTTTCGAACCAGCCTTTGACAAAATCGTACGTGCTGTCTGCTTCCAGCAGGTTTCGGTTCTCGTTAAGTACCCGTCCCTTGTGATCTATGAGCCTGGTTCCCGTCTGGATAATGCCTGCCGCGGTATTGCCTGCCGCTTTTTCCATGCATGTCGCGACGAAATCGTCGTCGATCAGATCGTCATCGTGCAACAGGAGGAAATAATCTCCCCTTGCCTGCCGGAGGCAAAAGTTGAAATTGTCATTGGGGTCTATGTTTCTTTCCTGCCGGAAGTACCTTATCCGCTTATCCTGATATGACGCGACCAGATCCGGCGTGTGGTCGGTCGAACCGTTGTCGGCAACTATTATTTCAATGTCGGGATACGTCTGGGCCAGTGCGCTTTCAAGGGTTTCCCTGAAATAGCCGAGGGCGCGGTTGTAAGTCGGAATGCCGATTGTAACTAGTGTCATATTTATTTCTCTGTTATTGGTCTCTATATCATTACCAGTTCATATCTTTTGCATAACCGGCCTTAATTAGAGTCTCTCCGCAAATATTTTTAAAAGTTCTTTTCTGTTGATTGTTCCAGTTTGTCCATCTGCCTATCGGATTAAAGTTCTTTGGTCTTTCTTGCGCCTTCCAGGTAACCTTTCCACCGACTTTCAGCTCGGACGAACCCTTAACCGGCAGATTACCTATTTCATCATACGGAAATCTATCATCGTCAATTTTGAGTTTTTGGAACACAGACTTGACAAATTTTTGCGCATCCTGAACAGCATCTTCGAATTTGCAAAAGCATATTTGCTCTGAGTTTGAATCGTGTATAAACTTTATAATTTCTTCTTGGGCCGTCTTCCATGAATAGCATACATCCTGAAAATTCATGTTTGGCCAGGTCCTGATTGTGGAAGCCACGACATCTCTGCCGTCTCTTTGGAGAACAATTGCCTTTTCAAACGGAAATACGTTTTTGAAATATGCGATATACTCCACACTTGGAACTTTCAGAAGCATTCTTTTATCTTCGGGAACAAATGAATACAGGTAGGCAATGAAGGAGGCTCCAAAAAGAGGTAAAAATTCCCCCTCGCCTATTCTTTCCCGGTTTCTGTGGTAGCCATTTAAGAATTCATTTTGAGCATCCAGCAGATTTCCTGTCGTCTTCAAAAAAGGCACCTCCCAAATCTGGTTCGGGAAGCCGCATAAATCCGGATGAAGGTTTAATAAATCGCCCACATAATTCGTTCCTGACCTTCTCATTACGCCATGAATAATTATTGAAGCGGGTTTGTTCTCGCCACGAATATTCTTACATACTCTTAACACATTCTCATTGGGCATTGGCAGCCGATTTTCTTTGTAGTCAACTTGTTTGTTATTTTCAGATTTCTTTCGTTTGAAAATTTTTAATAAGTTGTTCATCATATTCTTCCTTTACCGGTTTTATGCTTCACGAGAGGCATTCATGTCCAGCCTGTCCAGAATTACGGAGTCCACACTCTGATCGAATTTACGCGCAAAATGTTTGCCTGAATTTACTATCGAATTGAACAAGATGGCCGGGGAAAACGATTCGTCCGGGATGATGGTTCTTCTGTAATGCCTGACGTAACCGGCATTTTGCTGACTTTATGAGCATATTTCTTTCTTCCTCATGAATAATCCCATGAAATCGGCCGGCCGAGCAGATGTTCCAATTTTTCTTTTTCTTCAGCATATTGCATCTTGAGAAAGTCATCATCGATCTGATATTCAAGCGCCTTGCTCGCAATCGCAGAATTGTCCAGAAACCTGGTAATCTTGTTGTGTCCCCTGCTTTTCAAACCACCGGGTAAAAAATAGGTCAGGAAAATACTGGCTATTCCCCAGGAAATATTGTACTTTTTAACTATATCCTCCGGAACGTGACTGCTATCGAGATCAAGGAAACCGTACAGATCCTTTAAAACCATCATCGGGTTTGGCAGCAAATCATCTTCATAGATGTATACCCTGATTTGTTCTTTCGGAAAAACACGATACCACTCTGACAGATGTTTATGGTAAAAACCATATTCGAGGATCCTTGTCTTGGGGGCGTCCAGAGCTATCTTTTTCAGGCTCCACCATACTTTCAGCATTTCGTCTCTTACCAAATGATTTCTTGCCGCAACTCTCAGTACGTGCAAATAGGCAGACTTTGCCCGCGCAACCGGATTTCTCAGGATAGCAATGATTTTGACATCCGGCAATTCCGAACGCACTATTTCCGGTATTGACGGCAGGTCATCATCATACTCTATTTTGTTCGAGTCATTGTGCCAGAAAGGCATCCTGTCATACAGGTAAGTTGTCGATGCTTCACCTGTAACTTTATCTTTATCGATATTGCTGAAATGGCTGTAATACCATTGTTTGCCTTTTTTATAATTTTCGACACCTCCGAAATAGTGGATTTCTTTCTTTTCGGGAAGATCGGTTCCGGGATGCGATTCTATCATTCTCCAGGCCCACGTTGTTCCGCACTTCTGACCGCCTATCAACAAAAAGTCAGGTTTTCGCATAGTTATCTCTTTTTTTATCAATTATCGAAAGCCAATATATTCTTCTTTATTATATTCTTGCTATCTCATTCTGATGATTTTTGCCGGATTGCCTGCAACGATGGCCCCTGCCGGAACGTCCCGGGTGACAACTGCTCCGGCCGCCACAACCGCTCCTTCCCCTACGGTCACCCCGCTAAGCACGACTGCCTTGACTCCCAGCCAGGCTTCATCTTCGATTACAATCGGCCCTTTTGAAACCAGAGGTTGTTCCCGTATGGGCCGGTCCGGCCCGGTCCCGTGGGAATGGGAATACAGAGCGCACTGGGGGGCCAGCATAACCCCTTTGCCGATATGGATGGAAGAGACAAACGCGCTGAGGTAACAACCCGGATGGACACTGGCCCGTTCTTCGATCACTATCGAACCGGACCTGCCGGTCTCCAGAACCACGTCCTGGTAGATGGAGACGTTGTCTCCGAGTCTCACCGGTCCGCCATGTTTTCTGTTGTAGATAACCACCCTTTCACCGATAAAACATTTTTTGCCGAGCTTCAGATCAGAATGGCAGATACGGGCCGAGGGCTCCACAAAACCCCGCGGGTTCATCTTGGCAAGGTGCATACGCTCCTTGAACGGCGGAACGAAGATGGTTGCCAGGCGACCGGCCAGACGTCCCTTGAATCCCATGCCCGAAAGCCCCAACCAAAAGAGTGTCCAGCGCCTGAGCAAAAAGCGCTGCCAGCGGTTGGGCCAGTATTTTCTGAAGATATCCATCACGTCCCGTCAAAAAGGTTGCCGGTTTTCCGCCTGGTTTAACTTCTTCATCCATTTTCTGTCGGGCAGCCTGCGCCAGTCAACCATGCGGGGCTTACCCATTGCGAGCAGCTGCGGCACGGTGACAAAGTCATAGCTCCGGCCCCGGCGTTCCAGCAGTTCTTCCACGGCTTCCACTGTCGCTGACCTGTCGGTGTATTTCCGGTCGAGATATGCAAAAAGGGCGTCATGTAAAAGAATTATGGAACCGGGCCTGATTTTGGCTTCAATCTTTGCGAGGATCCGGCCGGCATCAAGATCAAGCCAGTCCTCGGCCAGAAAACTCCAGGTAACTACCTTGTAGCCGGCAAGCAGAAGATCGAACCGGGAGCGCAGATCCTGATGACCGAAAGGGGGCCTGAAAATTTTGCTGCCGTAAGGCCGAATTGCCTTTTCACACAGCCTTATCTGCTTCCGTCTCTGCCTGCTGCTCAAAGTCGGAAAAGAACGGTGGCCCCAGGAATGGTTGCCGATGGCATGGCCGCCGCCGGCCAGCCTTTCGAGCAGCTCCGGGTAACGCCGGGCCGACCGGCCCACCACGAAAAATGTTCCCCGGGCTCCGTGTTTCTCCAGGGCTTCGGCCAGCCTGACGGTCGAGTCAGGATCAGGGCCGTCGTCAAAAGTCAGGGCGACGGCCGCGGCACCGGTTTCAACACCGGTGACGGTGCCCAGTGACTTTGCAACCAGACGATTCCATAGACGTTTTGGTTTATGCCAGCCGATACCGTTCACCTTCCGCGCCCTAAACGGCAACCAGAATTTTCTACAACGCTGTCGTGCGATATTTGATACAGCCCTTGAGCCGGCCGAGACGCCACCCCAGACTCCTGATTACCTGCGGCCGCTCCGAAGCGTGTCTCAATCCGGGAAGCCTGCGAAGCAACCTTTTCCATTGCCGGGCCCCCGCGCGCCATGACAGTTCCGGCATCCCCATGGAACGATACCTGGTATACAGCTTTACGTTGTATTCCCCATAGTAGCTCGCCTGCCTGAAAAGGCCGCCCAGGGTATCCCGCAGGCGAATATGCATGACCGCTTCGGGAACGAAATGAAGCTCGTAGCCCGCAAGCTGGGCCTTCCAGCAGAAATCGGTATCGTGCAGGGCCGGAAAATCTTCGTCGAAGCCCCCTGCCAGATCGAACAGGAACCTCTTTACTCCAAGGCTCCCTCCGCCGGCGTGGGGTAAAAAGGGCGGATTTTTGTATTGCTGAAGCCCGTCTTTCTGGGGATTGGGCCTGTACCTGATGGTCCAGGCAGGATTGAGTTTCTCGAAATCGAACCTGGCCGCCACGAAATCGTGTTTTTCCAGCGCGTTTCCCATGGCCGCCAGCCAACCTTCTCCGGTCTCGTCATCCACGTCGCAAAAAGCGACCGACTCGCCCCGGGAGGCCCTGACCCCGGTGTTCAGGGCATAGGGTTGGCCCTGGCGTTCAAAGGCATCAACAACTCTGAGGCCTGGCAACCTGTCACGGAAGCTTTCGATGACCGCCCGGGAATCATCTGTTGAGCGGTTGTCGGCGACAATCACTTCCCATGGCTTGTCCCAAACCTGTTTACTGAGGGATTCAAGCAGGTTGCCTATGGTATCGGCGCCGTTGTAACAGGGGATGACGACACTGAATTTTACCCGGGAGCTACCGTTGCGCATGATCTTCAGCTATCCCATCTGATTGAACCGGCAAAGAGGCGCATCTTTTCCAGTTGCGGCTCGAAGTAATTCCGCAGCCTGTCGCGCAACCTGCCATCGAGGGCCTTGTAATTGCCCCGGTTGTGTTTCTTCCCTATATCGACCCGGGCCGCCGGAAGATCGAGGAACTCCAGCACCCTTTCGAACTGCTGCTGGGTGTCGCCGAAAAAAGCTTCACTCTGCAAGACCAGGACCTGCCCGGGGCTGAAAACCCTGTAGACCTCTTCGAGCTGGTCCCCGTAGTGCCCGGTTCTCAGGTAGGCAAAATGATAAATGGTCAGTCCGTGATATGGCCGCCCCTGGATCATTTTCCGCCATTGGGCCGATATTCTCCGGTCTTCCGCGGCTATGGCTTCTTCAAAACCGAGTTTCTCCACTCCTATCCGCGAAGAATGCTGATAATGGGAAAAGGCCCGGTCGATCGGATCGCGCAGCAGGATGATGATCTTGACATCCGGCACGGTCTTTTTGATCGCCTTCAGGGCGAAAGGATCGAGTATATAGGCCGGGTCGGCCTCACCGGTCAAAAACCGCTGCCCCCGTATGCGTTCAGCCCTGAACTTCTCCAGCCTGCCGGGGAAATGGGACCGGTACCATCCAAGGTCGTGCTCGAATCTGGCATTGAAAAAACCTATTTCCTTGCGAAGGGCGGTATACACATCGGGATGCTGGACAAGGTACCTGTAAAGAGAAGTCGTCCCGCATTTCTGCCCCCCGATAATGATAAAGTCCGGCAACACTCCGCTGGCCCGCGCCCATTGCTCGCGGAGACGGTTCCTGTATGGCCTCAGCATGGCTTTAAAGCCCGGAGGTAAAACCTTTTTGGTTCTTTGCAGCAGGTTGTCTGCGGTCATCGGTTCTGCGGCAAACGGCATTACAGGTCGCATGGCTGGTTTTCTTTCGAAAATTCGGTTTCCCATTTCAGAAGCGGTCTTATGATGCCGTCAATCTTGCCGGTCCAGTCGCCGCGTGCCCCGTCGCCCTGGAGATTGTCGATCACCTCGAAAGAAACGGCGTCCCTCACGTAATACTGGTTGAGCCGCGGTTCGAGCGTTCCCATGGCGGCGGTCACGAAAAGCCGGCCCTCGTTGAGAAGATGGCCGGGTATCCAGGCCGTGCTGGTGTAAGTTCCGCAGGGTCGCCTCTTTCCTCTCCAGCGGGGATCGAGATCCATGGTAACGAAGATATGGTCCCCGGACTGGTTGAAAAGATGAAAGTGGGGATTCAGCAGGAAACCGTCCTTTTTCACCCTGAAGCGCATCTCCAGTCCGATGGGAGAACCGATGTCGATGTTGTCAACCGTCATGCCCGAGCTGTCCTTGATCCGCACGGCCTGCAGGCTGGCCACCTCTCCGCCGGGAGCATCTTCGTCGTCTTCCCAGACCCGTTCGGCGGATGTGGCTTTTCCCGAAGACAGGTACTGCCTGACAACCGAAATGGAATCGCCGCTGTGGACCACCATTCCCTTTTCCAGATGGATTGCATTTGGGCAAAGCCTGGTGATGGCGCCCATATTGTGGCTTACAAAAAGCACGGTTCTGCCTTCCCTGGTCACGCTTTCCATTTTGCCCAGGCATTTCTTCTGAAACTCGGCATCACCGACTGCCAGGACCTCATCTACTATCAGTATTTCAGGCTCCAGGTGAGCCGCCACCGAAAAGGCCAGCCTCACCCTCATGCCGCTCGAATAACGCTTGACAGGCGTGTCCAGGAATTTGCCGATACCTGAAAATTCCACTATCTGGCCGAATTTCCGTTTGACTTCATTGTGCTTCATTCCAAGAATGGTGCCGTTTAGAAAGATATTCTCCCTTCCGGTCAGTTCCGGGTGAAAACCGGTACCGACCTCAAGGAGGCTCGATACCCGGCCGTAGATTTTGGCGCTGCCGCTTGTGGGAGGCGTGATCCGCGACAGTATCTTCAACAAGGTCGATTTGCCGGCTCCGTTGCTGCCGATGATCCCGAGCACCTCCCCGCGCCTGACATCGAATGAAATATCCCTCAGGGCCCAGATTATGTCGCTGTTGCCGTCCTGTCCGGCTTCCATGTCTTTCTTTTCGAATTTATAAAGGGAGCGGTACTTGCGATAGTTTTTCAGCGGACTCTTCACGAAGGCCGTCAGGGATGTCAAAAGGCTGTCGTGTTGTTCCTCTTCCAGCCCGATGCGGTATATCTTCGACAAATTACGGGCCTCGATGGCAAGATCCTGGTTGTTCATTTTCAATTTATCCAATGCGTTTAGATTACGTCCACAAATGTTCGTTCCATCTTCTGGAAATACATCATGCCGACAAACAGAAGCACTATGGTGGTGACCATTCCCGGCAGGATAAACTCCCATTTGAACGGAAGGCCCAGCAGGCACGAGCGGTAACCCTCGATAACGCCCACAAGAGGGTTGAACGAGTAAAGCAGGCGGTATTTCTCAGGAATCGATGCCGCCGAGTAGACAATCGGGGCGGTATACATCAACATCCTGATGACAAACGGCAGGGCGTGCTTGACGTCCCTGAAACGGATGGCCAAAGCCGAAAGGCTCATTCCCGTTCCGGCCGCTATGGCCATCATGTAAATGACCAGGACCGGGAAAAAGAGAATATTGATGCTGGGGGCAACCCTGTAGTAGATCATCACCGCCAGAACCAGCACCACCGAAATAGAAAAATCCACCAGCTTTGAAAGAACGGGCGTGATCGGGAATATCAGCCTGGGAAAGTAGATTTTGCCCAGGATACTCTGGTTCTGGACCAGGCTCATGCTCGACTGGCTCATGGCCTGGGACATGTACGTCCAGGGTATTATCGCCACGGTGGCAAACAGCACGTAGGGGATGCCTTCGGTCGGAATACGGGCGACTTTGCCGAAAACTATCGTGAAGATGATTATCTGAATCGTCGGCAGAAGGACCGCCCAGGCCATACCCAGAATCGTCTGGGCATAAAGGACCTTGATGTCCCGCCAGACCAGGAAATAGAAAAGATCCCGGTATTCCTTCAATTCCTTGAAATCCGGAAGGCTCCATCCGGATTTCGGCTTGATCACTATACTGGGCTCGTTCTTTTTCTCAGCCACTTCCTGCATCATGTTGGGTATCAGAAAAGTCATTTGGGTTTATTGTCCCTTCAAGGAGTAAAGGCCTTACAGAGATGCCGGTATACAAGTGAAGCAACCACCTTGCGGCCTTTTCCGTTAAGATGTACGCCGTCGTCGGCCAGGTGTCTGGCCGGTTTGAGTTTAGAATACAGGTCCAACACCGGGGCTTTGTTTTTCACGCCCACCTGGTGGAGCAGGCTGGCCAGTTCAGCAACTTTGACGGCGGCGTCTTCCGTCATGTTCCCATTGGGCGCCACCGGCGGCGGAGTGAGCAATATCCTTTTGATCTGTCTGTTCCGGGCTTGCATTGATTCAATCATTTCCATGATGTTGCTTGCCGTCTGTTCCGGGCTGACGGATCCGTATTGTGTCTTGAAATCATTGGTCCCCAGAAAAAATATCACCGAATCGACGGCAGGATACAGATCCAGGATCTGCTTGAAAAACTTCCGGCCATTTAGTTGCCCGCTGTCGAAACCGGTCGTGCGCCCGTCAATACTTTCGTTGATTACATGCAGGCCGCCTTTGGCCATGTTTTCGAGCAACACCGGCCAGCTTGCCTCTTTGCCGGGATAATTACGGGCCGAATTCGAATCACCGAACACAAGAATCTTCTTTTCTCCGCCGGGCCCCGGAAAGCAACGGCCGAAAATCCTTTCTATCCATCCGTATTTCCTGATCACGATTCCGCTTGGCCAGAAAGTTGCGCCGGGAAACGGTCAGTCGCTCTCCCGGCTGATTATCGGAATTGGGCGGCCTATTTCCTGAAGAACATCTCGTTCTGTTTCCGGCGCAGCCGGTCGCACAATCTCCCCTCGGGCAGTTTCACGTCGGCGCAGGTCAGAACCTCGTCTTTGGGTATGTCCCTGAGCAATCGGCAGCCTTCCGCCAGCCCTATGGGCAGCAGGTTTTCCTCAATTACCGTATTGCTGTTTTCACACAGTCCGTAAGTCATGTAATGGCCCAGACCGTCCAGCACCTGGCCGGCCTTCAGGTCGATCTTGGCCGCCGCGACCACATCCACGTAGGGCCGGTCCTTGGGAGCGATGGCGGCATCGTTGAACAGCACCGCCCTTGCCACGGTATTGGGAACCTCGAAATGGCACAGGTGGTACGGGGTATAAAAGCAGTAAAGCGGTCCTTCGCCAAGCTTGTAGAGATTGAGATAATGCTTCTGGACCGGATCGTCGTGGGTCGCCAGCACGAAGACTCCCGGCCCCGGTTCGGCGCCCACCACGTAGTCGACGATGCCCGGGCCTTCAACCAGTTCTTCAAACGGATACAGCGACGCCACTTCCGTGATATGGGTGCCGGGATCCACGGTGGGGCCGAACATGCCGCGGCGGGCCACCCGCATGCCGGTGGCATTGGCCACGATGGCCTGTTCGAAGGAAATCTTGGTTCCGTCGGCAAACGAAGTCACCATGTGGGGCTGCTGGCCCCACTTTCTGGCAAAACCTTCCTGGGTGGCAGGGTTGCGGTAAGGATCGTGCAGGCCCTTTATGTTACCGCACAGCACCGGCCTGGCGCCGATGGATCTTACAAACCGGTAAAGGTTCATTATCACACCGGGCTGGTCTCCGTCGGCGTTGGTTATCACCACCCCGGCTTCATCGGCATACCTTTTGAGCAGCGGGCCGATGGTGCCGTCCAGTTCGGCGTTCATCAAAATCACGTGCTTTCTGTTCTCTATGGCTTCCAGGGCGACGCGGGCGCCGAATTCCACTGCCCCGGTCACCTCGATGATGGCATCGACACCTTCTGCCCGGCAGACGGCCGGGGCGTTGTCGGTTACTGCCGGCCTGCCGGAAGCTATGGCGCCCGACAGCTGGTCTGCGTTCTCAACGGCAACGGGGTTTTCCACGCCTGCCTTGGCATAGGCAGCGACAGCCTTGTCCACGTTGCGGTTGGCAATTACAACCAGCTTCATTCCCCGTGTATAGCGGGTAATCTGCAGGGCTATTCCGCTGCCCATGAAGCCGGCGCCGATCATGGCCACCCGGATGGGCCTGTTTTCCGCTTCCAGTTTCTGGAGCGCCGTATCGATGATGATCATGGTATTAAATCCCCGCTTCAGGATTGGCCGAAATCCGGCCAGTTGGCATCTTTTTCTGAAATCACGGCCACCTTTTCGGGCCACTTTATCGCGAAGGCCGGATCGTTCCAGCGCAGGCCGGCCTCTGCGTCAGGTCTGTAGTACTGGGAGACGTGGTAAATTACTTCCGTATCGTCTTCCAGGGTTATGAACCCGTGCGCAAAATCTTCGGGAACGTACAACATCTTGTAATTGCCGGCCGTCAGTTCAACCCCTGTCCACTGCTTAAAGGTAGGGCTATGGGGTCGAAGGTCGATGATGACATCGTAGATTGCTCCCCTGACGCACCTTACCAGCTTGGTCTCCTGAAAGGGCGCCTTCTGGTAGTGCATTCCCCTCAGGGTGCCCTTGTTGCGATTGTATGAAATATTGGACTGCAGTATCCACGGTCTCAGACCTTGTTCGGAAAACTCCTTGTGGCACCAGCCCCGGGCGAAAAATCCCCTTTCGTCCTCGAATTTATCGAGGCTGACAACGTACGCTCCCTGTAATTGCGTCTCGGCAAACTGCATTTTATCACCTTGTCTATATATATTTCTCGGTTACGCGGCCATCGAGTCGGCTGAATCGATGTTCAGGCCGGCCGGCGCCATTCCAGATCCTCGGTTATGGCCCGGCTGTCGATAAGACGGGTAAGCTTCCTGAGGCGGATCAGTTCGGAGTTCCGGAAATCGGGGTCGTTGAATCCGATGGCCTCCAGGCCATCCCGGAGTTCCCTGATGGTGGTTTCCAGGTCGTAGCGGGGCTGATGATCGGGAGCCAGCCGGCTGAATCTGGCGAAACTCACCTGGTATGAGCGTTTGTCCGGTTGGGCGTTTTCGTTTATGGTCACCTCGGTGCCGGCGATAACCTCCGACACGGCCCGGGCCAGGTCTTTTACCTGGTAGTTCCACTTGTCGGAACCGACGTTGACAGCGAGAAAAGCCCCGCCGTTTTCCTTTTTTCGCCTGATTGCCCAATCAATGGCCCTGGCCATGTCGTTGACATCGATGAGCGGTCGCCAGGGAGTGCCGTCGCTGAGGACTTCTATCTTGCCGGTAGCAATGGCAGAAGCGACAAAGTCGTTCAGCACCAGGTCCAGGCGCAACCTTTCGCTCATCCCGCAGGCGGTGGCAAAACGCAGACTGGTCACGGTGAAGTCATCGTCTGCCAGATCCCTTATACCTTCTTCGGTAGCCACCTTGGACCGGGCGTAGGCGGTCAGGGGGTTCAGAGGCGAATCCTCATCCCGGGGCCTGTCGTCGGCCGCCCCGTACATGCTGCAAGAAGAGGCGAAAACGTAATTCTTCACGCCCTTTTCGCGGGCAAGGCGGGCAATCCGGACACTGGAACGGTGGTTTATGGCATCGGTGACCTTTTCGAACCTGCTGCCCATGGGGTCGTTGGAAACGGCCGCCAGGTGAACAACGGCGTCGACACCTTCGAGCAAGTCGGAACCGGCGGAACGGACGTCGCCGAAGTACTGCAGGTCCACCATGGTCTCCGGGATTACCTGGCCGCCCGTAAGGCAGGAAGAGAAAAATCCCATGTCGAGCCCGATGATCTCGATGCTTTCATCCTGCGTTTTCAGATAACGTACCGTGCGGGGGCCGACATAACCCATGTTTCCGGTTATAAGAACTCTCATGATCTCTTTCCTTCCTTACCATTTTTTCCAGGGAGCCTCTCCCTGTTCCCACATCTTTTCCAGGGTCATCTTGTCGCGCAGGGTATCCATGGGATGCCAGAAGCCGTGATGACGGAAGGCGGCCAGCTGGCCTTGCCGGGCCAGTCTTTCCATGGGCTCGCGTTCCCAGACCGTGGAATCTCCGTCGATGTATTCAAACACTTCCGGCTCCAGGACGAAAAAACCGCCGTTTATCCAGGCGCCGTCGCCCTGGGGTTTTTCCTTGAAAGATTCTATCCGGGTCTGCTCGCTTCCGAGATTAAAGGCCCCGAAGCGTCCCGGCGGCTTTACGGCCGTAAGGGTGGCAAGGGTGTCCTGGGACCTGTGAAATTCAACCAGGGCGCCGATGTCCAGGTCCGACACGCCGTCGCCATAGGTCATGCAGAATGTTTCGTCGCCGACGTACTTGCGGACCCGCTTGATCCTCCCGCCTGTCATGGAGGCCATTCCCGTATCCACCAGGGTAACTTTCCAGGGTTCGGTTCCGTTGCGGTGCAGCTCCATGCTGTTGGCCTTGAAATCGAAGGTGACATCGGACTTGAACAGGGTGTAGTTTGCAAAGTACTGCTTGATGACGTGTCCCTTGTAACCCAGACAGATTACGAAATCGTTGATTCCGTGGGCTGAATATATCTTCATGATGTGCCAGAGGATGGGCCTGTCGCCGATTTCGACCATCGGCTTGGGTTTGATGCCCGTTTCCTCCGACAGGCGGGTGCCGAATCCTCCGGCCAGAATTACTGCTTTCATTTTCAAACCTTTTCGGCTGTCATAAAATCAGCTGAATTTGATTTCAGCTTTTCAAAAGAATGTTGTTTGGTTTCCGGAAGGCGGCTTCTTCCGCCTCCCGGAAACCGTCTGCGTACTGGTTTTCTAACAGTTCTTTTTCACTTACTTGTCTCCACCGCGACGGGCGGCAAAGCCGGCTCCCGCAAACAGGGCCAGCAGGGCCATGGACAGCGCCAGCATGACATTCTCGCCACCGCTGCCGGCAGAGGTAACGATGAAACATCCGCCGCCTCCGCCGCTGCCACCGGAACTCGGGGTGCTGCTGGGGGTCTGTTCGTTCTTGGTGACCGTCACCGTCATGTTGAACACATCGCTCTGGTTGGTACCGTCACTTACCCGGACGGGAACGGTAAGATCACCGGTGAACCCTGCATCGGGGGTAATGGTGTTGCCGCTCTTGCTGTAGTTGGTACCTGGCAGCACGATCAGGGTCAGCTGGTCGGCCGGCGTGTCGGGATCGGTGACATCCAGCATGCCAATGGTCAGGGTCACGGCTGTGTTTTCCTTGGTGGTCACAGTCTGCTTCTGGCCGTTGATGACAGGCGCCTGGTTGGCGGAGCTCACAGTGATAGTGATGCTTTCGGTATCCTGGCCGCCGAACCCGTCGTTTACCACCAGGGTGAAATTGGCCGTGGTGGTATCGGCAGGAGTCCAGCTGATGGCACCGGTGCTGCCGTTGATGGTCATGCCACCGGGTTCATTTACAAGAGACCAGCTCAGGGTGTCGCCGTCCGGGTCGCTTGCCGCCGGGCTGTAGGTGTACTCTACGCCCACCTTGGCGGTGTCGGGGGCGGTGGTGGTGATGACAGGAGCGGCGTTGCAATAACCCTTATTGTCTATCTCTCCGCGATCCTTGAACTGAGAGATCATATCCTCGGACAGGGCCTCGCCGATCAGCAACACTTCGTCCATGGAACCGGCAAACGAGTATGAATCGCCAGCTTTGAGGTTGCCCATGACAACGGGGCTCGCGTTGGCGGCAGCGAAAGTGCCGGTAAATGCGGCCGCGGCAGATGCTTCCAAAGAACCGTCGACGTAGAGTTTGACGGTTTTGCCGTCGGCATCGTAAACGGCTGTCAGCAGGTGCCACTGACCGTCGGCCACGTCGGTTGAACTGGTAGCATCGACAACCACTCCGTCACTGTCGCGCAGGTGGATCTGAGCAGCGTCATCGTCCCGTATTCCCAGCCACCACTGCAGTTCTCCGGGTCCGGCATCCCGGGCCAGAACGACCTCGAGGGCGCTTATCCCGTCGGCACGGTTTACCCAGGCCTGGATGGTGAAGCTGCCGGTCCAGTCGAAAACATCGCTTCCGGAGCCGTCGTTGGCAACGGCGATATAGTCATCGGTTCCGTCGAACTGCTGGCCGTATCCGACAACACCGTCTACCCTTGCCGGACGGTTGTCGGCGAGAGTCTGACCATCTTTTGCGCCGGCCGCGTCAGCAAAGGTGAGGTCCGTTTCTTCTTCCAGTCTCCAGTAAGCCATGGTGGGATCGGAGCACAGGTCGCTGACGTTGACGGTGAAGTCTTCGGTATCCTGGCCTTCACTGTTGGTGGCCACGGCTGTAAACACATTGGCCCCGGTCTGCTGGCTGTTGGGAGTCCAGTTGATCTCTCCGCTTGCCGAATCGATGCTCATTCCGGCAGGAGCATTGGTTCCAAGGCTGAAAGCCGGCAGGGGATTGCCTGAAGCCACCACCTGCTGGGTGTAGACATAACCGACGTATCCGCTGTAGGGACCGCCGGGCAGGATGACAGGGGCAAACGACTCGTCATAGCCCTTGCCCTGCAGTCCGGCCTGGTAATGGCCATAGATTACGGCCGGGCTCAGAGCCTGGCTGTAAAGGGCTATTTCGTCCAGGGTGCCGCCGAACTCGTAATAAGGACTGAGGTCGAGTTCACCGATCCTCAACTGGACGGTATCCGACTTGAATCCTTTTCCATCGTTATAAGTTGGTGAAATGCTGGCTTTCCACTGTCCGTCCACATACATATCGATCTTGTCCGCAGTGCCGGCTTCCTGGGCCTGGCGCACTACCACCACGTGATGCCACTTGTCATCGGCATAGTCTTCGCCGGAGGGCGTTGTCAGTAAAATACCGGCGCCGGCACCGTCGACGGCCTTGAACACGGCTTCCAGCGAACCATCTTCGTATATTCCGACGTACCAACGCAGCTTGGTCGTCCCGCTCGAATCGTTGCGGCCGATGAATACTTCGGTACCATCCGGAAAATCTGTCGTACTGTCCGGGGCACGCTTGAACCACAACTCGATGGAAAAATCCTGGTTCCAGGCCCAGTTGAAAAGTGCTCCCGGTGTCTTTGCATCCGGAACCCTCAGGGCAGGCAGGGAGCCTGAACCGCTATTGTCGAAGAACTGACCGTTGCCGACAATCCCGGTCGTCTGGACAGGACAAGTACCCGAGCAATCCAGGTCGTAACCATTTGCGGTCGAATCCAGATATGGTTTTGTAGTCTCTTCGAGCTTCCAATGGGCGATCGGATCGACCAGGTAGGCCGCTCCTGCCGTTGACGCCATAGTTCCTACCAGGCCCGCGGCAAATACTACTGCCAGAACCAAGGTAGTAATTAATGTTGTTTCTCTTCTCATGATTTCCCTCCTAAATGATTTTCCCGGCTTTATCAAAGCAGGCAATGATAAGGGTTAAGGTTAAGTGCAGTTTACACATGATATATTTTACCGCTTCCGCCTTCTGCGTAACAAAAGAGAAAGGCCCGTCCAGGATGCCGCGATCGCCAGCATCGCGAGCCCGGTTTCTCCCCCCGCGCCATTTACGCAAGAGCCTATGAAACATCCTCCGCCGCCCGAAGAGGAAGAAGCCGAGCCTGCAGTGCTGACGGGATTGATGGTGAAGGTAACGGTCACCACGTTGGACTCATCGAGCCCGTCGCTGGCCTTGTAGGTAAATGTGTCTTTTGTTACGTCATCTCCGTTGTGGGTATAGGTGAAAGAGCCGTCCTGGTTGAGAGACAGGGTTCCGTGGGAGACATCGCTTACAAGAATCGCCGTCAACTGGTCGTCCGCGTCGGGATCGCTGTCGTTGGCCAGCACACCGTCCCATTGGGTGGCGGTCAGGGTCTTGCCGCCTTCCACCGGCCCGTAGTTTTCCGGCCGGGCCACCGGCGCGCTGTTCAGGGTTATGGTGAATTCCTGGGTATCGCTGCGGTTTGCCCAGCCGGTGTTACCCTTGTCTTCCGGCATGTAGGCTTCGACCTTCACGGTCTTGCCGGACTGGCTGTCGGCGCCCGGTGTCCATTCAATAAGGCCGCTGGCGGGATCTATGGTCATGGTGTCATCGGCCTTTTGCAGCAACCTGTACAGGGGCCTTGGCTGGCCGGTGGCCTGCACGTCGTACTGATACTTTTTCCCCCTGGTGGCCTTGGTTACCGGAGAAGAAGTTATCTCCGGCAATTCGAACATGGGCAGAAAACCGTTCAGCTTGACAAACCACTGGTCGGCCATTTTTTTAAACCCAGAAATATTTGGATGCAGATCATTGAACATATCACCCCAAGTATGGTATGAAAGGCCAGCGCCATGCCACATATCTACAACAATAATTTTATCACCCAGATTGATTCTACCAAGGATGCCAGAGTCTTTATCTCCATAGAGCATTTTCTCCAATGCGTCATTAAATGAAGCAACATCCAAATCATGCGCATGATCTTCCTCTATATCGTCAATAATATAGGCCAAAATAATCGTCTTGCGTTTATCGACACTATCTATATTGTTCAGAATATCTACCACACCTGACACATCGCTTGACGGCGGATCGTTTGTACCTATATGAAGCAAAATAACATCTGCGCTCTTAACATCTATATCATTCGATTCTATCTTTTTTGCTATATCAGATGAAGTCTGTTGAGCCCAACCGTCATGATCATTATCCGGAAAATCTCCGTCTTGTTTTCCGCCAACAAAATCAAACCAGTAAAGAGAATCATTTAAAGCCGCATATAGATCTTTGCGATAACTGTTACCAATAGTCACCCCATCAAAGACACCTTGTGTAATGGAATCGCCCAGAGGCATTATTTTTATCTTCGCATCGTAGAGGCTGCAGTAGCCCTTGGCCAGAAAGTAATGCCCCCTGATTTCCTCCACCGACAGGGCCCGGCTGTAAATTGCTATCTCGTCCAGGTCTCCGCTGAAGCGTTCCTGGTCCGCTGCATCTGTCCAGCCCATGGTTATGCCGGCCGTGTCGGAAGAAAACCCGCCGGCATAGTCGAAGTCGGCCGAGCCTTCTTCTTCGCCGTCGACATACAGGATGTTCTTGTTTTGTTCTCCGTCGCGCACGGCCACCACGTGGTGCCAGCGGGCCACACCTGCCAGGGTCGTTGCGACAGTCTTCTGTCCCACGATTTTATCCGGTCCGGAGCCGTTTTTGTCTTTCAGTTCGAAGACTATTTTTCCGGAATCATTCAGGGCGACGCTCCACCTGAGGCTGCCGTCGGTCCTGGCAATCAGCACTTCTTCATTGTTCAGTTCTTTCGGGCTGCGCCTCACCCAGAGTTCAATGGAAAAGGAAGCGTCCGCGCTCCAGTCGAAGGCCGCCTGCCTCGGCACCAGGATGCCGGCCCCGCCCGAAAAAGACCTTGCCTCATCCACGACCGAGTCACCATCGGCTAAACGCTTGGGACAACCTCCGTCACAGCCGCCGTTGAATCCGCTGATATAGTCGACATAACTCGGAGACGAGTCAGGGTCGTCAAGCTTCCAGTAAGATAAAATACCGTCAGGACACGAACTGCCGACGGCGGCAAAAGCTGGCGCTGCAAACAACACCATAAAGATGACAAACAATTTCTGGATGAGTTTCCTTGAATGTTTTTTCACGTTTTCCTGCCCGGATCTAGCAATTTTGGATTATTGACTAAAAAATAGCTCCGCCTGGTGAGTAACATCCGCTCACTGTCAGTGTTACGCACATGCCATGGTCAGGGGGTCTTTGCTCGAATCCGATCTGAAACCGCCTCTCAGCAGCCACGGAAATCTTGATTTTCTGATGCACGGCAGGCACGCAATATCAACTCCGGCAAGGTCGTGCACTGATATAACATCCTGCTTTTACTGTTCATTCTGTCTAATCCTGCTGTATTTGCCATGCATCTGAAGCAAATTTCCCCAAATGGGCACCTCAATTCCTTGTGTCGCTTATGAGCAAAGAGCGTACCATCAAGGTGCACGGCAATGGACCGATACCAACATCTATTTGATTTACAAGGTAATATTATGAACAGAATCTTTCAGGACATGATTTGCGGGAGGAATTGGAAGGAGATAGTGTGCTATAATCGAGAAAAATATTTCCTAAAAATGGGGGGATAAGTTCACAATTATGGAAAAAATTTATCCATCAATTGTGAAAGTGATTAAATACATATATGATTGTAAAAGGTTAGGATCAATAGGCCACTATGATCACACCGGCGGCAACGGCAATCTGGTACATGATCTGGGTTACGCTCTTGACAACCCTTAGCCACGGATATTTTTCGACTTTCTTGGGTACGATGATGGTGTCCCCGGGATGGACCCGCAGGTCCTCGAAACTTCCCAGCTGCCAGCGGTCGTTCTCGCTGTCCCAGGTGGAAAGGCCGAAAAAACCGGCCTGGCGCTTGCTGATCACCGTGCCGTCGGCCCTGACCAGGTAAATCTGTTTTTCGTCGGCCGTATCGGTGGTTCCCCCCACCTTTGTCAGGTAGTATCCCACCTTCTTGCCGGGCACCACCAGCAGGGCCGTCTGGTTGTAAACCTCACCCAGCACGTTGACGTAATCGGGGCGTTTCTTGACGATCAGCCAGTCGCCGGGCTGCAGTTTGAGGTCGAAATCCGAATTGGGCATCTGGACCACCTTCCGCAGGTCGACCACCATGCGGCCGGTGGGCTTGGCGCTGCGCATCTTTTCCAGCAACTGGCGCTTGGCGTTGAGGGTCTTGAGGATTATGGCCGTTTCTTCCTCCTCCATGGAGGTCTGGGCGGACTGGGCCGCCAGGGTGAGCACCTCTTCTTCCAGCTTGCTGATGTATTCCTTGACCAGGCGTCCCTGGACGGCCTTGACCTCTTCGCGCTTGAAAACGGCGCCGAAAAGGTAGGCGTCCTCGGTGAATCCTCCGGCGCGGTCGATTATGTGGCTTATCCTTTCGCCTTCAGTGAAAAAGTATTCGCCCGGAAACCTGAATTCTCCTTCCAGGGTGACCTTGCGTTCAAGGGCCTCGCGGTACTTGGGAATCTGTCTGATGAACACCGAATCGTTTGGCCGCAGCAGAAGGTTGTCGTCCGGAGCCCCGGCCACGGCTCCGGAGGGTGAAAACTTCATTATCACCGTTTCGGTCCGCTGCCTGCCGGTAACGATCCTGGACAAGGTGGCATCTTCCAGGTACGCCCTGGCCGAAAGGTTGCCGGCCATGAAAATCAGGTCCTTTACGCGCATGCCGTCGTAAAGGCGGTAGGTGCCCGGTTTCTGGACGGCCCCCCGGATGCTTACGCAGGCCACCGGCGCTTTTTCCTGGTAGGCGTAGACAATGACCCGGTCCAGGTTCCAAAGTTCGATGTTCTGTCGCGAATCGCCCTCGAGCAGCCGGCCCAGATCGAAGGAAATCACCTTGGGATGAAGGTCCGGGGGAACCAGGCGGATGATGTCGGCCCTGGCCAGAAACGGCTCGGGCAACAGGTCGTCATAGCCCCGGATCAGATCCGCGACCCTCATTCCCGGCTTGAGCTGATATTCGCGCGGATATTTTACGTGGCCCTCCAGGAAAACGACATCGGTCATCTGGCGATGGACCGGGTAAACCCTGATCAGGTCTCCATCCCGGACGGCCATGCCGTAGTCCGCCCCGCCGGCGGTCCTGCCGCCCGCCAGGTTGAAACTTTTGACGACGCGGCGGCGGTTGTCTTCAACCCTTTCCACGACAACGTTGTGCAGGTGACCGGTGGCCATGACCCCGCCTGCCAGTTCCAGCACCTGACCGATGGTGGCCGGGCCGTTGAGCTCGTAGATGGCGGGCCGGCGCACATTTCCGGCAACACCCGCCACCGGGCCGATGACCGGAACCACGACGGTATCGCCGGTGCGCAGGCGCAGGTCGCCGCTCCTGTCACCACCGATCAGGAAGGCATACAGGTCGGCGATTGCCACCGTCCGGCCGTCACGGTTGACCTTTATCTTCCGCAGGCTGCCGTTTTTGGTGGGGCCGCCGGCGGCGTAAAGGGCCTGGATCACGGTGGAAAGGCTGCTCAGCGGGTAGGCTCCCGGCTGGTGAACGGCTCCGACGACGTAGACCTGAATCGTTCTGAGCCGCTGCATGGTAAGGCCCATGGAAAAATCAGGATAATACTCGCCAAATTTTCTGCGCAGAAGCTGTTTGACCTGGCCGAAAGTCAGGCCCGCAACCACCACCTGGCCTACCCTGGGAAGCGAGATCGTACCGTCGCGTTCCACCTCCACGCTGTAGACCTGTTCCACCTTGCCCCAGAGGTGGACACTGAAACTGTCGCCCGGCCCCAGGACGTAACTGTCGCCGACCGGAAAATCGGCCCAGCACCTGAAGCGGCCCGGCGGTCCGCTGAAAAAATCGTACCCGAACTGGCGCAAGCCCTGTCCGACGGCCGGGGGAAATCTGCCGCTCATTATCCTTTCCAGCCTGGACGGCCGGTCAGCGGCCCGGCTTTTCCCTCCGTCCTTCAGGGCAGCCGGTTCTTCCCGTTCTTCTTCATACGGGGCGACCAGCAGGCTCAGCCCCGGGTAGCGGGCAAGCCACCTGCGGCGAGCCTCCGGGGCCATGGCGTTGAGCAAAGTCCGCTTGGAATCGTCCTGCAGGGAGGCAAACAGCTTGATCTGTTCTGTTTCATCCAGGTGTTCGAAAAGCCGTGCCTGGCGGTCGGGTTCGAGCCCGGCAAAGACAGGGCCGCGCTGAACCGGCTCCAGCCAGGAGAACATGCGCAAAGCATCCTGGTCATCGGCCCGGTTGAGCAGTGAGACCTGACGCTCGATATCCAGTTCCAGGAAAAAACGTTTCTGAATGGCTTGGTCGGTTTCCTTGAGCACCCTGCCGATGGTGGCGGCTGTATCCTTTTTGACCTTACTTGCCGTCTGGTTGTCGGCCGCCCGGGAAATCCCCGCCAGGCAGATTCCGATCCAGAAAGCCAGTAAAACCGGGAAAAACAGTTTCACCTTTTTGGCATCGACGCTTTGCACAGCTCTTTCCGTCCTCCGAACGGGCTCTCTGCGGGAACGATGGGCCGGATTGAACCGCAAACACCGGCCTGGTCCCCCCTAGTTCGTTCCGAAAGTAATCCCGTGAAGCTCTGCCATCCCGTCGACTCTCGAACGCCATTTGGCCGCGGCCCGGGATGCCTTCGTGAAATTTTCGTTGGCGACCCTGATCAGGTCGGGGTCCCCGCTCTCGATTGCCAGAACCACAGTCCTGAAACCCTGTAACCGGTAATGGGCCGCTTCCAGGTAATAAGAATGAAGCCGCCTGACAGCCTCGGTTTGCGGTTCTATCCGGAAGGCCAGGCCGCAAAAGCTGCTGTAGACCGGCAGGATCTCACCTTTCAGCACCCTGTAGAGGGTATCGTCATTCTTATAGTTTTGCCCGCTCACGCAACGGTAACGCTCCAGGCACCCCTGTTCAAGGCCGGCGATCGAATTGACGTCCCGGTTGACGTAAAGACCCAGATCCCGGGTGACGTTATCGGCCAGGCAGCCTCCGGTCATGACCGAGGCCGCGAGCAGGGCCGCGGCGACAGCCAGCTTTCTCCACCATCCTGATTCCACGCCGAAAGAGACCCTCATGAATTTGCAAATCCCGGTTCGATGGGTTACATATGCTTACCTGTTATCCTGGCAAGCCATGAAATTACTTAGCATGCGACCTTGAATTTGGCAACGAGCTTACATTGCGAACCAGAACCATTCACTGCCCCCGGAAGCGGACGCGGCCCGTACCCCGGAAGCGGCCCGGAGCCGGAAGGACTCCGGACCGGTTCCGGCCCCTGTTGGCGCTCGTGCTGGCGCTTGCGGCCGTATTTTTACAGGGCGGCGTCTGCCGTGCGGCCGACCGGCCTTTCGACCGCCCGGCTAACTGGGGCGGGACCGGGTTGCTCGAAATACCCACGGCCAGGGTGCTTTACGATGGTCACATGCGTCTCGGTTACGCTCAGGCCCTCCCGTACAGATGGTATACTTTCGCCATCTCCCCCCTGCCGAGGCTCGAACTGAGCGGCCGTTACACGGAAATCACCAATCTGGACGGAGGCCTCGGGCCTGACTACGGCTCCTTCAAGGACAAGGCATTCGATTTGAAGTACCAGCTTGTCGCCGAAAGCAAGAACCTGCCGGCGGTGGCCCTCGGCCTGCACGATTTTCACGGCACCAGATTGTTCCGGGCCGAATATCTGGCTCTTGGCCGCCAGCTCTATCCTTTAGACCTGACCCTTGGAATCGGCCGCGGCAGAATGAAGGGCGACCTGGCCCTTTTCGACGAACTGGGCGTCTGGGCGGGGCTGGCCCTTAATCTGAGCCGCAACTGGCAACTGCTGGCCGAGTACAATCCGATTGAATACGAGGATGAGCCTCAAGCGGTGCGAGGGGTCCCCCGGGGGGCATCCTGGCCGGTCAACCTGGGAATCCGCTGCCAGCCGGTACCGGGCATCGATCTTGGCCTCAGCCTGCAAAGAGGCGACACCGTCGGTTTCAGCCTCAACTGGCAGTTCGGCCTGGGCAAAAGGCTCCTGCCGCCCCGTCCCGATCCCCCGTCCTGGGATTTTGCCTTCGACCGCCGCAAAAAGGAAACGGACGAGGGCCGCATGACAGCCGCCACCTGCCGGGCCATTGCCGGCCTTGGATTCCGGGATGTCACCGTGTACCGCCGCAACTCCGGGCTGGTGGCCGAGTTTGAAAACACACGCTACCTGGACGATCCCAAGGCCGTGGGCCGGGCCATGCGGCTGATGCTGCACAACTGCCCGCCGGAAACCGAATACCTGACCGTGATCCTGAAACGCCGCCGCCTGCGCTGGCTGCAGGTATCGGCAAGAGCGGCCGACCTGAAATCTTACCTGATGGGAAAAATGGACCGGGATGAATTCAGCCGGCGGCTGGAAGTCACTCCGGCCAGGCTGGCGCCGGATTCCCATGCCGCCCGCTGTGCGTCGAGTATCAGGGATTTCCTTGAATTCGGGATAGATCCGGCCATAGAATCCTTTTTCAACGATCCGTCGGGAGCCTTCAAGTACCGCCTGGCGGTCAAACCCCGGGTAACGCTGCGGCCCCTGCCGGGAACGGCCTTCACCTTCCGTTGCGGCCTGCCGCTTTACAGCCAAATCAAATCTTCGAATATACCGCCGGAAGACGCCGTCCGGTCGGATTCCTGGAAATACATGGGCTCCAGCGCTTCCGTGGACCGGCTGATGGCAGACCAGTTCTTCAGTTTGTCCCCGGAAATATTCGGCCGCATTTCAGCCGGCTACCTGGAAAGGATGTATGCCGGAGCAGGCGGTGAACTGCTTGGATTCCTGCCGGGCGGCAACCTGGCCCTCGGAATAGAGGCCGACTGGGTCCGCAAGCGCGATCCTGATTCCCGGCTGGGGCTGCTGGAACAGGAAAACCACACCCTGCTCGCCAATCTCTATTACCGCCATCTTCCCCTGGATCTTACCTTCAAGGTCCAGTACGGCCGTTTCCTGGCCGGAGACACCGGCCTGCGGATCGACATCAAACGCCGTTTCGATACCGGAGCCGAGTTCGGTGTCTGGTACAGCCTGACCGACACCGGCCGCCTGACCGGCTTCAACCGGGGCTACCACGACAAGGGAATCTACCTCAGGGTGCCGTGGAGCACTTTTACCGACCGTCCCAGCCGGACGATGCTTGACTACCGCCTGAGCCCCTGGACGCGCGACGTGGGCGCCGTGGTCTGTCACTGGCAGGAAGTTTTCGATACGGGTTCCGATCTGCAACCGGCCGTTTTCAGACAGCACATTGAAAATATTAGGAAATAACCTGCCACCTTCTGCCTGCCGCCCGGAGTTCCAGCCGGCTTTCATCCGCCCCGGCTTGCTTCAATGTGAAAAATATGCCATTTTAGAGAAAAAACGGGACGGGCCTAAAATGAAAAATTATTATCTGCAGATCAAAGACTTGTTTCTGTCGCTGGGCATCCTGCTGCTGTCGGCAACGGTGGCGGCGTTGCCCCTGACCGGAACTGCGCATGCCCAGCCGGCGGCCGCCTCAGGCGCCGCAGCCGCCTCACCCAAGGGCGGCGGAGGCGCCGTGGCCGGCCCCGCAGTGGCAGCCCCCGGGAAAAAAGGCGGTGTTGGAGCCGCCGCCCCGGCACCCGGTAAACCGGCGTCGGGAACCGCCCTGAAACCCGCCAAACCGGTACCCAAGGGTATCGCGGCCTCTGCCGGAACCGCCGGCAAGGCGACCGCCGCCAAAGGAAGCGGTATTTCCACCACCAAGCTGGCTGCCGGGCTGCTTCTCATCGGCGGTCTGGCGGCCCTCGCCGGCGGCGGAGGAGGCGGCGGTGGCGGAGGGGGTTCGACCTCCAACCACTGATTGTTTCCACGGCCCCGGACGGCCGCCAGCTCCCCGGAGCACCCGGCCGGGCCATGAAGCAGGCCGGATTGCGCCGTTTTTCCCACCTGCCGGGACCCCGGAAAATCAGTCGATGTACCTTGCCCGCCCAAATGAAAACGGACGCACAGGCTACGGCATCCGCCACGGTTACCACGGCGGACAATGTTACCGCAGCCGGCTCTGAAGCATCACCCCGACCGGGCAGGAGACGAAGCTATCTTCAGGCGCCTTGCCGAAGTCTGCCAGGCTCTTTTGAAACGCAAGCCGGAAAAATGAAAGAAGGTTCAGATCCATGGCCGGCCATACCACCATGCTGCTTTTGATACCGGCGGGAATCGTCGTGGGCCTGGGGGCCTCCTTTTCCGGACTGGGGGGAGGATTTCTGATGGTGCCCCTGCTGCTGCTGGCGGGCTACACCGCCCAGAAAGCCGTGGGCACCTCTTTTCTGGCAATAATGATCATCTCTTTTTCGGCCCTGCTGGCCCACGGCAAGCTGGCCAACGTCGACTACCGGGCCGGAATCATGCTGGGCCTGGGAGGCATCCTGGGCGCCCAGGCGGGGGCCCGGCTGGTGGAAAATGTATCGACGGCGAGTTTCAGAAAGATCTTCGCCGTCATCCTGGTCGCACTGGCCGCCTACATGTTTTTCAAAAAGTGACGGCTCTGCCGGACCGTTTGCGAACCTGTCACAAGCTGCCTGTCTTTGCAGTTTCGGCGTTCAAACCGTAGCAGAACCTTCAGGGAACCGGGCGGGACCGGCGGTCGAGCTGTCCGTCCAGAATCCTGCGCAGTTCTTCTTTTTCGGCCCTGGCCCGCCTCAGGCGTTCTTCAAGCGCGGCCTTTTTTTCCGGGGCCGCCTGCTGGAGCTGCTTTTCCAGCTTCTCGACTTCGCGGTGCAGGCGGTACAGGTCCTTGGCCAGCAAGCGGATAGACATGGCAAACTGCTCCCAACCGGGGTTTCAATCCACTTCAAATTTTCTTGATCTTTTCCAGCTGTTCTTCCAGCGGTCTGATTTTTTCCTGCTCGCCGTACTGCTTCAGCCTTTCCTTGAGTTCCTTGAGTCGTCTTTCAAGGTCGGGAATGACCTTTTCCACCACGGTGTCCCGCGCCATGCCGGCAGCCTCGCCGATCTGCTTCGCCAGATCCTTCAGGTCTTTCTGCAGCTGCTTGTAACGCTCGCTTTTGGTCATGGCGCCAAGGCCCTCGGCGGCCTGGCGGGCCAAATCGTGCAACACCTGAAGGCCCTCCTCCACCTGCTTCTGAAGCTTGTCGGCCCAGACTCCGTAACCGCAGCCGCCGTCGACCACCGCCCCGTCCTTCAGAACGTACTGTCCTTCCGACCCGGGCCTGATGATGATTCCCTTGCGGCCCGTCCGGCCGGGATCGTCCGCCAGGTCCAGGCATTTGAACTTTTCCGGAAGTTTATCCAGGTCCTTGTCCAGAACCAGATGGACGAGGTAGCCGCTGTTTCCGGCCGGGTCGATATCCTCGACTTTGCCCACTTCCCTGCCGGCAAAATAGACCAGATCCTGCTCCTGCAATCCGTTCAGGCGGTCGAAACGGGCATCGATACGCATGTGCCTGTGGCTGCAACCGCCGGCGGTCAGGACGAGGAAGGCGGCAAACAGGGTGAAAATCAGGGCAGCCGGCCAACAACGGCCTGTTTCTCTACGGGGATCGGACAACAACATATTTACCTCCTAGTCGGATCTGCCTCCGGACAGCAGCACCTTCAGCCCGGCCAGGGGCCCTGCCGGCTCCCGGGGCGGGCAGTCGCAGGGGCCGTTGTTCAGGTTCATGCCGCAGCGCGGGCACAACCCCTTGCATCGCCGGTTGCAGAGCGGTTTTATGGGAAACGCCAGCAGCACCTGTTCGGCCACGGCCTGGCGCAAATCTATGCGCGAACCCCTGAAGGCGATCAGGTCCATCTGCTCGGCGGTAAGCTCGATTTCCTCCTGTTGCGAATCTGTTATGGAAGCCGCCTGCTGATAGACCAGATCCAGGGTCTGATCTATCAGCAGGCCGAATCTTTCCAGGCAGCGGCCGCAGTCGAGCTCAACGGTGGTCACCACGCGTCCGGCGGCCCTTACCAGCTCCCGGTCGGCCTTCAGGACCAGGCTCAGCTCGACAGGTGCGCCGAAGGCCACCTGATCGGCAGCAATCAGGGCTCCCAGCAGCGGGAATCTGCCTGCGTCCCAGACGCACTCGACCTTAAGGTCCCGCCCGTCCAGGTCGGCCGTGTCGATTATCAGGGCGTTTTCAACTTCCATGGCCGTTTTCCACGCCGGCCATTCAGGCTTGCCTGATGCCCGGATAAGTGTTTAATTGTTCTTTAGAAAACCGTATGCCCGGCATACGGTAAAAATCCGAATTCCGGAGACCTCTCGGCCTCCTGTTTCGTTCGTTACCGCCGCGCGGGGCGTGGGCCAATGAGCGCCGCCGCCCTCGGCAACGACACTCTACTATACCTGTTGTCAGGTTTACAAGCAATTGCAAACACGAAAGGGATGATCGAAATGGCTTTTGAAACCGTGGGCTGGATTGGAACCGGGGTCATGGGGGCGGCCATGTGCGGCCATCTGTTGAAGGCGGGCTACAAGGTCCATGTTTTCAACCGCAGCCGCGAAAAGGCGGAGCGTTTGATCGCAGAAGGCGCCACCTGGTGTGACGGACCTGCCGCCGTGGCCCGCAGGAGCCGGATCGTTTTCGTCATGGTGGGCTTTCCGCAGGACGTGGAACAGGTGGTTCTCGGCCCGGACGGCGTGATAAACGCCGGGGCGCCCGGTACCGTGGTGGTGGACATGACCACATCGAGCCCCGACCTGGCCGTCAGGATCCACCGGCGGGCTTCAGCTGCCGGGGCCGCCAGCCTGGATGCCCCGGTATCAGGCGGTGACACCGGCGCCCGGCAGGCCTCTCTTTCCATAATGGCGGGCGGAGATGCGGCCGTCTTTGAAAGGGTCCTGCCCCTTTTCCGGCTGATGGGGAAAAATATCCGTCTCATGGGCGGACCGGGCGCGGGCCAGCATACCAAAATGAGCAACCAGATCCTGATCGCCGGCACGATGATCGGAGTTGCGGAATCCCTGCTGTACGGGTATAAAGCCGGCCTTGATCTGAATGCCCTCATAGACGTGATCGGCCGGGGCGCGGCCTCCTGCTGGTCGATCAACAACCTGGGCCGCAGGATCGTGGACCAAGACTTCGAGCCGGGCTTCTACGTCAAGCATTTTGTCAAGGACATGGGCATTGCCCTGAACGAGGCGGGCCGGATGAACCTCTGCCTGCCCGGCTTGGCCCTGGTCCACCAGTTCTATACCGCCGCCGTGGCCTGCGGCCTGGAGCAAAAGGGCACCCAGGCCCTTTACAAGGTGCTGGAAAACCTCAGCGGCGTACGGGAAAAGACCGATGAAAACCGCCCTGAATGAATCGCTGGCCGCCCGGAAGCGGTCGTTCTGGATATCGACGGTGTCCTGACGGCCCGTCTTCGCCAGGGCGCGTAAAATTCTTTGCGCCGCAACCGGAAACCGGATATTCAAAGAAAAGGTACTGATTTGACGATCCCGAACCGGGAGAGGCAAATTTCGGCAGGCGGCCGGTTACCGCCAACGGCGCCGCCTTGGTGAAAGCATATCAAAGGAGAACAAGAAACGATGGATAGAGGTTCGTCAACCTGGAGCGCCGGCTGCCTGGACAAAATCAAGCTTGCCACTTCGCCTCCCTTTCAAAAGTTCATCGGTCATTTCCTGCTGGCTCCCAACTACAGGCTGGCCGGCGTGGACATCAATTTCGAGGGCACGGAGAACATCCCCCGCAACAGGGGGGTTATCTTCGCCATGAACCATACCGACAGGTTCAACTACTGGCCATTCCAGTACAAGCTGTGGAAGATGAAAACCTTCCGCTTCACCGCCACCTGGGTCAAGACCGCCTATTTCCGCAACGCCGCCCTGGCCCGGGTGCTGCGCTGGTGCAACACCATCCCGGTGCCTTCCCTGCGCAGCTATGTGGATGATTTTTTCACAACTTACCTTGGCCGCGCTCCTGAGCAGGAGGAATACCGGAGCCTGAAAGAATTTATCGACGGCAAAACAGAAGCAGTGCGAGCCGCTGCCAACAAGAGCGGGCATACAGCGGCGACGGTGACCGAAAACCTGGCGGAAAAAATCCGCCGGGGTTACGAAGCCGTAATGGCCAAAGTTACGGCCCTGAGCATCAGCGCCCTGGGTGAGAAAAAGCTGAACCTGATCATCTTCCCCGAAGGCACCCGCTCCAAAACCCTGGGCCGCGGCCATACCGGCCTGGCCCAGCTGGCGATAGCCACCAGGACGCCGGTGGTGCCCGTGGGCTGCAACAACAGCAACAACCTCTACACGGGCAACCTGCCCTTTGCCCGCGGAGGCCGGGTGACTTACAGGATCGGCCCGGTTCTGGATTTCCGGGGCCGTCTCAGGGACTGCGTTATCAAAGATCCTTTTCAGCCCTTTTCAGCGGCAGCCCGCCGGCGTTACAAAGACGTCTTTGAAAGGGCCACCGGGATCATAATGAAACATATCGGCCTGCTGCTGGATGAAAAGCACTCGCAACAGTAAGGAACCATCCACGAAAGGGACGGTTTTAATTGCTGAAATCGATGATACGAACCGCGCCGCGCGCAAATAAAGTGTCTGCTTGACCATGCCGGAGGCCATATGCCCCTGTCCGCTGAAAATGCCCGGATAAGACTGCGCATCAGGACCGGCGCCCTGTCCCTGACTGCCGCAGCGGGCATACTGGGGCTGAAGTTTCTGACCTACCGGCTTACCGGATCATCGGCGGTGCTTTCCGACGCCCTGGAATCCATCATCAACGTGGTGGCCGCCGCCTTCGTGATGCTCAGCGTCTGGCTGTCGGCCAAGCCGCCGGACAGCTCCCATCCTTACGGCCATGGAAAGATAGAATACTTTTCAGCCGGGTTCGAAGGGGCTCTCATCATCCTGGCCGCCGCCGGAATCTTCCGCGCCGGCCTGGCCAGCCTGCTAAGGCCCCGTCCCCTGCCTCACCTGGACACCGGCATGCTGCTGCTCGTTGCGGCAGCGGCGGCCAACCTGGCCCTCGGCCTGCTGCTGATCCGGGTCGGCCGCCGGACGGCCAGTCCGGCCTTGGAAGCCGACGGGCGTCATATCCTTACCGACGTGTACACCTCGGCCGGCGTCATTGTCAGCCTGGCCGTCGTCAGGCTGACCGGAAAGCTGTGGATCGACGGAGCGGTGGCCTGTCTTCTGGGAGTCTACATCCTGGCGGCCGGCATCCGCCTGATATCCCAGGCCTACTGCGGGCTGATGGATGCTTCCAATCCCGAGCTGCTGGCATCGATTTCGGCCGTGTTGCGCGAACACCGCCGGGAAAACTGGATCGACATTCACCAGTTGCGGGCATGGCGGGCCGGCGACAACGTCAATATCGACCTGCACCTGGTGCTTCCGCGCGACCTTACCCTCAGCCAGGCCCATGCCGAGGCCCTGGCCGTGGAGACCATATTGAAAGAGAAGTTCGGTCAGCAGACCACGGTCCTGGTCCACACCGATCCCTGCCCCGACCCTTCCTGCACCCTGTGCAATCTGCACAAGTGGAACCGTGAGACCCTGACCATGGCCTCCGAGGACAAAAAACGCCTGGCAAAACAGTGCAATTCCTGCCAGAGTAAGCAACCACGAAACAATGAACCCGAAACCGAAACAAGGAGGAAGCAGGAGATGGCGACCATCTTTACCAAGATCATCAACGGCGAGATCAAGGCTGACATCGTCTACCAGGATGACCAGGTGACCGCTTTCAGGGATATCAACCCCCAGGCGCCCGTCCATATTCTGATCGTTCCCAACAAGGAGATACCGACTGTCAACGATGTTACCGAAGAGGACGAACAGACCATCGGCCACATGTTCACCGTGGCCAGAATCCTGGCTGAAAAAGAAGGGGTGGCCGAAAGCGGCTATCGCCTGCTGGTAAACTGCAACCGGGACGCCAACCAGGAAGTGTTCCACCTGCACATGCACATGTTCGGCGGCCGCCCCCTGGGTCCCATGCTCATGCGGCAGTAACGAAACTCGCTTTTGAGCGCCGGCGTTACCAGGTCATAACCGCGGGAGAGTAAAGCCGTGTTCAATCTTACAAAATTCCGGATCAAAGCCCTGCTCGCTTTCTTTCTGTCGCTGGGCGCCGTCCCGGCGGCAGCCGGCGGGCCTTTGGCGGTGGCGGTCAGCATCGCGCCCCAGAAATACTTCGTCGAACAGATCGCCGGCGACCTGGTATCGGTCCAGGTGATGATTCCTGCCGGGGCCAGCCCGGCCTCCTATGAACCCCGGCCTTCCCAGATGGCCGCCCTGGCCCGCTGCAGGCTCTATTTCGCCATCGGGGTCGGCTTTGAAAAAGCCTGGCTGGACAAATTTACGGCTGCCGCCCGCAACCTGAAAGTGGTACACACCGACCGGGGTATCCCAAAGGTCAGTTTGCCGCGCCATTTTCATCCCCGCCAGGTCCGCCGGAACCCGGAAAAATCCCGGGGGCGCCGGCCGGAGATTCCGGACCCCCATATCTGGCTTGATCCGCGGCTGGTCGAAATCCAGGCCGGCCACATGACCGCGGCCCTGGCAGACGCAGATCCGCAGAACGCGGCCATCTTCCGGCAACGCTACCGGGTGTTCAGGCAGAAACTGAGGAAGCTCGACAGTGATCTGCGGCAGCTCCTGGAACCGGTCAGGGGCGCGGCCTTCATGGTCTTTCACCCTTCCTGGGGCTACTTCGCCAGGGCTTACGGCCTGATCCAGGTCCCCCTGGAACTTGAAGGCAAGGAGCCCAAGCCGGCCCAGCTGCGGGATATGATCCGGTGGGCCAGGGAAAAAAAGATCAGGGCGGTTTTCGTCCAGCCCCAGTTCAACGTCCGGACGGCCTCCATCGTTGCCAGGGCGATCGGGGCCAAGATCGTCGAAGCCGATCCCCTGGCCTATGACTGGGAACGCAACCTGAGACAGCAGGCCCAGCGTTTTCTGGAGGCGATGCAATAAGATGGAAAACAGCTCCGATACCCCGGCCGTATCCATAAAAAATCTGTATTTCGCCTATAACGACACCTGGATCCTGAAAGACGTAAACCTGGAGGTGGCCCGGGGTGAATTCGTGGGGGTGATCGGTCCCAACGGCGGCGGCAAGACCACCCTGATCAAACTCATGCTGGGCCTGCTGCGCCCCACCCGCGGCAGCATAACCGTCCTGGGCAGGCCACCGGCGGAAGTTTCCCACAAGATCGGATACGTGCCCCAGGACATCCACCTCAACCGCAACTTTCCGGTCAGCGCCCTGGACGTGGTCCTGATGGGCCGCCTGGCCCCCGGGGCCGGCTGGTCCCTACGGGATCCGAAGGCAAAAGAAGCGGCCCTGGAAGCCCTGGCCCGCATGGATATGGAAGCCTATGCCGACTACCGCATGGACGACCTTTCGGGCGGCCAGCGCCAGCGGGTCTTCATCGCCCGGGCCCTGGTATCGCAGCCGGAGCTGCTTCTGCTCGACGAGCCGACAGCCAGTATCGACATGGAAGGCCAGGCCGATTTTTTCCACCTTCTACAGGACCTGAACGCTTCCATGACCATCATCATAGTCTCCCACGACCTGATGTTGATGGCCACCCACGTCAAATCGGTGGCCTGCGTCAACCGGCACCTCCATTACCACGATGCCGCCGCCATGGGGGGCAACCTGCTGACCGATCTTTGCCCCTCGTGCATCAAAGGCGCCCGCTGCCCGGTGGACCTGGTGACGATGCAGGCCGCAACCTGTCCCCATGGCCTGGAGAACGGAGATGATTGAAGCCCTGCATCTGGAATTCATGCGCAACGCCCTGATGGCCGGCCTGCTGGCCAGCCTGATATGCGGCATACTGGGCACCCTGGTGGTGATCAACCGGATCGTCTTCCTTGCCGGGGCCATAGCCCATGCCGCTTACGGCGGCATCGGCCTGGCTTTCTTCATGGGCTGGTCTTACCTGGGAGGGACCCTGGTGTTTTCCCTGGCCGCGGCCATGGCCATGGCTGCCGTATCCCTGAAGGCCAGGCACCGGGCAGATACCATCATCGGCGTCATGTGGGCCCTGGGCATGGCCATAGGCGTCATCCTCCTGGACCTGACACCGGGCTACAGCGCGGACCTGATGAGCTACCTTTTCGGTTCCATCCTGGCGGTGGCCGCATGGGAGCTTAGGCTGCTGGCGGCCGTGGCGCTGGCGGTAACCCTGGTGGTGGCAAGATATTACAACGGTCTTGTGCTGATGTCCTACGACGAGGAATTTGCCAGGGTCCGGGGCGTTCCGGTAACGCCCCTGTATTTTCTGATAATCGGAATGCTGGCCGTGGCCCTGGTCCTGATAATCAGGATGGTTGGCCTGCTGCTGGTAATCGCCCTGCTGACCATCGCCCCATTTGTCATGGAAAGACACGCCCGCTCCATGGCGCAGATGATGGCCGGAGCCGTGCTGCTCAACATCTTTTTCACCGTCACCGGCCTGATGCTGGCCTACCGGCTGAACATAACCGCCGGAGCATCCATCATCATGGTTGGCGCGGTCTGCTTTTTCCTGGAGCTGGCCCTGGGAAGGTTTATCCAGAAAAAACGGTCTCCTGCCGCTTAAATCTCCAGGATCAGGCCCACCGGACAATGGTCCGAGCCCATGATGCCGGTTTCGATCACCGCATCCTTCACCCATCCTTTTTCCATGATATCAGGAGTGACGAAGAAATAGTCGATCCGCCAACCGGCGTTGTTCCTGCGGGCATTGAAACGGTAGGTCCACCAGGAATATCTGACCGTGTCCGGATAAAGGGCGCGGAAGGTATCGACGTAACCGTCGGCGACGATCCTGTCCAGCCAGTCACGCTCGATGCGCAGGAAACCGGAGCGTTTTGAATTGGGGCCGGGGTTCTTGAGATCGATTTCGTTGTGGGCCGTGTTGAAATCGCCGCAGATCACCAGGCTGCGGCCCTGCCGGCGCAACTGCCCGGCATGATCGAAAAAGGCCTCGTAGAAGTCCAGCTTGTACTGCAGCCTTTCATCGCTCATCTGCCCGTTGGGGAAATAGACGTTGAAAAGGATGAAATCATCAAAATCCAGCCTCAGGATACGCCCTTCGCGGTCGAAACGCTCGCGGCCCATACCATGGTAGACGGCCGAAGGCTCCAGGCGGGTGTAGGCCCCCACCCCGCTGTACCCTTTTTTCACGGTGCAGTGGGAAAAGTATGCCCTGTAACCGTCCACCTCCGTCATCTCCGATGTAAGCTGTCCGGCCTGGAGTTTGGTCTCCTGAACGGCCAGCACGTCGGCGTCGAGCTGCCGCAACACATCCGGAAAGCCTTTTTTCATGGCCGCCCGCAGTCCGTTGACGTTCCAGGAATACAGTTTGAGAGTCTTGGAGGCCATCGTCAAATCTTCTCCTTACCGGGCAGAGTATTTCAAATTTCGGTCAACCGTTCATCATCATCTTTTCAGCGGCTGCGTTCCACACCTTTGCGGGGACACATGGAAGCCGCCGGACAGCGGCTGCAAAAGGGCGAAACCGGCCGGCAGACCACCTGGCCGAAAGCCACCAGCAGCTCGTTGTAGCGCACCCAGTGGCGGCGGGGAAGCTTTTGCAGCAGGGCGAACTCGGTCTGTTCCGGAGTCTTGGTCTCCACATAACCTGTCCTGTTGCTGATCCGGTGCACGTGGGTATCCACGCAGATGGCAGGCTTTCCGAAGCCTTCCACCAAAACCAGGTTGGCGGTCTTGCGCCCCACGCCGGGCAGTTCCAGCAGCCCCTCCAGGGTGTCGGGCACCTGTCCCCCGTGATCATCGATGAGGATGCGGCTTATCCGGTGAAGCCGCCGGGCCTTGGTGGGATAGAATCCCACCGGGTAGATCAGGTCTTCCAGCTCACCGGTGGTAAGCGACAGGATCTGTTCCGGGGTGCGGGCCTTTTCAAAAAGTCTGGCCGCGGCCTGAGAGGTGACCTCGTCCTTGGTGCGTAAAGAAAGAAGGGTCGAGACCAGGATCTCGAACGGCCCGGCTCCCCGGTTGGCTATAAAGGTAACTATGGGCGCTTTCCAGCGGGAATAGTTGTCTGCCAGAAGCTGCACGAAACCGTCGATATCGAAATCCTGTTTCCCTCTGCCCCTGTCTTTATGTGAAATTCTCTTTCCGGCCACGATGGTCATAATAACGCCGCATGATCCGCATGTAAACAACTTGCTTGGCCGGATGCTCCCGTGCCTGATTTGATTTCATATCCTGCAGGCCGGCCGGGGAAACACCGGAAAATTTCAGAAAAACAACCAAATGTAAAGTCTGTATATTTACATTGACTTTACATTTATTTTTACATATGATGGCCCCCGAGGAATTCAGGATTCAGCCGGAGAAACGCATAATGCATCCAGAACTAACCCCCAAACAGCAGAGACTGCTGGATTACCTGCGGCGGCAGATGGAGGAAAACGGCAGGCCCCCGACCCTGCGCCAGGCGGCCGCCGATCTGGGCGTCAGCCACACCGCCGTGGCCCAGGGCCTGGCCGCCCTCCAGGAAAAGGGCCGCATTGTCCGTCAGGGACGTTACAGCCGCGCCATCCACCTAGTGCAGCAGCCGGATGCCCCGGATCCCCGCTGGCGGAGGGTTCCTGTCATCGGCCGGGTGACCGCCGGCCTGCCCATGTATGCCCAGCAGCAGTGGGACGGAAGCGTCGTGGTGGACGGGTCGGTCTTCAGGGACCCGGTCCTGTTCGCCCTGCGGATCGCGGGAGACTCCATGCGCAACGCCGGCATCCTGGACGGCGACCTGGCCATCTGCCGGCCGCGCCAGTACGCCGCAAACGGCGAAATCGTGGTGGCCCTGATAGACGGCGACCAGGCCACGGTCAAACGCTTTTTCCTCCATCCCGACCACGTGGAACTGCGCCCGGAAAACCCTGATTTTCCGGTCATGCGTTATGGTTTCGACCAGGTACTGGTCCAGGGCAAGGTGATCGGCATTCAACGGGGACCGCAGGAGATGGACCGTCTTTGATCCGGCCATGCAAAACAATACCCGAACCCATACCGTCTGCCGCATCCGGGTGGGCACCAGCGGTTACTCCTATCCCGAGTGGATAACAGCCGGGTTCTACCCGCCGGGCACCCCGGCCCGGAAGATGCTGGCAGCCTACGCCCGGCGTTTCCCGGTAACCGAGCTCAACTACACCTGGTACCAGATGCCCAAGGAGCCGGCCATGGAACGCCTGGCGGAAAGGGCTCCTGCCGGCTTTACCTTCACCGCCAAGCTCACCCGCAGCCTGACCCACGAGATCGACCCGGGCAGCTGGCGCCGGCAGGCCGAGCTTTACCGCCACGGAATCTCCCCCCTGCTGCAGGCCAAACGGCTGCTGGCGGTACTTATTCAGCTGCCGCCTTCTTTCGGCCGGACGGCCGCCAACCGCCGCTACCTGGCCAGTCTGCTGGACGCCCTGGAGGCACTGCCCCTGGCAGTCGAGTTCCGGCACCGCTGCTGGGCTGTCGACCGGGTTTTCCGTGAGCTGGAAAAACGGCACATCACCCTGGTGACCGTTGATACCCCGCCCCTGGAATACCTGTTTCCCACCCTGGACGTGGTCACCAACCCCGACCTCTTCTACGTCCGCTTCCACGGCCGCAACCTGACCGGCTGGAAGTCGGGCAACATCCAGCAGCAGTTCGACTACCTGTACAGCGACCAGCAGCTCCGGGACTGGGTCCGGGGTCCGCTCACCCGCATGGCAGCCGGATCCCGCCGGGGAGTGGTCTTTTTCAACAACCACGTACGGGGTCAGGCCCCGCGCAACGCCGCCATGCTGGCCGAGTTACTGGAGGCGGGCTAGAAAATGGAACGGGCCATAGTCCATCTGAACGTGGCCGACTTCGCAGTGGCCGTGGAGCGGGTCGTCGACCGCCGTCTGGCGGGCCGGCCGGTTATAGTCGCCCCGCCGGCAGCAGCCCGGGCCCCGGTCTACGACATGAGCGACGAGGCTTACCGGGCCGGAGTCAGGAAACGGATGCCCCTGGCACGGGCCCTGCGCCTCTGCCCGGAAGCCTGCCTGCGGCCGCCACGTCCCGAACTATACCAGCGGGCCATGGACGACCTGCTGCGCCGGGCTCTGGACTTTTCACCCCTGGTGGAACCGGGACCGGCCGACGGCCACCTGTTCGTGGATCTTACCGGCACCAGCCGGCTGCTGGGGCCGCCGGTGGACGCGGCCTGGAAGCTGCGGCGCCGGGCCCGCAACGAGCTGGGTCTGGATCCCATCTGGACCCTGGCCACCAACAAGCTGGTAGCCAAGGTCGCTTCCCGGCTGGTAAAGCCCGCCGGTGAGTATATCGTGGCCGCCGGGGATGAAGAAGCCTTCCTGGCTCCCCTGCCCCTTCATCTGCTGCCCGGCCTGAAAGCCGGCGACCTGGAACGCCTGGCACGCCTCAACCTTACCCGGGCCGGGCAGGTGGCCGGACTGACGGCAGATCAGCTCCGGGTTGCCGTGGGCTCCCGGGCCGATCTTATCGCTGCCGCGGCCAAAGGCCTTGACGCCGAACCGGTGCTCCCGGCCGGCAGGCATACGGAGAAGGTTTCAGCCGGTCATGTATTTGCCGGTGACACCAACTGCCCCGGCAAAATCAAGGCCGCCCTGCTGGAAATGGTCCAGGAAGCGGGCCACAGACTCAGATCCGGTAAGCTGGCAGCCGGAGGCCTTACGCTGGTGGTCGCCCACAGCGACGGTGTCCGCTGCATCCGGCGCAAGAGATGCCGGCCGGAATCGGCCAACGATTTCGACCTGTTCGAGCTTGCCTGCCAGGTCCTGGAACTTGCCTGGACCCGCAGGGTCCGTGTCCGCAGCCTGCACCTTGTCTGCTGGAAACTGCGGCCCCTGTCAGTGACCCTGCCCCTGTTTGCCGCCGAGCGCAGGCAGGTGCTGCGCCGCCGCAACCTGGTGGCCGCCCTGGACCGTATCCGGTCCAGGTTCGGCAGCCGGGCGGTCTGTTTCGGCCGCACCCCGGCCAAGGCCTCATGATTCCCCTGGCGGTCCACTCCCACCACAGCCTCATGTGGGGTACGGCATCCTGGATGAAGATCTGCCGCCGGGCCCGGCACCTTGGCTATACCGGCCTGGCCATGGCCGACACCGACTCTTTGTCCGGACTGTGGCAGTTCCTGGAAGCCTGCCGGTGTCACGACCTGAGGCCGATCATCGGCGCCACCCTTACAGACCCCCGGACTGCCGGCCACCGGGTGGTCTGCCTGGCGATGGACGAAAATGGTTACACCAACCTTTGCCGCCTGCTCACCCGCCGCCACCGGCAGGCCGGTTTTTGCCTGCCGGACGAACTTGCGGCCGGAGGCAAGCGACTCTATCTGCTGACAACCGATCCGGATCTGCTGGCAAGGTTGCACACCGCCGGACTGAAAGTGGCGGCCATGACAGAACGTCCCCTGACCGCCGGTCATTCCCTGCGCCGCATGGCCGCCGCCCTGGAAGTCCCCCTGGTGGCCGCGGCCGAAACCTTTTTCCCGGAAGCAGAAGATCACCTTCTCCACCGCCTGCTGCGGGCCATCGACTGCCGCGGGTGCCTGCAAAGGCCGGAAACCCGGCAGGTGGCCTCCTCCCGGGCCTGGCTGGCCGCACCGGACGACTGGGAAAGACGCTTTGCCGGCCTGCCGCAGGCCCTGGCCGCAAGTGACATGATCGCTGAACAGATATCCTTCCGGGGACCTGATTTCGGCCTGGTCATGCCGCCCTGGAATGATCGTGATTCCCGGACGGCCCACCGGGTCCTGAGGCAGGCGGCCTTTGCCGGCGCCAGGCGGCGCTACGGCAACCGGCTGCCGCCGGCGGTGGTCCAACGCCTGCAACACGAGCTTGAAATCATCGCCGGAATGAAATTTTCAAGCTGCTTCCTGGTGGTCCGGGACATCGTCGCCCACAGCCCGCGGACCTGCGGCCGGGGATCGGCCGCCGCTTCCCTGGTGGCCTACTGCCTGGGAATAACCAACGTTTGTCCCCTGCGCCACAATCTCTACTTCGGCCGCTTTCTCAACCCGGGCCGCAAGGACCCGCCGGACATCGACGTCGATTTTGCCTGGGATGAACGCGACCGGGTGATCGCTGCTGTCCTCGGACAATACGGCAATCGGGCCGCCATGGTATCCAGCCGGATCGTCTTCCAGCCCCGGATGGCCATCCGTGAAACCGCCAGGGCCTTCGGACTGCCAGATGCCGAGATAGGCAAAGTCACCGGCCGCCTGCCCCGCTTCCGGCGCTCATACTTTGCCGAAAGCCGGTTGCCGGAGGCCCTGAGAGAAGAAGGACAATGGCGCGGCCCGGCTCTTGGCCGCACCTGGGATCGGATTCTCAACCTGGCCTGGCGCCTGATCGGTACTCCCCGCCACCTGGCGGTCCACCCCGGCGGGGTGGTGCTCACACCCCGGGCGGTGAGCGACTATGTCCCGGTACAAACCGCGGCCAAGGGTGTCCCCATGATCCAGTGGGACAAGGATGACGCCGAAGAGGCCGGCCTGGTCAAAATCGACCTGCTGGGCAACCGCAGCCTGGCGGTAATCCGGGACACGGTTGCCAACCTGAAGGCCAACGGCAAAAAGTTCGCCGAAAACCGCTGGCGGCCGGAGGAAGATCAGGCCACCGCCGGCGCAATTGCCACCGGCAGGACCATGGGCTGTTTCTACATCGAAAGCCCGGCCATGCGCCTGCTGCTGCAAAAGGCCGGCCGGGGCGACTTCGAACACCTGGTGGCCCTGTCCAGCATCATCCGGCCGGCGGCCAACGAATTCGTCCGCCGGTATCTGCGGCGGCTCCACGGCGAGCCATGGCAGCCGGTTCACCCCCTGTTGGAAAAGGTGCTGGCCGAAACCTTCGGAGTCATGGTCTACCAGGAAGACGTGGCCCGGGTAGCCCGGGCACTGGCAGGTTTTACCGACGCCGAGGCCGACGCCTTGCGCAAGATCATGGCCCGAAAAGACCGCCGGCGGCACCTGGCGGATTTCAGACAACGCTTCTGGGCAGGAGCCCGGGCCGGGCAGGTGGCCGAAGATGTCATCGGCCGGGTATGGGAAATGATGCTCAGTTTTTCAGGCTACAGCTTCTGCAAAGCTCACAGCGCATCTTACGCCCGGGTGTCATTCCAGGCCGCTTTCCTGAAGGTTCATCACCCGGCCGAATTCATGGCCGCCGTGATCACAAACGGCGGCGGTTTTTACACCACCGCCGCCTACGTCTCAGAGGCCCGGCGGATGGGACTGGCCGTTGCCGCCCCGGACGTCAACAGCAGCGTCGCGGCCTGGACCGGCCGCGGCATGACCCTGCAAGCCGGTCTGGCAACAGTCAGGGGACTGGCTGCCGAAACCTGCGGCCGCATCCTGGCGGCCCGCCAAGAGCGTCCCTTCAGCCACCTGGAAGACTTCCTGGAAAGAACGAATCCTTCCGAAAGCGAGGCCCGGGCCCTGGCCGACGCCGGAGCCCTGGACAGCCTCGCCCCCGGCCAGGACAGGGCCGTAATTTTCTGGCGCCTGGCCCGCTGGTTGCAAAAACGGAAAAACTCCTCCGGCCAGCTCCGTCTTTTCGGCACCGCCGCCCGGCAGCCGGTGCGGGTGCCCCGGCTGCCACCGGACGATCCCCTGAACCTGTATCGCCGCCAGTTCGCCGTGCTCGGTTTTCTGTGCGACCGGCACCCCATCTCCTTTTTCAGAAAGCGCCTTGAACGTTTCAGACCGATCGCCGCCTGCCGCCTGGCAGACTACACCGGACGGAGGGTCAATCTGGCCGGCTGGCTGGTGACCGGCAAGCTGGTACGCACCAAAGGCGGCGATCCCATGCAGTTTTTGTCCTTCGAGGACGAGACCGGACTGTTTGAAACCGTGTTTTTCCCCAAAACGTATGCCCGCTTCAGCCACATGCTGGACTGCGCAAGACCCTACCTGCTCACCGGCCGGGTCCGGCAGGACATGAAAGCCGTCTGCCTGGAGGTGGAACGGATTGCCAGACTCGGGCGCCAGTAAAACCTTAATTTATCTTCTTTAAAACAGCGGCCCCGGAGACTGCTTTTTCTCCGGGGCCGCTTATGAACTACTATTCAGATCTTGTTCCGTATATTACCGGCACCCCTGGTTCAAATCCTCGCAGCTGTCATAGTGGGTGGAACCGACATCGACCGAACCGTCGCCGTTGAAGGTAACTATAACTTCTCCCTTGCCGCTCAGTTTGATCTTTCCTCCGACAGGACAAGCTTCACCTTCTTTCACCAAAATAGGATCGAGTGTCTCCACAGAGACCCATCCGTCAAGACAGGGACCATTGATCATGCCGCTGATGGTCATACTTACCGTGTCTCCGGAAATTGTCATGGTGATTATATAGTTGGAGCAACTTACCGAATAATCTTTGCCATCCAAAACAGCATTTATGGTTCCGTTCAGGACCATGGTGGCGCCGACCAGCTCGTCGCCGCTGTAGACAAAATCCTTCATGTCGATGGTGAACGAATCGGTCCAGATATGAATGTCTTCTTTAGAATTGGTAATATCAAAATCGGTATAAGTTACACTGATCGTTACAGGACGACAACCGGTTCCACTGGATGTGAATGTAATCGTTCCCTTGATTTCGTTATGGTAGCTTACGCAGTCATTGAAAGTAATGCTGCCGCCGACATTGCTGATCTCGTCGCAATCGTCATAGTCATCTTCTCCGTCCCAGGCAATATTGACGGTCATGCTGCCTGAAGTAGAACAGGAGACCGTTTCATTATCGCCCCCCAGGGACTGATATCCGCCCCGGGGATGCATGATCACAGCCAGGACAGGTCTTACGATGTTGATTCCCCCGAAGCCTCCGCAACCTGCGGCAGCGGCATCGAAAGCACCGGTAACCGACTCGGTGCTGTCGCTCATGCTGCCGGCCACCATGGCCATCCCGATGGTCCTGGCGGCCGCATCATCGTCCATGGTGGCAGGAGCCTGGGTGGAACCGGTTGTGCCGCCGCTGCTGCTTCCGCCCCCTCCCCCGCAGGACAGGGTAAAAATCACGGCCGCTCCGACCAGAATACATGAAATCAGAGCCCATCCTTTTTTGTGCATGGTTTCCTCCCTCAGTTTGGTATAAATCAGGCTATATGCACCACTTTCACGGCCCCTAGGCTTCTGCCTATGGGCTAACTATCTGGGAACAGGGCATCTGTGGTCCCATGTTATCCGGCCCGGCTTCTCGTCACGCAGGGTATGGATCGCAATTCGAGTTTTGGGATGATCGTGCAGGTATTTGAATTATTGTGTAAGCAAAAATTATTCCTTTATGACAACCGGCATGCAACCATGCCGCACAAACTGCACAGGCAGTTATCTTCTTGATATCATTTCTGATCAACTACAGTTTGCCCTGCTTGATATTTACAGATAATACTTGGTTCCTGATTTGAAGAAGCACTCTATGTAATAAAAGTAACAGTTTATATGTAATAATTTACATATCTTTATAATGAGCCTTCGGCGGCCGGTACGCCTTACAACCGGATGCAAAACCGGCAAAAAGTTTATTTTTTCCTTATCATCATGTATTTTAAAGCAAACTTATTCAATTCGCTTGCAACTTGCCCCCGGAAAGTGTTTTTTTGAGTCATGGCTGCCGGCTTGCAAAAAGCTTTCACTGTTTTCAGAAAACCGCGTCCCTCGCGCGGGCCAAAGGGCTTATTACAAGGTGGCCCTGACACTCACGCGCATCAATGCCCCGGAATAAGGGCCAACTCAAATAACCACCTTTGGCGGTGGTGGCTGCCCCTTGTCGCCGCCGTTTTCCTGCTGGGATGCGGAGGATCCGACGGCGACACGCCGTCAGGCCTCTGTATCGCGGGCCGTCTCATGGCAGCAGCCGGCAATGCGACAGACGGTGACATCAACGATCCGGAAGCAGATTACCTCCCCAATGACGGCTTCCAACAGGCTCAACCGCTTTCAAACCCTGTTTACCTGGGTGGATATGTCAACGTGGCCGGGAGCGGTCCGGACGGAAGGTCCAAAAATTCGGGCGATCTCGATGACTTCTTCGTAGCCGATCTGGAGGGTGCTGAAACAATCCGCCTGGCGCTGCCGGGCGGCAGTTCTGCAAACGGGGCCATGATCGATCTTAAACTTTTCGCCTTTGACGACACTTCTGCACCTGTCGATTCCGCCTTGAACATAACTACAACCGCCTGCCTCAAAGTCGGGCGGGCGGGCAGGTATTATCTCCAGGTGCATGCCGCGGCCGGAGCGGCCATCTACCATCTGATAATCGGTAAAAGCGGGCTTACCGCAACCGGCAACCGGCACAGTGAAAAGCCTGACTTTGTTCCCGGCCAGGTGCTGGTACGGCTTAAATCTTCGCCTGCCATGGCAAAGGGCCGCAGTCTTCTCGGCACCCTGGCCGCTAAAACCACGGAATACAGCCCCGGCAGGTTTCTGCTCCAGTTCGAAGGAGCCCGGCAAATGGATACGGCCCTGAGATCCCTGGCAGCGGAAAACAGACTCAGGATTATGGATTTCAGTCGCCAGGCGGTATCAAAGGCCGCAACCATGGAGCTCGTCCGCCGGTTAAGGCTGAATCCTGAAATAGCCTGGGCCGAGCCCAACTATATCCGCAGAGCTCTGCTGGAACCCAACGACCCCTATTTCGCCCTGCAGTGGAACCTCGACCTGATCAACCTCGACCGGGCCTGGGACCAGAGCACCGGCAATCCGGACGTGGTGGTCGCCGTCATAGATTCAGGAATAGTTTCCAGCCATCCCGACCTGGCGGACAAAATCGTCGCCGGTTACGATTTCATAAGTTCCGTTGCCAACGCAGGAGATGGCGACGGCCCGGATGACGACCCCGAAGATACCGGTCAGGCAAGTCCACCTTTTCACGGCACCCACGTTGCCGGCATAATTGGAGCCTCTTTCGACAACGGCATAGGAATAAGTGGAGCCGGCGGCGACACCAAGATCATGCCGGTAAGAGTGCTGGGGAAAAACGGTGCCACCGATGCCGACCTGGTCCGGGCCATCCTCTTTGCCGCAGGATTGAATCCCATAAGCGACGGTTCCGGATCGACTCTTCCCGCCCGGCCGGCAGACATCATCAACCTCAGCCTGGGGGGGCCATCTGCCTCCCGGGCACTCCAGGACGCACTTGACCAGGCAAGGGCTGCCGGGGTAATCATCATTTCAGCTTCCGGCAACGACGGTTCTGACGCCCCGAGTTTCCCGGCCGCTGCAAACGGCGTGGTATCGGTAGCCGGGGTGGATGTCATGGGCCGACAGGGGCGCTACTCCAATTTCGGGCCGTCCATAGACCTGGCAGCGCCCGGTGGCGACCTGACAACAGACCTCAACCGCGACGGATACGCCGACGCCATTCCAAGCACCCTGGCGGTAAAAACCAGCAACGCAATAACAGCTACTTACGGTTTTTACGAGGGCACATCCATGGCAGCCGCCCATGTTTCCGGCGTGGCCGCCCTGATGAAAGCGGTCCGTCCATCACTCACACCCGATCAATTCGATGCCTACCTCGCCGGCGGCACCCTTACCTGCGATGCCGGCAGCCCGGGCCGGGATGATATTTACGGCTACGGCATTCTGGACGCGGCCCGGGCCGTGGAAGCGGCCGGCTCCGATCCGCCCACCGTGTTGCTGGCCAGTCCGCCGGTCCTGATCATGGAAGCCGGACAGAGCCTGGCCACCCTGTTTGTGAGATCCATCGGAAGCGGCGATGCTGCTGTTGACAATGTTCTGTCCGATAAATCCTGGCTGGAGGTAATCCCTGATAACATTGACGCAGACGGCTGCGGGTCTTATCTGGTAAGCGTTGACCGCAGCGGACTTTCGGGAGGAATCCACACGGCCACCATCGGCTTCCGTACCGCAGCAGCCAACGACCCCCTGACGATTCAGGCGGCAGTGGATGTGCTGCCCGATCCTGCCGCCAATACCGGCCATTTATACCTTCTGGTGCGCAACTCCTCGGATACGGAGACCGTTGCCGAGGCCGAACTGGATCCGGAAAACGGCGTCTATAACTTCAATTTTTCTTCCCTTGCTGCCGGATCCTACATTCTTATGGCCGGAACGGACCTGGACAACGACGGTACAATCAACGAAATGGGTGAAGCCGTGGGAGGATATGGTTCGATTTTCAGCCCTGAGCCCATTGAACCGGACGCCACGACCAGCAACATCAATTTCAGCGTCGGATTCAACCGCCGGCCATTCAACCGGCTGGCTTTTTCGGCAACAAAGGAAAGACACCCGCGCCGTTGACAGATCAGATCTGAACGTATGCTTTCAAGGCGCCAACAGGTTCAGGCTCGCGGGCACTTGTTGCATTTTCACTTCCCCGCCTGTCGACAAAGGCCAATGCAGCCCCTTTTGAGAGGGTTGTGGTTTACCGGAGACCGGTAAAAAATGCCATATATGAGTTTTATTTCACAACCTTTTCAGCGCACGGCCCTGCTGGCGACAGCCATTGCGGCAATCTGCCTGGCGACGGCGTCAGGATGCAGGGCACCCGGCAGGAAACCTGCCGAAATTCTCAGCCTGCAGATGGTCTACAGATCATCCTGCTGCAGGCTCTGCCCGGAAAAACCCTCTGCCGTTTGGCTGTCAACCATTCAGCAGGCCCGGTCCGCGACAGGCCGACCCATCAGCCTGCCGGCTTCAAAAACCGCCGGCAACCCCGGCTTCGTGCTGATCTGCATGGGTCGGCAGCCGACCGGCGGCTACTCGATCCTGCCGGCCACCTCAACTTTTTACGTTCAAGACGGTGTAGCCATGTTGGACCTGATATGGCAGAAACCCGGCCCCAATACCTATGTAACCCTGGCATTGACCTGTCCCTGCCTTTTGCTGGCCCTGGAAAAGGGCAGCTACAACACCATAAGAGTCAGGGACCAGAACGGCATGACCAGATTCGTGATCCGGCCCGCCTGGTCCGGACGGACACCGCCGGTTTCCGGCAAAGAAAAACCCTTTTGATTTCGGGTGAACCGAAATCCGTTTGTCATCCGGATGTGAATTGCACACTATGTTCACAGGGCTTATGGACATCCGCAACATTTGGCATCCTGTCAAAAATATATGTCGCTCAGCCCTCCGGGTATGTTCCATAAATGCTTAAGGTGCATATTATTCAGGCAAAATATTTAATCGTCTTGACAATCAAAGGCTCTCCGTGATTTAGACATATTGTCTAAATAAAGCCAACTGGCACCCACCGGAGGTAATGGTTTGGGACACCTGGAACGCCTCGGATTGCTGGAAATGCTGAAACGGCTCGCAGAAGGAATCGTGGCCGTGGTGGGTCCCTGTTGCGAAGTGGTGATCCACGACTTCAGCGACATCGAGCACTCGGTGGTGGCCATCGCCGGCAACGTGTCGGGCCGCCGGCCGGGAGCCCCGGTGCCCGACCTCGATTTCATATCCGAAAAGCTGAACAGGGACACACCGGATCAGCTCAACTACCGTATCGAAATCAATTCCCGCCGCCTGCAGTCTTCCACCATCTGGATCCGCGACCAAGACGGCACACCCGTGGGAGCGGTATGTGTCAATGTCGACTTTTCCGGCCTGCTGGAGGCGCGGGCCCTGGTGGAAAAGTTCGCCGCCCCGGCCATGCGGACCCCTGATTTCGTGGTCCATGACACCCTGGCCAGAGACCCGGATGAGCTGATGAAGCTTTCGGTGGCCTCCTTTCTGCGCCGAAACGGTATTGCGGACGTGGAATCCATGACCCGGAAAGACAAACAGCAGCTGATAACCCTGATCGAGCAGCGGGGCCTGTTCCGGATACGGGGCGCAGCCCAACTGCTTGCCGGCATCCTGAACGTGTCCCGTGCCAGCATATACAACTACCGGTCCAGGATCCGGCAGGAAGACAGCCAGGCCGGCTCTCGGTGCGGAGAAGATGAAAATCGAAACGTCCGCTAAAACCTCTTTCCAAAAGCGACGCAGCCCACGGAGGAAACATGATGCCGGGTTTTCAGCCCTTTGAAATGGAAAGAATGATGTCCAGGTTCGAACAGGACGTAGAGTACAATCTTTCCGAAAGCGGAGTTCATCCCGTTCTGCTGCGCGAGCTGCTGGAATACCATCCTGAGGGCATTGACCGCCTCCTGGATTGCGATCTCAACTACCCCCATGTCAACGGAATCCCCGAATTGCGCCGCAACATTGCCCGGCTCTACGACGGCGCCGGGCCGGACAATGTCCTGGTGACCGTCGGCGCCGTGGAGGCCAACTACATAAGCACCCGCACCCTGCTTTCACCGGGGGACGAGATCGTGATCATGCTGCCCAATTACATGCAGATCTGGGGTATCGCCAAAAACCACGGCTTGCGCATCAAGACCTTCCGCCTGCAGGAAGAAAGGGGCTGGTCTCCAGACCTGGACCAGCTTGAAGATGTCGTCTCGTCCGATACCAGGCTGATCGCGGTCTGTAATCCCAATAATCCCACAGGCTACGTGCTGAGCGAAAGCGAGATGGACCGGATCGTGGCCGTGGCAGAGCGGGCCGGGGCCTGGATCCTGGCCGACGAGGTTTACCGCGGGGCCGAGCGGACAACCGACAGGGAGAGCCCTTCCTTTTTCGGCCGCCATGACAGGGTCCTGGCCGTGGGCAGCATGAGCAAGGCCTACGGCATGCCGGGACTGCGCATCGGATGGGTGGCCGGCCCGGTGGATACCATCGACGATATCTGGGCCCGGCACGAGTATACGACCATAGCGGCCACCATGCTGTCCAACAAGCTGGCGGCTCTGGCCCTTTCCCCTGAAGTAAGGCCCCGCATCCTGGAGCGCACCCGCCGCTACATCCGCCGCGGGTTTCCGATCCTGGAACAATGGATGCGGGGCCACGGAAACACCTTCAGCCTGACTCCGCCCGGAGCGGCCGCCATCGCCTTCGTGCGCTACCATCTGAATATCAACTCGACCGAACTGTGGGACAGGCTGAGAAGGGGAAAAAGCGTTCTGATAGTTCCGGGTGACCATTTCAGCATGGATCATTTTTTCAGAATCAGTTTCGGACTGCCCCATGATTACCTTACCGCGGCCCTGGACCGGATCCATGAACTGATAGTGGAGCTTCAGACAGAAACCGGGTAACCTTCCAAAGGATTCGGTAAACATGTCTTCCGATATCAAGAAAGAAGTATGGGCCGCCGAAAAGAAGATCAGGGACCACATCCGCCGCACTCCGGCCGATTTTTCTCCCTTTCTGAGCGGCCTGGCAAACTGCCGGGTATTTCTCAAGCTTGAAATCTGCCAGATTACGGGATCTTTCAAGTTCAGAGGAGTCGTCAGCAAATTCCTCAGTCTCAGCGACACCCGGATCAAAAGAGGTCTTGTCACGGCCTCTTCGGGAAATCACGCCGCCGCATTTGCACACATGGTGGCGACATCCGGGACAAAGGGCACCATTTACCTGCCGGAAAACGCTTCGGCGGCCAAAATCGAAACCCTGCGACTGGATGGCGTCGAACTGAAATTCCACGGCCGCGATTGCGTTCAGACTGAGACCTTCGCCCGCCGGGAGGCAGTGGCAAGCGGCCGCGTATTTGTCTCCCCTTACAACGACCCGCAGATAATCGCAGGCCAGGGAACCATCGCCGTGGAGCTCCTGGAACAGGTGGGGACGATCGACGCGGTCCTGGTGCCGGTGGGCGGAGGAGGACTGATTTCAGGCATCGCCGGTTATCTCAAGTCCGTGGATGAAAATGTAGAAATCATCGGCTGCCAGCCGCAGAATTCTCCTGTCATGCAGGCCTCGGTCAGGGCCGGGAGAATACTGCCGATGGAATCGAAACCGACCCTTGCAGACGGCACCGCCGGCGGTATCGAAGACGGCAGTATTACTTTCGATATCTGCCGGCGTCTGGTGGACGACTTCATCCTGGTATCGGAAGAAGAAATCAGGTCCGCCCTGCGCCTGATGATCGCAAAACACCAAATTGTCCTCGAGGGAGCCGCGGCCCTGCCCGTGGCGGCATTCTTAAAGAGCAGGGGTCGTTTTACCAACAGGAACGTGGTGCTTATCCTCAGCGGAAAGAAGATAAGTTACCGGCAGCTGAAATCGGTGGTGATCGAGGACGGAACCGGAAATGAAGCGCCGCCGATTGCCAAGTGATGAAAATTGCCGGAAAAACTCCGGGAAAACGGCCGCCCGGGGCCTGCGCCCCCCGGGTTTCGGCAGACTGCCACCTTAAGCGGGCTTCGGCCGGTTTCGCGGTGCGGTGACGAATAAAACAGGACGCCGGCCGGATTGCGGACAATACTGACAAGCTTTGTCAGGCCGGCTTACAATAAATGTCACCTCAACGGCCGCCTGCCTGCGGGAACATTGCCGGCCGACAATACACTGCCGGATTCGTCATGCGGGACATATTGTTTTAACTGGGTATTTGTTCTTTACGCCCGGTTTGGACCTCCGTCTTTCCATACCACGCCATCCCCGGCAAGCGGCATGTGAATTGCATACCCCTTGCTGGTGTGGACAGACCGAAATCCAACGCCATAAGAAAAACTCTCCCCGGAAGCAGGAAAAAGGGCCGGCCATCGTGGGCATCCATCTTTGCAGCCTTTCCGGATCTGCATGGTATGATGACCGCCCACCTGGACCTTCCTTCAATCTTTATTCTTTCAGACAAAGATGGTTACCATACTCCTGAAAACATGATCCTTCTGAGACTGTTGCGTCAGCATGCCGGCAGTCTTCCGGCGCTGGTTTCCGAAGGGGAAAAGGTGGTTTCGATCCTGCCCTGCGCGCTTGCAAGCTCGACAAGCCGCTTGTTTTCTCTGCCCTGCCCGGAGCCCGCTGAAACTTGTGAGGCGGTGGTGATAACCACGACCAAAGCCATGGTGGCACACAGGTGCGAGTATCTGCCTGCAAGCGCCTGGCTGGCGATCGATCGGAATGCTTTTTGCGCAGCCCTGCATAGACTGGACGAAAACCGCAAGGCAATCCTCCGTCTTGCCCGGGGCTACGCCATCGTTATTCCCGCCAAACGGCAATGGCTTTCCCGGGCCGGCAGACAGATTGCAACGCAACCCACGCCGCCGGCTGTCTGTTCCGGCCCCGAAGGCTGCCGGGCGCATATACCGTTCAAGCGTCTTTGCCCGGATTGTTTTCAACCCCTTGGCTGGAATGACACCTGCTGCCCATCCTGTGCGACAAGGCTTGAGATACCGGTCAGGAGCCTGATCGGGGGCTTTCTTCTTCCAGGCTGGAACAGCATTTCAGGAAACATTAAATGCCGCTCGTATGCAAGAATCGGCCTGTCTGTCTGCCTGCTCGCGGTTTTGCCCGTATCACTGCTGGCGGGCGACTCCCTGCTGACGGCAGGCCTTTGCGCGATCCTGGCGGTCAATCACTTTTCATGGGGCTATGGAAGG
>JAMOUQ010000004.1 GCA_027068085.1 Desulfobacteraceae bacterium | reverse complement strand
TCGAAGCGCAGCTCGGCCCCGGCTCCTATGGTCAGGGTCGTTATGCCGTCCGGACCGTCGGTGCCCTTGATCGTAATGTCTGAAAGCACCTTGTACGGCATCACCGCCGTCCAGGCGGCATCATGAACAATGGTACCGCCGGCTACCTCGATGTAACTTGCGGCCGTGACGTTGTTGAAAGTGTTGGCCGTCACCAGCTGGCCCACATCGTCGGCGTCCATCCGCAAAGGATGGCTGTCTTCGTAATTGAAGATATTGCCGGTGATGACACCAAGACCGCCCGATTGCACGTATATACCGCTATTTACGATGTTACCGGTGATGACCGCATCAGAAGCATTGGAAAGACGGATGTCATAACCGTCTATATCGGAAAAAAGATTGCCGCTGATCTCCGGAGCACCCGAAGAAATATCGAGCCCGTAGCCCTGGCTGTGGCGCAGGATACAGTCCTTGATGGCAGGCGAGCTCTTGTTGATCTCAACCAGGCTGCCGCTGGTATACCGGCCGGCATACTCAATGATGCAGTGCTCCAGAACGCAGGTGGCATCGTCGGATGTAGCCCTGAACTCTATGCCGTACCAGTCTCCGGCCGCCTTGGGTATGGACGCGGAGGTAAAAATTATCTTGCCGTCTGCCGTGCCCCGGGCAACCAGCGCACCAGGATCGCCCGAATAACTGCCGACATACAGGCTGCGGCCCTGGTCGAAGCGCAGCTCGGCCCCGGCTCCTATGGTCAGGGTGGTTACACCGTCCGGACCGTCGGTGCCCTTGATCGTAATGTCTGAAAGCACCTTGTACGGCATAACCGCCGTCCAGGCGGCATCATGAACAACGGTACCGCCGGCTACCTCGATGTAACTTGAAACTGAATAATCTTCGATTGTGTTGTTACCAGTAAGCATTCCGATCTTATCGGCATGCATGCGGACAGGATGCCGCTCATCGTATTTGATGATGTTGTCCCTGAGGACGAAATCTTTGTTGGTTGTAAGGAAGATACCTCCAGTAAAGGTGTTACCGGTTATGGAGCCGGTAAAATCATTGACAGAATATATATCGTAGTTGGCATTGTTAAAGAAAAACGTCCGCTTGACAGAAGCGGAGCTGCTTCTAAAAGTTATTCCGTGGTTTCCGCTGTATGCTACCAGGCAATCTTCGAGCACCGTATTTTGGTTCTCTATCATAACTGCTGCTGACGAAGCCCCTCCGGAATAGTAAATGTCCGTATATTGAAGATGGTTACCGTCGGCTTTTTTCGCCAGTTGGATGTACTGCCAATCGCCGGGCGTCGGCCTTGTCTTGTTGCCGTCCCCGTTGGTATCGCCTCCATGTATGTCGTCTCTTTCAGAGGTTATTATTACAGGGTTTGCTTCGGTTCCCTGGCATACCAGTTTTCCATTGACGCTAATATTGTGGCCTTGTTTGACCTTGATGATCGTTCCGGCCTCTATGGTAAGGGTCACGCCTTGGGTCACGACAAAATAATTTCCTACCAGATAGGGCCCATCGCCTGCCGTGAGTGTAGTATCGGAATCGATCTGTCCGCTGAGTTCTACTGGCTCATGGTCGATGGTGGTAAAAGAAACTATCTGCCCGGAAGTAACGGCTCCGAATTTATCTACTGCTTCTATCTTCCAGTAATAGGTGGTTGCCGGTGACAGCTCGCCCAGGTCATAAAATGTGCGTCCATAGTCTGTTGCCACCAGGGCAGGGTTGGCCTCGGTGCCGAAATACACCCGGTAGGTCAGCTTGTCTCCGATATCCGGATCATGGCAATTCCAGGCAAGGTAGACATTCCCGTAGGTTACTTTGCTGCCTGCCTCCGGAAAGGAATATTGAGGTTCTGTTGGTGGCTCGTTGCCTGTGGTGAATGACCAGACCTGCCCCTGGATGGTGGCATTGTGACTGTCACGGGCTGCCACCTTCCAGTAATAGGTGGTCATCGGCAAAAGCCGCCTGGTGGTAAGATCCTGGGAAAGAAAACCACCCTTGTAAAGTTTGGGCTCGGGATCGGTATCGAGATAGATGTCGTAAACCAGGGTGTCGCCGGCATCCGGGTCGCTGGCTGTCCAGCTCAAATGGCATTCGGCCGGTACCCCGTTTGCCCCGTTGGCGGGTTGTTGCAAAACCGGTTCTGCGGGAGGATCATTGTCAGGTATTCCGCCGGTCGTTGTTGTGCGATAGACTCGGTTGCCGGCCCCGTCATAAACGTAATCCACAACAAGAGAGTTGTTGTGGTTGGCCCTTATAACCTGCAAACTGTCGTCATAAGAATAATTGATGACATCGATAGCCGCCTGCAAGGAATTTATGAACCCACAAAGGACGAAAGCCACTGCAAGGATCAACTTCCTGTAAGTCATTTGAATCCGGCCTTTCTTGCTTTACAGATTTCAGTTTTTTCTGGCAATCAATATGTGTAACGCGCGATGCATCAATGGGACCACCGCCGGCTTAGACGCCGAATGTGTTTTCCGACAGCTATCTTTGCGGCTTTAAGGCGGGAATTATCTATATTTGTGGCTCAAAACATAGCCACACCATACTGACTGCGGCGACGGATCGTCAGACAGATGTTGCATGCGGGCCGATTATAGATATTTTGGCGACAAAAAAACGTACGGGATTTTTAACAAATACAGAATAACTGAAATTATGTCAATGAAAATTTGAAACACCAAACAGAATTGTTTTGTACTAAAAGATTATAACAAGTAAACAACGAAGCTTTTCCATCCGAAAACCGGTAGTTTCGGGCCGGATAAAACAGGGCGGGCAACGCCGGCTGCCGCCGTGCGTTCCACATCAAGTCCATACCGACAAAATGATAACCGCCCCCGCAGGGGGACAGCTTAAAACAGTTCAAGTTTTTACCACATAAAAAATGCGGTAAAAACTTGAAAGCGGCAGGTCGGGAATATTGGAAAAATCAGATCGCTATTTGAATCTGGCCAGGACTTTTTTGAAACCTTCCATTGAATTCACGATGGTCTGATCATCGACACAGAAGGCGATCCGGAAATGGCCAGGGCCGGCGAAACCGCTTCCCGGCACCACCAGAATCCGTTCTTCCTGCAAGGCCTTGACGAATTTGACGTCATCTTCGATGGGGCTTTTGGGAAACAGGTAAAAGGCCCCTGGCGGGGTGACAAACTCGTAGCCGGCCTCGGCCAGCCCCTGGCAAAGCAGGTCGCGCTTGCGCTTGTAAACCGAAATATCGACACTGACACCCTGCAGGCCGGCCACCACCCTCTGCATCAGGGCCGGGGCATTGACAAAACCCAGGATGCGGTTGGTAAGGGTCATGGCTCCGATCACATCCTGTTTGTATGTGGCCTCCGGGCAGATGGCGGCAAACCCGATCCTCTCGCCGGGAATGGAAAGATCCTTTGAATAGGAAGTGGCGATTATCGATTCTTTGTAGGCCTTTAAAATCGACGGGACCCTGGCATCGTCATAGATGATCTTGCGGTACGGCTCGTCTGAAATCAGGTAGATCGTCCGGCCGAATTTGCGGCCGGCACTTTCCAGCAGCTCGCCCAGCCTGGCAAGGCTCTGGGCACTGTATATCTGCCCGGTTGGATTGTTGGGCGAGTTGATCAGCACGGCCTTGGTCCTGGGACCGATGGCTTCTTCCACGGCCTCCAGGTCCAGGGTGAAATCCGGTGCCGAAGGCACCATCTTCAGTTTTCCACTGTGATTTTCTACGTAAAACAAATATTCCACAAAGCAGGGGGTGGGAACGATGACCTCGTCTTCCGGGTCGAGGATGGCCTTGAAGATGACGTTCAGGGCCCCGGCCGCACCACAGGTCATGATTACTTCCGAAGCAGATACATCTACCTGTTGCTCTTTCGACAAATAGTCGGCTATCGACCGGCACACCTGAGGAAATCCGGCCTGGGGCATGTAACCGTGGGCGCCCGGCCCTTCTTCTTCAACCGCCCGGCGCAAAACCTGGTTGAATTTTTCCGGCGGCGGCAGGTTGGGATTTCCCAGGCTGAAATCGAACACGTTTTCCGCACCGTATTCAGCCTTGAGACGGGCTCCTTCTTCGAACATCTTCCTGATCCAGGACGACTTGGTCATGATCGTACTGATTCTGCTTGCAATGGTCATGGCAGCCTGCTCCCTTTGCTGAATTTTCAGGCCCGGCATCAGCCCGGCCTTAAATATGCCGGCACAGCCCGGCAATGAATTTCACTATTTGGGCTACACCGCTTCCACGTACTTTATCTCGGGGACTTCTTTCTTGATGATCCGTTCGATCCCGTTCTTGAGGGTCATCTGGGACATGGGGCACCCGGAACAGGCCCCCTGGAGGCGGACTTTCACCACCCCGTCTTCCACGTCGACCAGTTCCACATCCCCGCCGTCCGCCTTGAGCATGGGCCGGATGCGGTCGATGGCGGCTTGAACTTTTTCTTTCATGACACTGTCCTTTCTTGCAATCGCTGGTTGGCTGTCCGGGACTATCGCCCCGGATTGTCCCTGTGACGGTAAAACCGCTGTCGGAACTGCTGGAACTCGTTCCTTAATATAGCAACGCGCATCTGTTTTACAAGCTGCAAATAGTAATGCAGGTTGTGGATGGTGTTGAGCCGGTGGGCCAGGATCTCCCGGGCCCGGTAGAGGTGGCTCAGGTAGGCCCGGGAATAGTTGCGGCAAGTATAGCACCGGCAGCCTTCTTCAACAGGGGCCTGGTCGTCCTTGAAGCGGGCATTGGCAATGTTGATGGTTCCCGTGGAGGTAAAAAGCTGGCCGTTGCGGGCGTTTCTGGTGGGCATGACACAGTCGAACATGTCGGCGCCCAGGGCCACCATTTCCAACAGGTCTTCCGGTGTTCCGACACCCATGACGTAACGCGGCTTGCCGGCCGGCAAAAGGGGCAGGGTCAGCTGGGCCATCTCCAGCATCAGTTCCTTGGGCTCGCCCACACTCAGCCCGCCGAGGGCATAACCGGGCAGATCCAGCTGGAGAAGCTGGTCGGCCGCCTTGCGGCGCAGGTCGGCAAACATACCGCCCTGGACGATGCCAAACAGACTGTTGCGGCCGTCGGTGCCTTCCTGCCAGCTGCGCCTGCAGCGCCTGGCCCATTTTGCGGTCAGTTCCAGGGCTTTTTCGGCCTCGCTCCTGGTTGCAGGGTAATGGAGGCATTGGTCGAGACACATCATGATGTCTGAATCGAGGCAGTCCTGGATCTCGACGGCTTTTTCAGGTGTCAGTACATGGGAGCTTCCGTCGATGTGGGACCTGAAGCGGTAACCTTCCTCGTCCAGCTTCGAAAGGCCGGCCAGGGAAAAGACCTGGAAGCCGCCGCTGTCGGTGAGAATGGGCCTTTTCCAGTTCATGAAGCGGTGCAGTCCGCCGAATTTTCCGATCACCCCGCAGCCGGGCCGCAGATAAAGGTGATAGGTATTGGCCAGAATTATCCGGGCTCCGACCTGCTCCAGCTCCTCGGGGGACAGGCTCTTGACCGTGGCCTGGGTCCCCACCGGCATGAAGACGGGAGTCTCGATGACCCCGCGGCGTGTCTCGATCACCCCGGCCCGGGCCCCGGTTTCGACATCGGTATGCAGACAGGTAAATTTCAACATGGCTTCAATTTACACAACTATAAAACATACCCCCGCCCCTTGCCGCTGCTCCGTCAATGAATGAACATGGCGTCGCCGTAACTGAAGAACCTGTAGCCGGCCTCCACCGCCTCCCGGTAGGCAGACAGTATGGCCGGCCGGCCGGCAAAGGCCGACACCAGCATCAGCAGGGTCGATTTTGGCAGGTGGAAATTGGTTATCATGGCATCGACGATCCTGAAAGTGTAACCCGGATAGATGAACAGGTCGCAGGCCCCCTGCCCCGGTTCCAGGCTGCCGTCTGCCCCGGCACAGTATTCCAGGGTACGGACACAGGTCGTTCCCACCGCCACCACCCGGCCGCCGGCCCGGCGGCCGGCCGCGATCCGCTCTGCACTCTCACGGCTCAGCTCATACCATTCGGAATGCATCCGGTGGTTACGGATATCCTCGACCCGCACCGGCACGAAGGTACCATAGCCGACATGGAGTGTGAGGGGCACGATTTCCACCTGCCGCTGCCGCAGTTTTTCCAGCATGGCCGTTGTGAAATGTAGCCCGGCGGTGGGAGCGGCAATGGCACCCTTGCTGCGGGCGTATACCGTCTGGTAATCGCGGCGGTCCTGACGGCGCCCCTGGCGCCGGATGTAAGGCGGCAAAGGCATGCTGCCAATCTGTTCCAGGGTGCCGTCCAGATCTTGGACCCCGCTGAAACGCAGCCGCAGGGTATCGCCCTCTGCGGCCATCACCGCGGCCTCGAGCCCCAGGTCGAAATACAGCCGGCTGCCGGTGCGGGGACGCTTGGAAGCTCTGACCAGGCACCGGAAAATGCCGCTGGAGCGGCCCCGGTGGTAGTCCAGGATCAGAACCTCGACCTTGCCGCCGGTCTCTTTCCGGCCGTAAAGCCGGCCGGCAATGACCCGGGTGTCGTTGATCACCAGGACGTCACCCGGTTCCAGCAGGCGGATCAGGTCCCCGAAGACCCCATGGGTCACCCGGCCCGTGCTGCGCTCCAGGGTCAGCAGGCGGCACTTGTCACGCCGGCCGGCCGGCTCCTGGGCGATCAGCTCCGGGGGCAGGTGATAATCGTAATCATCGAGCCGGTACATCCGTTCTTACCTGCGTCCCATCCAGACCAGAACCAGTCCCATAAGCATCAGGAAAAAGCCGAGTCCGCGCAGCTGGCCTTCCGGGGCCTCCAGGACCATCAGCAGCCAGGTTTTCATCTTCCGGGGAAAAGCGAAATAAGGCAAGCCTTCAAATATCAAGACCATCCCGACGACACACAAGAAAAATTCCATCAGCTCTGTTCCCGGTTTTACTGTTTACTTTCAACGGCAACCCGTCCTACCGTCATCTGCCCCGCTTGTCAAAACAAAACAGTCGCTCCGGCGCTCGGACCGGAGAACCCAATCCTTAGGTTTACATCCTCCATCCACAGTGGTAAGTAAACCACCAGTCTCAAACCAGAAAACAGGCAAGGTGAGTCATCCCCATGCAATTCGAAGCGGTTATCGGGCTTGAAGTCCATGCCCAGCTCAAAACCAAGTCGAAGATTTTCTGCGGCTGTTCAACCCGGTTCGGAGCCCCGCCGAACACCCACGTCTGCCCGGTCTGCCTGGGCATGCCGGGTGTCCTGCCGGTGCTCAATCAAAAGGTGGTCGAATTCACCATGCGCATGGCCCTGGCCACCAATTGCAGCATAGCCCGGCTCAGCCGTTTTGCCCGCAAAAACTACTTCTACCCCGATCTGCCCAAGGGCTACCAGATTTCCCAGTACGAACTGCCCATCGCCACCGCAGGTCACATCGACATCGAAGTCGACGGCACGGTCAAGCGGATCGGGATAACCCGGATCCACATGGAGGAAGACGCCGGCAAGCTGATCCACGATCCCCAACGGCCCATCAGCCTGGTCGATTTCAACCGCACCGGGGTCCCCCTGATGGAGATCGTCAGCGAACCGGACCTGCGCTCGCCCCAGGAGGCCAGTGCCTACCTGCGCAAGCTGCGGGCCATCATCCGCTGGCTGGACATCGGCGACGGCAACATGGAAGAAGGCAGTTTCCGCTGCGACGCCAACGTCTCCATCCGGCCCGGGGGAAGCCGGGAGCTGGGCACCCGGACCGAAATCAAGAACATGAACTCTTTCCGCCATGTGGAACACGCCCTGGCCTATGAAATAGAACGCCAGAAAGAAGTCCTGGCAGAAGGGGGCCGGGTAGTCCAGGAGACCCGTCTCTGGAATCCGGAAAAGGGGCGCACCGCATCCATGCGGGGCAAGGAAGAAGCCCACGACTACCGCTATTTCCCCGATCCCGACCTGCTGCCTCTGGTCATCGACGGCCAGTGGATAGAGCGGGTGAAACAGAGTCTGCCCGAGCTGCCGGACCAGCGCAGGCAGCGCTTCATCGAGGATTACGGGCTGCCCGAATACGATGCCGCCGTCCTCACATCCAGCCGCCAGCTGGCCGACTACTTCGAGCAGTGCCTGGCCGCCCATGACAATCCCAAGCAGGTCAGCAACTGGATCATGGGCCCCCTGCTGGGCCTGCTCAACTCCCAGGGCAAGACCATCAGCCAGTCGCCGGTGGCCGCCGCCGATCTTGCCGCCCTGCTGGACCTGATCCAGGAGGGGACCATCAGCGGCAAGATCGCCAAGACGGTCTTTGAAGAGATGGCCGCAAGCGGCAAAAAGGCCGCCCGGGTGGTGGAAGAACAGGGCCTGAAACAGGTCAGCGACAGTGATGCCATCGGCCAGCTGGTGGACCGGGTCCTGGCCGGGCACCCGGAGGAAGTCGCCCGTTACCGCGGCGGACAGGTAAAACTGCTGGGTTTCTTCGTGGGCCAGGTTATGAAGGCCACTTCCGGAAAGGCCAACCCGAAGAAAGTTAACGAAATTTTACGCAAGCGTCTGGAGAGCTGAACCAAACCGGCCCGGATTTTTCACAGAAGACTGGACAAAGGGTTCCGATTGTGGCATAAGGGATTTTCCAATTAGGATTACATTGACTGAACGCGCGCCCGTCAGTCAAGCGCCAGGCCCTGCAGCTCACAAAGCTGCAGGGCCTACTTTTTTGTCTCCCTATTTAGCGGCAATTTCCGTCACCTCGCGACATCCTGCCTACGGCACAACATTTGCAGCCGCTGGATTTCAATCATGCTTTGCCTGTCAGACCATGGCCGGATACCGGCAGCAGAAAGTAGGCCGCCGGAACAAATCCGCTTTCACCGGCCCGGAGAGCTGAGCAGCGGTGCTGTTCTGGATGTCGGCTTCAAGTTCCTGCCGTTTTTGCTATTACAGTTTTCTGGACGGGTCACAGCGTCAATTTTCCGGCATTCGCAAGGCACGTTTCCGAACCCTCGACCGGTGCCGCCAGATTCCGGAATATTGGGTGATCAGGATTATTGTAACGTGAGCATAACCAGTCCGAAAGAACCGGAGCAGATCTGTTCAGAGCCCCGCCTTCCGTCCGCCGGAGACACTGAAGCCGTTCTCGCCCTGGTGCGCCGGGCAATGTCGCTGTTAAAGCAAGGCAACCCTGCATCGGCCCTCATGGCTTTTGAAACAGCGGCAGAGACAAACCAGACCGTGGAAGCCCTCCACGGGGCCGCGGTATGCTGCAGACTCCTGGGACGCCTCCCAGAGGCCATCGACTATGGCCAGCGGGCCGCAGCCGGCCTGGTGGATGTTCTCGGCGTCCAGCCCTGGTACCGGGAATATCTGGAAAACGGCAGCCCGCCGCCGGAATTTTCTCCTTCCTTTGCCGCCACTGTCTATGGCCACCTGGCCCTGTGCCTGGAGCAGGCCGGCCGCAAAGCTGACGCCGGCCTGTGCGCCGAAGCCGCCTGCCACCTGGACAGATCAGTTCCGGCGGCAAGGGCCGTGGCAAAGCTGGCCGCAGTTGAACCGCATGCTCCCTGGCCGGCGGCAATCACCCGGCCACCGGCATGCCGGGCACCCAGCCTGTCTGTGGTCATCCTGACCCATCCCACAGACAAGCTCGCAAAAAACGCCCGCCTGGGACCGCCGACGACCGGCCTTGTCGAAACCACCTGGAAATCATGGCTGGAGGCACTTGGCCCGGGCCTGAACCAGGCCCGCAAGATAATCTGCCTGGATGGCTTTTTGCCGGGCAACTCGATGATTGCCGCCTACCGGCACAACCTCGAACTTTTCTGCCGTCACCACGGTTTTGAACTGCAATGCCGTCCGCCTACCGGCCTGCTGGGCATGGTGGCCGCCGTTGCAAAAGAGCTGTCTTCCGACTGGCTCCTGTTGCTGGAACACGACTGGCGTTATATCGGCCCTCCGCTAAACCTTCAGCAACTGCTGTCTGCCATCCATTCCCATCGTCAGATCCGCAGCCTGAGGTTCAACAAACGCAAAAACCTGATCCGAAGATTCGATTTCCTGCTGGAAGTTGAAACCGCCATCCCGGAACTCCCCCTGCTACGGACTCCGGCCCACTCTAACAACCCCAGCCTGATCCGTACGGACATCTTTACCCGCAAATGGCTGCCCGCCTGTCTTGGCGACCGCTTTTTTTCCCGCCTGGCGGGGGCAGGCTCATCGCTGGGGCTGGAAGAAGTCCTTTTCAAGCTTCACCGCGACCAAGTCCGTCGCCATGCAATGGCCACAGCCCACGGCAAATGGGGCACCTATCTGCTGGGACGTCCCGGCGACAGTCCGCTTGTGGAGCATCTGGGCTATTAAGAAGCATTTAGTCTGTCGGACAAAGCCAAAGGCAAAGCCATGCTCAGCCGCTGCGGCCGAAGGCCTTTTCCAGCTCTTGCAAACTCCAGCGCACGAAAGTGGGCCGGCCGTGGGGACAGTGAAAAGGATCGTCGCAGCCGTCGAGGCGGGCCAGAATCTCTTCCATCTGCTGCCGGTTGAGGCGATGATGTGCCCGCAGGGAATTGTGGCAGGCCATGGTCTGCAGGCAGCGATCGAGGGCCTTTTCCAGGTTCTGCTCAACTCCGGTTTCGACCGCCGCTTCCACCAGTTCTCTCACCGTAATCTCCAGGTCCGCCGGGTCGAGCAGGACCGGGTAAGCCTTGATGACAAAGCTGGTGCCGCCGAAAGGTTCGATCTCCAGACCCCAGGCAGCCAAGTGATCGGCCAGCTCTTCCAGGGCCCGGGCCTCACCGAAACCAAGCTCCAGGGTTTCGGGCACAAGCAGCCTCTGGCTTTCGGGGCGTCCTGCCAGGGCCGCCTTCTTCAGGGCCTCGTAAGCTATCCTTTCACAGGCGGCATGCTGATCCACGATTACAAGGTCCGAGGCCGCCTGGCAGACTATGTAGGAGCCGCCGAACTGGCCGACGACCTCCAGGCCGGCAAAGAGGCCCGCGTTCCGGTCACCGGTTTCGTCCCTGCTTTCCTGGTGCCCGGTGGCGGTTTCGGCCCCCGGTGGTACAAAATCCTGTCTTTCCCCAGCGGCAGCAGAAGACAAGGATCTTTCTTCGCCCACGCCCGGAAACGTGTCTCCAGGAGGCTGCCGGCTGAAGCCGATTTCCGGTTGGGCCGGCAAAGCCTGCGGCTGCAAAGCAGGGGCCTTCCAGCCGGGCCTGTCCTGGCGGGCCAGGGCCGCGGCCACCTGGTCGCGGATGGTATTGTGGATCCTGCGGCCGTCGACAAAGCGGACCTGGTGCTTGGTGGGATGCACGTTGACGTCCACCTGATCGCAGGGCAGATCGAGACAGAGCACGGCCACGGGGTAGCGGCCCTTGATCAGCCGTCCGGAGTAGCCCTCGAAAAGGGCATGCTGCACCAGGCGGTCTGAAACCCGGCGGCCGTTGACAAAGACGTAGATCCCCCGGGAGGTGGTACGCACCACCGAAGGCCGCCCGATCCAGCCTCTCAGCTCCAGGTAACCGTCGGAGACCCGCAGGGGGATGAACTCGCGGTCGATCCCCTGTCCCAGGATCTGTTTTATGCGCTCGGATTGGTCCGGGCACCTGCCGAACCTGCGGATACGGCGACCGTTGTGGATAAGTTCGAAAATCACCTCCGGCCGGCCCAGGGCCATGGCCACCACCGTGTCGGCGATATGGCCCATTTCTGTCTCCACCCGCTTGAGGAACTTGCGCCGGGCCGGGGTATTGAAAAAAAGATCTCTCACCGTCACCACCGTGCCCACCGGGGCGCCCACCTGGCTCACATCTTCGATCCGTCCGCCCCGGACCTCTACCCTGGTGCCCGCCTCGGATTCGGTGTCACGGGTCACCAGGGTGAAACGCGACACGGCGGCAATGCTGGGCAGGGCCTCGCCCCGGAAACCGAGGGTACGGATGGAAAAAAGATCCCGGTCCCGGCTTATCTTGCTGGTGGCATACCTCTCTATGCAAAGGAGGGCATCGTCGGAAGACATGCCGCTGCCATCGTCGGAGACCCGGATCAGCTTGCGGCCCCCTTGCTCGATTTCGACCACGATCCGCCGGCTGCCGGCATCCAGAGAGTTTTCCACCAGCTCCTTGACCACCGAGGCGGGCCGCTCCACCACTTCGCCGGCGGCAATCTTGTTTGAAAGGCTTTCGGGTAGCAGGCGGATCCGGGCCATGGCGGCATAGTTCCCTTGCGGCCGCGGCAGACAATTTAAAGCCAGCCGGGCCGAAGAATCTGGATTTCAGACCCCGCCCTCTTTCAGGAAACGGGTCAGGTACTCGGCGTCTTTGGGCGAAAGGTTGAACTTGAGGCAAACCCGCTCGACCAAAGCGGTAATACTCAGGTCCGGCTCGTCCTGCCTGAGCTCTGCCAGGTATTTGACGGCCTTGCGCAGGTCCTCTCCCTCGGGCTGGATGTTACTCATGATGTCCTCCTGGGGCGGGCGACCGCATGGCGGGCGCCTGCCTTTCAATCGAGTTGGGGTTTGGCATCGATGCCGGCTGCCTGTTCAAACCGGTGGCCGACCTTAAGCAGGGTGGCCTCGTCGAAATGGGCTCCCATCAGCTGCAGTCCGACGGGCAGTCCGCCGTCGGCCATGCCGCAGGGAACCGAAAGGGCCGGGATGCCTGCCAGGTTGGCAGCCAGGGTGAATACGTCCGAAAGATACATGGCCAGGGGATCGTCGATGGTTTCTCCCAGCCGGTAGGCCGGGGTGGGCGCCACCGGCGCGGCGATGACATCGCATTTTTCAAAGGCCTGTTTGAAGTCGTCGACTATCAAAGTGCGGACCTGGGATGCCTTTCCGTAATAGGCATCGTAATAACCGGCCGACAGGGCAAAGGTACCCAGGATTATCCGGCGCTGGACCTCGGCCCCGAATCCCCGGCTGCGGGTTGCGTTGTACATGGCCACAAGCCCGTCCTGCTCCTTTTCCCGCAGGCCGTACTTGACTCCGTCATAGCGGGCCAGGTTGGAGCTTGCCTCGCAGGGGGCGATTACATAGTAAGCCGCCACCGCGTGGCGGCTGTGGGGCAGGCTGATGTCCACCACCCCGGCTCCCAGGTCCACCAGCACCCGGACGGCTTTTTCCACGGCCTGCCTGACCCCGGCATCGAGGCCTTCGACCCGGAAGTACTCCTTTGGCAGGCCGATGCGCAGTCCTTTCAGGTCTCCTTCCAGCAGGGAGGCATAGTCCGGCACGGGCTCGGGAACCGAGGTCGAATCGGCAGGATCGTGGCCGGAAATGGCCTCGAGCACCACGGCCGCATCGGCCACGGTCTTGCACAGGGGGCCGATCTGGTCCAGGGAGCTGGCAAAGGCCACCAGACCGAAGCGGGAGACCCGGCCGTAGGTCGGTTTCAGTCCCACCACACCGCAGTGGGAGGCCGGCTGGCGGACCGATCCGCCGGTATCCGAGCCCAGGGCCGCCAGGCACATGTCGGCCGCCACCGCCGCGGCGGCCCCGCCGCTGGAGCCGCCCGGAATCCTCTCCAGATCCCAGGGGTTGCGGGTGGGACCAAAGGCCGAATGTTCGTTGGTCGAGCCCATGGCGAATTCGTCCATGTTCAGTTTGCCCAGCACCACCGCGCCCTGTTCCTCCAGGCGACAGATGACGGTGGCGTCGTAGGGCGGCCGGAAATTTTTCAGGATTCTGGAACCGCAGGTGGTCGGCATGCGGCGGGTGCAGATCAGGTCCTTGACGGCCACGGGAATCCCCGTCAGGGCCTGCCGGTTTCCGGCAGCAATGGCCGAATCGGCCCGGCGGGCAGCCTCCAGGGCGCCTTCCGGGTCGACGGTTATGTAGGCATTTATCCTGGAATCGAGGCTGTCGATCCGCTCCAGGACGGCTCTGGTCAGCTCGACCGCCGAAACGCGGCCTTCCTGCAGCATGCTCCGGGCCTGAGACAGCGTGAGGCTGTAAAGTTGCATGGCAACCGTTCTCCTGAGAGGAAATTTGGCAGTTGTGTTTTTCAGATCACCTTGGGCACGACGAACGATCCCTCTTCGCTGGCAGGCGCGTTGGCCAGGGCCTGGGATCGATCCAGGTGTTGCCTCACCTGGTCCCGGCGAAAGGCATTGGTGATAGAGAGAACGTGGGCCGTGGGCTCCACACCGGTGGTATCCACCCGGGAAAGTGTTTCCATGTAGTCTAGAATGGTGGCAAGCTGGCGGGCAAAATTATCCAGCTGCTCAGGCTCCAGTTCCAGCCTGGCCAGACGTGCCACGTACTGCACCTGCTCCTTGGAAATCTTCATCTTTTTCTCACCTCGAGTTGGCCTGGCAAACCGTCCGCAGGCTTCAGCGCCACGCAACCGGCCCGCGCCGGCCGGGGCAAATATCACCTGCGGACCACCATGGCTGAATAATGCATCTTTTTGAGGCGCTCAACCATCTTCTGGGCCGCCTTGCGGTCGGCAAAACGGCCCACCCGCACCCGGTACCAGGTGCCTTTTCCGCCAAGATCCACCTTGATCTGGTAAGCCTCCAGGCCGCGGCCGGCAAGGGCGGCGGCCATCTTGGCCGCTGCGGCCGGATCCTTGAGGGAAGCCACCTGGACCGTGTACCCGGCCCGGCCGGCAGCCGCTGTTTCAGCGGCGGAAACCTTGGGTTGCGGCCGGACGGAAGCCTCCTTTGCCGCCGGCCGGCGCCGGGTTTCGTGTTTCAGGGCCTTGAGCCGCGAAGGTTGGCCGTTTTTTACGCCGGGCACCGGGGCCGGAGCGGGAGGCAGGTCGACATGGGGCCCGGCTCCGCTTTCTTTCAGACTCCTGAAAAGCTCCATGTCCGGCTGCCGGAGTTTGCCGCTTGCCACCGCATCCACCTGGCGCCGCTGTTTTTTGAGCAGCTCGGCCTTGAGCTCGGCAAGCTCTTTTTCCAGCCTGCGCGGGTCGAAAGGCGCCGGCGCCGTCCCCCGGCCCACCAGGATGCCCAGGATGAATATCCAGATCAGGATGAAAACCATCAGGGCACCCCAGATGAAAAGGTTCCTGCGGCTTACGCGGTATTCGGCGGACTTTTTCTTGGCCACGTTTTTCCCACCCCGATCGTGGTTGGCTTGAAGAATCACATCTTCGTGGGTGCCGAAACCCCCAGCAGGTTCAACCCGTTATGGATCACGAGTTTTACGGCTTCCACCAGATGAAGCCGGCTGAGGGTCAGCTGCCGGTCCTCGGTAAGCACCCTGTGCTTGTTGTAATACGCATGGAAACGGGCCGCAAGATCCATCAAGAAGAAAGTCACCCGGTGGGGTTCCATCCTTTCGGCGGCCGTTGCCACCGCTTCCGGGTAACGGGCCAGGGTCTTGATCAGGGCGATTTCCTCGGGCGTGTCCAGCTGCAGGCCGCCGCCCCCGGCCGGCCGGGGGGTATCGATGCCTCTTTCGGCGGCCTTGGCCATGATGCTGCAGATCCGGGCATGGACATACTGGACGTAATAGACTGGGTTGTCGTTGGACTTCTGCTTGGCAAGCTCCAGGTCGAAATCCAGGGGGCTGCTGGTATCACGGGTAAGAAAGATGAAACGGGCCGCGTCGGTTCCCACCTCGTCGATGACATCGGCCAGGGTCACGAACTGCCCGGCCCGGGTGGACATGGCCACCGGCTTGCCGCCCCGCAAAAGGTTGACCAGCTGGACCAGGATCACCTTGAACTGCTCCCGGCGGTAGCCCATGGCTTCCACGGCCGCTGTCAGGCGCGGGATATAGCCGTGGTGATCGGCCCCCCAGACGTCGATGACCGTCTCGAAACCACGCTCGAACTTGTTGCGGTGATAGGCGATGTCCGAGGCAAAATAAGTCGGCTGGCCGTTGGCCCGCACAACGACCCTGTCTTTCTCGTCGCCGAAGGAACTCGTCCTGAACCAGAGGGCATCGTCCTTGCGATAGATGACGCCTTCTTGTTCCAGCTGAGAGACGATCCGTTCATACTCTCCGCTGTCGTACAGGCTCTGCTCGCTGAACCACTGGTCGAAGACCACCCCGAAGCGTTCGAGATCGTTCCGGATGCCGCTGATGATCTGATCGGTGGCAAAGCGGGCACACTCCATCACCGCTTCGTCGGTCTGCTGCCTGAAAAGCTGATCGCCTTTGAGCTCGCGCAGCTGCCCGGCTATGTCGCGGATATAATCGCCCTGGTAACAGTCTTCCGGAAAATCGACCTGCTCTCCGGCAAGCTCTGCCCCCCGGAGCCAGACCGAAAGGCCCAGGGTCCGGATCTGGCGGCCCGAATCGTTGATATAGTATTCTTTCTGGACGTCATAGCCGCAAAAAGCCAGCAGGTTGGCCACGGCATCACCCACCGCCGCCCCCCTTCCATGGCCCACATGCAGGGGGCCGGTGGGATTGGAGCTGACGAACTCCACCTGAACCTTACGGCCTTGCCCCAAATCGCTGGCCCCGTATTCCAGTTTCCGGTCATGAATTTCGTCCAGGACCGGGTACCAGGCTTCGGGCCGGAGGTGAAAGTTGATAAATCCCGGCCCGGCAATTTCCACGGCCGCAAAGATACCGTCATGGTCTGCCAGGTTGGCCACCAGGATCTCGGCTATCTTGCGGGGCGCCATCTTCTGGGCCTTGGCCGAAACAAGGGCAAAATTGGTGGCGAAATCTCCGTGCTGCTGGTGCTTGGGCGTTTCGATGACCACCTCCTCAAAGGTGGCCGACGGCAACTGGCCCTTGTCGAATGCCGTCCGGGCTGCATCCAGAATCAATCGGGCAATTCTATCTTTCATTTTTGCGATCCATCATCTTTGCTGATCTTGTCTCAACTCCAAACGGGCTGCCGCAATCTGCTTGGTCATACCTAAGTTGAGCGATTTTCGAGTTTGCCGCAGATACAAGGAAAATGTCGTTCCGCTATAGTGAACTATGCGGAACGACATTTGACGCCGTAGATGCGGTGAAATCGGAAAGCCCGCCGGGTTTCAAATTTTTGAAAACAAAATAGCAAACATCATTAAAACCTTAATCAACTCTATTACTTCAAAAATTTGAAACGCTCAGCTTAGGTCATAGAGAGTTTTCCAACCCAAGTCAAGCCGGATCCCCCTTGCCGCAAACAGCCATATTTCCCTTGACTCCAGGGGCCGAATGGCCTAAACAAACTACCGTTTACCGCAGGCCGAAGCCTGCCGCCGGTTTCAAAGAGTATTTCAAGCAAACCGTTACCCGCCAAAACACGACCACGAAGGTCCAGCGGTGCGCCGGAGGCCCTTCGTGGTTTTTTTGTCCGCCGGGCGCACCTTCCGGGTTCCCAACCTTATCTTTACAGGAGGAACAAATGCCGACCTTCAGACAGACGACTGCTATCGTGCTCTTTTTGGTGCTGCTTCTGGCTGCCCCGGCCCGGGCCCACTTCGGAATGGTGATTCCCGGCGACGAAATGATCATGCAGGGTGAAAACCGGACCGTCAGGCTCCAGGTCAGCTTCTCCCATCCTTTTGAGCTTCAGGGCATGGAGATGGCCAAGCCCAAAGCCTTCGGGGTCATGTTCAACGGCAAACGCACGGATCTGGCTTCGTCCCTCAAGCCTGCCAAGGTGATGGGTCATTCGGCCTGGAAGGCAGCCTACAAAATCAAGCGGCCCGGAGTTTACACCTTTTTCTGCGAGCCTGTGCCCTATTGGGAACCGGCCGAAGACTGTTACATCGTCCACTACACCAAGACCGTGGTGGCAGCCTTCGGTTCCGAGCAAGGCTGGGACCGGCCCGCCGGCCTCAAGACCGAAATCGTACCCCTGACCCGTCCCTTCGGCCTTTATGCCGGCAACGTCTTCAGAGGTCAGGTTCTGCTCAACGGCAAACCGGCCGCCGGTTGCGAAGTGGAAGTGGAGTTCTACAACAAAGACGGCAAGATCAAGGCCCCCAACGACTACATGGTCACCCAGGTCCTGAAGACCGACGCCAACGGCATCTTCAGTTTTGCTCCCCCGGCAGCCGGATGGTGGGGCTTTGCCGGCCTGAACACCGACGCCAAGCCCATGGATTACAAGGGCAAACCCAAGGACGTGGAGCTGGGGGCTGTGCTGTGGGTCAAGTTCATGCCCTGGCCGGGTAAAAAATAAAACCCTCAACCCGGGAAAAAGACATGCATATCTCCGAAGGCATACTCTCGGCCCCGGTACTGGCAGCCGGCGCGGCGGCAGCCGCCGCCGGCACCATGGCCGGGCTGAAAAAGCTGGACACCGATCACATCGCCCAGGCCGGCATCCTGGCATCGGCCTTTTTCGTGGCCTCCCTGATCCATGTTCCCATCGGACCTTCCAGCGTCCACCTGATCATGAACGGTATCATCGGTCTGATCCTGGGCTGGGCCGCTTTTCCGGTGATCCTGGTGGCCCTTTTGCTCCAGGCGGTTTTTTTCCAGTTCGGAGGCCTTACCACCCTGGGAGTCAACACCTGCGTCATGGCCTACCCGGCCGTGATCGCCGGGGCCCTTACCCGCCCCTTGGTGCTGCAAACCGGCCTGCGGGCCAAGGTGGCAGCCTTTGCCTGCGGCGTGCTGTCCATCTTTTTGAGCGCCGTTATCGCCGGGGCGGCCCTCATGGCGACCGAAAAGGGCTTTTTCAACGTAACCCTGATGATCCTGGCGGCCCACCTGCCGGTCATGGCCATCGAAGGCATCATCACCCTTTTCGGCGTGGAATTCCTGAAAAAAGTCCAGCCCGAGCTCATCGGCTCTTTCAAGGCCCAATTCAAGGCCGGTAAAGGAGAATAGTAAAATGGCCCCCTTTTCCAATCCGCGACAATCACCCGGTTCCGTCACCGCCTGCTGCCTGGCCCTGGGAATCTTGCTGCTTGCAGGCCTGCTGGGTGCCGGCCCTGCCCGGGCCCACAAGGTGACGGTATTTGCCTGGGTCGAAGGCCGGCGGGTATATACCGAAAGCCGGTTCAGCGGCGGCCGCAAGGTCAACCACGGAAAGATCCGGGTTTTCGACGACAAGGGCCAACTGCTGCTGGAAGGCACCACCGACGACCAGGGCGCCTTTGCCTTTGATGTACCCAAGGTCTGCGACCTTAAAATCGTCCTGGTAGCCGGCATGGGCCACCAGAACCAGTGGATCGTCCCGGCAGACGAAATCAGGGAGGCAGCCGGCCTGCCGGCCGGCACGCCGGCCGAAGAACCTGTTGCCGGCAAACAGGAATCTTCCGGCCAAAAGCAGGCATCTCCCCCTGCTCCCCGGACACTCACGCCGGAAATCGAAAAAGAGCTGGAAAAAATTCTGGACCGCAAGCTCCACCCCCTGGTGCGCCAGCTTGCCGAAATGCAAAACCGGGGCCCCGGTCTCCGGGACATCCTGGGAGGCATAGGTTACATCCTGGGCCTGGTGGGTCTGGGAGCCTATTTCAGATACCGTCGTCAAGACAAGGAAGACAGCCAATGACCGAGGAAGTCTTTGCCCGGGGAGACAGCCCCCTTCACCGGACCGCACCTGTCGTCAGGACCGCCCTTGCCGTGGTCTATTGCACCGTGGTGGCCCTGGTAAACGGGTTTTACGCCATTTTGGCCGCCCTGGCCTTTTCCATCCTGATGACGGCGGCAGCCCGCCTGAATCCTGTCAGGGTCATGCGCCACCTGGCCTGGGCCTTAGGCTTTCTTTGCTTTCTGTGGTTTGTCCTGCCCTGGTCGATAGCCGGCACCCCCCTGTTTTGCGCCGGCCGGCTGACTGTCACCAGGGAGGGCGTGGCCCTTTGCACCCGCATCACCCTCAAGTCGATCAGTATCCTGCTGGCCATGATCTCTCTGCTTGCCACCATGAGGGTTGCCGCCCTGGGACAGGCTCTGGGCAAACTCGGGCTGCCGCCCAAGCTGGTCCAGCTTCTGCTGCTTGCCTATCGTTACCTGTTCGTTCTGGAGCAGGAGTACCACCGCCTGTACCGGGCGGCCCGCATCCGCAACTTCATACCCCGCACCAACCTCCACACCTACCGCACCTTTGCCTATCTAGCGGCCATGCTGCTGGTGCGGGCCGTCCACCGCGCCCGGCGGGTCCACCAGGCCATGATCTGCCGCGGCTTCGACGGCCGTTTCCATAGCCTCCAGGTGTACCGGCCCACGGTCTGGAACCCGGTGGTGGCCGCTGCCGGAAGCCTTGTCTGCCTGACACTGGTCGTCCTGGAGATGACGATCTGACTTGTCATCCAACCTGCCCCGTGATAGACCGGTCCCTGCCATGGAAACGACCCCAGCCGACAGCAAAGCAACCACAGCGCCCGGGCCGCTTGTCCGGCTCAGGCAGATCTGTTTCCGGTATCCGGGAGGCCCGTTGGTCCTCGATCACCTGGACTTCGAGCTGTTTGCCGGTGACCGGATCGGCCTGGTTGCTCCCAACGGAAGCGGCAAGACGACCCTCTTTCACCTGATAATGGGCCTGGTAAAGCCCGAATCCGGGAAGGTGGAAGCCTTCGGGCAGGTTCTTGAAAGCGAAGAAGATTTTGCCATGGTGAGGCGGAAAATCGGGTTGCTCTTCCAGGATGCCGACGACCAGCTCTTCAGCCCCACCGTGCTGGAAGACGTGGCTTTCGGACCGCTCAACCTGGGCAAGTCCCGCAGGGAGGCAATCGAAATCTCCCGCCGCATTCTGGCTTTTCTGGGCCTGGAAGGATTCGAGGAAAGGGTGACCATCAAGCTTTCCGGCGGGGAAAAGAGGCTGGTCTCCCTGGCCACCGTCCTGGCCATGGAACCGGAAGTCCTGCTGCTGGACGAGCCCACCACCGGCCTGGACAACGACATCCGCAGGACCCTGATAAATGTCCTGCAACGCCTGGAGATGACCATGGTGGTAATCTCCCACGATTTTGATTTCCTGGATCAGGTCACCCGGCGGATCTTCAGCCTGGAAAACGGCCGGATCCTTACCGACGAGCAGGTCCACTTTCACGTCCACCGCCATGCCCACAAGATGGGCAGAGCTCCCCATCGCCATCATTAGCAAACGGCCATGGGGCATCAGGCGCAAAAAGCGGGCCGCAAAAAAGCCAGGGCGGATGCGGTGAAAGGTTCCCGGCAAAGAATCAGGGGCAAACTGATAAAGCTGGGGATATCCCTGGTCCTGGCGGCGGTTATTACCGCCACCGGAATGGCTCTGTTTCCGGGCATCACCCCCGAGACCCTGGCCCGCAGGCTGCTTTTGCCCCTCGGCCGCCTGACGCTCCTGATCTTTATCGGCCTGGCGGCCGGTCAGCTGGTGGAAGCCCTGGGCTGGACCCGCCGCCTGGCGGCTGTATCTGCTCCCCTGCTTTCCTTCGGCCGCTTAGGCCCCCACTGCAGCGCGGCTTTCACGGCCGCCTTCTTCTCCGGGACGACCGCCAACGCCATGCTGCTTGAGTTTTACCGCAGCGGCAAAATAAGCAAGCGCCACCTGCTGGTGGCCAATCTGGTCAACCAGGTGCCGGCCTACTTTCTCCATCTGCCCACCACGGTCTTCATCGTCCTGCCCCTGACCGGCCGGGCCGGGGCCGCTTACTTCGGTCTGACGTTCGCCGCCCTGGTGCTGCGCACCGTCTTAGTCCTGATCTATGGCCGGTTCATGCTGGACAAGGATCAGCCGGCCGCCCACCTTACCGGCAGCAAGCCTGCTTCAGGTGAGCAACGTCCGGTTTTCGACCGGAAGGTCTTTGCAAGGCGCCTGGTATCGCGGCTGGCGGGAGTGATCACCTATGTAGTGCCAATCTACGCGGCTGTCTTCATGGTCTCTGCCGGCGGCGGCTTCGATCTTGCCCGCAGGTGGCTGGCAGGCTTTCTCACCGAACGCTTCGTGCCGGTGGAAGCCTTCTCCCTGGTCATCATAGGCTTTGCCGCCGAATTCACCTCCGGCTTTGCCACCGCCGGGGCCCTGATGCACTCGGGGATGCTTTCGGTCAAGCAGGCCACCCTGGCCCTGCTGGCCGGCAACATCATCGCTTTTCCCATCCGGGCCCTGCGCCACCAGTTGCCCCGCCTGATGGGCATCTTCGCCCCCAAGCTCGGCCTCCAGATCCTTTTGCTGGGCCAGGCCACCCGCATCGCTAGCTTGGTGGTGGTGGGGATTGTTTACTACCTGCTGTAAGAAGCGGAACAACGGATTTCACCGGGAGTCGAGCCGCCGGGCTGCCAGAACTTCCCGGTAGACCGCCATGGTCTTGCGGCACATGTTTGCAGTGGTGAAATTCTGCAGCACCCAGCGGCGGCCCCTGCGGCCCATCTCTTCTGCTGTTTCACGGTTATTGAGAATCTGCTTCAACCTGCGGCGCAGTTGCAAATGATCCCCCGGTTCGAAGAGAAAACCGGTCATTCCGTGCCGCACGGTCTCCAGGCTCCCCCCGTGAGCCGAGGCCACCACGGGTTTGCCCATGGCCTGGGCCTCGACCACCACCCGGCCGAAGGCTTCCGGCCGGGCACTGGTGGCTGAAACCACAACCGTGCTGGCAGCATGGGCCGCCGGCATGTCGTCAAAAGGAGGAGCAAAAACCACCCTTTCTGACAGGCCCAACCGGAGGCGCAGACTTTCCAGTTCCCGGCAATACCTGCTTGCAGTATCCCTGTGGCCCAGAAAGACAGCCCGCCACTGGAGGTCTTTAAGCCCGGCCAAGGCCTTCAAAAGTAAGTCATGTCCCTTTACAAAGGTGACCCGGCCGGGCAGCAGGATCAAGGGCCTGGTATCATCCACACCCATCCAGGCCCTGGCCCTGGCCAGGCGATTGTCGGAAATTCCGGCTGGAGAAAACAAATTTTCGTCTATTCCGCGGTGGATGATCCGTATCCTGGACCGGGCAACCCCGTAGACCTTGCGCAGGTGATCGGCAATTCCGCGGGAGATGGCGATCACCTTCTGCCCCCTGGTCATGACGGCGCTGTAAGCATTGACCGAATAGTAACCGTGAAAAGTGGTCACCACAGCCGGCCTTCTGTCCGGCGGCAGGCTCTTGACCGCCATCAGGGCCACCCAGGCCGGCAGGCGCGAGCGCAGGTGGACTATATCGACCCGGCGCGAGACAAACAGGCGCCGCAAAGCAGGCAGGTGAAGCAGACAGCGGGGAGACTTTTCGCCGATCCAGTTCATCCTTAGATGACGGCTGCCCCGGTTTTCCAGCTCTGCCACCATCTGCCCGCCCTGAGAAATTACAAGGCTGGTATGGCCCTGGCCCGCCAGGCAGCGCCCCATCTCCAGAGTGCCGCGCTCCACCCCGCCGCTTTCAAGCTCCGGCAGGACCTGTACTACGGTAATCTTTCTGGCCACCATCTTTTCAGAATCTCCCTGGCGCAACGGCCCGCCTCGTCCAGACAGGTTCCTCGGGGCATGGGCAGCCGGCCGGCTGCCCACAGGTCGAAAGGCACCACCAGGTGTCCGGCCACAAGGCCGTCGATGCCCTGCTGGAATTTGTTGTTCTTTTTCTTCCACTTCACCGGCAGCACGCCTACGCTGCAGCCGGCAGAAAGGGCCTCGTAGAGCATTGAAACCGAATCGGCCGTAACCCACACCCGGCCGCTGGCAGCGTACTGCCGCTCGATCCAGCCCGGCTGCGTCTTTTCCGCCGGGAAAAAACTCACCTTCTCATGCGCGCCGGCAAGGTCCTCCAGGCCGGCCTCGGTGTCAGCCGGAGTGCGGGGAGAAGAAGCTATAACCCAGGTGACATCCCGGCAACGGGAAACCACGGTCTCCACCTGCGAAATCAGGGTTTCCGTATGCCAGTGGTGGCTCTTTTCGTCCACCCCGCCCACCAGTATCAGCCCGCGCTGCCTGTCTTTTTTCCGGCAGACGCCCTGCATGCAGGCAGGACCGCTGGTCAGAAAAATATTGGAACGCTCCGACGGCCGGTCGTGGCGGGGAACGAGGCACAGGTCGAAGCGGTTTCGCAGCAGTGGGTCGGGCAACATGCAGGTAACCACCCTGGCGTGGGGATGCCCGCGCCGGTAAGTCAGCATTGGCAGGTGGGTGCCGGTGCCGGTGCCGATGACAAGGTCGGCCGCCGGCCATCCCCTGGTTCCGGAGCCGGCAAGATAGCGCAGCGCGCTGGCGGCAACCGATTTCAGGGAAGGCAACGGCACCTTTACCAGGGCCTGCTCAACGGGCGTCAGGCCTGCCAGGGCCTGAACCACCGCCCGGCTCTGCTTTTCATGGCCCGGCCGGCCATCGCTGACTATCAATATCTTCAGAGGAAACATTTCAGCCAACCTTCAACTTGTCCAGAACGATATCCGTAAATTCTGCGTTCCTCGGAGCCAGATCGACCGCCAGGTCGACTACCGCCAGGTCCAGGGTCCAGATATGCCGGCCGGCCAGGCGGGCAAAATCCTTGGCCGATGTAACCAGCATTCCGGCCCCGGCCCTGAGGGCCTCCCGTTCGATCCGTTCCATATCGGACCGGCTGAACCAGTGGTGATCGCCGTAGGCTATCTCGCCGGCCAGCTCGGCCCCCATGGCCTTCACGGCCGCGCCGAAATCACGCCCCCTGGCAACGCCACTGAAGGCAAAGACCGGCACCGGCGGCAGTGAGCCGTCAAGACGGCCCGGCTCACAAAGATCCGGCCAGTCCGGCCGTACCCCCTGCCCGCCGGCCACCTTGAAAAGAACCACCGGTCTGTAAAACGCCCTGAAGGCAGCCTTCCGAGAGTCAGTCTGCCGGGGCAATGTACATCCTGCAAAATTCCCCTTCCCTTTGCAGGTAAAGACCGTTACATCTGCCCGGGCCAGGGCACCGGGCGGCTCCCGCAGGGGGCCGCGGGGCAGCAGGCAGCCGTTGCCCAGAGGACTGCTTGCGTCCAGCAGGACGATCTCCAGGTCCCTGAACAGACGATGGTGCTGCATTCCGTCGTCCAGGACGATCACCTCGGGGGCGAACCTGTCGGCCAGCATCTGCCCCATGGCGTATCTGTCCTTGCCGGCAGCGACCGGAACACCCGGCAGGGTCCTGGCCAGCAGCCAGGGTTCGTCACCGGCCTGCCGGGCGGAAACCAGCAGCCTGCGGCCGTCTGAAACCAGGCTGCCGCGCTTTTCTCCCTTTCCTTTATATCCCCGGCCGAGAACGGCCACTTTCAAGCCCCGGCGTTTGAGAAGACAGGCCAGCCAGCGCACAAAAGGTGTCTTGCCGGTACCGCCGGCAGCCAGGTTGCCGACCGAAATCACCTTGCAGTCCAGGTGCCGCACCTTCCTCAACCCCAGCCGATAGGCGGCCCGGTCGGCGGCCGCCAGACCTCCGTAGACCTTTGAAGCCAGCAGCAGGCAGGACTCCAGTGACAAGAAAGGATTTTCTGTTGCCTGGGACCAGATTATATCCTCTATGCGCTGTTTCAGCTTTGTGGCTGCCTTTGTAATCATGCTTCAGATGGGGTCTCCCTGTCGGATGCGGCCCGGTTCAGCTGCAGGGCCTGAATCGTTTTCTCGACCGCACCCCTGTTTTCTGCAACCAGTCTTTGGCCCCTTTGCCCCATCCGGGCCGCCAGGTTTCGATCGGACAACAATCGGGCGACGACCTGATTGAGCTTCTCGGGCTTTTGCACCTGGAAGGCGGCCCCTGCCTCTTTCAAAAGGGCGGCAATCTGCCTGAAGTCACTCATGTCCGGGCCGAAGATCACCGGGCACCCCAGGGCCGCGGCCTCAACAGGGTTGTGCCCTCCGGCGGGCACGAAACTCCCGCCGATGACGGCCGCATCCGCCAGGGCATACAAGTGCCGCAAAATCCCGAACCGGTCGACCACGAGAACCTGGGGATCTCTCCCGGCAGATGTCCGGCTGCCGATCATGCCGGCTGCGAACCCCTCTTTGCGCAGCCTTTCAGCAATCCCGGCCGCCCGGCGCACATCCCGGGGGGCCACCACCAGGCAGGCTCCGTTCTTGCCTCGGACCAGCGGCTCCAGGGCGTTGACGATAATCTCCTCTTCCCCGGGATGGCTGCTGCCGATCACGATCAGGCTGCGATCTGCAGGCAGGTTCCAGCGTCTCCGCATTTCCGATCCCGGCTTTCCATTTTCAGACGGCAGGGCAAGGTCGAACTTCAGGTTGCCGGTGACCCTGATCCTTGACGGCGGCACCCCCAGGGCCAGCAGCCGGCGGGCGTCGTCGTCCGTCTGCATGCAAATGGTGGTGAAGTTTGAAAACAGGTGCCCGGCCAGTTTCCCCAACCGTCCAAAGCGCCTGAAGGACCGGTCGGAGATCCGGCCGTTGACCAGGTAAACCGGTATGGACCGCCTTTTCATCTCGGCCAGGAAATTGGGCCAGATATCGGTTTCGACGATGACCACCGCCGCCGGCCGGAGCCTGCTGACCGCATGCCGGACGCTGAAAACAAAATCGTAGGGGAAATAGGCCACCGGCAGGTCCAGGCCGGCAAACAGATTGCGGGCCAATCCGAAGCCGCTCCGGGTGGAGGCGGTCACAACCAGCGGAGTTCCGGCCCCGGCCAGGTGTCTTACAAGCGGCTCGGCCGACCGGACCTCACCCACCGAGAGGGCATGGATCCATATGGGCCTGCCGCCCCTGAAGCGTTGCGGGCCGCGCAGGCCCAGGCGACCGGCAAAGCTATGGCGCCGCTTGGCCACCGCAACCACCACCGGGACCCATGCCGGGGCCGTGAAAACCGCCTTGGTGGTCAGAAAAAGATTGTACAGCCACCAGGCGGTCTTTCCTTTCCAGGTTGTTGCCAAGCTTCCCATGAAAAAAAGCGTCTCCCTCTGTCACTACAAAAGCTTTATCAACATTATCAGGGCCAGGATGGAAAAGACGCAGTTGGCCAGCCAGGCCGCCACCGGCGGCGGCAGAACCGCCCCGTAACCAAGGGACATGGTGAAACTGTAAAACGTCCAGTAAAGAAAGGCCACCGCCAGCCCGTAGGTCACACTGGAGGCCAGGCCGTCACGCACCTTGCCCGAACCGGCGATACCGACTCCCATGCAGGCCAGGATCAGACAAACGAAGGGAAAGGCCGTCTTGCCATACAGATCCACCCGGTAAGCGGTGGTGTCGTAACCCTCGGCCTCGATACGACGGATCGATTCTTTCAGCTCTGCGAAGCTCATCTCTTCGGTTGGCTTGGCCACCTCCTGCAGATCGTCCATGGTGATACCCAGATCCATGACAAGGGTATCCAGGAAACGAACTTTCAACCCCCCCTGTTTTTTACGGGGGTACTGGTCCATGACGCCTTTCAGAACCCACCTGCCGTCTTTGAAAACGGCCTCCTTGGCGTCGATGCGTCTTGTCAGGGTGAAATTGCGGTCGAACAGGTTCAGGGAGATCCCGTAAGCGGTCTTGGTCTCGGGATGATAGTATTGAATATGGAGTATCCTCGCCGGGCCCTTTATCCAGATGTCGTTCTTTCTGGTAACCACCCGGTTGATCCCTTTTACCTTGCCCAGCCAGATGGCATTGGCCCGGGACATGGCCAGCGGGACGGCCACCTCGGCCAGGGTAAAAAGAAGGATGCTGCCGGCCACCCCGATGGCAAGCGCCGGTTTCAGGAGCGCCAGGTGGCTGACACCGCTGCTTTGGAGGGCGATGATTTCATTGTTTTTGGCCATCAGCCCGAAGGTGACCAGGATGGCCAAAAGGACCGCCACCGGCAGCACCTGGGAAACTATCAGCGGCACCTTGAAAGCAAAGTAAAGCGCCGCCCACTTCATGGCCACCCCGGCTTCCATGAAGTCGTCGATCTTTTCGATGAAATCCACCACCAGGTAGATCCCGATCACGGCCGCCATCACCAGGCAGAGGCTGGCGATTATCTGGCCGGCTATATACCTGCTGATAATTTTCATTATCGCCCTAAGCGCCTAAAGTTTCTGCAACCAGCAAACCGGATCCACAAATCAACAGCCTCGTCCACTTCCGCCGCCGGAATGCGGCTTGCGGAAAAATCTCAGCAGATCCCTCACTTTCAGTCTCCCGCCGAAACTGGGCAGGGGTTTTTCTTTCACTTTTCTCGACAGCAGAATGATCCCGATGCCCGCGCTGACCGCGTTGGGCAGCCACATGCCGATCAGCGGGGGATACACTCCGGCCTCTCCGAACACCCAGCCGGCCGACAGCATCAGATAGTATAGGAGGAAAAAACCGAGTCCCAGCCCGATGGCGTGGGCGGGTTTGCTCCTGCGGGTCTGAATCCCCAGGGCGGTGGAAACCAGGGCCAGGGCCAGACAGGCGACAGGCAAAGCGAACTTCTTATGCCACTCCATCAGGGTAAGATAATACTGGGCGTCTTTCCTGGTGGCATTTCTGAGATAGTCCCGCAGCTCGCCCAGGCTCATCTCCTCCTCGTCTTTCGGACCCCCGGCGGGGTCATGCAGATGCTGCTTCATGTCGAGGCGCACGTCGTAGGTGTGAAAACTGACCGCCGTGGCCATCTGCCGGTCGATGTCCACCTGATGGATCTGGCCGTCGAACAGGCGCAGAATCACCGCCCGGTCCCGGGGATCCGTAACGAGTACCCCGCGGGGTGCCACCACAGTGGTGACCACATCGCTCCGCCTGCGATCCTCGATAAATATGTCTTTCAAAACACCGCTGCCCGGTGCCACCTGGTTGATGTAGAGAACGACCCTGTCGAAGCTGTCGATGAACACCCGGGGCTTGATGGCGGCATCGAGGCTGGATGAAGCCACCTGGTAAATCAGCCGGCGGGCAGCCATCCGGCCGTGGGGCAGTCCCCAGATGGCGATCAGGGCCGTTGCCAGGCATGAAATCAGGGCGAAGCTGAAAATCGGTGGCAGCAGCCTGACTATGCTGATACCGGCTGCCTTCAGGGCCAGGATCTCGTTGTCGGAACTCATCCGCATAAGAGTCAGGAGGATTGCCATCATAACCGACATGGGAATGATGAACTGCAGAAAAAAAGGCATGGTATAAATTATCATGCGGCCCACCAGCAACAGTCCCAGCTGATGGTTTACTATCAGATCGGTCAGCTGCAGCAACTGGGTCATCAGAAAAATAAAGGTGAAAAAAAAGAGATTGACGGCAAAAGGCGCCCAGAGCTGCCTGAAAACATATCTTGAAATGATTCCGCCAAACAAGCTTGATTTCTCCGTCCCCAAAAAATCCTTGCCCGATCAAACTCGCGCCTTGCCCTGCCGGAAATTACGGGTCCCGCAAGTGGCAAAAACCTTCCGGTCGCAAATTTACCCCTCTGATTTCAGCCACATGCAACTTCGATCGAGCCATCATATACCATTCAAGTTGGCCTTGACAGCCCAAAAGGAATTGGTTAGCATTTTTTGCTTGTATGTGAAAGGCATAAACAAAGCCTTGGCGAACGGGTGCAGATGGTGCGGCGACGATCCAGCTTGCCGGAAAACACCCGTTTTGTATTATGATTTTCTGAAAATTTTAGCAACACGGATATTTGATGGAAAAAGAGACAGACATTCTGACCAAAAGAAGGGCCAAGGTCGAACAGCTGCGCAAGGCAGGCATCAATCCTTACCCCAACCATTTCAAGGTGACCCACAGCGTGGCCCAGGTTCAGGAGGCCGCCGACAGTCTGGAGCAGGCACAGGCCTCGGAAGACGACACTGCCTACAAAACCGCCGGCAGGATGATGGCCATCAACAGGTTCGGCAAATCCGCCTTCATCAGGTTCCGCGACCGCAGCGGGCAGATGCAGGCCTACATCCGCAAAGACAAGGTGGGGTCCGAGCCTTACACCCTGTTCAAACAGCTCGATATCGGTGATTTCGTGGGGCTGGAAGGCACTCTTTTCAAAACCAGGACCGGTGAATGGACCCTGCTGGCCGAAAAAATTGAGCTTCTCAGCAAGGCCGTTCGCCCCCTGCCGGAAAAATTTCACGGTCTCAAAGACCCTGAAAAACGGTACCGCCAGCGATACCTGGACCTGATCATGAATTCAGAGGTCCGCAACATTTTCCTTACCCGCAGCCGTATCGTCCAGTCGATCCGCAATTTTTTCCTCGAACGTGATTTCGTGGAAGTCGAAACCCCCATGATGCAACCTATTGCCGGCGGGGCGGAAGCAACTCCTTTCAAGACCCACCACAACGCCCTGGACATGGATCTTTATCTGCGGATAGCTCCCGAGCTGTACCTCAAACGGCTGGTGGTGGGGGGATTCGAACGGGTTTTCGAAATCAACCGCAACTTCCGCAACGAAGGGGTCTCGACCCAACACAACCCTGAATTCACCATGCTCGAATTCTACCAGGCCTATGCCACTTACAACGACCTTATGGCCATTACCGAAGAGCTGGTATCACGGGTTGCCCGGCAGGTTCTGGGGACAACGGCCATAGAATACCAGGGTCAGACCATCGAACTTGCCGGCACCTGGAAGCGCCTGCCGCTGGTGGAAGCCCTTGAACAGATGGCGGGCCTCGATCCGGCCCTCCTGAACGACAAACAGGCCCTGATCTCTTTTGCCGCCGGGAAAAACGTAAAATTGACAAAGACCAGGCGTATCGGGAAAATAATCACCAAACTTTTCGATGCCCTGGTGGAACCCCGGTTGATCCAGCCGACCTTCATCACGGGGTACCCGGTTGAAGTCTCACCGCTTTCGCGCCGGAGCGACAAGCAGCCTGAAATGACGGAACGCTTCGAGCTGTTCATCGCCGGAAGGGAAATAGCCAATGGTTTCTCTGAATTGAACGACCCGGAGGATCAACGCCAAAGATTCCTCCAGCAGGTGGAGGACCGCGAGGCCGGCGACCAAGAGGCGCATTTGATGGACGAAGACTATATCGAGGCGTTGGAATACGGAATGCCTCCAACCGCAGGAGAAGGAATTGGTATTGACCGGCTGGTCATGCTGCTGACCGATGCGGCTTCCATCCGCGAAGTGATTCTGTTCCCGCATATGAAACCCAGGGGGCAGTAAACACCCCGAAGGGGCGGCTTTCATTGGGCCTGTCCGGCGGGAGCAATGCAAGAAGAGACCGGCAGGACCGCGGGCGTCTTGGCTCTTGCCGCGCGCAAGTCGCATGGCCGGCTCAAAACGAAGCCGGACCGGTCGTGTCCTCTCCTCCAAGAGCATTTCAGTGGCGGGTTCATGCGCTTTGAAATATTCATAACCGGTCGCTATTTGAAATCGAAGCCCAGACAAGCCTTCATCGCCCTGATTTCGATTCTGGCCACGGCCGGAGTCGCCATAGGCGTCATGGCGTTGATAGTTGTCATAGCCGTCATGGAAGGCTTCGAGGCGGACTTGAAGGCCCGCATCCTTTCCATAGAGCCCCATGTGGTGGTTTCGGCAAAGTCCGGCAACCTGACCAATCATCGGGAAATTGCCCACGCCATAGGTGCCGTGAAAGGTGTGACCGCCTTCTGGCCGGTTTTCAAAACCGAAGTCATGGTCCAAAGCTCTGTTCGGACCGCCGGAGCCACACTAAAGGGAATAGCCGCCCCGGCCGGGCAGGGGCTCGGGATTTCCGGTTTGCAGACCCTGATCTCCAGCGACACCACGGCCGGAGCCTTGCCTCCACTTGTCCTGGGCAGAGCCCTGGCCGGCCGCCTGGCGGTTGCTCCCGGCGACACGGTCAGGATAATCGCTCCCAGGGGAATAATCACCCCGGCCGGTTTCCTGCCGGTGATAAAGAGCTTCCGGGTGACGGCGGTTTTCGAAACCGGGGTCTGGCTCTATGACGGCAGCCTTGCCTTCGGCCGCCTGAAAGACGTTCAACATCTCATGCGCCGGACAGGTGAAGCCACCGCCATCGAGGTTATGACCGGGAATGTCTTCGACGCCAAAAAGATCAGCCGGCGGATCAGCCGGCGTCTTGGTCCCGGCTTAAGGGCCGTCAGCTGGATGGAACGCAACCGGAACCTGTTTTCAGCCATGAAGTTGGAAAAGACTACCATGTTCGTCGTCCTGGCCCTGACCATCCTGGTGGCCACGGTAAACATCTTCAGCGGGCTGATGATCCTTGTTTCTGAAAAGGCCAAAGATATCGCAGTGCTGAAAGCCATGGGGGCCACCGCAGGCCACATCCGGACCATCTTCCTGCTCATGGGGCTGGCAGTTGGTGCGGCCGGAACCCTGGCAGGCACACTGGGAGGCTTAACCCTGTGTTATCTGCAGGATAAATACCACCTGATCCGTCTTCCCGGCGATGTCTTCTATATTTCGGCTTTTCCGGTCAACGTACGCAGCGCCGACGTGAGCGCGGTGGCGGCCGCAGCCCTTCTGATCTGCCTGCTGGCCGCCGTCTATCCGGCCCACCGGGCCACCGTCGCAGACCCAGTGGAGGCCATCCGCCATGGTTGATAATATTGAAACCGTTTCAGGACAACAGGACGCTCCCCTTCTGGAGGCTGTCGGAATCAGCAAGGGTTTCGCCTGCGACGGCACCCGGATCGAAGTGTTGCGCAATGTCAACCTGACAGTCCACAAAGGTGAAACCCTGGCCATAGTCGGAGCATCGGGGATCGGCAAATCCACCCTGCTTCACATTCTGGGCACCCTGGAGCGCCCTGACCGGGGCAAACTGCTCTTTCAGGGGCAAGACCTGGCAGATTACGATGAAAAACAGCTGGCCCGCTTCCGAAATCTGAAGATGGGTTTCGTCTTTCAGTTTCACCATCTGCTGGCTGAATTCACGGCCCTGGAAAACGCCATGCTGCCGGCATTGATCGGGGGCGTGGAAAAAAGCCGTGCCCGCGTCACGGCCCTTGAAATGCTGGAACGTGTCGGGGTCGAGGACAAACAAGACCGCAGGATAAATCGCCTCTCGGGGGGGGAACAACAAAGGGTGGCTCTGGCCCGGGCTTTGATCCAACGGCCCGATCTGCTCCTGGCCGATGAACCCACGGGCAACCTGGACCGGAAAAACAGTGAACGGATACATCGATTGCTGTTGGAACTGAATCGGGATTTCGGTATGAGTCTGGTTGTTGTGACCCACAATCCGGAACTGGCGGCCATGATGGACCGCAGGGTTACCATCATTGAAGGCGAACTGGTAACTGCTGAAACGGCATAGAAGGCTCTGCCAGAGTTCAACTTGTACACAACCTCCAGGGGAGCTCAAAACTCAAAAAGGGTTTTCGATGAAATTCAAGCTGGGTTCAATTAACCTCATGCTGCTGTATATAGTACTTGTCAGCCTTTGTCCGGCAACAACCGCATCGGCTTCCAAACTGCTGTTGCTGCCTTTCAACGTCAACGCCCCCGAGGGGCATCAATACCTTGGCAGCCAAATCCCGTCATTGTTGGCCGACAAACTGAAGGCCAAAGGGGCCCGGGTGGTTCTGTCCTCCGAACAGGCTCCTTCTGTGGACAGCGGACAGGACGCGCTCAAAGCCCTGCTCGCCCTTGCCGAAGCAAAGGGTGCCCGGGCAGTGGCATGGGGAAGCATCACCATCATCGGTCAAAGTTTCAGTCTCGACGTCCGCCTGGTCGAAACGGCCGCCCCGGGCAAGATACACAATCTTTACTCCGAGGGCCGCAACCTGGCCAGCCTGTCCACGGCCGTGGCCAAAACAGCGGACCGGATCGCCGGCATCCTGCTGGCACAACTCAGGGTGGCCCAGGTAAAAATAGCGGGCAACAAACTTATCGAAAGCGATGCCATCCTGAGAGTGATAAAGACCAAAGCCGGAGACATATACCGGCCTGCAAACCTTGCCAACGACCTGCGGGCCATTTTCGCCATGGGCTACTTCGACGATATAGAAGTTGAAGTGAACGACAGTCCCAAGGGCAAGATCGTAACCTTCAAAGTCACTGAAAAGCCAACCATCCGCAAGATAAAGATCGAGGGCGAACGCTTCATCGACGAAGACAAGATCCGGGAGAACCTGACCCTGAGTACCGGAACCATACTCAATATTGCAAAGGTCAAAAAAAACGTCGAACAGATAAAATCGCTGTACAGGGAAAAAAATTACCACCGGGCCAAGGTAAGCTACAAGCTGAAGCCCCTGGACAACAATCAGGTGGATCTGACCTTCGTCATCGATGAAGGCCCCAAGCTGCTCATCAAGGAAATCCGTTTCGAGGGCAACAAGGCCTTCAGTGACGAGCAGCTGAAAGACGTGATCAAGACCACCGAAAAGGGTTTCTTTTCGTGGCTGACCTCATCGGGCGATCTGAACAGGGACGATCTGGCGGAAGATGTTTCCAGGATCGCCGGCTTTTACCACAACCATGGATATATCGACGCCAAGGTCGGTGAGCCCCGGATCGAATACGGGGACAAGTGGATTACGATCACCATCAAAATCGAGGAAGGCCGCAGGTTCAAGATCGGCAAAGTGGATCTGAAAGGAGACCTCATCGAACCGCGGGACACTTTGATGGAACAATTGCAGATAACCCGCCAGACCTATTACAACCGCGAAGTCATCCGCCGTGACGTTCTAATGCTGACCGACAAGTACGCCGACGCCGGCTATGCCTATGCCGACATAACCCCCGAGACAAGGGAAAACCGGGACAAGGCCACGGTAGATATCGTTTTCAATATCTCAAAAAAGCAACCCGTCTATTTCGAAGAGATAATAATCGAAGGCAACACCAAAACGCGGGACAAGGTCATCCGGCGCGAGTTGAAGATCCATGAACAGGAACTTTACAACGGAAGCAATCTTAAAAGAAGCGTCCGCAACCTCTACCGGCTCGATTTTTTCAAAGACATCAAGGTCGACACCCTCAAGGGCAGCGCCGAAAACCTGATGAAAGTCAAAATCGGAGTAACGGAAAAGCCCACCGGCACATTCACCTTCGGAGCCGGATACAGCAGCGTGGAAAAGGTTTTTTTCACCGGCTCGATAACCCAGCGCAACTTTCTGGGGCGGGGTCAAAAACTGCAGTTCAAGGGTGACTTCGGCTCGCGCACCACGCGTTTCACACTGAGTTTTACAGAACCGTGGTTGTTTGATATACCCCTGATGGCCGGAATCGATCTCTATAACCAGGACAAGGACTACGATGAATACGATCTGAGCAGCCGGGGCGGCGGATTGCGGTTCAGTTATCCGGTCTTCGATTACACCCGGCTCTACTGGGGATACCGCTACGATCTGAGCGAAGTGACAAACGTAAGGGACGATGCCAGTGACCGGATCAAGGAGCTTAACGGAGTCAATGCCACCAGCGCCGCCAAGGTCGCCCTCAAATACGATTCCCGCAACAGGATTTTCAACCCTTCCGAAGGCTCATACCACAGCCTGACGGTGGAATATGCGGGCTTGGGAGGTGATATAGGGTTTACAAAATACCTGGCCGAAACCGGATGGTACCATCCTGTTTTCAAGAAATTGACAGGATTTTTACATGCCAGGGCCGGCTGGGTGTACGAAAACGGGGACAAACTTCTGCCTGATTACGAAAAGTTCTATCTTGGAGGGATCAACTCCGTAAGGGGCTTCGATTATCGCGATATCCATCTGACGGAAATCAACTCGGAGGGGGTGGCAACCAAGGTCGGCGGCAGCCAGATGTTCCAGATGAACCTGGAGCTTATTTTCCCCATTTCCGAAGAAAACGGATTCATGGGGGTTGTTTTCTATGACTCAGGCAATGTATACGGGTCAGGTATGGATCTAGGTGATTTGCGCCACAGTGCCGGTTACGGTATCCGCTGGTTTTCGCCCATGGGCCCCATCCGCCTGGAGGCCGGTCACATCCTGGATCCACGGGAAGGAGAAAGTTCCAGTGCCCGCTGGGAGTTTGCCATCGGGGGAGCTTTCTGACACATTACGGCAGGCAGCGGCCTGGCCGGCAAAAAGCGGCCGGCCCCAAGGAGAATCACCTGCAACCCCAAAAAGACTTGTTTATAATTTAAGCTGCTAAAATCACGGGCGAATTTTAGTGGGCCTGACTGTTTGTTGGAGGAGATATCATGCCTAATCATAAATGGTTCGGATTCACCGTTTTGCTGGCGACAATAGTCCTGTTACTGGCCAGCGGGGCATACTGCGCCGATGTTGCCAAGATCGGAGTCATCGACTTTCAGAAAATATTTGAAAAATCCGAGGCCGGCAAAACCATCAAGCGGGAGATCAACCAGCAGGGTCGCCGCATGGAAAAAGACCTGAAGTTCCGGGGCAGCCAGATAGAGGCACTGAAAAAACAGCTCGAACGCGAAGCGATGGTCATGAGCCGTGAAAAACGCGAACAAAAGGAACGCGAATTCAGAATCAAGATCAACGACCTGAAATCGCTCAAGCAAAAATACGAAAAAGAGATCCAGCAGCTGCAAAAACGGCTCATAAACCGCGTCCGCCGCCAGGTACTGAACATAGTGGAAGAAATAGGCAAAAAGGAAGGATACCTTCTGATTGTCGAACAGATCGGAGTCGTCTACGCCCCCCAATCGGTCAACCTTACCGACAGGATAATTCAGATCTACAATGAGCGCTACAAAAAGCAACGCACCAAAAAGTCATCCAAGTAATCCCATGGCATTGACAGTTGCAGAGATAGCCGCCGAGGTGGGTGGTGAAGCAGTCGGGGAAACCGGGCGCCTTATTTCAGGCGCCAATGCCCTGGAGGAAGCCGGGCCGGACCAAATCGCCTTTGCAGACAATCCCAAAGCTTTGGAAACCATAGGCTCCACATCGGCCGGCTGTGTGCTGGTGCCCGAGGATACCGGCGTTCCGGCGGCGGTGACCGTCATCCGGGTTGAAAACCCGCGCCTTGCCTTTGCCAAGGCGGCGACCAGACTTGTACCACCAAACAGGCCGGCTCCGGGTACGGATCCCAGGGCAACCATCGGTGACGGCCTGCGCTGCGGCGAGGATGTTTCAATCGGAGCCGGGGTCGTAATCGGCACCGGGGTAACCCTCGGCCGGAGGGTATGCCTTTATCCCAATGTGGTCCTGGGAGACGGCGTGGTCCTGGGAGACGACGTGGTGGTTTATCCCAATGTAACCATTCTGGATCGCTGCAAAATAGGCAACCGGGTCACCATTCATGCCGGTACGGTCATAGGCAGCGATGGTTTCGGTTTCGTCCCCCGGGGCGACACCTACTTCAAGATTCCCCAGCTGGGAATCGTCCAGATCGACGACGATGTCGAAATCGGCGCCAACAATACCATCGACCGGGCCACCTTCGGCAGGACCTGGATCCGAGCCGGTGTAAAGACGGACAACCTTGTCCATGTGGCCCACAACGTCACGGTGGGTGAAAATACTTTGCTGGTGGCCCAGGTAGGGATCGCCGGCAGCACCACCGTGGGCCGCAATGTGATTCTGGCGGGCCAGGTGGGTGTAAACGGACATATCCGGATCGGTGACAGGGTTATCGTCGGCCCTCAGTCCGGGGTGGCCCACTCGGTGGAGCCCGGCAGGGTGATCACAGGAAGTGCGGCCATGGATCACAGGATCTGGCTCAGGGTTCAGCAGATAATTCCACGCCTGCCTGAAATGGCAAAAAAACTGCGCAGAATCGAAAAGCTCATGGCCCAAATGGCCGGGCAAAAAGATCCCGACAGGAATCGGTAGAGCTGAACGGAGTCTTTGAGCAGATTTTTCCCAAGGAGAAGCCATGGAAACATTGATGGATGCAAGCAAGATTATGGATCACCTGCCCCACCGCTATCCCTTTCTGCTGGTGGATCGGATTGTTGAAATAGAACCGAATAAAACCATCAGGGCATTGAAAAACGTCACCATCAACGAGCCGTTCTTCCAAGGCCATTTCCCGGGACTGCCGGTTATGCCAGGGGTGCTTATCATCGAGGCCATGGCCCAGGCCGGGGGTGTCCTTGCCGCCTCGGGCCTGCCGGAAGATAAAAGGGACCAAATGGTTTATTATTTCATGGGAATAGACAAGGTCAAATTCCGCAAACCGGTCGTCCCCGGTGACCAGCTGATGATCGAAGTCGAGCTGCTGAAAATCCGCTCCAAGGCCGTCAAAATGGCCGGGACCGCCAAAGTGGACGGGAAAATCGTAGCCGAAGCCCAGATGATGGCCTCCATCGGAGAAAAGTAATGATTCATCCAACTGCGCTCATCGATGAAAATGCGAAAATCGGACAGGATGCCGCAATCGGTCCCTACAGCGTGATCGGAGCCAACGTTACCATCGGCGACGGCACCCGCATAGGTCCCCATTGCACCATTGACCCGTTCGTGGAAATCGGACCAGGGTGCCGGATTTACCAATTCGCCGCCATCGGGGCTCCTCCCCAGTCTGTCAAATTCGAAGGCGAAGAGACCTGGGTCAGGATAGGCAGGGAGACCGTCATCCGGGAGTTTGTCACCATCCACCGCGGAACGGGTTTCGGCGGCGGGATCACCAAAATAGGAAACCAGTGCTTTTTGATGGCCTATACCCATGTCGCTCACGACTGTATCGTTGGAGACAACGTGGTCATGTCCAACAACGCCACCCTGGCAGGCCATATCGAAATCGGCGACTATGCCACCGTAGGCGGCCTGGTTGCCATTCATCAGTTCGTCAGGATCGGGGAGTACGCTTTCATCGGCGGCAAATCGGCCGTGGTCAAGGATATTCCGCCTTATGTCATTGCCGCCGGTGACCGGGCACGCCTGCACGGACTCAACCGGATCGGTCTCAAACGGAAAGGATTTTCAGAACAATCATTGAATATCCTGAAAAAGGCTTACCGGATAATCTTCAGGATCGGGCTCACCCTCAATGAAGCCATCGAGAGGGTGAAAGCCGAACTGGAGCCCACGCCCGAGGTGACCCGTTTCATAGAGTTCATCCAGAGTTCCAGGCGTGGGATAACCCGCTGAGACGGTCTTGCCATGGTTGAAAAGATAGGACTTATCGCCGGCGGCGGACAATTCCCGCTGATATTCGCCCGCCGTGCCCGGCAAAAGGGTTACCGGGTCTATGCCGCCGGATACCGCAAGGAGACCGATCCCGGTCTCAAGGAGCTGGTTGAAAACCTGGAATGGTTCCACCTGGGCCAGATTTCCAAGCTGATCAAGTATTTCAAAGACCACCATGTCTCCCGGGCCGTCATGATGGGAACCATCGGCAAAGTGCGCATGTTTTCCGACCTGAAACCGGACATGAAAGCCATCGCCATGGTGGCCAGGATGCGTCACACCCACGATGACAACGTGCTGCGGGCTTTTGCCGATACCCTGGAAAAAGCCGGTATCCGGATAAAGCCTTCCACTTTCCTGCTGCCTGAAATGCTGGCCCCGGCAGGATGCTGGACCCGGCGCAAGCCATCCCGGGCCGAAAAGAAAGATATCCGCTTCGGATGGAAGATAGCCAAGGAAATCGGACGCCTGGACATAGGGCAATGTATCGTCGCAGCCGGAGGAACGGTCCTGGCGGTCGAGGCCATCGACGGCACGGATTCCACCATTGAACGGGGTGGGCGTCTGGGAAAAGGGCAGGCGGTTGTAATCAAGATCTGCAAGCCCAACCAGGATTTCCGTTTCGATGTTCCGGCCGTGGGGCCGGGAACGATCGAAACGATGGCTGCGGCAGGAGCGAAGGTTCTGGCGGTGGAGGCAGGCAAAGCCGTGGTCTTCGACCGGGAAGAAATGATCGCCAAGGCCGACGAGGCGTCCATTGCCATAATCGCGGTTGACGACACGGCTTTTGAAAGAGGTTCGATATGAACGACCAAGTAAGGGTGGGCGTAATCGGCGTGGGTTACCTGGGCCGGTTTCACGCCGAAAAATACGCTGCCATGGCTGAAGCCGAGCTGGTGGGCCTGGTGGACGTGGATATCGCCAGGGCAAATGACCTGGCGGCCAAACTCGGCACAAAAGGATATAAAGATTATAACCAGCTGATCGGCAAGGTGGATGCGGTCAGCATCGTGGTTCCGACTGCCGCCCACTACGAAGTGAGCCGCGCTTTCCTGGAAAACGATACCGATGTGCTGATTGAAAAACCGATAACCTCCCGGCTGGAAGAAGCCGATGAACTGATCGAGCTGGCCGAATCAAGGGGGCTGCTGATCCAGGTGGGACACCTGGAGCGTTTCAACCCCGCAGTCACCGCCCTTGACGGAATTGTCAAACAACCCATGTTCATCGAATCCCATCGCCTCAGCACCTTCAAAGCCAGGGGCACCGACGTTTCGGTCGTCCTGGACCTGATGATTCACGACATAGACATCATCCTCAACTTTGTAAAATCAGCGGTAACGAGCATCCACGCGGCCGGAATTTCGGTCATTTCAGATCACGTGGACATCGCCAACGCCCGCCTCGAATTTGCCAACGGCTGCGTCGCCAATGTGACGGCAAGCCGCATATCCGCCAAAGATCAGCGTAAAATCAGGCTGTTCCAGAAAGACGGCTACATCTCGGTAGACTTTGCCAATCGTGAAATCACCATAATCAGGCCCGACGGGTCAGCTGCAGAAGGCGTTATTCCGGGAATGCAGATAAACCAGCTCTGCTTCACCAAAGCCGACGCTCTCCAGGACGAGATCAAGTCTTTTCTGCGGGCCGTAAGGCTCCGCCGGGTACCGGAGGTGACCGGTCAAATGGGCCGGGACGCCCTCAAGATAGCCCTGTCCATCATGGACCAGATCCGGGTCGAAACCTCGCGCCGGGGGATCCAATGATCCAGGCTCCCTCCCAGGTCAACGGATCCATCATGATAATCGCCGGGGAGGCCTCTGGTGACCTGCATGGGGCGGAAGTGATCAAGGCCCTGCAAAAAGCGGCTCCCGACATCGAAGTGTTTGGCATCGGCGGCCGGCAGATGGCCGCCGCCGGAGCCCGGATCCTGATACCCGCCGAAACCCTGGCGGTCGTGGGAATCACCGAAGCCCTGTCCAACGCGCCGCGCCTCTTGAAGGCCTTGCGCTGTGCGCGGCAATGGATCCGCCGGCGCCGGCCGGACCTGCTGCTGCTGATCGATTTTCCGGATTTCAATCTGAAGACAGCGGCTTTTGCAAGAAAGCAGGGGATACCGGTCCTCTATTACATCAGTCCACAGATATGGGCCTGGCGTTCCGGCCGGGTGCACAAGATAAAAAAACTGGTGAACAAAATTGCGGTCATCCTGCCTTTCGAAGAAAAATTCTTCAGACAGCACGGGGTCCCGGCAACTTTCGTCGGCCATCCCCTGCTCGACCAGGTCCGAGACAAAACCGGCCCCGGGCCTGTGCCTGCGCAAAAGGGACGGACAATCGGACTTTTGCCAGGCTCACGCCGGGCGGAAGTCGCCAGACTGCTGCCTGCCATGCTGGAGGCAGCACTCAAGGTGACGGGCCGTTTTCCAGAGGCGCGCTTCCTGCTTTCCCGGGCCCCGTCGGTGCCGCGCGCCATCACCGATCCGATCCTGGCCGACTACCATGGAAAACTCGATCTTGAAATCATGAAAGGGCCGGTAAGCCGGGTCTTGGACCGTTGCCAACTGGTTGTGGCCGCCTCTGGCACGGTCACCCTGGAAGCGGCCATCCATCAGACCCCTCTCATAATCGTATACAAGGTATCGCCTGTCAGCTACTGGCTCGGCAGGCTGCTTATCAACGTCGAGCAGATCGGCCTGGTCAACCTGATAGCCGGCCGGACAATCGCCCCCGAACTGATCCAGGGACAGGTCAACGGATCTGAGCTGGCGAAACATATTCTTGAATTCATACAGAATCCCCGGCGGCTGGAGCAGGCCCGCAGCCAGCTGGCCGAAGTACGTACGGCCCTGGGAAAGCCTGGCGCCGCCGGCAGGGTGGCCCGCATGGCAATCGAGTTGCTGGAGCAAAAGGATGTTGTTTAAGAAAGATCGGACAACAAACATCAAGTGGCGCGCAATAGGATTGCTGGGAAAGCTTTTCGTGGACGGCCTGTTTGTCTTTTCGCCTTCAAAGACCATCGGCCTGCCGGGTGTTGCTCCCATCCTTGACAGCGGCAGGTATATCATGGCTTTCTGGCACTCGCGGATTCTGTATATCGCCTACCGCCACAAGGGTAAGAACGCAGCCATCCTGGTGAGCGACTCGGCCGACGGAGAGATAATCGCCCAGATCATCAAAAGGCAGGGCCATATGCCGGTCCGGGGCTCCACCGGCAAGGGCGGCTTGCGCGCCTTGGCCCGCCTGATAGACGCCGTCAGGAACGGACACATCGGAGCAGTAGTACCCGATGGTCCCCAGGGCCCCCGCCACAAGGTCCAGCCGGGGGTTGTCCTGCTGGCTGCCAAGACCGGCCTGCCCATCATTCCTGCGGCCTACAGCGCCAGATACCGCAAGGTATTTCCCAGCTGGGACAGATTCATCCTGCCTTTCCCCTTTTCTCCCTGTATTTTGGCTTACGGAAGGCCTGTCCGGGTTCCACCGGCAGCCGATGGCAGGATTTTGGAAAACAGCCGCCTGGAGCTCGAAACGGAACTAAACAGAATTACGGCCCTGGCAGATGGTTATTTCGGACATGAAACTGACTGAAAAATTACGCTTGACAGAACGCCACCGCCGCCTGCTGGACCTTGTCATGGCCCAGAAAGGACGGCTCCTGCTGGCCATGGGCTGCATGGCTCTGATGGCCGGAACCACTTCGGCCTCTGCCTGGCTGGTAAAACCGGTCATCGATGACATCTTTTTCAACCGTGACACCACGATGCTCAAGCTGCTGCCCCTGGCCATAGTAGGGATATACGTCCTGCGCGGCCTGGCAATGTACGGTCAGGAATTCCTGATGGAATATGTGGGCAACCACATAATCCGCCAGCTCAGGGACCAGATCTATTGCCGGATCATGGAACTGCCCATCTCCTATGTCCAGGAAGAAAAGACCGGCGCCCTGATGTCCAGGATCACCTACGACGTAAACCTTGTAAAGATCATGGTCTCCAGCGCGGTGGCGGCCGCGGTCCGCGACACCCTGACCATCACCGGCCTTACCTGTGTAATCTTCTACATGGACTGGCGGATGGCCATCATGGCATTTTTCGTCCTTCCCTTTGCCTTCATCCCCCTGGTGCGCTTCGGCCGGCGGGTGCGCAAAACCAGCACCGGCGTCCAGGAAGCCATGGCCGACCTGAGTGTCCTGATGCACGAAACTTTCGTCGGCAGCAAAATCGTCAAGGCATTCGGCATGGAAGACTACGAAAAAAAGCGCTTCAGCCGGAAGACGGCCGACATCTTCCGACGCGAGGTCAAGACCGCCCGGGCCAAGTCCCTGTCCTCACCGGTAATGGAATTTCTGGGCGGTCTTGCGGTAGCCTTCGTGATCTGGTACGGCGGCTTCAACGTAATCCGCGGTTATTCTTCCCCGGGGACATTCTTCGCCTTTCTGACGGCCGTCATAATGCTCTATGATCCGGTCAAGAAACTTACCAAGATAAACAACGCCGTCCAGGAAGGAATGGCTGCCGCCCACCGGGTATTCGACATAATCGAGACAAAATCGGATATCAGGGAGGCCGCCAAACCGGCAATCCTTGCCGCCAGGCCGCACCGGGTCAGTTTCCGGGACGTACATTTTGGATACGATGATGGGGAGATGGTTCTGAAGGGAATAGACCTGGATGTTCCCAGCGGCAAGGTTCTGGCCATCGTGGGTGTCAGCGGCGGGGGCAAAACATCGATGGTCAACCTGATCCCCCGTTTCCATGATGTCACCCGCGGGGCGATCCTCATAGACGGCACAGATATCCGCAACATTGCAATCAAATCCCTGCGCAGCCAAATTGCCATGGTTACCCAGGAACCGATCCTGTTCAACGACACGGTTCGCAACAACATTGCTTACGGCAATCCGGACGCACCGGAAAGCGAGATCGTCGCCGCCGCCAGGGCCGCTTACGCCTATGATTTCATCCAGGGTTTTCCAAAAGGCTTCGATACTTCGGTGGGAGAGCTGGGCGGCAAACTGTCCGGGGGAGAAAAGCAGCGCCTATGCATAGCCAGGGCCCTGTTGAAGAACGCTCCCATTCTTATTCTGGACGAGGCGACCTCATCCCTGGACACCGAAGCAGAGTCACTGGTGCAAAAAGCCCTGGAAAACCTGATGCAGGGACGCACGACCTTTGTCATCGCCCACAGGCTTTCCACGATCGTGAGCGCCGATCAGATAATCGTTTTGAAACAGGGTAGAATCATTGAAAGCGGCAACCACGCCGAGCTGCTGGCCCGCCGGGGAGAATACTACAAACTTTACCAGATGCAGTTCAAGGACCGGTAGTAAACCATCATCCCGGCAAGGTGGTTTGACCGGAAAAAACATGTTCAATCTGCTGCTCAAGTTCGATGTATGGCTGTTTTACCTGATCAACCGGAAAGGCCAGAACGGTTTTTTCGATGCCGTCATGCCTTTCATCTCCAACGAGAAGAATTTTCTCATCCCCTTGGCAATATGCTGGCTGGCCATGGTGCTCCAGAAAAAAAGGCTGCGCTTGCGGGTGGCCGCCTTTGCCGTCCTGGCAGTGATCGGACTGTCGGAGTTTGTCTGTTCAGACGTTTTGAAGCCCGCCTTCGGCCGCCTGCGGCCCTATCACGTCATCTCGGGAGTCCACGTCTACGACCGCATGACCGGAAAATGGGAAACCACCGGGAAGCTGGAAAAAATCGTCAAGGGCAGATCCCAATCATTTCCGTCGGCCCATGCGACCAACATTTTTGCGGCAGCCTGCTTCCTGACGGTCTATCTTCCCAGGGGATGGCCGCTGTTTTACCTGATCGCCCTCCTGGTGGGCTACTCGCGGGTATATCTGGGCATGCATTTTCCCCTGGACGTGGTTGCCGGCGCCGTGACGGGAACGCTTTGCGCCCTGGCTCTGGTCCCGCCGACCAACAAGATCGCCGCCGCCATAGCCGGCCGGCAAACCAGCGGAGGCCCAAGTGAAGACTGAAATTTTCCTGTCTGTGGTCATACCGGCTTACAACGAAGAAGACCGGCTCTTGCCGACCCTGGAAAAATCAATCGCTTATCTTGGCACGCAGCAATACCATAGTGAAATCATAGTGGTCAGCGACGGAAGCCGCGATGAAACCGCAAGGGTCATCGACAGGTTCAAAGCCCCGTCAAACGTCATCCTGCGGTCATATGAATACCACCCCAACCGGGGCAAGGGTTATGCCGTGCGTTACGGAATGTTGCGTTGCGAGGGTGAAATAAGGATGTTCATGGACGCCGACTACGCCGTCGCCATGGAATCGGTGGAGCAGGCCTGGCCCCTGTTCAGGCAGGGTTACCATGTGGTAATCGCCTCCAGGGGGCTGACCGGAGCCCGGATCACCACCCGGCAGAATTTTTTACGCCAGCTGTCGGCCAGAATCTATACCGCTATTCAGAACGTGTACCTGGGGATCTCGTATCCTGACACCCAGTGCGGCTTCAAGCTCTACCGCAAAGAAGCCGCCCGATGGCTTTTTGAAAGGCAGCGGCTGAACAGTGTCATCTTCGATGCCGAGCTGCTCTGGCTGGCCCACAAGGCCCGTTTCCGGGTAGGTCAGTTCCCCGTCAGATGGACCCATGTGGAAAACTCGCGTATTCAGTACGACAGTATTTCAAAATCCATTTTTATCTTCCAGGAACTTTTCCGGATCAAAGGTCTTCACAGACGCTGAAAGAACTTTTCTCTCCTTTCGCGAAGCGGAGGCCAGAACGATACCGAACAGCAGCAGTAAAACCGCGGCCAGCGCCTCTTTCCGGATTGCCGTATACGAAAAAGACCTGGCGGCAGAAACTGTGCCGGAATCGATGAAACATCCCGACGTACCGACTCCGGCCGAATCGGCACTTTGACCGTCAGCAAGTCCCATTCCGGAAGGATCTACGATGATACCGTTGCGCACTCCGTCCTCGTCGCCCGTTCCTCCATCTTCCAGGACGAGGGTCACCGAGCGGCCGTCACTGCCGAACATTGCATAATCGTAAGCCTGCCAGCCTTCCTCGCTGCCGTACTTGTACCAGCGGGCCTCGGGATCGAGTTTTTCCGAGAAATACACCGTGATGGTGGCAGTTGTCACTCCTTCTTCCAGCAGCAGTTTGAAACTTATCAGGCCGAAGGCCATGGTCCCCGGTGGTGTATCCTGTCCGGCCACATCTTCCGGGGTCAGGGATTTGAGGGCCACCACCTGCACGTCAGGAGAGTTGCACTTTACTGCCACCAGCCCGTCCCCCAAGGCAGTCCTGACCACCATCATGTCCGATTGGGAGGCGTCGGGCCGGCCGTCGCCGTCCAGATCGACCGTGGATTCGACCTCCTGGGCATCCGGCAGGCCGTCTCCGTCAGCGTCACCGGCAGCAACATTGTCCCGGGTTGAAAAAACACCGGTCCGGGACCAGGCGGAGGTTCTGCCGGCCGAATCAGTATAGCACACCCGCCAGTAGTAAGTAGTTTCGGTATCAAGAAGGGTGTCGGCAAGAGAAAATTCGGTCAGCTGATTAAAACAGGCACGATCCATTATCAGATTCGCAAAGTCGGCGGTCGTGCTGATCTGCCAGCGTGATTTAGCGTGTCCGTCTCCATCGGTGTCGGAAAATTTCCCGGCCACCAGTTTCGGCGTCAGGACGACACCTTCAACATTGTCAGGTGAAACAACCGCCGGGGCAAACGGTGCCGAATTGTTAACAGCCCCTCCCGGACCTGAACCACCGCCTCCTGTTCCGGTTCCGGAATGATCGTCTCCACCGGATCCGCCATCTCCACCGGATCCGCCATCCTGGCCGGTACCTGATGAATCACCACCGGAAGTATCGTGGCTGCCGCCGCCGGAGCTGCCCGGTGCAAACGAAACTTCGTTGGAGTCATCACTTTCGCACCCACTGTCGAACGCCCTGACAACGAAGTAGTAAACCTGCCCCGGTTCCAGGCCGGTCACGGTATAAGTGTTTTGCTCACCGGTGTAGACAGGGCTGTTGTAATCGTATGCCTGGCCTTCTGAACGCTGAAACAGCTTGTATCCTTCAGGAGCCGGTGTTACCGGATCCCATTCAAGGGTGACCTGGCTTGCCCCCGCGGCCGGCAAAGAGGAAAGTAAAAGAACTATGATGGAAGCAAATATTGCGGCAAAAATGGTTGCTCTGCTACACATGGCTTTCTCCTGTTTTCCTGCCGGCGAGGCGGAACCAGGAGGTAGCCACCTTCGCGCGGCGGCCCTGCTGCCATGTCTTCTGAACTTCAGAAGATTTAGGCCAGTGGCTTTGCGTCACACCCTTTCGGATGTTTTGCCTTTTTCACGCATTTGTCTGACGCCCGTTCCGTAAATCGGAATTTTCAGGCGCCGGTCATAAATATATTCAAAAACGGTGCCACCAGAATTCAGACCATGTGCTTTCCAGGATTGATTCGGGACCTGACCGGCAGGGACGGCAAGCCCCGATAAGGAAAATGCCGGCAAGCAAAAATCAGGTTGGAAATCCGCAGGCGCAAAGCCCGAGGCTCCCCCGCGGTTATGCTTTTGTATCCTTTAATGAACGGCTTTTGTATGCGAAAAGATAAAATCGCCGGCAGAAAGAAAAGAAAATACCCGCCCTTGAAATGATCTCAGAATGCCCTTATGTCGTTTTTGTCCGGCGGTATCCAGCGCAACCCGCCCTTGAAACTGAAACAGCGGTAAATGTACAGGGTCCTTACAGGAATCTCCCGCCTTTTCCCCAGCAGTCCCCGCCGCCTGTCGCTCAGCGTTACCGGCAGCGGTGGGCCGACGGACCGGAATACCTGCTGCAGGAGCCTTCGGTCGTCTTTGCTCCTTGTCACCCCCACCGCATCCATTCCTAGCAGTTGTCCGTCGTCGAACCAGTAGTCGTAGACATTTGGCCGATTCCAGCGGTTTATGGATACGGTAAAAGGCTGTCCGGGTACATAGAATGCAAGTTCACTTGCAATCTGGTAACGGCGGCCGAAAATGAAGGTTCTTTCCGGTCGGGGCATGCTCTTTACCTCGGCGGCCACCCTGGTTCCCAGCTGATCCCATCCGCAAAGTTCGGTGGCCGTTCTGTCCAGATCCGGCGGAATCGGCAGAAAAGGCCAAACCGTATGGATCAACACCACCAGGGTCAAGGCATAGGAAGAAACCAGGGTCCAGACCCAGTATCGCCGTCTTGCTTGCTTTCCTTCTTTTCCATCCAGCAACGTAAAGGCGGCAAGGACAATGGCAGCAAGGTAACCGGCACCCGGCCAGTTGCCATAGACCCTCGTATGGAGGCTTAAAAGGGCAAAGCCGGCGACAACCGGCAGGGATGTCCACAACAGATACTTCGGCATCCAGGCCCTGTCAGCGCCCTTGTCCACAAAGGTTTTAAACCAGCTCCGGCAGATGGCCAGAAACACCAGCGGAGAGAGCAGGGCGGCCTGGGAGGCGATAAAATCGCCCAAGAAACGAAAGTGCAGGCTGAATCCCCGGTTTGCCCCTCCGATGTAGGCCACATGCCGGATAGAATTCCAGTGATGGGCGGCGTTCCAGCAGATTACCGGCATGAATATGACCAGTCCCAATAGCAGCCCGGCGTACGGCTTCAAGGTGGCCAACCTGTTGCGGTGGGCCGGAGACATGAGTCCGAATCCGAAGATGCACGGGGCCACCAGCACCATGGTGTATTTGCTCAGCAGGCCCAGTCCGAACCAGGTTCCGGCGGCAAGCCATTGCCCCCAGGTATTTTCTTCATAAGCCCTTGCTCCGTGGTAGAGGACTGCCGCCCAGGCCGCCGCCTGCAGTCCGTCGGCCGTGGCCATCAGTCCACCGACATTGAACAGCAGGACCGACTGGGACAAAATGGCAACAGCCCGGGCCGTCCGGGGACCGAACCAGCGGCGGGCAAGCAGAACAAGATAGATAGATGCCAGGGTGACGGAAATCACCGACGGAAGGCGGACCGCCCTTTCGGTATGGCCCAGCATCGAGGTGGCAAGATGGATCATCCAGCCTATCATGGGGCTCTGGTCATGATAGCTCCAGTCAAGGTGACGCCCCCACTGCCAGTAGTTGGCCTCATCCGGCGCCAGCAGGAACAGGCCGCTGTGGATCAGGCGCAAAGCAAACCAGAAAAGCAGGTATCCCCAGCAAAAATACATCAATTTACGGGTGGTTGGATCTCGTTCCATGGGGGCCTTACCTTAGTGCCTGCCCCTTTTTATGTCAAGACCCGGTGAGACGGCAATGAGGGCCCTAATCCGGATTCGGCGTTGATCGTTTCAGGTGAATGCACCGGCTTTCTGCCGGGACCTTGCCCCGGAACCCGGAAGGCTGTCAAGATCCGCTCTGCTGCGAAGAGGCCGGCGGAGCTTCTGCGTGGATCAGCATGAAAGAAAGGCTGGTGCCCTTGCCCGGTGTGGTCTCCACGTCCAGCCGGCTTCCATAGGTTTCCAGGATGCGGTGAACGATCGACAGGCCCAGGCCCGTACCTTCCGGCTTGGTGGTATAGAATGGATCGAAAATCAACGGAAGAGCCTCGGGGGAAATACCACAACCGGTATCGGTGATAATTACTTTTATCTTCTCACCTTTTACCGGGACGGCGGCGAGCGTAATCATCCCGCTTTCCTCTATGGCTTCAGCGGCATTCATCAGCAGATTCCAGATAATCTGGCGCAGGTGAGTGGGATCCATGCGTACCCATAGAAAAGGGGTGATGTCGGTCCGCAACTCAATGCGCTCATTATAGCAACTGTCCTGCCTGAAAAGGGAGGCAACTTCATTGAGAGCGTCGGAAAGATTGAAAACTTCCAGTTTGCCGGCAGGCGGCCGGGCGAAGAAAAGGAAACTGTTAACCAGATTACTGAGCCGGTCGGTCTCCCGCAGCACGATATCCATAAGGCGCTGCTGGTCAGGATCATAACGCAGTTCTTCCCGCAGCAGCTGGATCGAGCCGGAAAGAGACGCCAGAGGATTCTTTATCTCGTGCGCAAGACCGGCGGCCATTTCTCCCATGAAGGCCATCTTCTCAACCCTCTTGATATGACTTTCCATGGCCTGCAGCTCTTTGCGGGTTTTGCGATTCTGTTCGGTCAGAAGTCCGCTCAGGAAAGCAACGGCGAAACAACCGGCCGTGGTAAGGGCGATCTTGAACAGCATCCTGCCGCCCGTGTAGGCCATGGCGATGCCATCGCCACCATAGCCGCTGGCGGGAATCAGGTAGCCGTTGGCCTCGAGCCAAAGCAAGATGGCGTACTGGATACTGCTGGAAGCGGCCATGACCATCCCGCCCCGCATGAACAGGATCATGGCCGCATATATTATCACTACCAGATAGAGAAACGAAAAAAAGCTGATAGACCCGCCGGTCAGGTAGATTATCATCGTAACTATGAAGGTGTCCACCACCAGCTGAAAATAGGTGAAAAGCGCCTTGCGGCGCACCCGGCGGAAAGCGGCCGCGTAGACGAAAGTCAAAATGAAGATGACCACAATCAGGCCATAGAGAACATGGAAGGAAGAAGAAAGAAAAGCTCTTCCCCTGCTCAGGGTACAATAGAATGTCGACGCCAGCAGCAGGGCGGTGAAAAACGCCCTGGCCAGCATCAACCATTTCAGCTTTTGCAGAATATCATCGTCAACTGATTCTACGGCAACGGCCATGGCACCATCGGAAACCAATCGTTTGGGGCCCGGGGCGGACCTGGTTTTGTTATTGTACTGCCTGTGCGGCCTTTAAGCTCAAACTTGATTTTTGCCTGTCATCAACCACCCACGGCCCCGGCCATCTTGAAAATGGGAAGATACATGGAAACAACCAGGCCGCCGATTACGATTCCCAGGAAAACTATCATGAAGGGTTCGATCATTGCCGTCAGATTTTCCACCGCCTGGTCGACTTCTTCATCGTAAAAATCAGCGATCTTTTCCATCATGGCGTCCAGAGCGCCGGTGGATTCGCCCACGGCAATCATCTGACACACCATGGGCGGGAAAACGCCGCTTTCGTACAGGGGATCAGCCATGGTGCGGCCCTCGGCGATACCTGACCTGACTTTGTATATTGCGTTTTCCACGACCTTGTTTCCGGCGGTCTTGGCAACTATGTCAAGCGCATCCAGGATGGCGACACCGCTGCCCAGCATGGTGCCCATTGTGCGGGTGAACTTGGCCACGGCGACCTTGCGAATCAGCATGCCGAACACCGGCATCCTGAGCATCAGGGCATCAATGGTCAGGCGCCCCTTTTCGGTTTTGTAATACTGCTTGAAGGCTATAATGAAAATGACCAGCCCCACCAGCATGTAGGCTATCTTGGATTTGACGAAATTGCTCAGCTTGATGACAATAAGTGTCGGCACCGGCAGGGAACTGCCGAAATCGGCAAACATCTCCTGAAATACGGGAATTACATAGACCAGGATAACGATTACCACGGCCACGGCCACCGTAATGGTTATGATGGGATAGACCATGGCGCCTTTCACCTTGCGTTTGAGAGCGGCGGTCTTTTCCATATAGCCCGCCAGACGCTTCAAAATGGTATCCAGAATACCGCCGGCTTCACCGGCCGCGACCATGTTGACGAACAGGGCGTCAAAATGTTTGGGGAATTTTTTCAAAGAGTCGGCCAGGGTGGCTCCGCTTTCAACCGATTCCTTGATCTGTTTGAGCATTTTTTTGAAGGTCGCATTCTCCTGCTGGGCCTGAAGAATGTCCAGGCATTGAATTATCGGCAGACCGGCATCGATCATGGTCGAAAACTGGCGCGCAAAAATAATTATGTCGTGCTGTTTGACTTTCGGTTGCAGAAAAGAGATGTTTTCGAACAGGTCCTTCGGTTTTTTCTTTATCTTGGTGGGAGTTATCCTCATCCGGGCCAGGTTGGCACGTACGGCGGTATCGCTGGCCGCCTCCATTTCTCCCTTTTGGATCTGATTATTACGATTTTTACCCTCCCAAATGTAAATCGGCATATCTGTCCCCCTACCGTTGAGCTGATTAGATGAACATCCGAAATATTACGCACCTTTGATCCGATGGTCCTGAGTCGCCCGGCGGCCACATGCCGGCGGCTGCCACATGAATCCGCGTCCGGGTCGAGGTCACAAATTATCTGCCGTGAAAGCCATATTCTTGTATCCTTTTGGTATCATAAACGTTTTTAAACGACAACCCATTTATCTCACAACAGGCTAAACAGACTCCTTTGTCTGCCGGCGAGAAACTTTTTGGACGGATACCTTTAAACATGTTATACCTGCAACTGGATTGTTTCCATACAAAAATAATGCCAGGATTCAGCGGCCGGACCTTCCGGGCCATTCATGACTGCAAACTGGACAAACATGCAAGAAAGCGTGCGCAAACCACTTACCCTGATCACCACCCACCTGAATGCCGATTTTGATGCCCTTGCATCACTGCTGGCCGCCCAGAAATTATACCCCGACGCCCTGGTAGTATTTCCTGGGTCACAGGAAAAAAGCCTGCGCAACTTTTTTATTCAATCCGTTGCCTATCTTTTCAACCTGGCGGAAATAAAAGACATCGGGTTTGACAACGTCGGACGCCTAGTCCTGGTGGACACCCGCAATCCCGATCGTCTGGGGCCTTTGGCCGGGCTCTTGGAAAAAAAAGACCTGGAAATACATATCTACGACCATCATCCTCCCAAACCGAACGACATCCGGGGCCCGGTGGAAGTCTGCCGTCAGGTGGGGGCCACCGCCACTATTTTGGCAGGCTTGATCGACCAACGCGGAATTGACATATCGGCAGAAGAAGCCACTATTCTCTGCCTGGGGATATACGAGGATACAGGGGCCTTTACTTTCAGCTCCACAACGGCAGAGGACCTCAGAGCAGCCGCCTTCCTGCTGTCCAGAGGTGCCAACCTGAACGTCATAGCCAACCTCATGGCCCGGGAGTTCAGCCCGGAACAGATCGGTTTTTTGAACGACCTGATCCAGTCGGCAACCCGCCACACCATAAACGGCGTCGAGGTCGTAATCACCAAGACCAGCTACGATACCTATCTGCCGGACTATGCTTTTCTGGTCCACAAGATGGTCAAAATGGAGGGGATCGACAACCTCTTTGCAATCACCCTGATGGAAAACAAGGTCTATGTCGTGGCCCGCAGCCGGTCAGGCGAGATCGACGTGGGAGCCGTAACTTCCGAACTGGGCGGAGGAGGCCACCGGCACGCGGCATCGGCGGCCATAAAGGAACAGACCCTGGCCCAAGTCGAACAAAACCTGCTCGACATTCTCCATCGCCGGGTAAAGTCACGGCGCAGGGCCCGCCATCTGATGTCCCGGCCGCCGATCACCATCGGGGCCGGCAAGACCTGCCGCCAGGCCCAGAAGCTGCTGCGAAGGTACAACATCAACGCCCTGCTGGTGGTGGATCCGGAAGGTGGCAAAGACTCCCTGAAAGGTTACATCACCCGCCAGGTCGTGGAAAAGGCCATCTATCACCACCTGGGGAATGTGGCGGTATCCGAGTATATGGACACCGAGATGATTGTCGCCGCGCCCGACGACGATCTGGAAACGATCCAGGAAAAAATCATTGCCCGCAAGCAGCGCATTCTGCCGGTTGTCGACGGCGACACCCTGGTGGGGGTGATAACCCGTACCGACCTGCTGGATGTCCTGGTGCGGCAGGCCCGGCTGCACAACGGCCGCTTCCCCGATCCGGACAGGCATACCATCCATGCCAGGACCCGCAACGTTGTCAATTTCATGCAGGAACGGCTGAGCCCCAGAATAACCGATCTGCTCAAAAAGGCCGGTCAGATCGCAGAGCGCCTGAACTTTCAGGCTTATGTGGTGGGCGGGTTCGTGCGGGACCTTTTCCTGTACCATTCCAACGAAGACGTGGACCTGGTAATCGAAGGCGACGGGATCGAATTTGCCAAGGCCCTGGCCCAGGCCTCAGGTGCCCGCCTGCATACCCACGCCAAGTTCGGCACGGCGGTGGTTACTTTTCCCGACGGCTTCAAGGTGGATATCGCCACTGCCCGCCTGGAATATTACCGCTGCCCGGCGGCCTTGCCGGATGTCGAAATGAGCTCCATCAAGCTGGACCTTTTCCGGCGGGATTTTACCATCAACACCCTGGCCATCGCCCTGAATCCCGACAAGTTCGGCCGCCTGATCGACTTTTTCGCGGCCCAGAAAGACCTCAAGGACGGTGTGATCCGGGTCCTGCACAACATGAGTTTCGTTGAAGACCCCACCCGTGTTTTCAGGGCCATAAGGTTCGAGCAGCGCTTTGGCTTCACCATCGGCAAGCTCACGGCCAACCTGATCGAAAACGCCGTCAGGATGAACTTTTTCAAGCGCCTGTCCGGTCGTAGGGTTCTGTCCGAACTGCGCCTGATCCTTCAGGAATCAGACCCCCTGCCGGCTGTCAAACGGATGCACGATTACGACCTGCTCAAGGTGATTCACAAGGAGATGGCTTTCAACAAATCCATGGCCACGCTCCTGACGGCGGTAAAACATGTCCTGGCCTGGCATGAACTGCTGTTTTTCGAATCCGATTACCAGCCCTGGCGGATCTATTTCATGGCCCTGATCAACAGATTGTCCTTAGGACAAACCAACACCCTGTGCAAACGGCTCGAGATGCCTCCCGGCCTTGCCAATCTGTTTGGCAGGCAGAGGCTTGCCGCCGAAAAATGCGCCCTGTGGCTCGACAACCACAAAAATGCCCTGCCGAGCGAAATCTTCCGCCGCCTGAACAAATTCAACGTCGAGCCCGTGTTGTACATGATGGCCTGCTGCCGCACCAAGCACGGGCAAAAGGCTGTTTCGGCTTTCTGCACAAAATACAAGCACCTGCGACCGTCGGTCACCGGCAATGACCTTATCGCCATGGGCCTGAAGCCGGGTCCTGCTTTTCGCAGAATTCTAGACCAGATACGCGATGCAAAGCTCAACGGCGAAGTCGAAACCGTCCAGCAGGAAAAAGAGCTGGCCCGGAAACTGGCAAACCGCTTGGCCAAAAACTGATCAGGGTCTCCTGCCTGTCGCATCCGCCGCGCAACCTATACCGCCATACCGGCGCTTGCCGCGTTGCCGCAGGCGCTGCAAAGCGACAGACTCGGGCCGGGGATAATTTTCTTGATCTCGTTTACGAAAACGATTAGCTTTTTTGGGTTTAGCATAAATTTTGCCGACAGGAGTAGGAAATGAAGGCCAAGAAACGGATTTTGAGCGGAATGCGTCCCACCGGGCCGCTGCACCTGGGCAATTTCCACGGCGCCCTGGCCAACTGGATCGCCATGCAGGATAAGTATGAATGCTTTTTTTTCATTGCCGACTGGCATGCGTTGACCAGTGACTACGAGGACACCGGTGCCATCGCCGGATACGTGGAACAAATGGTCATAGACTGGCTCAGTGCCGGTCTTTCTCCCGACAAATGCACCCTTTTCGTGCAATCGAAGGTGCCGGAGCACGCCGAACTGTATCTTTTACTGTCGATGATAACTCCGGTGCCCTGGCTGGAACGCAACCCCACCTACAAGGATCAGATCGTCCAGCTCAGTAACAAGGATCTGTCCACCTTCGGTTTTCTGGGCTACCCGGTACTTCAGGCGGCCGATATCATCATCTACAAGGCCCAGGGTGTCCCGGTGGGTGTCGACCAGGTCCCGCACGTGGAGATCACACGGGAAATCGCCAGACGTTTCAACCATTTGTATGGTGAGGTCTTTCCGGAACCCGAGGCCATCCTGACCGAAACCCCCAAGATCCTGGGGCTGGACCGCCGCAAGATGAGCAAAAGCTACCACAACGCCATCTATCTGGCCGACAGCCCCGGGCAAGTGGAACGCAAGGTGATGCAAATGATCACCGATCCCCAGCGCAAACGCCGCAAGGACCCGGGCGATCCTGAAATCTGCAATGTCCATGCTTTCCACAAGATGTACTCCGACAGCCGTACGACCGAGGACTGCGCCCGGCAATGCCGCACGGCCGAGATAGGCTGCGTGGAGTGCAAGAAACTCATGTGCGCCGGCCTGCTCCGCGCCCTTGAACCGATCCATGAAAAGCAGCAATATTACCGCCAAAACCCTGAAATCATCAAACAGATAATAAGCGAAGGCAGCGCCAGGGCCCGCAAAGTGGCCCGCCGGACCATGGACCAGGTCCGCCGGGCGCTCAAAATCGACTATTGAGGAAACGACCCCTGCCAAGGGCCGATGGGTCTACAGCCATGCGCGACACTTACCAGGTAAAGCTGGAAAACGTCTTCGAAGGTCCCATGGACCTGCTCGTGCATCTGATCAAAAAGAATGAAGTCGACATCTACGATATTCCGATCGCCTTCATCACCGATCAGTACCTCCGGTACCTGGAATGGATGAAGATGATGAACATCGATTTCGCCGGTGAATTCCTGGTGATGGCGGCCACACTTGCCCAGATCAAGTCGCGCATGCTGCTGCCGACCCATGGCAATGAAGACGAAGAAGAAGATCCCCGCATGGAGATCGCCCGGCCGCTGATCGAGTACATCCAGATGAAAACGGCCGCCGAAGCACTGGCCAGGCGCAACCTGCTGGGAGACAAAACCTTCACCCGGGCCGTGGCAAAATCGGAGGCACTGACGACCGGCGAGCCGGAACTGGCCCGGGTGGGACTGTTTGAACTTATCGACGCTTTTCAGAAAATTCTGGAGAAAAACACCGGCAGCCACGTCGTGGACCTGACCACCGAACCGCTGTCGGTCAAGGAGCGAATGAACCAGCTGATAGCGATACTGGAAGAAAAAGGATCGGTCACTTTCGACAAACTGTTCGACCAGGCGCCATCCAGGATGGAAATAATCGTCACCTTTCTGGCGCTGCTGGAATTGATCAAGATGAACCTGACCCGGGTGGTGCAGAGCATGCCCACCGGGATCATCAGGGTCTTTTACGTCTGACAGACGGCAGGAATATGAAAGAGCTTCAAAACATAATAGAGTGCCTCCTGTTTGTCGCCGACAGCCCCATCCCGATGGAAAAATTCAAGGCGGTGATCGAGGATGCGACTGCCGCTCAAATCGCCGAAGCTGTCAGGAACCTTGAAGAACAATACCGCAACCGCCAGGGTGGTTTTGAGCTCCACCAGGTTGCCGGAGGATGGCAGCTGCGAACCTCGGCCCGTTACAACGAGTATGTCAAAAAATTCCTCAAACCCGCTCCTGTCAGGCTCAGCCGGGCGGCCCTGGAAACCCTGGCCATAGTAGCCTACAAACAGCCGATCATCAGGGCCGATATCGAGCAGATCAGGGGGGTGGACTGCGGTGGCGTGCTGCGGATGCTGCTTGAACGCAAACTGATAAAGGTCCTGGGCAGACGGGAAATCCCGGGCCGGCCCCTGATCTACGCCACCACGAAGCATTTTCTGGAAATGTTCGACCTCAAGGATCTCAAGGATCTTCCCTCGCCCAAAGAGATCGCAGAGCTGACAGACGGCCTGACAAGTCCGGAGACCGAAGGCGGCCGGGTCGCGACTGAAACTACTCAAGACGACTCTGAAAACCGGCCTCAGGAAGAAAACCGAAAAAGTGATCGACACCGGCTCCGGACACCGGCTCCCGGCCAAGGCGAACAGTCCGGCCAGGCAAGGGAAGTAAGCGAACAGGTGCCGGATCCAAAAAATTCTTGACTTGCCCAAAGGCAACCAATTATATCAACTAACCTATCAGCGGGCGGTTAACTCAGTGGGAGAGTGCCACCTTCACACGGTTGACAAGTGCCCGCAATGCCTTGATAGGCAAAGGTCCGCAAAGATAGGGTTTGGGTATAATCTCTTTCTGTATACCCAGCCCGATAAGGGCGATTAGCTCAGGGGGAGAGCGCTGCCTTCACACGGCAGAGGTCACTGGTTCAAATCCAGTATCGCCTACCAAAAAAACATGGGCGCCCATTTGCTGTGGGCGCCTTTTGTTTTTATGCTCCCCAAAAATCTATTTGCATATGATTTCAAACAGATCAATATACTTGGGATCAGCGGGGCCGTGACCGACATGGCCACCGTGCCGAACTCCGCGTCTTTGGAAAACGACGATCGCTTGATGGGTGCGGCCCGGTACGTTTCGCCCATGAACTCCAGGTCCCGGACATACGAGGTGTAGCGGTCCACCGTCGCGCCGTGGGCAAAGGTGTAAAGCTCGGGAATTGCTTCCTGTTGTGATTTTCCCAGGTTGTCGTTGTAGGCCATAATAAAATGTTATCTAATGTTATATTTATGGTTGATAAAAGGTTATTATTGGTTATACTTGATCCATGAATGAAATTCTTTGGAGCAACAGGGCGCGAAAGCAGCTCAAGAGGATTCCGGCCGCATACCGCAAGAGCATTACAGACGCGACCCGCAAGCTGGCAAATTTCCCTGATTGTTCCAATGTCAAGCCTTTGATCAATCATCGCTACGGCTGGCGGCTGCGTGTCGGCCGCTACCGGGTGTTATTCGACTACGACGGCGCTGTTCGCATCGTTGCCATCGGGGAGGTGAAAAAGCGCGATGAACGAACCTATTGAACCCCAGGTAATCATGAAAGACGGCAAACCTGCTTTTGCCGTCATCCCGTGGGAGGACTACCAGGAGCTTGTCCGCAACTACAGCCCGGACGAAAGCGACGTCTGGTTTCCCCAGGACGTGGTGGAAGCCAATGTGGTGCGGGGACAAAGCCTTGTCCGTGCCTGGCGCGAACATTTCGGCCTGACCCAGAAGGAGCTGGCGCAAAAAGCGGGCATGAGCCAGCCAGCCCTTGCGCGGATCGAAAAGGCCGATGCCAGGCCCCGGCTTGCCACCTTGAAAAAGATCGCCGATGCTCTGGGTCTGACGCCCCAACAGTTGATGGATTAGTCCGCACATACCATTACACCACTTCATATTCTGCCGGCAGTTCGATCAGCCGGCAGACCGTCGTGCCCGCAACCGGTGTCGCGGGCTTGATGGATAATCTGTCCTGGTCGAAACGCACCAGCAGCAGGCGGGCCGGGCGTAGTGATGGTTTACACCTTCTCGATGTCGCCCGACGGCTCGACGCCCGCCTTGTGCACGATCACCCCACAGTTGCGGCCGTTGGCCTGGTCCTTGCCGATCAGATGGATGAAGGCCTCGATCCTGTTGGTCTTCTGGGCGGCCACCTTCCAGCGGTGGAAATCACTGGTTCAAATCCAGTACCGCCTGCCAGTAAACAGTACGGCCCCGGGTTATCAACCCGGGGTTTTTTTTGGTGAAAATGACATGGCCGGCGAAACCGGTTGACCATGCAGCCATTCAACTGATACCTAAGTTGAGCGTTTCAAATTTCGGTTATTGGCCCCGGCCTGATTGACAACCATTTGCGAGGTTGGCTGAAGACATGGTTGACCACAAGACCAGGACGAGATCTGCAAAGCCGGCCCCCTGCCTGGCGGTGCTTGGAACCGGATCGGATGTGGGCAAGAGCGTCCTGGCAACCGGCCTGTGCCGGATCTTTTCCAACCGCGGACTGCGGGTGGCCCCTTTCAAGGCTCAAAACATGTCCAACAACTCTGGTGTTACCCCGGAAGGGCTGGAGATGGGCCGGGCCCAGATCGTCCAGGCCGAGGCGGCCCGCACACCTCCCCACGTGGACATGAACCCGGTGCTGCTCAAACCGACCAGTGAAGTCGGCAGCCAGGTGATTGTATGCGGCAAGGTCATCGGAAACCGCAGGGCAAGCCAGTATTACAAGGACAAGGAAAAGCTCTTTGCCACGGCCTGCAGGTGCCTGGACAGGCTCCGGCGAGATTACGACCTGGTGATAATCGAAGGTGCCGGTTCATGTGCCGAGGTCAACCTGCTGGAACATGACTTCGTCAATTTCAAGACCGCCGCCCATGCCCGGGCGCCAGTGGTGCTGGCAGGCGACATCCACCGGGGAGGAATCTTTGCCCAGCTTGTCGGCACACTGGTCTGCCTGCCGCCTTCTTACCGGCGGCAGGTGACCGGCTTCATCATCAACCGTTTTCGGGGCGACCCCGGGCTTTTCAGCAGCGGAACGGCCTGGATCGAAGAAAAGACCTCCCTGCCGGTCTTCGGGGTGGTACCCTGGTTTACCGACATCTTTATCGACCAGGAAGACGCCGTGGTGATCGAAACCCCGCGGCCGTCGGACCTGAAAGACGTCAGCAGGCCGGCCATCGCAATAATCAGGCTGCCCCACATTGCCAACTTTACCGATTTTGCGGTGCTTGAATCGGTTTCCGGGCTGGGAGTATATTACCTGGACAAGGCCCGGAATCTGGAGCCTTTTGCAGCCGTGATCCTGCCGGGCAGCAAGAATACCCGCTCCGATCTTGACTGGCTGCACCTTTCCGGCTGGGCCAAACGACTCACAGAATACCACCGCCTGGGAGGCAGGATCCTGGGTATCTGCGGCGGGTACCAAATGCTGGGAACGACGATAGATGACCCGGAAGGCCTCGAAGGACGGCCCGGGGTCTCGCAGGGCCTGGCGATGCTGCCGGTGCAAACCGCCCTGTCCGCCCCCAAGACCACCACCTTGACGGTCTTCCGCTGGCAGCAGGACCGGGGCCTGGGCTACGAGATCCACATGGGGCGGACCCGCCTTTCCGGCGGCCGGCCCTGGCTGGAAGTAATCTCCCGCAACGGCAGGCCGGCCAGCGGCCGGGACGGGTGCCTTTCGCAAGACGGCCGGGTCATGGGAACCTATATTCACGGGCTGTTCGATGAGCCGGCCATCGTCTCCCGCTGGCTGTCCAGCATCGGCCTGGGGCAGATGAAAGTATCCGGGGCAGGCGGCCTGGCAGGCCGCAACAGCCAGTACGAACTGCTGGCAAAACACCTGGAGCAGCACCTGGACATCAAATCTTTGACAACCAGAACAGGAATCTGTCTGACATGAGCGCAACCCTTGTCATCGGCGGCTGCCGGAGCGGTAAAAGCGACCGGGCCCTTTCCATGGCCGCGGCCTGCCCCGGCCGGCAGAAAGTATTCATCGCCACCTGCATACCCCGAGATGCTGAAATGCGCCGGCGGGTGAAAGCTCACCAGGCCAGCAGGGGGCCTGAATGGCTGACGGTCGAAATCGAAACCGGCCTGGTCCCGGCCCTGGAACAACACGCCCATGCCGACGCCGTCATCGTCGACTGCCTGACCCTCTGGGTAAGCAACCTCATGGAAGCCGGCCTGGAAGACGGCCGTCTGCTGGAACGGGCCGAAGAGCTGGCCGGGCACCTGGCGCAAACCGCCCCCCCTGTCTTTCTCGTCACCAACGAAGTCGGAACCGGCATCGTGCCGGAAAATCCCCTTGCCAGGCGCTTCCGCGATCTGGCCGGTGCCGTAAACCGCATCCTGGCCGAGGCCTGCCCCCAAGTGGTCTGGATGGTGGCCGGCATCCCGGTGACCATCAAGAGCGGGAAGTAAACAGATGGCGCCGTTTTCCAACTGCATGCAATGGTACCGGAATTTCCTGGCGGCCCTGGAATTTCTTACCGTCCTGCCCATTGAGAGCGGGCAGGATTTCCGGCCCCATGCCATGGTTCCTTTTTTTGCGGCCGCCGGGCTGGTCATCGGTGCCCTGGTCAGCCTGCTCGACACCCTGGCCGGCATGGTCCTGCCCCGTATGGTCGCAGCCGTCCTGGACATCATCCTTATGGTATGGCTAAGCGGCGGTCTCCATCTCGACGGCCTGGCCGATACGGCCGACGGCCTTTACGGCGGGAGCAGCCGGCAAAAGACCCTCGATATCATGAAAGACAGCCGCTTGGGCGCCATGGGGGCCATAGCCCTGGTATTGTGCCTGGCAACCAAGTGGGCGGCGCTGGCCAGCCTCGACCACGGCCGGCAGCTTTGGCTGCTGCTGGCACCGGCCTATGCCCGCGGCGCAGTCCTTTTCGCGTTGGCCGCCTTGCCTTACTGCCGTCCCGAAGGGGGTACCGGAAGCGACTTTTTCAACCAGCGGCCAAGAATATACCATCACCTGGGACTGGCGGCGGTGATGGCAGCCTCGGCCCTGGCCGGCATCCAGGCCCTGGCGGTAAATGCCGGCTACCTGCTTTTGCTCTGGACCATCCTGCTCTACTACCGGCACAGGCTCGGATGTATCACCGGTGACATGCTGGGAGCGCTGATCGAAATCCTGGAAACCGGCCTGCTGCTTACAGCCTGCTTGGGTATCGGAAAATGATTCACGGACACGGCGGCAACATCTACCGGCTGGCCGAACAACTGGGCTGCCGGCCGGACCAGATCATCGACATGAGCAGCAATGTAAACCCCCTGGGCCCCATGCCCCGGCTGCTGGAACACCTGCGCCACAACCTGGAAGCAATCACCGCCCTGCCCCAGGTGGACGCTGCCGGAGCCGTCACCGCCCTTGCCGGCAGCTGGAACGTCCCTGCCGAAAGACTGCTGGCGGCCAACGGCACCACCCATTTCATCTACTGCCTTCCGGTGGCGCTTGGCCTGGGCAGGGTACTGATCTGCGGCCCGACCTACGCCGACTACGCCGACGGGTGCAGGTGCTGGAATGTCGCCTGCGAGCATCTGGCCGCTGACCCGGAAGATGATTTCGCACCGTGCCTGGACAAAATCGACTCCCTGGCCGCCAAAGTCGATGCCGTCTATATCTGCAACCCAAACAACCCCACCGGCCGGCTTGTCAGAGCCGCCCGCCTGGCGGAACTTGCCGGGCGCCATCGCCGGACCCTGTTCATCGTGGATCAATCCTACCTGCCCTTCGTGGTCGGGGCAGAGGCTGAATCCTTGACCGGCACAGGATTGTCCAACGTGATCGTACTTCACTCCATGTCCAAGATCTTCCGTGTCCCCGGTCTTAGAATAGGCTTTCTGGAAGCCGCCCCGGAAATCACGAGGAAAGTGGCCCGTTTCGTTCAGCCCTGGAGCGTCAACAGCCTGGCCCAGGAAACCGTGAGGTGGCTGGCCGGCCATCAAGATCAGGTAGCAGATTTCATCGACCGCTGCCGGCAGTATTGCCGGCGGCAACGCCGTGAGATCAGCCGGCTGCTGGCGGCCGAAGGCAGCATCGATATCTTCCCCAGCACCACTTCCTTCATCTTGTGCCGCCTCCCTTCCGGCGCAAGCGCCCGGTGGCTGTGCCGCCAGCTGGCCCGGGAGCGCATCCTGATCCGCAACTGCGACAACTTCCAGGGCCTGGACGAGCGTTATTTCAGGCTGTCCCTCAAGTCGGAAGCCCTGAACCGGAAGGTGGCCGGACAGATAGCGACCCTGGTCCGCAAGAGGCTCCAGCAAGGGGGACAATCATGACCGGACTGGTTTCCCCCCTGGTACTGCCGGCTGCCGTGGCCCTGGACTGGCTTGCGGGCGATCCTGACTGGCTGCCCCATCCGGTGCGCCTGATGGGCAGGGCCATCACCTTTTCCGAAAACCTGCTTCGCAAAAGCCCTGTTCCGGACAAAATGGCCGGCGGCATCATGGCCGCCGCCCTGGTGATGCTGACATTTCTGGCCGCCAGCGCCCTGGTGACCCTGGCGGGCTGGCCGGGGCCGGGCGTCAGGTTTGGCCTGGAAACGGTGCTGATCTATTTCTGCCTGTCGGCCCGCAGCCTCGATCAGGCCGGCCGCAAGGTTCTGCAGGCCCTTGTCTCCGGCGGTGTGGAGGCCGCAAGGCAGCGCCTGCGCTGGATCGTCGGCAGACAGGTGGAACACCTCCCGGCGCAGGGAGTGCTGCGGGCCGCCATCGAGACCGTGGCGGAAAACCTGGTCGACGGTTTCACCGCCCCCCTGCTCTTTGCCGCCATCGCCGGTGTTCCGGGGGCCCTGGTTTACAAGATGATAAATACCATGGATTCCATGGTGGGCTACAAGACGCCGGCCTATATCGATTTCGGCTGGCTGCCGGCAAGGCTGGACGACCTGGCCAACTGGCTGCCGGCCCGCCTTAGCGTTCCGGTGATCGCCCTTGCCGGCCAGGCCCTGGCCGGCAGGGGCCGCCAGGCCTGGGAAACGGCGCGCGCCGAGGCCAGAAATCACACCAGCCCCAACGCCGGATTTGCCGAAGCGGCCTTTGCCGGCGTGCTGGGCGTCAGGCTGGGCGGCCCCAATTACTACCACGGCCGAAAAGTCATAAAGCCTTACATCGGAACCCGCTTCGGCCCTGCGGCGGTGATGGACATAGCCAGGGCCTGCGATCTGATGCTCCTGAGCACCGCTTCGTGGCTGCCGGTCTGCATGCTTGTCGCCCGGGTCCTTTGAGGATACTACTTTCCATGAAGCAGGACCGGATAAGAGAAAATGAGGCCCGCCAACTGCCCGAGCGCAGTTACAAGGGCCTCTACGGCTTCCGCCTCGGGACGACCTCTTTCATCTACCGGGCCGACTACCGGACCAACGTGGCCAGGCTTGGCAGGTACCTGGACGAAATCGAGCTCCTGTTCTTTGAAATGCCCCCCGGCGGCATGCCGGAAGCGGGCCTGGTGGAAGACCTGGCCGGCCTGGCCGCCAGGCTGGGGATCACCTACAACATCCACCTGCCGCTGGATCTCGAACTGGCAGCCGCCGACAAGGCCCGGCGCCGGCACCAAGCCGGGCTGACCGCCCGGCTGATCAGCTCGACGCGGTCCCTGCCGGTAACCAGCTACACCATCCACGTAAACTACCCCCGGCAGGCAGGCAGAACACCGCCGGATGGGGCCATCGGCACCTGGAGGCGGCGGGCGGCCGGCAGCCTGTCCCGGATCATCGAAACCGCGCCGGTGCCACCGTCTTTGCTGTCGGTGGAAAACCTGGAATATCCCTTCCGGTGGATAGCACCGGTGATAGAGGAACTGGATCTGGCGGTATGCCTCGACATCGGTCACCTGGTAAGCTGCGGACATGACCTGGAGGCCGCCCTGGAGGATTTCGGCAACCGGGCCGCTGTAATCCACCTTTACGGAACCTGCAGGGACAAAGACCATGGCGCCCTGTCCCTGATGGCACCGGAGGTGCTCGAGCAGGTGGCAAATTTTCTGCCCGCCTTCAGCGGCTCGCTGATGCTGGAAGTCTTCAGCCCGGAGGACCTGCGGGCTTCGCTGGCCACTTTGACACAAATGCTTTCCTGATCCGTTGCCGGCGGATTGGCAAAAACAGGAATCGTGGAAATGGAAACAAAAACGCTGATGCTGATAGCCGACAATTTCCAGATGACACGGCCGGGCGTCGCCCGGGCCGTGGAGGCCAGGGACACGGCTGCCATCAGGAAGATGGCCGCCCGCTGGCAGGCTGCCGGAGCCCGGGGTATTGACATCAATACCGGTCCCCTTCCCCGGGAGCCGGAAAAGACCATGTCCTTTCTGGTGGAAACCTTCGCCGGTGCCTGCCAGCTGCCACTGCTGCTGGACACGGTCAACCCCGCCGCCATCCGGGCCGGGCTGGAAGTTGCCGCCGGCCGGACGATCATCAACGGCCTTTCTCTGCAGCCTGAGAAACTTGAGCGGATATTGCCCCTGGCGGTTGAATTCAGGGTGCCGGTAATCTGCTACCTGTTGCGCCCCGACGGCCATGTTCCGCCCGACTCCCAGAGCAGGCTGGAAATAGCCCTCAGGCTGTGGGAGAAAGTCAGCGGCAAGGGGCTGGAACAAAACCGGTTCATCGTCGATCCGGTGCTGGTCCCCCTGGCCTGGGCAGACGGACCGGCCCAGGCCCTGGAGATACTCACGACCCTGCGCTACCTGCCGGAAATACTGGGGTTTGAGCCCGAAACCATCATCGGTCTCAGCAACCTGACCGCCGGGGCACCGTCTGCCGCCTGCCGGCTGGCCATGGAGACGGCCTACCTTCCCATGCTGGCTGCCTCCGCAATACGGATGCTGCTGATGAATATCGACCACCGGCCATCGGTGGCCGTGGCCAAAAACTGCAGCCTGCTGACAACCGCGGGCATATTTTCCTGGCAGCAGGTGGCCCTTTAAAACGCAAGGTCAGCTGCCGGACCCGCTCAGTTCATCCTTGGCCTGGCGGAACAACCGGCTGATGCGCTCGGTAAGTTCGCCGACCCGGTCCAGGGCCTCGGCCGCCCCTATATGACCATGCTGGCGCAGCTTGTCGGCCCACTGGCTGTAGTTCGCACCGTGATCGTCGTTGTGGGCTATCCAGTGCTCCAGCAGCCTGACGGCCTTTTCTTCCAACGACATTTGACCTGATCCGTCTTCATGCCCGTGATCATGATGGTGATGGCCGTGATGATCGTGATGATGATGTGAATGATCCGAATCGTGCATGCGTCAATCTCCTTGCAGAAGGGTCCAACAATGATTAAACTGGGATTTTATTCGAATTCCATCCAAGCAAGCCGGCCTTCCGGCTTATGCAGATACACTGTAAAATGAAACCCAAAGCCAAGTCCAGCCCTGTATATCGATTCCTCCTGGCCGCCGTCGTGTTGGGGGCCATATTCGGAGGCACTGCCGGCGCCTACCTCGCCCTGACCCAGGATCTGCCGCAGATCAAATCCCTGGAAGACTACCAGCCTTCGGCAATCACCAGGATCTATTCTTCCGACCAGCAGCTGCTGGCTGAAATCTTTATCGAAAAACGCGATCCGGTCCCCTTGAAGAAAGTGCCTCCCATGCTGGTCAAAGCTCTGCTGGCAACCGAGGACAGGAAATTTTACCGGCACCGGGGCATTGCGCTGAAAGGCATCCTGCGGGCCGTGGCTGCCAACCTCAAAACCGGCCGGTTCACCCAGGGAGCCAGCACCATAACCCAGCAGCTGGCCAAGACCCTTTTCCTGACCCCGCGCAAGACACTGACCCGCAAGCTGAAGGAAGCCATCCTGGCCCTGCAGCTGGAGCGCCGTTATACCAAGGATGAAATCCTGGCTCTGTACCTCAACCAGGTCTATTTCGGAAGCGGGGCCTGGGGTGTGGCCTCGGCGGCACGCATATTTTTCGGCAAGCCCCTGGAAAAGCTGACCCTGGCTGAATGCGCCCTGATTGCCGGCATGCCAAGGGCGCCTTCGGCCTACTCGCCCCTGGTCAACCCGGAGCTGGCCATAAGACGGCGCAATCTGGTCCTCAAACAGATGTACGATCTGCACCTGATCGATGCCGATCTCTACCGGCAGGCCGTGGCAGAACCGGTGCAGCTGGCCGACAACCGCAACCAGGACCTCAAGGCACCTTATTTCGTCGACTTTGTAAAGCAGGAACTCGAACGCCAGCTTGGGCACAGCCGACTTTACAAGGCGGGTCTGACGGTGGAAACCACCCTCGACTGGCATCTCCAGCAGGCGGCTGAAAGCGCGGTTGCCGCAGGGCTGAAGAATCTCGCCGCCAGGATGCAGCGCAAGGGGCTTGCAACCGGCAAGCTCCAGGCGGCCCTTGTGGCCCTGGATGTCCGCAGCGGAGCGATCCTGGCCATGGTGGGAGGCCGGGACGACGGTCAGACGACCGGTTACAACAGGGCTTGTGAGGCCAGACGTCAGCCCGGGTCAGCTTTCAAGCCGATCGTCTACGCCCTGGCAATCGAGAAAGGTTTTTCCCAGACCGACAATATCCTGGATGCCCCGGTTGCTTTCAAAAACGCATCCGGCACCGACTGGCTGCCGCAAAACTTTTCCCGCAACTATGAAGGCGAAATCACCCTGCGTCACGCTCTGGCCCATTCCAAGAACATACCTGCCGTGCGCCTGGTGGAAAAACTCGGCCCTGCCGCCGTGGCCCAGTTTGCATACAAACTCGGACTCTCCCCCGGCCTGCGCGAGGATCTGACTCTGGCCCTGGGCACCTCCGAGGTAAGCCTGCTCAACCTTACGGCCGCCTATGCGACCTTTGCCAACAGCGGCCTTTACACCCGCCCCTATGGGATCGTCCGGATCACCGGCCGCCATGGCCGTACCGTCTGGACAAACAAATATGAACGCCATCTGGCCATGTCCCCGGAGGCGGCCGCCATCACGACCAACATGCTGCAGGCGGTGGTTAGCGAGGGTACGGGCAAGGCTGCCGGCAGGCTGGGAATGGTGGCCGGCAAAACCGGCACTACCAACGATTATCGCGATGCCCTCTTTATCGGCTACAACCCGCGCATTGCGGCCGGCGTATGGGTCGGCAACGACGACCACCGCACCCTGGGGGCCGGTGAAACAGGCGCCCGGGCCGCCCTGCCCATCTGGATCAAATTCATGGAAGCAGTACCGCGGCCTGACAATCCGGAATATTTCGACCTGCCCGACGGCGTAAAAGTGCTGGGAAGAAACAAACCCCGGCACCCGGACGGCGATACGCTTCCGGTCCTGGTCAGAAAAAGTAAAAAATAGATCGGCTCCATCCGCCTATATTTTTTGCTTCCTCACTCTCCCCGGTCTTTTTTCAGTCATCCCCTGCCGAACTTGCGGGCAGAATTATGCGCCGCTTGGCCGGCTGGGGATGAGGACGATAAAACAGCGCCGTATGCCCGACCGTACCGACCAGACAACAACCTGTGTTGTGCTCTATGTCGGCTGCCAGCCTCTTTTTAGCCTCCTTTTGCTTGAAGGCCATGAAACTTATTTTGACGAGCTCATTGCTGATCAGGGCCTGCTCGATAGCCATGTAAACCATTTCGGTGAGTCCCTGTTTACCGATGAAAACCGAGGGCTTCAACCGGTGGGCAAGACCCCGCAGATATCGTCTCTGACACCCCTTCAGTTCCGGCATGGTCTGTCAGCCGCCTTTTTCAACGCCTTTTGACCTTTCTTACAATGTAGACCACGTTCTTCTTGATCCCGTCCATCTGCTTGGTAATTTCGGCCACATTCGAATCTGTGCCGATAACGATACTTTCCACCGAGTCCAGATTGGAAAGGATCTTTTGATTTACATCTTTAATCTCGTTGAGCATACCGTTGAGCTTGACCAGAAATACAATCACTCCAACCATCAACACGATCAACACATAGCTTGTCCAATCCCTCTTCAACATCCCGGTCGAGTTTTCCATTTCTCACCCCTGCTCTATGCGTTAAATTTACTACTTACAACGGTATCAACCGCTGTCGCCAGAAAAAGGACCAATATATATCGAGTTTATCGGCTGGAGTGCCGCAACTCAAGTTTTTTTATTCTGGCTGTTTGATATCCAACTGATAATATGGTATATATATATTCGCTTTTGCCTTAGCCTGCGCCTGCATAGTTGGCCGGTCCATATCGGTCGGTTAGGAATGCCATGCGAGACAACCAATACATTGGCGGCTCACCGGAGCGAAGATCTGAACAACGGCATGCGGCCGAAGTATATCATTCTGTCCAAATGACCGTTCCCGGACTTCCCAACCTCTACATGTTCAAGATCTGGAACATCTCTTCAAAGGGTATGTGTATCCTGGTAAAGCATGATTCTGCTATTTTGAAACATCTCAAAGTCGGCGACGAGTTGGAAATGACCTACTTTACCGAAAGCCCGGCAACGGCGGCAGAAAGCCTGAAAACAAGGATAGAGCATATCACCCAGAACCAAACCGGCCGTTTTGCAGGCCACTTCCTGGTTGGTCTATCTCTTATCTGACACCATCCGATCCACCCTTTATCCGGCGGGAAATTGCTAAATGGAAACTGCGGAAACCTTTACCTGCGCCGACGGCGCCAATATCCACTTTCGCAAATCCGGTCCTCAGAACGCCAGGGCCCGCTTGCTCGTCATCCATGGCCTGGGCGAACATTCCGGCCGGTATCGGCCCATGGTGCAGGAACTTGAAAAACTCGGACTCCAGATCTGGATTCCGGATCTGAGAGGGCATGGCCGCAGTTCAGGCCCGCGGGGGCATGTCTTGCGTTTCCAGACCTATATTGACGACCTTCAGGCCCTGACAGACATACTGCTGTCTGCCGGGACTCCGGATATCCCCCTTTTTCTGCTGGGCCACAGCATGGGGGGGCTGATCGCATTCCATCTATGCTTGCATCTGAAAGAAACCGTCCGGGGACTGGCCCTTTCGTCACCCATGTTCAACCTGGCATCGGACCTGCCCCTGGCTCTCCGGCTATGCTCCGGTATTATGTCGGCCTTGCGGCCGTGTGCGACCATTGCAAACAGAGTCGATCCGGCCGGCCTGAGCCACGACGAGGCTCAGGTTGAAGCTTATCTCGCAGACCCCCTGGTACATGACCGGATAAGTTTCCGCTGGCTGTCGGAATGTCTCAGGGCAAATGTAGCAACCTGTGGTCTGGCTCCATCCATGGAAACTCCGGTTCTGTTGCAGCTCGCCGGTGCCGACAGGATAGTAAATCCCAGCCCTTCCCAGCGGCTTTTCCAGAACCTGGCCTCCGGGGACAAGACCATGTATGTCTACGAAGGCTACTATCACGAAATCTTCAATGAAACCCCTGACCGCCGCGCCACTGCGATCAAAGACCTGTGTAATTGGATGGCTGAAAGAATTTGACCGTGCCGGCGATGCTTCAGCCGGCCGATCAGGTATAAATCAGATTGGCCGGCAGGGGCGGGTATTTCATAACGCCGGGTTTGGGCAGGATATGTTCCTGGCCCACGGTCAGCCAGTTTACGTCGGGATTTATTTCCCTGAGCTTTCCGTCGTCGGGCGGGCGTGACCAGTTGGTATAGGCATAGGTCGCCTGAAAAATGCAGATGCTTTTCTTGCCGTCCCTGGCAACGACGTAATTCTGCTTGAAAGTGCGGGGGGCCATCTTGTTGGAGCTACAAATGGAATTGAGCTCATCTTCTTCCAAAGCCATCAAAATGGCCTTGGCCACCCCGCGTTCCGATATCCGGATCAAGGAACGGGACTCGCTGCTGCCGACATAGATCGTCGAGATGCAGGGAATCCTTTTCAGGTACTGGGCGGCGACAATGGCCGCCGTCCGCCGTCCGCCCACCATGACCGGCAGACCGTAGTATTCGAAAAATTTCTTCTGGACCAACTCGGCATACCTGTCGCCCTTCTCGTACAAATCCTTCGAAATATAACGCAGCCCCCTGGCAAGATCCTCGGCTGCATCGGCTATGGGCCAGTCGATGCGCACGTGGAAATGTGTCAGCTGGTATCGGCCCTTGAGACGGCTGGCAGGATCCCTTTGAATCAACAGGGCGTAGTCCACCGGCAAAAGGATTTTGAGGAAATCGTAGAAATGAACAGAATCTAAAAACTTATGGTTCCGGTCGAAATGTTCCGGCAATGGCAGGGCCTTGCCCTGGATAAGGTTCGTTTTGGTGGTTTTGTTGACGTTGAAAAAACGGATATACTTCTTGTGGACCGAGGTGATGGTGTCTTCGACGAAAAGCACCAGGAAAGTATTGTGCAGGTCGTATTCCCGGGTGGGAATCCTGGCCCGCGGTTTCAACTCACGCTTTTCCACGAAGGGATACGGAACCCCATGGCTTAAAAACTTCAGATAGGAATTGAGCAGAGCATAGTCTACCATGAACTGATCCAGCTCATCGCGCAAAAGCTCATAGTACGAACGCCTGAGCCGGTTTATTCTGCTAAGCTCTTCCCTGACACTCCAGAAAGCCAAGGTCGACTCCTCTTGAAATATCCATTTAAGGGGCGCCCATGCCCGGGCCGGCAAACAGCCTTTGCTCCGCAGCCATAGATACTCTACATCCCAAATACTTACCGGCTAATTGAAGCCCTACCACTAATCAGGCTTCCGGTCAACGGCCTGTTGATCGGAAGAGTCGATTTTTTCAATCCAGCCGTAGATAGTATTACGGAAACCGTACAGTACGGCCAGAACAAGAGCGCACAACGAAAGGATAAGAAAAAAGAGGAACATGTCGTCACGGGCAAGCAGTCCGCCCTGAAGGCTCAGCATCAGGGTTCCGGGCATCCGGCCCAGGAAGACAAGAGGGACGAAAAGCCTGAGAGGCATGGTGCTGAGCCCCAGGAAAAGACAAAGATAATCTTTTGGGAAACCTGGCAGGATGAAAAGAGCCAGCACAACCAGAACGCCCTGCCGCCTGACGAGACGGTCAAGGTACGCAAACTTTTCTTCCGGAACAAAGCGCCGCACAAACCTGCGGCCCAGGAAACGCCCGATATAGAAATTGATCAGGGACCCGATCGTAAGGGCGACCGTGGAATAGACGAAACCGGCGGTAACCCCGAACAGATACCCGCCCACAAAACCCGTTGCTTCGCCCGGAATGGGGGCGAGGACGACCTGCAGGACCTGAACGGCCATGAAGATCAATGGGGCCGCCACCCCGAAAGAACCGACGAATTTTTCAATCCTGTCTCTGTCACCAAGGGCTTTCCAGTACCTGCCCATACTGTCTAAGATGTCAGCAGGATCTGTGAAAACAACCACCATCAGCGCCACGCCCACAACAGCCAGCACCAGCACCGCGGTCAGGGCGATCCTGCGGCGCGGAATGTCTTTCCCTTGTCGGGCAGCACTGCCGGCCGGCATCAGTTGCCACGTTCGCTGAGGGCTTCGACGGCCGGCAGCCGTTTGCCTTCCAACAAAGCCAGCGAGGCCCCTCCGCCGGTGGATACATGGGACAGCAGATGATCCACTCCGGCTTTTTCGGCAGCAGCGGCCGAATCACCGCCGCCGATTACGGTCAACGCACCGCGGGAGGTGGCCTCGGCCAGGATACGCGCAAGAGACACCGTTCCCCGGGCTGCGGCATCTATCTCGAAAACACCCATGGGGCCGTTCCAGACGACGGTACGGGCATCTTTAATTATCCCGGAAAAGACTGCGATGGTATCGGGGCCGATGTCGATACCGATCTGTTCCGGCCCGATTGCATCCACCCCCACCGTGCTGATGGTTCCGATACTTCTTGACCGGGTATCGAGCCTGTCGGTGACAACGCAGTCGACCGGCAGAACTATTTTTTCCTTCCAGGTCTCCAGCAGGCCGGCCGCCAGATCGACCTTTTCTTCCTCCACCAGGGATCGTCCCACGGCCAGGCCCCTGGCCTTGAAAAAAGTAAAAGCCATGGCCCCGCCGATCAGGAGCCGGTCCACCTTTTCCAGCAGGTTGGCCATGACGTCTATCTTGCCGGAAATCTTGGCCCCGCCGATTATGGCCACAAAAGGATGCTCGGCCTCCCGGACAACCTTGCCCAGATACTCCAGTTCTTTTTTCATCAGAAAACCCGCCACGCAAGGCCGGATATAATTGCATATGCCGACGGTCGAGGCATGGGCCCTATGGGCGGTGCCGAAGGCGTCATTCACGTAAATCCGCCCCAACCGCGCCAGGCGGGATGCAAAGTCGGGATCGTTTTTGGTTTCGCCCTCATGAAATCTCAAATTCTCCATAAGGGCCACCTCGCCGTCGGCAAGGGAGCCGGCCGCATCCTCGGCTTGCTGCCCGACACAGTCGGCCGCGAAGACGACCGGCCGGCCGAGCATCTCTTCCAGAACCCCGGCGCAGGGCTCCAGGGACATCTCGGGACGCCGGCGGCCCTTGGGCCGGCCCAGGTGGGAGATCAGAACCACCCTGGCGCCCCGGGTTACCAGATACTCGATGGTCGGCAGAGCCGCCCGGATACGCTTGTCGTTGGTGACCTGCCCATTGTGCACCGGGACGTTGAAATCGACCCGGACCACAACCTGTTTGGACCCCACATCGACCTGCTCCACCGTCATTTTGTTCATCAAGCACCTCCTTGGCCGTGGCCGGCTGCTCCGATGGACCGCAGGCCCAGCCCCCACGGAAGTTTCATTTCTTCTTTTCGAGTTTGGCCAGTGTCTTTTTACGCGACCAGCGTTCAAAAAAACCGATCAGGCCTGCACAGTCGGCGCGTTCCAGATTTTCACGTTTTACAGCCACGGCGGCGCTGCTGCGCATGGCCGTTTTAAGGCAAAGAGTCTTGTGGATACAACAGAGGCATTCGGTCGGAGAAGCCCGGAGGCCGTCGGGCCGTAAGGGAAATACGGTATCGAGATCACCGAAACACTCGGGACGCCGGTCGTTCATTGGTCAGATCCTAGAAAATGCTCTATCTCTTCCTGCATCCGGGCGATATGCCCGTGCTCTGCAAAAGAATAATACCGATTGTCACCAATTATCAAGTGTTCATGCACCACGATGTCGACCGGCCGGCAGGCGTGAATCAAACGCCTGGTAAGATCGATATCGGCCCTGGACGGTGCCGGATCACCGGAGGGATGATTGTGAACGAAAATAAGGGCCGCCGCCCGGCGTGCAAGGGCCGCCACGACAACCTCACGGGGATAGACAGCGCTGGCGGTCAGGGTTCCTTCAAACAGGGTCTCGGTGGCGATAACCCTGTTTTTGGCATCCAGAAAAATGGTATCGAAACATTCGCGGGCCCTGTCACGCAGCCGCACATACATGTAGTCAAACAGCTGGCGTGGATTTTGAAGAGGATTTTTCCCGATCAGTTTTTTTTGCAGATAACGCTCGGCCACTGCCGGTATCAGTTTCAACCCGAAAACGTTTTTGGGGCCGATTCCCTCGATGGCAACCAGATCCTGGACCGGGGCTGACAGTACCGCCTGAAGGGTTTTGAACTGCTTCAGGGCTTGCTTGGCGGCCGGCTTGCAATCTTTGCGGGGAGTGGCCAGGGCAAGGAGCAACTCTATGACCTCGTAGTCGGCAAAACCATCGAGGCCGCTTGCAAGGAAACGTTCCCGCAGACGCTGGCGATGACCTGCACTTTTTGCAACCATGCTAAGATTCTTGGATTTGCCGAACCGTCAGACTTCGTCCAGTTCGCTCCTCAAGTCCCGTGTCATCAGCTGGTACAAAGCCTGGGCCGGTTTCAGATCTTCATATAGTATTCTGTAGACAGCGTGACAGATGGGCATTTCCACCTCGAGCCTGCGCGAGAGGTTGTAGACCGACTTGGCCGTTTTCACCCCTTCGGCCACCATCTGCATTTCGGCCAGGATTTCTTTCAGGCTGCTGCCTTCACCGAGCTTTTTCCCAACCATATGATTGCGGCTCAGGGTGCCGGTACAGGTAAGAACAAGATCACCCACCCCGGCCAGACCGGTAAAGGTCCTGGGATTGGCTCCCAGCTTCAACCCCAGGCGGCGGATCTCTGTAAGCCCGCGCGTAATCAGGGCCGCCCGTGTATTGAGTCCAAGGTTCAGACCGTCGATCATCCCGGCGGCAATGGCGATCACGTTCTTTATGGAGCCCCCCAGCTCGACTCCGACGACGTCCTCGTTGGTATAGACGCGAAAATAATCGGTGGCAAAAATACGCTGGACAGCTCTGGCGCATTCCCTGCCGCGGGCAGCCACGGTTACGGCCGTGGGAGCTTTGGCGGCGACTTCTTTGGCAAAACTCGGGCCGGACAAGACGGCCAGCCGTTCCGGGGAAACATCGGGAAGAGTCTCCCGCAAAACACCGCTCATTGTCAGATGGGTGCGGTTCTCGATGCCCTTGCTGGCGGAAACAACGATGCAATCCGGAGCCAGAAACGGCGCCATGCTTGCGCTGACCCGGCGCATTACATGGGAGGGAACGACTATGACCACCACCGGTTTTCCGGCCACCGCCTCTTGAATGTCGCTGACGGCTTTCAGTTCCGGCGGCAGGGTGACACCCGGCAGAAAGGTCTTGTTTTCCCGGCCGGCTTCGATCTGCCGGAAGACCTCTCTTTCATAGACCCAAAGGGCGACCCGGTGTCCTTTGACGGCCAGCAGATGGGCCAGGGCCGTACCCCAGCTGCCGCCGCCCACCACAGCCATGTCGATTGAATCTTTATGCCTCATATTGCTATCCATCATGGTTCGGTTTCAACCACCCGGGCGACACTGACCACCTTCTCGCCTTCTTCCATGTCCATCAGCTTGACCCCCTGGGTCCTGCGGCTGATGACCGAAATACCGTTTACCGGAATCCGGATTATCTTGCCGGCCGTCGTCAGGAGCATGATCTCATCTTTGTCTTCCACCACCAGGATGCCGATCACCTTTCCATTGCGGGCGCTGGTCTTGATGGTGATCACACCCTTGCCGCCCCTTCTGTGGACCGGGTATTCATCGATGGAAGTCCGTTTGCCGAAACCGTTTTCAGTTGCAGTAAAAAGCGTGTCACCGTATTTGATCACTTCCATGCCGACCAGCCAATCGCCGGAATCCAGGCGCATGCCGCGGACCCCCTTGGCAATCCGTCCCGAAGGACGCACATCCGACTCGTGGAAACGGATGGATTTTCCCCGGGCCGATCCCAGGAAAACATTACGGGTGCCGTCGGTGATCCGGGCGGCAATCAGTTCATCTCCGGGCGCAAGTCCCAGGGCGATTATCCCGCCGGTGCGGGGTCGTGAAAAAGCCATCAGGTCAGTCTTTTTGACGGTGCCCTGTTTGGTGGCCATCAGAACGTAATGTCCCGGCTCGAATTCCGGAACCGCCAGGACCGTTGTCAGCTTCTCGCCCTGTTCGAAGTTCAGCAGATTTACAATCGCCTTGCCCCGGCTGTGACGTCCCCCCTGGGGAATATCGTAGACCTTGGCCCAGTAAACCTTGCCCCGGTTGGTAAAGAACATGAAGGTATGATGGGTGGAGGCCACGAAAAGGTTGGCCACGTAATCCTCTTCCTTGGTCCCCATGGCGATCTTGCCTTTTCCGCCCCGCTTCTGGCGCTGGTAGAGGGAAACCGGATTGCGCTTGATGTAGCCCGACCCGGTAATGGTGACCACCATGTCCTCTTCAACGATCATATCCTCGATGGTCAGCTCCCGGGTCTCCTCGACTATCTCGGAACGACGCTCGTCACCGAACTCCTCTGCAAGGGCGGTCAGCTCTTTCTTGATCAGGTCCAGAACTATCCTGGGGCTGGCCAGTATCTCCTTGAACCAGGCAATGTCTTTCAGGACCTGGACATATTCGGCGTCTATCTTCTCCCTTTCAAGGCCGGTCAGCCTCTGCAGGCGCATATCCAGAATGGCCTGGGCCTGGACTGCGGAAAGGTCGAACCGTTCCATCAACTGCTGTTTGGCTTCGGCCGGGGACCGGGCCTTGCGTATCAGGGCCACCACCTCGTCCAGGTTGTCCAGGGCCGTCTTGAGCCCTTCCAGGATATGGGCCCGGTCTTCGGCCTTTTTCAGATCGAAACGGGTCCGCCGGACGATAACTTCCCGGCGGTGAGCGACGAAATTGCTGAAGATATCCTTAAGAGTAAGAATTTCCGGGCGCTGGTTTACCACCGCCAGAAAATTGATCCCGAAACTGGTTTCCATCTGGGTGTGCTTGTACAGCTGGTTGATCACCACTCCGGCCACCTGACCTTTCTTCAGGCCGATGGCGATCCGCATCCCTTCCCGGTCTGATTCGTCCCGGATATAGCTCACCCCTTCGATTTGTTTGTTCTTGATAAGATCGGCAATCTTTTCGATCAGGCGGGCCTTGTTCACCTGGTATGGCAGTTCGGTAACGACAATGGTTTCCTTGCCGGTACGCTTGTCCTTTTCAACGATGATCCGGGCCCGGATGCGGATGACACCCCGTCCGGTGCCATAGGCGTCGCGGATGCCGGCCGTACCGTAAATAATGCCCGCCGTGGGGAAATCCGGTCCGGGCACCAGTTGCATCAACCGGTCCAGATCGATTTCAGGATTATCGATGAAGGCCTTGAGCCCTTCGGCAACCTCGCTCAGGTTATGGGGAGCAATATTGGTGGCCATGCCCACGGCAATGCCCGAAGAGCCGTTTACCAGCAGGGCCGGCAGCTTGGTCGGCAGGACCGATGGTTCGGTCAGCGATTCGTCGTAGTTGGGCACGAAATCGACCGTGTCCTTGTCCAGATCCTCCAGCATCTGGTGGGCCAGCTTGGCCATGCGCACTTCCGTGTAACGCATGGCAGCCGGCGGATCGCCGTCAACCGATCCGAAATTACCCTGGCCGTCGACCAGCGGATAGCGCATGGAAAAATCCTGGGCCAGACGGACGATCGTATCGTAGACCGCCGTGTCCCCGTGGGGATGGTACTTACCGATGACATCGCCCACGACCCGGGCCGATTTCTTGTAAGGCTTGTTCCAGTCGTTTTTCAGCTCGCGCATGGCATACAGGATGCGGCGATGGACCGGCTTTAACCCATCGCGGACGTCCGGCAATGCCCGGCCGATGATTACACTCATGGCATAATCGAGATAGGAGCGTTTCATCTCCTGCTCGATGCTTACCACCGTATCGTGTTTGGTATCTGGCATGTTACTCCCTTGAATCGTTCAACTGTAACCCGCAGGGCCGTGCAGCGGCGGGTTCCGGAGCCCGGAAAAACCGTCCGCGCCGGCTATCGAGGCTTTCTGCCGTCATTCAGGTGTTTTGTTCCGGCTCCACGAGCCACTGGTAATTGGCCCTGTAGATCTCCGTGAGGGTGAGAAAGGCCGTCACTATCAACGGGCCGTAGATGATGCCCAGGATGCCGAATACCTTCAAGCCGCCGATAATTGAGAAAAAGACCATCAAGGTATGCATTTTGACACGCTGTCCCACCAGTTTGGGTTTGAATATGTACTCTATGCCGCCGGAAAGCAACAGATAGAAGATTATCATGAAGATGCCGGCCGCCACCCGGCCTTTGAGAAACACATAGATTGCGGCCGGGACAAAGACGGCCCCGATCCCCACGATGGGCAGGAAGGCCAGAAGCCCCATGATAGCTCCCCACAAAAAGGCCGAGGGTATTTTCAGAAACCAAAAGGCCAGTCCCCCGAGAACGCCCTGGATCAGTCCTCCCAGGCCATTGCCGATGAGAATCGCACCGGCCATGTCGTTGAACTTGTCGATCAGTATCCGGTCCTGGTCGCTGGGAAGGGGCGACAGATCGACTATGAAAGAAACCAGGCGCTGGCCGTCTATAAGGAGAAAAAAGACAACGAGCAACATCAGGAAAAAGTTTACCACGAAGCTCAGAATGTTGGAGGCAAAAGCCGTGGCCTGCTGATAGAGAAACAATCCGATTGACTTGCCGGCTTTTGAAATAGAATTTTCGAGCTGTTCTCCGGTTATCTGGATGTCGAAGGTCTGGAGAACGGTATTTACTTTGTCCAGAATCCGGGTCTGATCGAGAATCCCCGTGATCTGGTCATCGATGCCGGCGTCCCTTGCCGTCTGATACAGGCTGTAGGCTTCCTGGGTGAGAATGCCGACAAAAAAGACTATGGGAATAAAGAGGATCAGGAAAACCAGAAAGCAGGTCACCAGTGAAGCCAGATGGGGTCCCACGTACCTGGCACGCTGGAAATAACGGTAAAGGGGGTAAAAAATACTGCTGACCACCGCCGCCATCACCAGGATCGAAATAAATGGGTAGAACAGCTTCCCCAAAAGCAGAAATGAGGCCAGGAAACAGAGAACGAAAAACCAGAAGATCAGATTCCGGGAAACATTCTCGCTCATAGCATTCTCTCACCAGACTTGCGGGTTGAAGTGCGGCCCGGCCGCCTCTCAATAAAATCCGCGCTACTGCCGCCGCTTCATCGGGCAGTGCGCGGATCGACTATAGGCCCTTAAGTCCGGGGCAGCGGCTCTATCGGCTGACAAAAGCGCCGGCAAGCACAACCAGCATGATTTCATAGGCCCACATGGCCGGCAAGCTGCCCAGCAGGGCATAGACGATACCTCCACCTATGATGGCGGGCACTCCGAAAAAGACCAGAATTCCTATACGCCTACTAATCTCCATGATTACAACCCCTTACCAATATATTAACCATTCACGGCCCTTGTCTGCCAGGATACACTTGGATATCAGTAACTAACTAAAAAGTAAAGAAAAAAATACACAAACCCGCCCCGGCCGCTTATCGTCCATCCGCAAGGCCGGGGCAGGCCGTCCCGGCATCTATCGTTCGATGATCATGGCCATTCCCATACCACCGCCGATGCACATACTTATAAGGCCGGTACCATAACCGGCGCGCTGCATGAGATGTATGGCGGTGACCATCTGGCGGGCACCCGTGGCCCCGATGGGATGCCCCAGGGAAATACCGCTGCCGGCCTGGTTCGGCTTCTCAATGTCGATACCAAGTTCCAGCATGCAACCTATGGCCTGGGCGGCAAACGCTTCGTTCAATTCTATCATATCCAGGTCATCGACCGACATCCCGGTGGCTTTCAGGACCTTGCGGACAGCAGGTACCGGTCCCAGGCCCATATAGGCCGGATCGACCCCGCCGGAGGCGAAAGCTTTGATCTTCGCCATGGGCTCCAGGCCGAGCTCCTGAGCCTTTTCGGCGCTCATAAGAACCACCGCGGCCGCGCCGTCGTTAATGCCTGAAGCGTTGCCGGCCGTAACCGTACCGTCTTTTTTGAAAGCCGGCCGCAGCTTGGCCATTTTCTCCATACTGGTATCCATGGGGCGCTCATCGCGGCTGAAAATCTTGTCGCCCTTGCGGGACTTGATCGTTACCGGCACTATTTCCCGGTCGAAATAGCCCTTTTCGATGGCTTCCATGGCCCGCTTGTGGCTCAAAACCCCCAGTTCGTCCTGCTGCCGGCGGCTTATTCCATAAAGCTCGGCAATGTTTTCGGCTGTCAACCCCATGTGGTAGCCGTAAAAGATCTCATACAGGCCATCGTAAACCATCAGGTCGTAAATATCTCCCACGCCGGTCAGCTCCATCCGGTGGCCCCATCTTGCCTTGGGCAGGGCCATGGGAGCCATGCTCATGTTTTCCTGTCCGCCGGCAACGACCACCTCGGCTTCTCCCGTCATGATGGCAGAGGCCCCCAGGGCGATGGCCTTCAGACCGGAACCGCAGACCTTGTTGATCGTAAAGGCCGGCGTTTCCTTGGGAACCCCGGCCTTGATCATGGCCTGCCGTCCGGGATTCTGCCCCTGGCAGGCCTGCAGGACGTTGCCCATTATGACCTCGTCGACGGTCACGTCCGCGGCTGCCTCGTCCCACTGGTACGCCTTTTGTTCCAGCTCCACGCGGCCCTGGTTCTTCAGCTTGTCAGGCGCCACTGAAATCATCAACTGGCTTGGAACAGGTTTCAGGCCGGCTCTGGAAATGGCCGCCCGGATCACCAGGGCCCCCAGCTCGACGCTGGATACGGTCTTCAATGATCCGCCGAAGGCCCCGACCGCCGTGCGTGCCCCGGAAACTATTACCACCTGCTTCATCGCTGCAACCTCCTATTGCTGTAAGTAAACTGCCGGCCCCAAAAGAGGGTGGTCTTAATCGGCCCGCGTAACGGGAACAATTAAAAACGGAGACCGGCAGGGCTCCGAACGTTTAAGTTCTTACCGCGGGCAAAAACATGCTGTTTCCCCCCAAAAAAACAATCGAACACCACTTTCCTGCCGGAGCATCGGCTGCCCGGGCCGCCTGAACGCAAACGCTGTCAGCCCCGCCGGAACAAAACGTTGCACCGGCACCCGAACAGGCTGCAGCCGGTTTCAAAGCAGCTGTCACCGGCCGGAAAGAAACTTCATACCACAAGCATGGTGGAGATGTCCACAAGAGCTTATTCAGAATTTCGGGAGGGAAAAAGGAAGTGGGGTCTTGCCTGGGCGGCTGAATCACCTGCATTGCCTAATTGCATAAAGCTAATTGACCTGTGTTCGCCGCAATCGTTGCCAAATCCGACATTATCGCCTTAGCCGCACCTGTAAATATCCCGTGTTTATTAGATAGGAGCCAATTCGCTTTAAGCAATCTGCAGGTGTCAGCCGCCCAGGCAAAACCCCACCCGTGGTAAAAGCTGTCGTCAGTTGAACGTCATCATTCTGCAACTAAAATGCCAAATTTGAAACCGGCAAAAAAATCGTGACCAAAGTCCTGACATCAAAAAAGCTGCCAAATCTTTTTTCAGCTGAATTACATGGAGTTATCCGCATATCCTCCCAATCGCCTCTCTGCCTGACCGCACCCGGATCATGTCGAAAAAGCGATAATTTTTGTCCCGATTCATTCTGCCGGCTGTTGCGCCTCTTAAATTTTGTGCACAATTCAATACAATGATTTGACATTTTTCAGACACTCCTTTCCGGCCTATCGTCAGGTTCCGGCTGCTCTTTCGCCCACCGGCCGGCAATGAATAAAAACCGAAATCCTTACCGGAAAGGCTACGGCCGGATTGACAAACTCGGTCCTGGTGGGATAAGAATTAAGCCAGCACGTATTCTCCAGCCAATTTAATTGCTTAGCAAAAGCAAAAAAAGCCTGCGGTCTTGAGCTCGGGCGAGTGACCGGCTTTTGTTACCAACCAGGACCGGCGGATGGAGGCCGCATCGTCCCCAGGGGCCGCGACGATAACGAGGACGACAGGCAAAACAGATCCGGACCTGCAAACCGGAGAAACAGATGGAGCAGTCCAAAAAATCAGACAAAAAGGATCCTCAGCACAAAATTGCCGCCCTGGAGATCGCTTTGGCAAAAGAACGACAAAAAAACCACTGGCTCAGGCGCAACCTTGAAACCTATCGCGGGCTGGTCGAAAACCTGAACGACGTGATCTACGCCACCGATGCCAACGCGACGATCACTTACGTCAGCCCAAACGTCAAAGCGGTCAGCGAATACACACCCAGCGAGATCGTGGGTTCAAATTTCGTCGAATTCGTTCACCCGGAGGATCGGCAGGAACGGATGAGCCGCTTTCTGAAATCCCTGGAAGGCGCAACCGAAGCCAGCGAATATCGCTTCATAACCAAGACGGGCAAAATAAAATGGTTCCGGACCAGCGCCCGCCCTGTGATCGAAAACGGAAAAGTCGCCGGCGTTCAGGGTGTACTGGTGGACATCACCGAACGCAAAAAGGCCGAAGAGGCCCTGCGCATCTCGGAGGAAAAATACCGCCAGCTCGTTGAAAACGCCAAAGACGCCATCATCGTCATCCAGGATGAGATAATCCGGTTCGCCAATCCCGTGGCCGGGGAAATGGCCGAAATCGATCCCGAGCTGCTCCTGAACACCGACATTTGGTCTTTCGTTCATCCCGAGGACCTTTTGCACCTGAAACAGATTTACGAGCAACAGATGGCAAACCTTGTGGAATCTTCATCCGTCAACTGCCGCCTGCTGACTGTCAGCGGGCAGCCGCGGCATGTGGACATGAAAGCGGTTTCCATAAAGTGGGAAGACCAGCCGGCGGTGCTCTGTTTCATCAGGGACATCACGATGCAGCGTGAACTGGAGAAAAAGCTCCAGGCCATCCAGAAGCTTGAATCGATCGGAACGCTGGCCGGCGGTATAGCCCACAACTTCAACAACCTGCTCATGGGCATCCAGGGCAACCTTTCGCTGGCATTGCTGGAGCTGGAGCCGGATAACCCGGTCATCAAGAAGCTGCGAACAATCGAGACCCTGGTCTTCAGCGGCTCGAAGCTGACTTCCCAGCTTCTTGGCTACGCCCGGGGAGGGCGTTACAGCCTTCAGGAAGTGAACCTTCACTCCCTGATCATGGAAGTTGCCGGCACCCTGGGAGCCACCAGAAAAGATATAATGATCGAATATGACTTGTCCTCCGAGCTTGATTCGATCGAGGCCGACCAGGGACAAATGGAGCAGATGCTCTTCAACCTGCTGATAAATGCGGCCGACGCCATGCCGGAAGGCGGCAGGATCGTTCTCAAAACCACCAACATCGCCGCCGGGTCCAAAGAAAGCCGTTTCCTTTCTCCCGGCAACAACCACATTCGGCTCGACGTGACCGACACCGGCGCGGGCATGGATGAGGACACCTGCAAACGGATCTTCGAACCGTTTTTCACCACCAAGGAAATGGGACGCGGCACAGGCCTGGGACTGGCCTCGGTCTATGGAATCGTCAAAGGGCACCGCGGTCATATCGAAGTCGACTCGACACCCGGCCGGGGTACCACATTCAGTATCTTTCTGCCGGTTTTGGAAAAAAGACATCCGGCCACGGAAAAACGCCCCGCCCCCCGGCCCGAAGAGACCTTCAGGCCGGTTGCGGGCTGCTGCCGGCCGGTCGTGATGGTGGTCGACGATGAAAAAACCGTTCTGGACGTGATGGCCGAAATAATTCAGGACCTCGGTTACCGGGTTATGACGGCAGACAGCGGCCGGCGGGCCATAGCCTTGTTCAAAGAGCACATGGACAAAATAAAACTTGTCATCCTTGACCTGGTTATGCCCCAGATAAGCGGAGAGGATGTTTTTCATGCCCTGCGTGAAATGAATCCCGACATCAAGATCGTCCTGGCCAGCGGATACGACCGGCAGGGACGGGCAGCCACACTGCTGACCACGGGAGGCACGGACTTTATCCAAAAACCATTTGACATCGACAGCCTGAATCGGATAGTTCAGCGTGCCTTTACCGATAACGACAACCTAAACCAGTAAGGACGGCCAAATACAGGCCGGTTTTCCAAGCGGGGTTCCATGACAGGTTTGCTTCAAGCGTGGCAACATCTTCCCGAAAAGCTCGATCCGGTGATATTTCAGATCGGCAACTTCAAGCTCCAGTACTACGGGCTGATGTATATCGCGGCCTTCTTCACCACCTACCTGCTCGTATCCTACCGGCTCAAGAGCGAAAAAAAATTTCAGGTCTCCATAGACCATGTTCAGGGCCTGATGACCTACATGATAATCGGACTCATCATAGGAGCCCGTCTGGGTTACGTACTTTTCTACAATCTGGATTACTACATCGACCACCCCCTGGAAATTTTGCTCCCCTTCGAATTTGAAGACGGAATCCGTTTCGTGGGCATATCCGGCATGTCATACCACGGGGGCCTGCTGTGCACCATTGGAGGGGCGTGGCTGTATATCCGCAAGTATCGCCTCGATTTCCGCCAGCTTGCCGACCTGCTGATTCCGGCCATCCCGGCCGGTTATACTTTCGGACGAATAGGAAACTTTATCAACGGCGAACTGTGGGGCAGGATAACCGACGTGCCCTGGGGCATGTACTTCCCCAATGCTCCCGGCCATCATCTGAGACATCCGTCCCAGCTCTACGAAGCTCTCTTCGAGGGTCTGGTGCTCTTTGCAATCCTCTGGAGCCTGCGCAACAGGAAAATGCCTTCCGGAATGATGCTGCCCTTATACCTGATCGGCTACGGCACGGTAAGATTCTGCATAGAGTTTTTCCGTGAACCGGACCGGCAGCTCGGATTCGTCTGGCTCTTTTTCTCCATGGGTCAGCTGCTGTGTCTTGCCATGATCATGGCCGGCGCTGTCCTGGCCTTCAAATGGAGCCGCGATGCACGGACTCCGATAACACCCTGAGCCCGGGTCCTGCCCGGAACGAACTTCTTACGCCTTCGGCATCATCGAAGATACTTGAACAGCCGGCGCAGGTAATCCAGGGCCTGCCGGAAATGTCCGTCCCGCAGGTGCATGAAAGAGAGCCGGAAATAGCAACGGTACTTCGGATCAAAGGAAAAATCGCTTCCCCACCGCCAGGGAGCATTGTCGACGGCCATGTCCCGGCCGGCCCTGACCCAAAGGCTGTAACCCCGTTGCCTGTCTGAGTCGCATTCCAGGAAATCAAACTCCGCAATGAGTTGCGTAAGTCTTTTCTTGCGGCAAGCCACCTTGTCGGCCATGGCTGCCATGTGCTCCCGGTAATGGCCCTGGGAAATGAAGCGGGCGAAAAACTTCTGCACCAGCCCGTTGGAGGCGATATCCGAGGTGAATTTGGCGTAAAGGATCTTGTCGTAGATCTCCCGGGGGACCACCATGAAGCCGAGGCGCAGGCCGGCGGCGGTTGTTTGGGAAAGTGACTTTATATAGATGGTGTTTTCGGGCACCAGATCAAGGAACCTTGGCAGGGAATCATCGGCGAACTCGGACAGATAATCGTCCTCTATGATGTAGAAGCCGTATTTCCTGGCCCGGTCTGCCACGGCATCCCTTGTACGGCGGCTGTAACTTCTGCCGGTGGGGTTGTGGACGGCCGGCATGGTGTAGAAAAGCCTTATTTTGCCGCCAAGCTTCCGGTCCAGGGCCTCCAGGCTGGGACCGCCGGATTTGAAAGGCACGAAATGCCTGGCCTTGAAAAGGCTGATGGCACCCGGATAGGTCGGATCTTCGAACAGAATCGTATCGGCTATCCGGAAAGAATAAATCTTGGCTATCAGGTCCAGGCCCTGCTGGGCGCCGGAAATGATGATCATTCTGTCGGCCGGAACATGATACAGGCGGCTGAGGGTCTTGATCAGCCCGGGGTCCCCCTTGACTTCCACCGGTGCCAGGGCCTGAGCCTTCTCGCCGGCAAAAAGTTCGTTGTAGATTTCCTGAACCCGGCGGTAAGGGAAAAAACCGACTTCCAGATAATCGGTCTTGAAGTCGAACACCTCCCCGGCAGAGCCCAGCTTTTCAGGATAGCGGACATAGGAACCGCTTCCGACCCGGTTTTCGATTATCCCCCGGCGCTTCAAAAGGGAAAAGGCTTTCTGGACCGTCAGCTTGTTGCATCCGAAGATGGCGGCATAATGGCGGATCGAAGGTATCCTCTGGCCGGGCTTGTACCTGCCGGTATCGATCTGGGAAGCGATCTCGGCCGCAATCCTTTGATAAAGGGGGCTCTGCGGAGCATAATCTTTGTTCGCCATCACCAATACAATTATCCTGTCGTATTATAAAAAATCAACCGGTTTTTTCCGGCTCTTTGGAAGGCGGGGCCGATTCAGGAAGATGGCCGGCCGGAGAACATCCGGCGCCAGTACTTGATACCGCCCAGGATCAGGGCGACGCCGATGGTGATATAGACGACGGCCAGGACGGGTCTCGGCAGGGCCGAACGCCGCAGACCAAGTCCCAGCATGACCATGAAGACGATTACGAGGTAGCTTTTCCAGGGCTGAAAGGCAAAAAGGCACCCTCTGGCGGGCAGGTTCCCGATGCGCTCCAGGTTTCTGGCGACCAGCCTGGAGAATGCCGCCCGGTACATGCCGGCCGCCAGGGCCAGCCCCAGCCCCAGCAAAACGACCCTTTGCTCTATTCTCACCGGCTGCAGCCAGCCGATCGCCAGGCGGCAGAGCATGACACCAACCGCCCCCCACAGGATGCCGGCCAGCCCCATCAGCCACCGGCGGGGAACTGCCGGCTTACAACTTGACCATTCGATCATTTGCCTTTCCTGTCACAGTCCGGGGCCCATACCGGACCACCAAGCTCCCGTTTCGGTTTTTGCCGCCTTTGAATCCCCTGATCACCTGAGCAGGGCCGGCCCTCTATTATAGGGAGCGGATCTCCTGGCGCATGAAAACCAGGTATGAAACCGCAAAACAGATCACCGTCAGGCATATGAGAAAGACGATGTTGGGCAACACCACCAGCAGGCTCTGGTCAAGAGGCAGCGGGCCTGAGTAGCGGGCCATGGACAACTGTTCCATGACTCCCACCCGGATCACGTTGCGGGTCGTCTTGCGGCTGGGATCGACGATGGTGGCGGTTGCGTTGGTATACAAAACCATGGGCGACAGGATGCTGATGGCATTTTCGATCCTGGCCCGCTTGACGATGGCGGCCGGATCATCGGGCGGAGCATCGGCGGTCAGGGAATTGGCCACGGCATTGGCGCCGATGGAGATGAAAAAGGAGAAAAAAATCCACAAGGCCAGGGCGGCCAGGGCGGAAGTCGCCACCGAGCGGAGCAAAATGGAAAGCAATATGGCAACCGCAAGCCAGAGGGCGATGTAGACCACGCTGATAACGAAGTAGACCAGGATCCGGCCCAGGGCTTCGGCATCGGGAACCACACCCAGGATCACCAGGCCCAGGCCGGTGATCACCAGGATGATGGCCGCCAGCATCAGGGCGATCATGGTTGCGGCCGCCGCAAACTTGGCGTTGATTACCGCATCCCGGTAAATGGGCTGGCTGAGCAGCTTGCTGAGGGTTCCCTCGTTGCGTTCCCGGTTGATGGCGTCGAATCCCAGCAAAAGGCCCAGCAGGGGCCCGAAAAAAGTAACGAACTGAACCAGGGAAAAGCCTGCCCCGGCGGCGGTGAAAAGGCTGAGAAAAACGGTGGTAGGCTTGATCCTGCCCTCCAGGGCCTTTGCCATGTTCATTCCGGCGAGATACGCGGTAATGAGGCTCACCATTGCAATCAGGGCAAAGAGGATGAGGAACCGGTAGCTGCTGAAATGATCGGCAAGCTCCTTGCGGTAAATGGCCATAAACCCTTTCATGGTCAATGCTCCTGGAAATAATGCATGTATATCTCTTCCAAGCTGTAGGTCCGGTCGCCGACACCGAGCCTTTCCCTGGCCAGCTGTTCGATGGGCCCCTGGGCAACCAGTCTGCCGTCGATCATGATCCCGACCCGCCGGCAGATCTTCTGGATCTGGTGCAAAAAATGGGATGAGAGCACCACCGTCATGTTATGGCGGCGGCAAAGATCCCGGATCAGTTCCATCATGCGGTTGGTGGCCTCCGGATCCAGGCCCAGGGTAGGCTCGTCCAGGAAGGCGATCTTCGGTTTCTTGATCAAAACCTCGGCTATCCCCAGCCGCTGGCGCATCCCCCGCGAATAGGTCACGATCTTCCTGTCGGCCGCCGCCGTCATGGCCACGGCCTCCAGGGCTTCCCGGATGCGTTCCTCGGCGGTCTGCCGGTCCAGACCGTTGAGTTCGGCTATATAAGCCAGGGACTGGCGGCCTGTCAGGTCCCTGTAGAATCCCATGTTTTCCTGCAAATAGCCTATGCGGGCCTTGACCTCCAGGGGGTGGCGGGCCGGATCGAGACCCATGACCCTGACCGACCCGCCGGTCGGCTCGGTCAGGCCCAGCATCATCAGCAAGGTGGTGGTCTTGCCGGCGCCGTTGGGGCCGAGAAATCCGAAAATCTCACCCTCATAGACGGCCAGATCCAAACGGTCCACCGCCGGCCGGCCGTTGTAAACCTTGGTCAGCTGTTTGGCTTCGATTATCGGTTTTTGTGCCATTTTTCCTACCGTCTGCCGAACTTGCGGAACAGGGCCGTCAATCCCAAAACCACAAAGATGATTATGGCGATACCGATCCACCCCCAGGCGGCCGACGCCTTGACCGTCACCCTCAGGGAGAGCGGCTTGGAAACCTTCTCGCCCTCTACCCGCAGATCGACGGCGTAATCACCCACCAGGGCGTCTTCGTAAGGTGTGATCAGCACCTCGACCTGCTTGAGTTCGCCCGGGGCGAGAGTATCGATTTTTTCCGGCCTGAATTCCACTTTCCAGTTTTCAGGCTTGAAGGAGAGAAACTCTATGTTGTTGTTGGGGGCAGACCCCGTGTTCTTGACGAAAAAGGAAAGGTTGGCTTCCCGGCCGCGCCTGGCTGTCAAGGAAAGCAGGCCGTCCACCGTGCCGACCTCCAGATTGTAGGTTCCGGTCAGCACGACGGTCAGTTCCGCCTTGGCCTTGGCCGGCCCTGAAGAAACGTTGATCGTTATGGGGTACTGGCCTGCCCCGGCGCCGGGTGCGGGCTTTACTTCAAGGGCCACCGAAGAACTCTGACGGGCCTTCAGGCGCAGGCTGGAGATGTACTTGGACTCATAGGCCGGCTTGAAGTTCAATTCCCATCCGTCCGGTCCCTTGGCAAACAGATCGAAGATGGCATCGTCATCGAGCTGGCTTTCCACCTCGATGGAAAACTCGAACCTGGCATCCGAGGGCCCCCGCAGCACCGGGTAGGAAGTAGTCAGGACGATCCCGTTGGAGCCACGGCTCTTTTTGTCCGCCGTCACCGTGACCTTGATTTGACGGATGAACCTGAAGTGCCTGTCTGCCGAGCGGGCCCCTATCCGGAAAACATAATCGCCGGGGGCCACCTTCTTTTCGTGGGCGGCCTCGAAGGTCAGCATCCTGTCTTCCCCGCCCGGAACATGGACACCGGTAATCTCATAGCGATATGTCTTGATGCGGACCTTCCAGTCTTCAGGTTTGGACTCTATCCAGACAAAGACGGTTTCATCCTTCTTTCCCTTGTTGTGGACAATCAGATCCATGCTGACATCGTCCTCGGGGCCGACTATGACTCCCGGGTACTCGGCGGCAAAGGACAACATTCTTTGGGGCCTGTCTTGCTTGGCCCATGCCGGCAGGGACAACAATAACACCAGCGCCGGCACCAGCACCAAAAGCGCCCACTGCCGGCGCACACCAACGACATGGCTGTTCATCAACACACCTCCTGGTTTGCTACCTGATATCTTCAAAGACGAGTGCACGGGACCCGACACTTTCCCTTTGTTCAACATCTTTCCGGAGACTGCATCCAACTCAAGGGCCGTTCAAGCCGTCTTCTGTCTCAAAGCCCTGGGTCAGGCCGAGTTTCATGAATTTGCGCCGCGCGCGTTTGTAATCTTCCGGGGAGTAATAATCAAGATTTTCAGTTGTCCTGAACGCTCTTTGACAGCACCGGTAAAGCCCGCTCACACCGGTGCTTCTTCTCAAACCACCCTTCATCTGCCAAACCTTTCCGAACGATGCGCGAAAAAAAGCCGGTCAAAGAGCAAGGTATTGGGCGCGTTCGCCTTTGCAAGCGGAACGGGCGTCAGGCTTCCGGCAGCCATCGCGCCCGGCCGGTCCTGAGGGGCGAACGCTTCGGCCAACACCGTGCGGCAGAATCATAATCACTGCCCGCGGCTTGTCAAGGGCCGCAAAAACTAGGTATTGAAACTGCCCGGATCGATGTTCAACCGCTTGATTATCTTCTGCAGCGACACCCTTTCCAGACCGCTCAGACGCGCCGCCCGGGAAATGTTGCCGCCGGTTTTGGCAAGCACCGTCTGAACATACTGACGGGCGAATGCGGCCATGGCCCGCTCTTTGGCTTCCTTGTAAGGAGGCAGGTCATCGGGGGCCGGCCCGGTGCAATCGTGGCCGCAGCTTGCCACCAGGCGTACCAGGGCCAAGTCGATGTCGGCCTGCTCGGAAAAGACCACCAGGCGCCGGACGAAATTGATCAGCTGCCGGATGTTGCCCGGCCAGGGCTGTTCGCTGAGAAAGGCCAGGGCGTCGGGAGAAATGCCGCGCGGGGGCATCTGCATCTCGGCGCATGTCTTGTGAAGATAGTAATGCACCAGCAGAGGAATGTCGGCCCGGCGCTCTTCCAGACCCGGAATTCTGATTTCCAGAACATTGAGGCGGTAAAACAGGTCCTCCCGGAAAGTGCCCCCCGCGATCTTTTTTTCCAGGTCCTGGTTGGTCGTGGCCAGAATCCGGACGTCAATCTTCTTTTTTTCGTTGGACCCAACCGGACGGATCTCCCTTTCCTGCAGGACCCGCAGCAGTTTGGCCTGGATGTTGGGGCTTATTTCTCCGATTTCATCCAGCAGCAGCGTGCCCCCGGCTGCCGCCTCGAACAGGCCCCTGTGGTTCCTGTCGGCGCCGGTGAAGGCACCGCGCACGTGTCCGAACAACTCGCTTTCAAGCAGGGGTTCGGGTATGGCCGGACAGTTGATGGACATAAAGGGCTTGCCGGCCCTGGGAGAGAGGCTATGAATCATGCGGGCCGCAACCTCCTTGCCGGTGCCCGAGGCTCCCCGGATCAAGACGGTGTAATCGGTGGGAGCCACGGCCGCCATGCGACGGTAAAGGTGCTCCATGACGCGGCTTTTACCGATCATCCGGGGGCCGGCGCCAATGACGGCGATCTTTTCCTGCAGCTGCCGGTTTTCACTCAGCAGGCGGTGGCGTTCCAGGGCCTTGGTCAGAACGTGAATCAGGGCGTTTTTCTCGATCGGCTTGGTAACGAAATCGTAAGCCCCGAGCTTGACGGCCCTGACCGCATCCTCGATGGTGCCATAGGCGGTTATCACCACCGTGGTAAGATCGGCCGCCAGGCCCCGGGCCTTTTCCAGAAGCTCGATTCCGCTCATGCTCGGCATCCGCAGATCGGTGAGCATCACCGCCACCGCTTGGGACCTTATCTTCTCCAGGGCCTCTTCGGCCGAAGCGGCATCCAGGCACTCGACCTCCTGCAGCCCGGATGCGATGATCCGCAAAAGCCCTTTGCGGAAATCGTCCTCGTCGTCGACCACCAGTATCGTCGCTCTGTCATTCATCGTCCGTCCCGTTCCATACGGGGAAATAGACCGTGAAAACGGCGCCATTGTCGTTGCCCGCCTCTATCCGTCCTTCCAGCTCTTCCAGGATGCCGTAGACCACGGCCAGCCCCAGGCCGGTTCCCTTGCCGACCTTCTTGGTGGTGAAAAAAGGATCGAAGATCCGGTCCAGATCTTCGGCCTTGATGCCGGGTCCGTTGTCGCGCACTTCAAGTACCACATGCCGGTCGTCAGAAGCTGGCACGGTACTTACCCTAACGGTACCGCCGGTTGCGCTGACGGCATCGAAGGCATTCAGCAACAGGTTGGTAAGGATCTGTTCGATGGCGTTGGCATCTCCCCTGATCTGGGGCAGATCGTCCGACAGATCTATCTTCAGGCCGATCCCCTTGGACGCCGACTGGACCTTGAACACCCTGGCGGCATTGTCGATCACGGCATTCAGATCGCACTTTTCGGTCACGCAGGCCTTGGGGCGCGCGAAATTCAGAAGGCCGTCGAGAACCTCCTGGGCCAGCCTAGTATGCTTGGCAATGATGCCCAGATCGGCAAGGGCCTGGGGATCGGATATCTGGTTGGCAAGCAGGTCCGTATAACACTGGATCGTCCCCAGCGGGTTGTTTATCTCGTGGGCCAGACCGGCCGCCAGCTGGCCTACGGCACTGAGCTTCTCGGCCCGCCGGAGCCTGTCGAGCATCTGCTTTTCATTCGTGTTTTCCCGCAGGTACATCACCACGCAGTCGTGCCGGTCCTGATACCCGGACACGGGGTAGAGGCTGACCCGGAAAGAACGCCGGTCGGGCATGACGATGTTCTTGGACCAGGGACGCCGATGCCGGAAACAACTCCGGACCACGTTCTCCCGGCCCTGGCCTTGCAAACCTATCCCCAGGGGCCTGTGCCACTGGCGGTCCAGCAACAGCATATCGTTGGCCTCCCCGGTGGTGTGCTGGTAGCCGGAACGGTTTGTCATCAGCACCCTGCCCCGTCCGTCCAGCATCAAAAGCGGATCCGATATACTTTCGAAAACCGACTGGAGCATGTCTTTCTGCACGGTAAGATCACGCATGGCCTGGATGTTCTCCAGGGCCATGCCCAGCTGCTGGCCGATGGCCAGCAGAACATCGGTGGTCTGCCGGTCGATCCGCAGGGGACGTTCCCACTCCATGCACATGAGGCCCCACTGGCAGTCCTGGGATTTTACGGGGAAACATACCCTGTTGCCCGACTGCCGCACCTGGTCCCGGGACATTATCACTTTCCAGTCCTCCGGCATGGAAATCGGGTCGTTCTGCTCGGGCCATGATATGATCTGGTGCGAAACCACGGTGCAGAAGTAATCCACCCGCTTTGCCCCGAACCTTTCGGCGATCTGCCCGATGGCATAATGGAGCATGTCGCGCCGGGTGTCGGAACGGTTGAGCCCTCCCAGGATCCGGACAAAAAGACGGACATCGGTCTTGTGACGGTCGGCTTCGCGCTGCAGTTCACCGGTGCGCTCGGCCACCATGTTTTCAAGGTTGGTGGCATAGTCTTCCAGCTGCTTGCGGGCCTCGAACAGATGCTTGATCAGCTCCTGCATCCCTCCCAGCAGCCCTTCGATCTCGTCCTTGGTGCGCAGGCGGTCAAGGATGCTGATCTCCTTGGTGTCTGAAAAATGCTGCCTGAAAAAGCCGGTGAGCCGGTGCAGGTTGTGAACCACCAGCTTGTTGAAATAGATGCTGATCAGGGCAAAGAAGAACACCATCCCGGTCAGGTACATTATCAGGTACCCGAAGGTGATATCCACCAACTGATTGATGGTGCTCTGGACCGGGAAACCGGCGATCACCAGCCCGTTTATCCTGCCCACCGGGTATCCGAATCCGCGCCGGCTCCCGTACTGCTGGATCAGTTCCCGGGGGGCATCCTCCGGAGCGCCGTGGCAGCGCATGCAGCTGCTGGCGTAAACCACCGGCCTGGCGCTGAGATGATACCGTTCACCGCCGATGGTCTCGGTGCCTTCCCAGTGCCTGCTGTCAGGATGCCTGCGGAAATATTCGATCAGGCGCATCTCGATGGGCCTTGGCATAGACTCCGGGTTGCGGGCGTTAACGGCCACCCGGCGGTAATAGTAGTGGGAAGGATTGACATTGAGGCGCTGGATTACGCGCCGCGAAATGTACGACGACGACATGGCCTTGATGATGAACCTGTCCGGCGGCAGAACATCGAACATGGCCGGCCGCAGGTCGCGGCGGACGTAATCCTGGATGGCGTCGGCCTCGGCCAGGATCAGGTTGGCCTTGTCGCTGACCTCCTGGATCATCACCGAGCGCAGGTGAAAGTAGAGAATGGCTCCGAAGGCGATCCCCATGCCGATGGCAAAGGCTGCCAGTCCCATCAGAAAACGTGTCTGGAGGCTGAATTTGCGGCGGGCCATCTTGTTTTCCCCATCACCGGATTTGAAAATTTTCTTCTTCCGCAGCAAACTATCCGCAATAGCTACCACAGCCCCGGCCCGGGTTTCAAACTAAAACCGGTCCCGGACTTTCATCAGGCTACCTTTGCCGGCACCGCTGCCAACTCGAGTTTGCCCGCTGCTAACCGCAGTTAGCACCCCGGAAGGGTCCATGTAAGAAAATGACCATAATTTCAAATAGTAACGACACGACAACCGATGGTACGGCTTTTGCTCCCGGCTGATATAGGGCTGATGCAACAACAATGCTCAATTACCAACCCGAAAACCGTACCAAAAACTTCAAACGGAAAGGAGGCGGCATGGCGGCAGAAAAATCACAAGGCGCCCTGACCGGGGGCCAGTATGAAGCAGAGGATGTCTTGGCCGATGCAGAACCCTGGGATCCGATCGAGACCAAACTGGTCGTCTGGTCCTTCGTGATCGCGGTGGTGGTGCTGATAATCGGCCTGTTCATCGTTCCCACGTCCATCCTGAACTAGAATCTGCGTCCTGCAGTGGCCATTGCCATGCCAGGACCGATTCCCGGCCGGGACGGCAGCCGTATCACCGGAATGCCACGGCCGGTATCCCCGGAACGAGGTGAATAGAGCCATGGAAATGATCATCAGCCACAACGGCAGGGACTGGGTTGCTGAAAACGAGTCCCTCAGGGTTTCAGCACCCACCCTGGAACTGCTGGACATCCGGTTGACCGAAAAGATGCGGGCCGGGCATATGGTGGCACGGGGGCAGGTGAAAAAGGTCTTCATGGCCTTCAACAACGCCACCATTCCCCAGTGGATCCGCCAGTACGCCCAGCATTACTTCAACCGGATCGTGGAAGTCAGAGGGTGAAGACTGCGAAAGGGATAACTTTCCTGAAACAGGAGCATTACCCCAGACAGGAGGACGACACATGACATCTGTTAACCGGAAATGGTACTCGGGCATGCTCACCCAGGAAGACTGGTGGGCTGTCTGGCTGGGACTATTCTTTTTCGGCCTGGGTTTGCTGTCCATCGCCGGCGTGGACCTTGTCGGCTGGGCGGTTTATCCCAAGAAGTGGGTTTTCAACGTCCCTGAAGGCGGAACCGGCTCCATCAGCCACGCCTTCTATGCCCTGGGCAGCAAGTACTCCTTGACCGCCAAGGCCTTCTACAAGGGGCTGGGCTGGTGGAGCATAATCTGGACCTACGTCATCTTCACCATAGCCACCTGCATCGGCGCTTACTGCATGAAATGGGACCTGAAGCGCTATTTCGTAGGCTGGACCATAATCTACTTTCTCACCATCGCCACCTGGTTCGTCGGCCACCATGCGTTCTTTGCCGCCAACAAGACCAACTGGCACAAATACGGCCTGAACTTCGCCCTTTCCCTGGGCGGCGGAGCCTCTTTCATCCTGGCCCTGATCATCGGCCTGATCATCGGCAACTTTTTCAAGGGATTCGCCAGCTATCTGAGCGAGGCGGCCAAGCCGGAATGGTTCATCAAGACCGCCATCGTATTCCTGGGGGTCAAGGTCGGCTATCTGCCCATCAAGGCTGCCGCCACATCGGCCAAGCTCGGTCACCAGATGGCCGACCTGACAGGCCATCTTTTCCTGGCCGGCGCCGTGGCAACCATCGTGGCCTACATGATCTTCTGGCCCGGTGTCTATCTGATTGCCCGCAGAATTTTCAAGCTCCCGCGCAAGACCGCGGCGGTGCTGGGATCCGGGATATCCATCTGCGGCGTGTCGGCCGCCGTGGCAACCGGCGGCGCGGTAAGGGCCAAGCCGGTCGTCTCCATCATGGTTTCGGCCCTGGTCGTGGTCTGGGCGGTCATCGAGCTGGTCGTGCTGCCGGGTTTTTTCACCCACGTCTGGCCGGGCACCAGTGATCCCCTGGTGGCAGGCTCGGCCATGGGCATGGCGGTCAAGACCGACGGGGCCGACGCCGCCGCCGGCGACCTTCTGGACGAATTCCTGCGCAACAAGATCGAAGTGGAAACCAACGGCCGGGTCAAGTGGCCCGAAGGCGTCATCACCACCTCCGCCGTCATGACCAAGGTCTGGATCGACATGTTCATCGGCCTGTGGGCCTTCGTGCTGGCCATGGTCTGGGTGTACAAGATCGACCGCCGGCCGGGGGAGACGGTTATGGCATCCGAAGTCTGGCACCGTTTCCCCAAGTTCGTGCTCGGTTATTTCACCGCCTGGTTCATCTACCTGGCTATTTTCTTCCTCAACGGCGCCGGGGCGCCCGAAGGCATGCACGTGCTCAAGGCGGCCAAGGCCGGGGCCGTGCCGGTGGAAAAGGGCTTCCGGAAGCTGTTCTTCATGCTCACTTTCATGAGCCTGGGCATCATCACCGACTTCAGCAAACTGGCCGAGGCCAAGTTCGGCCGGATGGTGTGGGTCTACTTCGTGGCCCTCTTCCTGTTCATCATCCCGGTGGCGGTGATCATCGCCTATCTGTTCCACCACGGCATGACCATCCCCAACATCGCCGGATAGGATAACGGTATTATCAGGACGCTCACCGGGGCAGCGCCGCTTCCCCGGTGAGCATTCCCGATCCCGGCCAGGCCTACCTGCCGGGCGGTTTCCTGCTTTTGCCCAGCAGGCTGCGCCAGTGATCGAGGCGCTGCTTGATGGTCTTTTCGTAACCGGCGTTCTTGGGAAAGTAGTAGAAATTGCCCCGGAGTTCATCGGGCAGGTAGTGCTGGGCAGTAAAACCGCCCTCATAGTCATGGGCGTACTTGTAACCCTTGCCGTAACCCATCTCCTTCATCAGGCCGGTGGGGGCGTTGCGGATGTGCATGGGCACCGGCAGGGAGCCGGTCCGGCGGGCCACCTGGAGGACGCGGCCGAAAGCCTTGTAGACCGTGTTGCTCTTTGGTGCCGTGGCAAGGTAGACCGCCGCCTGGGCCAGGGCCAGCTCTCCTTCGGGCGGGCCCAGGAAACGGAAAGCCTCCATGGCCGCCAGGGAAAGCTGGAGAGCGTAAGGATCGGCATTGCCCACGTCTTCGGAGGCAAAGCGGACCATCCGGCGGGCGATGTAGAGAGGATCTTCGCCAGCGGCCAGCATCCTGGCCAGCCAGTAGAGGGCCGCATCCGGGTCGCTTCCCCGCAGGCTCTTGTGAAAGGCCGAAATCAGGTTGTAATGCTGGTCGCCGCTTTTGTCATAGCGGGGGGCCTTGCTGACAAGGGCCGCTTCCAGGTCCTCGAGCTCGATGGTGCCGCCTTCTTTCCTGCGGTCATGGACGAAAAAGGCCGCTATCTCCAGGTTGTTCAGGGCAGCCCTGGCATCCCCGCCGGCCAGGGCCACCAAGTATTCCAGCGCGCCGGGGCTGATGTCAAGCCCCAGGTCTCCCAGCCCCCTCTTGCTGTCTGACAGGGCCCGTCTGACGATGGTCTCCAGTTCTTCCCCGCCGAGCGGCTCCAGTTTTATCACCCGGCAGCGGGAAAGCAGCGGTGAGATCACCTCGAAGGAAGGATTCTCCGTGGTGGCGCCGATCAGGGTGATGAGCCCGCTTTCCACGTGATGCAGGAAGGCGTCCTGCTGGGATTTGTTGAAGCGGTGGATCTCGTCGACGAAAAGCACTGTCGGCCGCCGGTGAATCCTTCTGGAGCGGCGGGCCTCTTCAATAACCTGCCGGATCTGTTTTACGCCCGCCAAAACGGCCGAAAAATGAACGAAGTTGCAACGGGTGTGCTTGGCCATCAGCCTGGCCAGGGTGGTCTTGCCGCAACCGGGCGGTCCCCAAAGGATCATCGAAAAGAGCCGGTCGCTGTCGATGGCCCGGCGGATCAGGCTGCCCGGTCCCATGACCTTGCCCTGGCCCACGAATTCCGAAAGGCTGCGGGGCCTCATCCTGTCTGCCAGGGGGCCCTGGTTCGGAATCTCCCGGTTTTCTTCCTGCTCGAACAGGTCCATTGCCGCCGCCTGCCGCTTTTCAGGTTCACAGATATCTTACCTGCCGCGCCGTTTTCCTTTCCTGCCGGAATAATTCCTCCGGCCGCTCTTGGTGCGGAAAACAAGTTTTATCGGCGTCTTGTCCAGTCCGGTAGCCTCGCGGATCTGGTTCAACAGGTAGCGCCGGTAGGAAAAATGGACCGCCTCCGGATGGTTGACGAAGCAGACGAAGGTCGGCGGTCCGGAGGCCACCTGGGTGGTATAGTTGAACTTTAGCCGCCGGCCCCTGTGAAGCGGCGGCTCGTTGTTACGCAGGGCCTGCTCCATGATCCGGTTGATCCGGCCGGTGTTGATGCGGGTCGTATACTGCTGCCAGACCTGGTCTATGAGCCTGAAGATCCGGTTGACCCTCTGGCCGGTCAGGGCCGAGACGGTCAGCACCGGGGCAAACCGCATGAACCCGGCACTCAGGTGGACCTGCTGGCTGAACTTGCGGACCGAGACAGCCTCTTTGTCCACCAGATCCCACTTGTTTCCCAGGAAGATGCACCCGCAGCCGCGCTGATAGGCATAGCCGGCGATCTTCAGATCCTGCTCGGTGATGCCCTGGCTGGCATCCAGCATGATCAGGGCCACGTCGCAGCGTTCCAGGCTCTTGAGGGCCCTGACGATGGAAAATTTTTCAAGTTTCTGCCTCACCCTGGCCTTGCGCCGGATGCCGGCGGTGTCCACCAGCAGATAGCTGCCATCTTGACGCCGGATCTCGATATCCACGGCATCCCGGGTGGTTCCGGCCACATCGCTGACCAGCAACCTTTCATTTCCGACCATCCTGTTTATCAGCGAGGACTTGCCCACGTTGGGCCGGCCCACCACCGCCACTTTGATCAGGGCCGAATCTTCAGGTTCTTCCGGACCGCAAAGGCCGTCTGTAATGGCGTCCAGGAGATCGGAAACCCCGTAGCCGTGCTCGGCCGAAAGCGGATAGATACCGTCGATACCCAGGGCGTAGAACTCGTCCAGGGCATCTTCCCGCTCCGGTCCGTCTATCTTGTTGACGGCGTAAAAGACCTTTTTGCCGCTTCTGCGCAGAAGCTGCAGCAGGTCGCTGTCGTAGGGCGACAATCCGCCTTTTCCGTCCAGGAGCATGATGACGGCGTCGGCCTCTGCGACCGCCTGGCGGACCTGGCTGCGGATATGGGGGGCAAAGACGTCTGGATCGCCGCTGATAAAGCCTCCGGTGTCGACCAGGAGGAAGGATTTGTCTTCCCACCGGGCCTGTCCGCAGATCCGGTCCCGGGTGACGCCGGGGGTGTCGTCCACGATGGCGTCCCGGCTGCGGGTAATCCGGTTGAAAAGGGTCGATTTGCCCACGTTGGGCCGGCCTACTATGGCAACTACGGGCTTCATTTGCTGGTCTGTTCACCTTTCTAACGTCAGTCTTGCCCTGCCGGGGCAGACCGATATTGCCGGAGCCCGCACCCGATGTCAATCTTTCCCGTGTCGTCCGGCTCTGAATCTTGATGAACTCGCAAAAAGTCCGGACTCTTGGGATTTTGAATTTTTACCGGTCAGGGGCATGGTCACCGGTTGCGACTTTTTGCGAATTTGTCAATCTTGACACCCCTGAAAATAATTGGTAATTCTAGGTTGCTATCTTGGTAGCAACACGGAGGACCGGATGCAGGATCTTGAAAAACTGAAAAGCCTCGGCTTTTCACGGTACGAAATAAATTGCTATCTGGCCCTGGCGGCCAATCACCCGGCCAACGGCTCCCAGCTGAGCAGGATTTCGGGTATTGCCCGTTCCAGGATATACGACGTGCTGCGCAACCTGGTACGCAAGGGCGTTGTGATGGAGGTCGAAAGCGGCCTCTACGTTCCCCTGCCGCCACAGGAGCTGTTCAAGCGTCTTCAGGCCCAGTTCGACGACGGCCTCGAGGCACTCAAGGAAAGGCTCTCCGAGCCTGCCCGCAACCTGGCCTACGAGTACATCTGGTCCGTCCGGGGATACGACGCCGTCATTCAGAAAGCCCGTCAGATGATAAGCGCCGCCGGCCGGGAGCTGTACGTCAGGCTCTTTCCCCGGTCCGGGCAGCTGCTGGAAAAGGACCTGAAGAAGGCCGAAAAGCGCGGCGTTGCCATCCGCTACATCGCCATGGGCCGGGTGCCCCTGACCTTCGACGTCCAGGTCATCCACCCGGATACCGAAAACCTGGTGGAAACCATCGGCGGCCGTTCCTTCGACGTCATCGCCGACAAGAAAGAGGCCCTGGTCGGAATCTTCGAATCGGGCCGGGAGGATTCATCGTCCATAAGCTGGACGCGCAACAAGTGGTTCGTCATCGCCAACCGCGACAGCCTGCGGCACGATTTTTACCACTATTTTCTCGAAAAAACCTATGACCGGCAGGAGCCTTTGACCGAACGGGAAAAGCGCATCTACCGTTTGATCAAAGAAGATGCCTGAACATCAACGAGTCCGAGGTGAATTCATGTTAAAAAACATCGTTTCCAACCACCCAACCGGCTATTCCCAGATCCCCGACGATCTGATCTTCGAAATGGAGGAAAATTACGGCGCCCACCATTACGAACGCCACCGCGTCGTCATCCGCCAGGCCCGGGGCTGCTGGCTGACCGACATCCGGGGCAAAAGATATCTCGACTGCCTGGCAGCCTATTCGGCGGCCAACTGCGGCCATCACCATCCCCGGATCGTCGAAGCCCTCCAAAAGGCCCTGGCCGGCAACTACGCTTCGGTGATCTCCAACGTGGTCTATACCGACCCCCTGGGGCTGTTTCTCAACAAGGTGGCCGAGCTGACGCCCCAGCTTGGCCCGCGCTTCGGCAAAAACGGCAACAAGGTGCTTCCCAAAAACGGCGGGGTGGAATCGGTGGAGACGGCCATCAAGGCCGCCCGCTACTACGGCTGGAAAGTCAAGGGGATTGCCGACGGCAAGCAGGAGATCATCGTCTTCGACAACAACTTCCACGGCCGGATGATCACCGTGGTCTCCTTTGCCACCACCGAAAAGTACAGGCAGGGCTTCGGACCGCTGACCCCCGGTTTCGTGTCGGTGCCCTTCGGAGACCTGGACGCGGTTCAAAAGGCTGTCAACCCCAACACCTGCGCCATCCTGGCGGAACCGTTCCAGGGAGAAGGCGGAATGAACGTGCCGCCGGCCGGTTTTCTGGAGGGCCTGCGCCAGATCGCCGACCGCCACGACCTGCTGCTGCTTTTCGACGAAATCCAGGTCGGCCTGGGAAGAACCGGCAGGCGCTTTTGCTTCCAGCACGAAAACGTGATTCCCGACGGCCTGATACTGGGCAAGGCCATTTCCGGCGGGCTGGTGCCCCTGTCGGTCTTTGTCACCAACGCCGAGCTGATGGATCTGGTATTCTCGGTCGGCTCCGACGGCTCCACCTACGGCGGCTATCCCCTGGCGTGCGTGGCCGGCATCGCCGCCCTGGACGTGCTGGTGGAGGAAAAGCTTGCCGAACGAGCTTCCCACCAGGGCCGGCGCCTGATGAAAAGGCTGGAGAAAATCGCCTCCCGCTCGCCCCACGTTGCCGAAGTGCGCGGCAGGGGACTTTTCATCGGCATCCAGATCAAGGGCGGACGGGCCATGGATTTTTGCCGCCGCCTGCTCGATCTCGGCGTGCTGGCCAACGACAGCCACGGCCATACCATCAGGATCTCGCCTCCGCTTGTCATCGACGATGTCGAACTCGACTTCATGACCGAAAGGCTGGAAAAAGTGCTCATTGACAAATAACAGAACCGCCGCCTGCTTCAAAAACTTGAGCCGCCGCTAAAAACAGCGGCGGCTTTTTTTTTGAAGGCCTTGGACGATGTCCGGTCCGGCCGGAAAGCCTGTCCGGATTCCGTGCCCGCAAATTTCTGCCTGCGACAATCAGTGCAGGATCTGGCTCAGGAAAAGCTTGGTGCGTTCGTGCTGCGGGTTGTCGAAGAACTCGTCCGGCGTGTTGCTTTCCACGATCTGGCCGTAGTCCATGAAAAGCACCCGGTGGGCCACGCTCTTGGCAAAGCCCATCTCATGGGTGACCACGATCATGGTCATGCCCTCCTGGGCCAGCTCGATCATGACATCGAGGACTTCCTTGATCATTTCCGGGTCCAGGGCGGATGTGGGCTCGTCGAACAGCATCACCTTGGGCGCCATGCACAGGCTGCGGGCGATGGCCACCCGCTGCTGCTGCCCGCCCGAGAGCTGCCCCGGGTATTTTTGGGCCTGCTCGGCGATGTGGACCTTTTCCAGGTAGTACATGGCGGTCTCTTCGGCTTCTTTTTTGGGCACCTTGCGCACCCAGATGGGCCCCAGGGTCAGGTTTTCCAGAATCGTCAGGTGGGGAAAGAGATTGAAGTGCTGAAAGACCATCCCCACTTCGGCCCTGATCTTTTCGATGTTCTTTATGTTGTTGGTAAGCTCGATACCGTCGACGATTATCTTACCCCGCTGGTGTTCCTCCAGACGGTTTATGCAGCGGATCAGGGTGGATTTGCCGGAACCGGAAGGGCCGCAGATTACGATTCTTTCCTTCTTCTGGACCTCGAGGTTGATCCCTTTCAGGACGTGGAATTCACCGAACCACTTGTGCATGTCGATAATCTGGATTATCGGCCGGCTGCCGGTATCCGGTTCAGAAGTATTCTTTGCTTCGGAGTTCATCGGGGCCTCTCAATATTCCAGGGTTGTGCCGGTCATAGTTCTCCGGCCGAAAGCTCCTTTTCAAGCTTGCGGCTGTAGTTGGACATGGAAAAACAGCCCAGGAAATACAGCAGGGCCAGGAAAATATACGCTTCACGGCTGAAGCCCATCCATTCCGGATTGGACAGCACCGATTGGGTCGTTTTGAGAACATCGAACAGGGCGATGATCACCACCAGGGAGGTGTCCTTGAAAGCCGAGATGAGAATGCTGACGGTGGGCGGTATCACTATCTTCAGGGCCTGGGGCAGGATTACCAGGCGCATGGTCTGATAGTAGTTGAGCCCCAGGGACTCGGCGGCCTCGTATTGCCCCTTGGGCATGGCCTGCAGCCCGCCCCGGACCACCTCGGCGATATAGGCGGCGGTGAAAAGGATTATGGCCACCTGGGCCCGCAGGATCTTGTTGATGGTGAGGCCCTCTGGCAGAAAGAGGGGAAAGATGATCGAGGCCATGAACAGGAGGCTGATCAGGGGAACCCCGCGGATAAGCTCGATGTAGACCACGCAAAGATAGCGGATGGCCGGCATTCTGCTCCGGCGGCCCAGGGCCAGAACCACCCCCAGGGGATAGGCCGCCGCCAGGCCGAAGACAGAAAGCAGCAACGTCAGGGGCAGGCCGCCCCACTGGCTGCTTTCAACCGGCTCCAGGCCCAGCAACCCGCCGCGCATCAGCAGTCCCATGGCCGCAAGGCCCACCAGCCAGCTGTAAAACAGCCACGGCTTCCAGTTGGTCCGCTCGCGGCTCAGAAACAGCAGGACAAACAGCATGATCATCGCCAGCAACGGCCGCCAGTGAAGGTGGTAAGGATAGAATCCGAAGATGATGAACCGCAGGTTCTTGGTCACGACCGACCAGCAGGCCCCCTGGCTGGCACGGCATGCCTGGCCGCTGGTGTTCCAGGCGGCATCCAGAAAGGCCCAGCGGATAAACGGCGGTACGGTCTTGATCAGGATGTAGAGGGTGACCAGGGTCAGAAGGCTGTTGAGCCAGCCGTTGAACAGATTGGAGCGGATCCATCCGATAACACCCACCTGGATGACCGGCGGTTTCAGATCCTCGATCTTGTCATGGACTTCAGCGCTGGCCATTTCGACTATCTTTCCACCAGTTTAACCTTCTTGTTGTACCAGTTCATAAAGGCCGAGGTCGAAAGGCTGAAAATCAGGTAAACAGCCATTATCAGGGCCACCCCTTCTATCGACTGGCCGGTCTGATTGATGGTGGTGTTGGCCACCGAGACGAAATCCGGAAAGCCGATGGCCACCGCCAGGGAGCTGTTCTTGGTCAGGTTCAGCATCTGGCTGGTAAGGGGCGGAATTATGACCCGCAGGGCCTGGGGCAGGATAACCAGGTTGAGCACCTGGCCCGGCTTGAGCCCTATGGCCATGGCGGCCTCGGTCTGTCCCTTGCTCACCGACTGGATTCCGGCCCGCACCACTTCGGCCACGAAGGCCGCCGTGTAGAGAACAAGCCCCAGCAGCAGGGCGATAAACTCGGGGCTGAGGGTTATACCGCCCTTGAAGTTGAAACCCTGGAGCCTGGGCACATCCATTTCCAGGGGAGCCCCGAAGATAAACCAGACCGCCAGGGGCAGGCCGATTATGGCGGCGACCGAAACCGGAACGACCGGGAAGTACCGTCCGGTGGCTTCCTGGCGCTTTCTGGCCCAGCGGCGAAGCAGGTAGGCCAGAACACAGGCCGTGATGAAGGCCGCCAGCATGTACTTGTGACAGGGATGGGCAGCCGGCACCGCCATTGCCACGCCCCGGTTGGTAAGGAAAACGCCGCTGAAAGGATTGAGGGCCTGCCTGGGAGACGGCAGGGTCTCGTAGAAGATGGCATACCAGAAAAAAAGCTGGAGCAGCACCGGGACATCCTGCATCACCTCGATATAAAGGGCCGCCATGCGGGAAACGAGCCAGTTGGACGACAGGCGCGCTATGCCGATGATGGTGCCCAGCAAGGTGGTGAGAATGATACCGATGAAAGAAACCTTGAGGGTGTTGAGGGCGCCGACGAGCAGGGCCCGGCCGTAGGAATCGGCTGCTGAATACGGAATCAGCGACTCTCCGATTTCAAACGAGGCCTCTTTCTGCATGAAACCGAAACCGGAGGCTATGTTCTGCTTTTCCAGGTTGGTCAGGGTATTGGAGACCAGGTAGTAGGCCAGCAGGCCGACCATGCACAACACCCCCACCTGATAGGCAATGGCACGCTTGCCGGGATCAAGCCAGAAAGGGTCGGATGCGGCTGCTTGTTCCTGTCTGCTCATGTTTTCGGACCGGATAGCGCGGTTTGCATGATGAAGAGCCGGTTTTCGCGGGGGTCCGCCCTTTGCGAAAACCGGCTGCAGTATTATCCCACACCGGGCTGCTGCCCGCCGTCGGCTCCATGGCAAACGGCAACAGCCTTTAAATTCAGACGGGGCCGAAACCGCTGATCAGGCCCGGCCCCCTGAATTCTACCTGAACGGAGCCGCGTACATCAGGCCGCCCTTGGTCCAAAGGGCGTTGAGCCCGCGTTCCAGCCCCAGGGGAGTGTTGACACCCACGTTGCGCTCGAAGATCTCGCCGTAGTTGCCCACCTGCTTGATGATGTTGTAGGCCCACTTGTCGTCCAGACCCAGGGCTTTGCCCATCCCCGGCGTTACGCCCAGGAATCTCTGAATCTGGGGATTTTTGCTCTTGAGCATCTTGTCCACGTTCTTGGAAGTGATGCCCAGTTCCTCGGCCTCGATCAGGGCCATGACCGTCCAGTTGACGATGTCGTACCACTGGTCGTCACCGTGACGCACGACCGGCGCCAGGGGCTCCTTGGAGATGATTTCCGGCAGCAGGACGTAGTCCTTGGGGTTGGGAGCCACCGAACGCTGGGCCGCCAGCTGGGAGGCGTCGGAAGTCAGGCAGTCGCAACGGCCGGCGAAAAAGGCCTTGTTCAGTTCGGCCGTATTTTCGATGACCACCGGTTTCCACTTCATGCCATGGGAACGGAAATAGTCGGCCGCGTTCATCTCGGTGGTGGTTCCGGGAAGCACGCAAACCGTGGCTCCGTCAAGTTCCTTGGCGCTCTTGATGCCGAGTTTCTTGGGAACGAGAAAGCCCTGGCCGTCGTAATAATTAACGTGGACGAAGTTGAGGCCGTTTTTCGTCTCACGGGTCAGGGTCTGGGTTGTGTTGCGGCACAGCACGTCTATCTCTCCGGACTGCAGGGCCGGCAGACGCTGTACAGCCGTAAGGGGTACGAACTTGACCTTGTTGGCATCGCCGAAGACGGCGGCCGCCACGGCCTTGGCCGTGTCCACGTCGAGCCCTTTCCAGACACCCTTTTTGTCCGGCATGCTGAAACCGAAAACACTGCCGTTCACACCGGCGCGCAGATACCCCTTGGCACGTACGTCGTCAAGGGTACCGGCCATGGAAACGGAGGCCAGCGCCAGCACCGCCACCATCACGATCAAAAGCTTTGCTAATTTCATCCATCCCTCCTTTTTTCCTGGTTACAGCCACAAAGCCCCGGACTCGGTACCGCCGCCCGGAGCCCATGGTCTGGAAACGGACCAATCACGCAATCCAGATCAGAATCTGATAACATGGAAAACAAGGGCAAGGCAAGCATATTCCATTGAATTCGACCCGCCTGGCATGCTAAGGTGTCGGCCGGTTAGATCATTGAACATCGACCAAACCAGAACAGGGAAGGAACAAGTCATGAAACCGACAATACGCACAACGGCTACGATATGCCTTGCCGCCTTTATGCTCCTGGCAGCCTGCGGGCATATGTCAAGCATCGAAGTCAGCTATCAGGCGCCGGCGCCGGCAAACGTTCTGTCCGGACGCGTATTCAACCTGATCGTGGAGCAGGACCTGAAGGGGCAACCGCTGCTGGGGAAAGGGGCTTCCAAGATGCTGCCCCACTTCAACAACACGTTTGTCCTGACCGTAAACCGCCACGGCAATCGTTTTTACACCGAGGGAGGCCTGGATCTTTCCCAGCTCTATTCAAAGGCCGTGAGGGAACGGCTGGAAGCCCTGGGAGCAACGGTGGTAAACGGCATAGCCCCGGGTGAGGACACCATCAAAATAGTGATAGACAGTTTCACCATCGACAAGACGGGCCGCAAGTGGACCGGCGCCACGAGCTATGAAGCCACCTACGTCAGGGACGGCAAGGCGGTCAGGCAGGAAGCGGTCAAGGCCGAGGTCGAACGGGTCACCCTGCTGGGACCCAAAAGCGTCAATATCGTGGCCAGCGACCTGGTGGAAACCGCCGTCAACAGGCTCAACATAGAACGGCTTTTGAGCGGCATCTGATCCCCGCCTACCGGGTTTCCGCCTGACACAGGCGGGGCAGCTAAACGCCCCTGCCGGCCGCCGGTCAGGGAGACGGCTCCGTTCACAGATCCAGGCCGTAGGTCTTGATCTTGGACAGCAGGCTGGGATGGCTTATTTCCAGCAGCCTGGCGGCCCGGGTGCGGTTGCCGCCGGTGGCCTGGAGGGCTTTTTCGATCAGGGCCTTTTCGATGACCCGCCGGGCGGCTTTGATCGAAAAACCGTCGAACATGGCGGTCACGTCCCGGCCGGCTGCCAGGCCGCCGATGATTCCGTCAAAGGCTTCCGGCCCCAGGCGGTCGCCTTCACACAGAACCATTGCCCTTTCGATGGCATTTTCCAGCTCCCGTACATTGCCGGGCCATGGGTGCCGCAACAAAAGCTTCATGGCGGGCGGCGAAACATCTTCGATCCGGCGGTCCAGGGCAGCGTTGAACTTGTCTACGAAGTGCCTGCAAAGCAGGGGGATGTCCTCGGGTCGCTGCCGCAGTGGCGGCATGTGGATCGGCATCACATTCAGGCGGTAGAAGAGATCTTCACGAAAGCTTGACTCGGCCATGGCCCGGCCCAGATCCCGGGAAGTGGCGGCTATCACCCGCACATCGACCCGGCGGGTCTTCTGGCCGCCCACCGGCCGGATCTCGCTTTCCTGCAGGACCCGCAGGAGCTTGACCTGCAAAGACAGCGGCAGCTCGCCTATTTCGTCCAGAAAAATGGTGCCGCCGTCGGCTTCGGCAAACAGCCCGGGCCGGTGGCGGTCGGCTCCGGTAAAAGCGCCCCTGACGTGCCCGAAAAGCTCGCTTTCCAGCAGATTTTCCGGAATTCCCCCGCAGTTCACCGGCACCCAGGGTCCCTTTGATCGGGGTCCTTCCTGATGAATGGCCCTGGCCAGCAGTTCCTTGCCGGTGCCGCTTTCACCGGTTATCAGGACCGTGGTGTCGTAGGCCGCCACCTTGCGGGCCAGCTTGAAGACCGACTGCATGGCCGGGCTCTTGGCAACCAGGTTGCCGAACCCGTCCCTGGTTTCCATCATCTCCAGCCGCCGCCGCAGCTTGATGTTCTCCCGCTTGAGCCGTTCCCTTTCCTCGGCCTTCTCGATAGCCAGGCGCACTTCGTCCGGCTTGAAAGGCTTGGAGATGAAATCGTAGGCTCCCAGTTTCATGGCTTCCACGGCAAGATCGATGGTGCCGTAGGCCGACATCATGATCACCGTGGTCTCACCAAGCAGCTTGCCGGCATTTTTCAAAAATTCCATCCCGCCCATCACCGGCATCTTTATATCGCAGAGGATGTAGTCGTAACTGCCGGAGCCGGCCTTTTCCAGGGCTTGACGACCGTCACCGGCCGTATCGGTCCGGTAGCCGGCCTTGGACAACATGGCAGCCAGCATGTGACGCATATTCTCCTCGTCGTCCACGATCAGGATCGAAGCTTTCTTTTCAGAGATCTTACCGTTTTTCATCCGCCATGCCTCTTTTTTGGCAATCTCCCGGTCCGTGCAGAAGGCTAAACCGGCTTTTCACCGCCTTTTGGGCCTGAAACATCCTGGCCGGCAACCGGAAGGACGACCGTTGCCGTGGAACCGCTGCCGGCCCGGCCGGCAATCCGGATACTTCCTCCGAGCTGCTGGATGATCATGTAGCTGACAGCCAGCCCCAGGCCGGTGCCCTTTCCCGGAGCCTTGGTGGAAAAGAACGGATCGAAGACGTTTGCCAGGTCTTCTTCCCTGATACCGGCACCATTGTCGCTGATTTCGATCACCAATTGCAAGGCCGCATTGCCGCTTCGGGCGCAGGAGCCGGCCGGAGAGACGTTTCTGGCCGCCACCTGTATCCGGCCCTGCCCTTTTCCTCCTTTTTCGGCGATGGCATCGGCCGCGTTCAGAAACAGGTTCAGAAACACCTGCCGCAGCTGTTCTTCGTCTGCCGCCACCTGATCGGCCCGGGCATCGAGCCGGGAGCTGATTTCGATACCGGACATCATGGGCTGGGCTGCCAGGATGGAAATCAGGTCTTTCAGAACCTGAAGGACGGCAACCTTTCCGGTGCCGGTCGCCGCCGGACGGGCAAGGTCCAGCAACTGCCGTATGATCCGGTTGATCCTCTGGATTTCTTCTTCGGCCCGCAAGAGGAACTCGGCCCGCTCCTGCGCCTCCAGATCACCGTCCTTGAGCAGCTCCAGGTAGCCCAGGACGATTCCGATGGGATTGCCTATCTCGTGGGCGATTCCGGCGGCCAGGCGGCCGACCGAGGCCATCTTCTCGGCCCTGACCATTTCCTGCTGGGCCTCTTTCAGGCTGCGGTTGGCCTCTTCCAGGCGGACGACCGTCTCCCTGAGCTTCTGCTTGTCCTGGGCGATCCTTTTCAGCATGCTGTTCAAGGCCGAAGACAATCTGCCCAGCTCGTTGTCTTCGCGCCTGACGGCAAACAGAGGCTCTTCATCGTCACTGTACTTTTCCGCCTGCCCGACCAGCCGGTCCACCGGCCGCAGGTAGATCTTGAACAGTCTGTAAAGCGCCACCAGGGTGAGAATAAAAGTATTGATCAGGATATAGAAGAAAATACCCTTCTGGTAACGGTCCAGCTGGCGGTTGACATGAGCGAGCGATGTCAGCAGGACGCAGGCCCCTGCCGGCCGGGAGCCTTTCTCCAGCCTGATGGCGGTCAAAAGGAAATCGTAACGGGGGCCTGTCAGGTGCCAGTGGTAGCCGACTCTTTTCTGGATGACCGCCCGTCCCTTCAGGGCTCCGGCGGCAAGCTCCCGCATCAGCGCCTGGAAGCCCGTATCCCCAAGGTGCCTGAAAACCGTACGGCCGGCCGTATCGAACACCATGAAATTGACGATCCAGGGTTTGTTCCAGGGCATCTGACCTTCATAGCCGGCCGGCAAAGGGCCCGACGCCGTCTTTTTCAGCATGGGAAAGGCGAAAACCGCCAACCCGTCGAGCATGTCCCGGGCGCGCCGGTCTTCGGCCTTCAGCAAAAGGCCGTGGTAGATATAGGCTGTCACCAGATTGGCGCCGAAACCTGCAATCAGCAGGAAAACGGCGATGTTGAGGGCGATGTTGGCTTTCAGGCCGCGAACCAGCACGTTTCGCTTACCCCGCTTGCACGGAAAAACATTATCCACCTGACGATCCGGAACCCGGGTTGAATCAGGGTAGCACAACGTAAAGGGCATGGCAAACCGCAAAAAGGTCTGCCGCGGCGCCCGGTCAGGATCAAAAAAAGGGGGCCTGCGACACAGGCCCCCAGTCCTTTTTCCTCCAACTGTCCGCGGCGCTTTAGAGATACTTGAACTTCTGGTACTGCTCTTCCGTCAGCTTGTTCCAGGCGTAGATGTTTTTCTGGAATTTCTTGAAGTGCTCGTAGACTTTTCGGCTCATGGGATCCTTGGCGGCCAGGTCGTCCAGGACCTGCTTGGCAAGCTTCTTAAGCTCTTTGAGCACCGATTCGGGGAACTGCTTCAGCTGGACATGGTGCTTTTCGATCAGCTCCACCAGGGCCGCGTTGTTCTTGCTTTCGAACTCGGATATCATCCACATGTTGGACTTGTAAGCGGCCGCATCGACTATGGCCTGAAGATCCTTGGGCAGGCTGTCCCAGGCCTTCTTGTTGACGATGGCCTCAAGGGCCGTTCCCGGCTCGTGCCATCCCGGATAGTAATAGTACTTGGCCGCCTTGTAAAAACCCATCTTCAGGTCGTGGTACGGGCCGACCCACTCGGTGGCATCGATCACGCCCCGGTCCAGGTTGGTATAGATTTCACCGCCGGCCACCAGCACGGCATTGCCGCCGGCCTTGGCGATGACCTTGCCGCCCAGGCCGGGAATCCTCATTTTCAGGCCCTTGATGTCCTTGACGCTGTTGATCTCCTTGTTGAACCAGCCCCCCATCTGGACACCGGTGTTGCCGGCCAAAAACGGTTTGACATTGAAGGGGGCGTAAACTTCTTCCCACAACTTCATGCCGCCGCCGTTGAGAATCCAGGCATTCATCGACTGGGCATTGAAACCGAAGGGAACGGCCGCAAAGAACTGGGCAGCGGGTGACTTGCCGGCCCAGTAGTAAGCCGCTCCGTGGCCCATCTGAACCGTTCCCTGGCTGACGGCGTCAAAGACTCCCAGGGGCGGAACAAGCTCGCCGCCGCCGTAGACGGTGATCTTGAGGCGGCCGCCGCTCATTTCTTCGACCCACTTGGCGAACAGGTCGGCCCCTTCCCCCAGGACCGGAAAATGGGGCGGCCAGGTCGTGACCATCTTCCAGCGGATTGTCTTTTTGGCAAAAGCCGGAACCGCCCTGGCTGCCAGGCCAGCGGTCAGGGCAGCGGCCCCGACACCCACCTTTTTGATAAAACTGCGCCTTTCTGCCTTCATAGAACCCTCCTCTCCGTGTTTACAATTGCTAATCATCAGCCTGTACATACTCCTATAGGCCGCATCCGGCAGGCATGTCAACCATTGGCGGGCCATCAGGCGGGAGCATCGAGAACCTGGCGCACCTTGCGGGCCAGCTCGGCGATGGCAAACGGTTTCTGGATGAAGTGGATGCCTTTTTCGAGCACGCCCCTGAGGATGATGGTGTCAGAAGCATAACCGGACATGAAAAGGGTCTTTATGCCCGGCCGGCGCTGGACGATCCGGGCCTGGAGCTGCTTGCCGTCCATGCTGGGCATGATGACGTCGGTTATCAGCAGGTCGATGAAGCCGGGATGCTTTTCGGCCAGTTCCACGGCAGCCTCCACCGTGGGGGCTTCCAGAACGTTGTAACCGTAGTTCCTCAGGGCCGTCACCGCCAGGCGGCGCACCTGGGCTTCGTCCTCGACCACCAGCAGGGTTTCCCGGCCGCGCAGGTCTTGCCTGTCGCCGTCTGTCTCTCCAGCCTGCTGCTCCTTTCCCCTGAACTGAGGCAGATAGATTTTGAAAACACTTCCCCTGCCCGGTTCGCTGTAGACGTAGATGGCTCCCTGGTTCTGCTTGACGATTCCGTAAACCGTCGAAAGCCCCAGGCCGGTCCCCACCCCCTTGGCCTTGGTGGTGAAAAAAGGCTCGAAGACCTGCCGCCGCACATCCGGCTCCATTCCGCAACCGTTATCGCTGACAGAGAGCATGACGAAATTGCCGGGGCTGATGCCGGGATGGAAGCGACAATACAGCCGGTCCAGAACCACGTTGGCGGTGGCAATGCCGATGGTCCCTTTTTCTTCGATGGCATCGCGGGCATTCACCACCAGGTTCATCACGATCTGATCGACCTGGGAAGGATCTATGTAAACCGGCCACAGGTCCGGGTCCAGCTCAAGTTTCAACTCGATTTCCTCCCGGATCAGACGGCGCAGCATCTTCCGGGACTCGGAAAGAAGCTGATTGAGGTCGACCACCTGGGGCGCCGCGGTCTGCTGGCGCGAGAAGGCCAGCAACTGCCGGGTCAGGGCCGCCGAACGCTCGGAGGCCTTCTTGATCTCGGTCAGGTCCTTCAGCAGGGGATCGCCGGGATTGAGCTTGAGCATTCCAAGCTCGGCATACCCGCCGATCACGCTTAACATATTGTTGAAATCATGAGCTATTCCACCTGCAAGACGGCCGATCGACTCCATTTTCTGACTTTGCTGCATCTGCCGCTCCATGGTGACCAGCTCGGTGACATCGTTGAAAATGGCCACGAAACTCGGCACGTCACCCCCTTCAAGAACGGGTGAAATAGTCCCCCCCAGGTGGCGCACAGACCCGCCGGGGGCCGCCAGCTCGACCCTGCCGGCCCACTCCCTGCGCTCGGTCACCACCTGCCGGATCAGCTCCAGGAGCCGGCCGTATTCGCCTCCTTCCTGGTGGCTCACCAGGTTTATCTTTTCCAGGTCCGCCGCCGGCTGCTTCAGCAGGGCGGCAAAGGCCGAATTGGCGTACTGGATTTCACCGTCGCTGGTAAACACCACGATCCCTTCCTTGGCCTGATCCAGGGCCGCCACCAGCCTGGCCCTGGCCCTGCGGTCGCGCTGAAAGCGTTTTTCAAGCCCCAGGCGGAACAGGGCCGTGCCCAGGTCTTCGGAAGTTTCGTTCAAAAGACGCTGGATGCCCGGATCGTTTATCAGCTCCCGGGCCCCGGTAACGATCATCAGGCCGAAAACCTGGCAGCGATGATCGAAACGCCGCACAAAGGAAATGTCTTCGGTGTCGGGCCGCCAGAAACCGCAGCGCCGGCAGAGTTCTTCCTCCCGGCCGCATACGATGCCCTGGGGCGAGGCAAGCACCTTGCCGGCGCAGGCGGGCGAAGAGGAAGTGTCGGCGGGCGGGCCGGAGTCCGCAAACCCGGCTCCCTTTTTTCCCACCGACCAGCGCAGTGTCCCGCCCTGGCCGGTCAGACCCATCCAGGCGAAACCGATCAGCCCGGATGATACCAGGCAAACCGCGGCCCGGCTCAGCAGATCGGCCGGTTCCCGGGCTTTCATCAGGATCCGGTTGACACTCCGGACGGTCGCCAGCATCTTGCGGTAACGCTCCCTGTGTTGTTCCAGATTTCTGAAGCGCACCACCAGGGGCTGGTCCGGGCCGATGAGCATGTCGATTTCACCGCGCCCGAGGGCCTCCAGGATGGCCTCGGCCTCCTGCAGCCTGCGCTGGACAGAGGCATGTCTTGCTTTTTCATCGTCCATGGTATCACTGCCCGCAGTCAGTTCCCAAGGCCCGGACAAGTTTTTGAACATCGCCCAGCGATCCGGCGATCATCCTGCGCGGAGGCGGAGCTTCGATCATCAGTACCGGAACCGCCATGACGCCGGCATCCAGGGCCGCCTGGTAATTTACCAGTACGTCCACGACCTCCAGGTCACACCTGCCGGCGAGCCGGCGGCGGCAGACTTCCTCCAGCACCCGGCGGGCCTTGAAAGAGTTCGGTTCATTGCCGGCGACAAATAAGCGCAACCGGTAAACGGTTTCCATGGTGTCCTGGTTTGACGGACTCTTTCCGACCTCATCCATCTTTGTCAGCCTCCCGCCCGGACCCGGATTGCCCGGCCGGTCATGATGCATGGATGCTTTCCGCATGAATCTCCCCGAGTCTTGCGCAACCTCGTGACCGGCCTGATTCCGGAAGAAAATTCCGTCACCGGGCCGATGCTGCGGGTTGTCTCGCGCGGGACCTGCGTCAGCCCCGGTCAGAGCAGATGGATAGGCTTCAGAGAAAAAGAGACGGGGAAACTTTGCACTGTCAGAACGGACTATCTCACCAGCCCGGCCTGATTCTCATATAATACTCCAAGTCTTTTTCAAAAACAACTTTCAAAGCGGACCGGCGCCAAAGGAAGCTGATTTTATCTGTGGTCAAAACAGCGTTTTGAGATTGAAATATGCAATGATTGGAGTTATAGGTCTGTTTCGCAATCATGCAACGGCCCGTTGAAACGGCCTATTGGTGACCACCGGTACCTGGGAAAGGAGGTGAGGGTTTCCCGCCTGCCGCCAGCAGCGCATTCCAGACAATGCCTCACGAAAAGGCTCCTGCCGGAATTTTAATCAGAAGATTTAATGGCTTTTAAATCGTTGATCCGTGAACCCTTCCAACGCCAGTCGATGGGTATGGGAACAGCAGGTGCGCTATTCGGTTACCGGGGCAGTTGCGCGGCACCATGGATCTTGCAGCGGACCCGGTTCCCGGCGACTGAAAAGCCGCCGGCTGCAGGTGGGAAAATGCGGCCTGTATGTGATTCCGACCGCGGCGCCGCCGGCAACCGGGCGCTGCAAGCCGGAAACCCGTTTGACCGGCAAACCATAAAGGAGCTGAAAAGATGCTGAAAAGGACTCTACTGTTATCTGTTCTGATCGTGTGTGCAGCAGCCCTGGTCACCCCCGCCATGGCTCAGGATGACAATCCGGTCGTATCCGTACCCGTTATCCGGAAGACCGGTGACGTCAAGGCGCTCGAAAAACGGGTCAAAAACCTGGAAGCGATTATCATACACCGTCAAGAAAACCCGAACTGGTACGACCGGATCAAGATCAGCGGACTGCTGGAAGTCCAGGCCGGCTACGGCAAGACCGATTTCGAAGATCCTTTAATCGATGACGAAACATCGTCGGATGTCAATCTGACCAACATCGAACTTGTCTTGGACGCCGACATCGCAAACAGTCAGATAGCTCAGACAAACGGCCACCTCATGGTTAAATACAGCGATGACGACCTTTTCATCGACGAAGGCTATATCGCCATTACAGGCAACCGGTTCCCCTTCTACTTCATCGCCGGCCGGCAGTACGTCCCCTTCGGCAATTTCGACAGCCATTTCATTTCCGATCCCCAGACTCTGGTGCTGGGGGAAACCAGCGGGGGCGCGGCCGTGGCGGGGTTCCGGCCCGGCGACAGCGACCTGCTGGACATATCCGTGGGTGTTTTCAACGGCAAGGCAAGGGAAGTCGACGATGACAACACCATCAACAGCCTGGTGGCGTCCGTCAAGACCACACCCGTTGCCGATCTGTCCATGGGCATTTCATACACGTCCAACATCGCCAGCGCCAACGCAATAAATGACAGTCAGGAACCCGGGGGGGACCTGATCCTGGATTCCCTGGTGGCCGGCTGGAGCGCTTTCGTGAGCTACAACTTCCTGGACCGCTTTCACCTGATAGGCGAATTCGTCGGCGCCATGGACGATTTCAAGCCCGACGAACTTCCCATGCTGGGCACCAAGCCGTCGGGCTGGAATATCGAACTGAGCGTCAGTATCACCGACAGCACCGAGTTCGCGACCCGCTACGGCGGCTCGGACGACGGGGGCGAGTTATTGCCGGAATCTGAATACGGCGCCATCGTAAACTGGACCCTCTTCGATAACACCAACCTTGGCCTGGAGTACATCCACGGCAAGTTCGAAGACGATCTCAAAAAGACAGATTCCTATATCGCCCATCTGTCAATCGAATTCTGACCCGGAGGCCGGAAACGAAGCCTGACCGGCCCGCAGACCGGCGCCGTTACACCCGGGCGCCGGTCTGCCCTTTACATCCAGACGCCGGACAGTTTCAGATTGCATTTTATGAGTCCGGTTGGCAGGTGTTGCGGTTTGAATCAGCACCGGAAAGGATCTGTGATTGCAGAAGTTCATCTACCTTGCCCTTGCCGGGGCTGCCGGCACCCTGGCCAGGTACGGGCTGGCGGGCCTGGTGCACCGGATCGACGGTGCCGCTTTTCCCTGGGGCACCATGACGGTCAATCTGCTCGGATGCCTGCTGGCGGGCCTGGGATGGTCCCTGTTTGAAGACCGGCTGGCCTTGCCGGCCCAGATGCGGACGATAGTATTGGTCGGCTTCATGGGGGCCTTTACGACCTTTTCGGCCTATATCCTCGAAACCGGGGAACTGATGCGCTCGTCCCAGTGGATGTGGGCTGCCGCCAACCTGTTGCTGCAAAACACCCTCGGCCTGGCGGCGCTTTTTGCCGGCGCGGCCCTGGGACGGTTTTTCTAAGTCTTACAGTAAACTTCAAACCTTGTGCCGGGAACCGACAGAAAATGAAACTACCTTCAGAAGCCTGCCTGGTCAGGATTTTCGTGGGAGAAAGCGACAAGCACGAAGGCAAGCCGCTTTATGAGGCCATCGTCAACGCAGCCCGCCGCCGGCATCTGGCCGGAGCCACGGTGCTGAGAGGTTTTTTAGGCTTCGGGGCCAACAGCAGGATTCATACCTCCAAGCTGCTGCGCCTTTCCGAAGATCTGCCGGTGGTCATCGAGATCGTCGATGCCCCCGACAAGATCCAAGCCTTCCTGCCGGTGCTCGACGGAATGATAAAAGAGGGCCTGGTGACCTTGGAAAAAGTCGAAGTGATAGCCTACCGCCACAACTCCGGCACCTGATCACGGCATCTTCGGCCGGCAAAACGTCATTCCGTCCGAAGCCTGACGATTTCAGAACTGCAGGGTCATACCGGCTCTGCCGGGAATCACCCTCTGCGCAAGGGACGCTTTCAAAGCAGCGACGGCCGCCTCGCCTGTACAGTGGCAGGGACAGATGGTATCGACACCCATTTCCCGCAGGTTGTCGATGGTAAGCCCGATGCGCCGCCGGTCCGCCCCCATCAGATGAAATCCGCCGACAACCGCCCTGATCTTCGATCTTCCGCTGAGCTGCCTTACCCGCATCAGAGTGTTGACCAGACCGGCATGGCAGCAGCCCACGCAAACCACCAGCCCGCCGGGCGTTTCGAACCAGACGGCAAGATCGTCTTCGATGGCGTCCGCGTGGGTGCCTTCGGGGTTCAGATAAAAGGGACCGCCGGTATCTTCGAAGTCCGTCCTGCGCGGAATGTAGCCGCTGAGTCCGATACCCTCTGCCGGCCAAACAGGTTCGAAAGTCCACTTTATCCTGTCAAGGGGCAATGCATCCAGGGCCCTTTTGGACTCCGGCGGCATCCCGATGGAGGTTGCATCTGCGCCCCGGCAGGCAAAACGCGGCAGCACGACCGCCGGATGGCAGTAAAGCCGGGCCCGGGTGGCCTGGTCCAGGGCGTATGCCAGGGCCCCGGTATGGTCGAAGTGGCCGTGGCTCAGAACGATCCAGTCGGCATCCTGCAGGGCAACGCCCAGCCTGCGGGCGTTGCCGGGAAGACAGCCGCCCTGGCCGGTATCGAACAATATCTTGCGCCCGCCTGTTTCTATCCAGAAAGCCAGACCGTGCTCCGCCGCCAACCTAGAAGAAGCCGCGTTGTTGTCAACCAGGATCGTGATCTTCACTTTCTCCAGCCCCCTGTTTGTCGATCATCACGCAATGACTGTACGGACTTGACACCGGCTCCCGGACTATCTGCAATCTGCCCGGAACTATCTTCCGCCTGGCCGAGATTTGAAACGCTCAATTCAGGTTCCAAGCAACTTCCGGACATTGGGAAAAGCCTCCATGTTGGTATGCGGCAGGAAAAGGGCCGATGTGAACTCGTCCATGAACTGGCTGTTGCTGGAAAAATCGATATAGGTCATGTTGTTGGAGATCTGGCCGGCAAGCTCGCGGTGTTCCCGGCAAAGCAGGGCCATGTACGCTCCGGAGATGGAGCTGTTGCCCAGGTAAGTGAACTTTTCCCTTTCGATATCCGGCAGCAGGCCGATGATGATGGCCTTTTCAATGTCCAGGTACTGGCCGAAGCCACCGGTTATCCAGACCCTGTCCACCATGGAAAAATCGAGCCCGGCCTGATTCAGCAACACGGTAAAACCGGCGTAGACCGCGCCCTTGCTCAAAATCAGGCTGTTGATGTCGGTTTCGCTGAAAACGATATTCTGGCCTATGGCGGACTGATCGGCAAAGGCCAGGATGTAGGCGAGGGCGTCGCCGTCTTTTTCGATCCGCGGATGGGACGGATCGAGCTGAATCTTGCCTTTCTGGTCGATGATCCCGGCAATCAGCATTTCCGACAGAAGATCGATCATGCCGGAGCCGCAGATACCCCGCGGGGGCACGTCGCCCACGGTCTGAAACGACGGTTCGCGGCTTTCCGGATCGATGGTCACCTTTTCGATGGCCCCTTCCTCGGCCCGCATTCCGAAACGGATTCCGCCGCCCTCGAAGGCCGGACCGGCCGAGCAGGAGGCGGTCATCATCCATTCCCTGTTGCCCAGCACTATCTCACCGTTGGTGCCCACATCGATGAAAAGGGTCAGGGGATCTTCCCGGAAAAGGCCGGAATAGAGCACTCCGGAAACTATGTCGCCGCCCACGTAGCCTGCCGGCCCGGGCATGACGAAAACCGCCGCCTTGGGATCGGCCTTGATGCCGATCTGGCCGGCCTTCATGATGGGAAACTCGGAAACCGTGGGAATGTAAGGCTCGCGCCGGATATAGCGCGGCTCGATGCTCAGCAGCAGATGGGTCATGGTGGTGTTGCCCGAGATCACCACGTTCTTGACCTCGACCGCTTTTCTGCCGGCGGCGGCCAAGGCTTCGCTGATCAGGGAATTTATGGTCGCCAGGGCCATCTTGCTCAGTTTCTTGACCCCGCTCTTTTCGGCGCACACGATGCGGTTGATAACGTCGTCGCCGCAGGCCGCCTGGCGGTTGTGGCCCGAGGTGGCGGCGATTATGGCGCCATCATCGACGTCCACCAGGTAAACGACAATCGAAGTGGTGCCAAGATCTACGGCCAGACCCAGGTTGGGACCGGCCCCGTCGCCCGGACGGACATCGACTATCTCGTCGAAACATTTGCGATGGATGACCGACGCGGTAACCTTCCACTGCTGCTTGCGCATGACCTCGGCAAGCTGGCGCATTATCCGCAGGCTGACGTTCATCCGGTCGGTGTCCACCCCGAATTGCTTCAGGCCCCGTTTCAGGCGGTCCAGATCGCTTACCGGATCTTCCAGGCTGGGAGGCTCCAGCTCCAGGGAAATCTCCTCGAACATGGGACTGATATCTTCCACCAGGCCCTGCAGCCTGCCGGTAAGCTCCTTGCCAAGGCCGGCCACCTTGAGCTTCTTTTCCAGCAGCTCTTCCGGAATACTGACCGTAAGATCGCCCTTGATCCTGCTCTGGCAGGCCAGCACGTAGTTGGCCTCTTTTTCCCGGTCGCTCAGCAGCGGCGTGGGGCCGGCATCCACTTGTCCTTCCCGGACTATCAGCTTGCACTTGCCGCAGGAGCCCTTGCCGTTGCAGGAGGCATTGATATAGACGTCGGCCGCCCGGGCCGCTTCGAGCAGGGTCATCCCCGGGGTTACGTCCACCGATTTTTCATCCGGCAGAAAGGTAACCCTGGCGACAGCAGCCTCCTGTTTCCGTTCCCGGCGGCGGCGCTCCTTTACCATCTGCTCCTTGTGGATGAACCAGATGGGACACGAGGGCCGGAACTTGCAATATATTTCAGGATCGCGGCACTTGAGGCATTCCTCGCACATGTAGATGTTGTGCTTGGAACAGATGTAGCTTGTCTCCCGGTCCGGATGATTTACGCATCTTCCCATCTGGCATACCTCCTGTCTTGGGAACCGCTGGCCGGGGCAAGGCGCACGCCGGGGGTTCACCAGGGAACCACCTCGGCCTCCAGCAAAAATCAGCAGTTTTTGAAACTGAAAGATTAGGAACCGAAATTATTACGGATGGCAGCCGCAAAACATGACCGCGCACTCCGGGGCCGCCCGCCGGACTGAAGGCAGACGCCTGTCATCCGGCCCGACGCCGCCGGATACCGGATTCAATCTGCCGTCCCGGAGTGCCGGAATCCACCCTCTGAGCCGGCACTGCCGGCCGCTCAGACCACCATGAAAGGCCTTGTACCGCCGCCTCCATTGACAACCTTGTCCAGGGTTTTTTCGATTACGTCCCTTGAAACCACGCCGGTTATCTGTTCAACCACCTGTCCGTTGTTGAAAAACATAAGGGTCGGAATGGCCTTGATACCGAATTTGCCGGGGGTAACCGGATTGTTGTCCACGTTGCACTTGGCAAATTCCACCCGCCCGGCGTATTGCTCGGCCAGCTGTTCGACAACAGGCCCCAACGCCTTGCACGGCCCGCACCAGGGGGCCCAGAAATCCACCACAACCGGTTTGTTGGATTTTAACACGGTATCGTCGAATTGACTATCGTCTATTTCGAAAATATTTCCAGCCATGATTCAGCTCCTTTCACTTTTTTGCATTGCGGCATATGGCTTTTGCGTAACGTTACAGTTAACACTTTGACCCGTGGTAACCACGTTACCGTTACCCGCGGCCACTCGGAACCAGCGAGGCGACCTGAAACGCCCCCGGCGTTCCGCCATCAGCCTCATGAAAACCCCGAGGAACCGCAGCCTGAGGATCCTCCGGAAAAAGCGCCGTGAACGATGAAACTGGTCGAGCTGATAACCCTTTTGATCCGTTCGCTTTTGCACTTGGGGCAGGTTATCCGCTCTTGCTTTTCGGAAAAAACGATCCGCTCGAAATTATGCCCGCAATCCTGACAGTCGTACTCGAAGATAGGCATCGTTGTCTCCGTGGCATCAGCCGCGAAAAACGGCTTTCTGCTTGACGAATTGACCGAACCCCGGCGTCATGATTTCGGCGCCGGTTCCCGGAAAAAGGCAAACCGACCCCAGGGGCCTATTCCCCGGGGGCCGATTTGCCGCCAGGTGAGGTGCTTAACGCAAACATCGAATGGAGGTAATATAAATGCCAAGTTAAACCCCTCGCCAAACATGGATGCAATTATTCTGCCAATTTTCACCGGCCGGCATTACCCCGGCCGGAGCCTCTTTGGCGCAGCCATATTTCCAGAGCGAACCGATTGCAAAAGGTTACAAAAGCCGCTTTTGTTAACGCCTGATCCGAAACCGGCAATCCCCGATTCCGGGGCAACGGTCCTGTAGGGGCGACCGGCCGGTCGCCCTTACCACAGACCGGCCGGTCGCCCTTACCACAGACCGGCCGGTCGCCCCTACAGGCATTGGTCATTTCAATCCCGCCCCGGATAAGGTAGGATATGTTTTTCAGGCTCATTGCAGGGAGGTTTCGTAAATGCCCCGGCGTCTCAAAATCCTGTTTCTGTGCACCGGCAACTCCTGCCGCAGCCAGATGGCAGAAGGCTGGTGCCGTCACCTCAAGGGCCGCCGGATGGAGGCTTACTCGGCCGGGGTTACGGCCGGGGGGCTCGACCCGCTGGCAGTCGAAGCCATGGCCGAGGCCGGAGTCGATATTTCCGGCCAGCGGTCCAAGAAAATCGAACAGCTCCCGGACGTGGCCTTCGACTACGTGGTGACCCTTTGCGATCACGCCCGTGAAAGCTGCCCCCTGTTTCCGGGCCGGGCCGGGATCGTTCACCGCGGCTTCGATGATCCGCCGGCCCTGGCCGCCGGAGCCAAAAACACTGAAAAAGCCCTGGCCCATTACCGCCGGGTGCGGGACCAGATCAGGGCGCTGGTGGAACGGATGCCGGAGAGCCTGGAAAAGTAAAAAACTTCCGTTCTCGCAAATATTACGAGGGCGGCATACATGGCTGCCGGACATTTGGCCCTGAAAAGGGAAAACTGCGGGAACAGGATTCTATCCTTCAAAACCCCGCCGGCCCCTGGCCCGGGCCACTTCTTCGTCGATGGCGTCCTGCCAGCCGTTGCGGGTGTTTTCGATCCGGTCGAAGCGGGCTATGTACGGCTTGATGTCCAGCAGGGGAGTTTGGTCCAGGATGTCCACCCCGTCCAGCCAAAGAACGTTGCCTTCGACCCTCACAAGCTCGACGATACTTATCCCGATGGCATTGGGTCGCGACGGGGCCCGGGTGGCGAAAATACCGTGCTCCACATCTTCAAGGTACGGTCTGACCTTCAGCCGGGGGCTTCCGGCCCGGTCGAAGTGGTAGATCAGGAAGATGTGGGAAAAACCCTCCAGGTCCTGCAGGCCGGCGGAAAACTCTTCGAAAACAACCGCCTTTCCCCTGCAGCCCCGGGCATAGACCGGCTGAATGGGGGTCTTTTCCTTAAGGGTATGCCGGCTTTCTATGATTCCGATGGGACGATATGCAATTACCTGGTTTTGCAAATGTTTTCTCCTGATGAGTCCGCAAACGCGGCCGGAGGCCATCGGGCCCCCGGCCGCTTGCATTGATTTGTGACCGGACGGTCATTGCCTGTCAGGGGCGCTTTCCATCTCGGCCAGCCGTTTGTTTATAAGTTCCAGTTCCGCTTGCAGGGCGTCGGCCTGGTGCTTCAAGGCCTGCTTTTCAGCTTCCGGATCAGGTTGCTGAAAGCCAACCGGCAGGCTGCCGTAGCCGGCCCATGCGGGCATGCCGGCGGCCCGGTAACGGTTACGCCGGCTGCGGCCGCCAAAGCCCCTGCCCCGGGCGCGCCCGGCCCAGCCTGCACTCATGTGACCGGGTCTGCCGTAACCCGAGCAAAATCCGGCCGCCCTGCCGGTGCGTGATCCCATGCCTCTTGGTCCGGTTCTGTCTCCTCCGGGCATAATACATCCCTCCTTTCATCTATGACATGGCAAATGGTTCGATATCCGTTTTTCGCCGCATCCGGCGATTTACTGCCTGGTCATCGCGGTCCCGCAACTGGGACAGGTAAGATCCATGCAGGGAATCCCCTGCTGATGTGGCTGCTGATGGCCGCACTTGGGACAAACGCAGGCGCCGCCCGGCCCTGGTCTCCGGCCTCCCCGGCCCTGGCCCTGACCGCGTCCCTGTCCCTGGCCCCGGCCGCCGCCCTGGCCTCTTCCGCATCTGTTCTTTCCGTTCATTCCGAAACCCTCCTTGTATGCGCCATGGCTTGCCCGCAGGCGTCTTGCACCCCTGCCGCGGCAGCCCGGCATGTAAAAATCGTCACTTTCCAGCCGTCCCTGGATCCAGCCCCGGACGACAGCTTCCAGGTTTCCGCCGACAAAGGCAATCACCTGGATTCCGTAACCCCTGACCATGGCCAGCAGCGGCCGGGAGATGGCCCCGCAGATCAGCACCCGGACCCCCAGCTCCGCCAGCTCCAGGGCCTTCTGGAAAGGCAGCTCCCCTGCCAGCACCCTCTGGTGCCGGGACACGATCCGGCCTGCTTCGATATCCACTATCTGCACAGGGCCGGCCACGTCGAAAACAGGCGCGATACGATCGTTCCAGACAGGTAAAGCTATCTTCATTGCTGAAAGCCCTCGTCCCGGATGGCCTCGCAAACAGACCAATATCCGGGCTGCAAAGCCATCGTCAGTTTTCCTGGCAATTTGTACAGCATGGATCGTGCCAGGCATCTGCCGGCTAATAAGAATTTTAACATACCGTTATTCAAGTAAATATTGGCTGCCTGTCCGGAGGCTGCAAAAACTGTCGTAGCATATCTGCAACTATATCGCTTTTAAGTGTTGCAAAGCTGCAACTATGTCAGGCGCGAAAGCGGCCGTCTTTTTCAGGAAGGCGCAGGCCGAGCTTTTTGATGCGCCGCAAAAGGGTGGTCTTGTGAATGCCCAGGTCGCGGGCCGCGGCAGTGCGGTTGTAGTTGTTGCGTTCCAGGGCGGCCTGGATGTAACGGGCATCCAGCAGGTTACGGGCCGCCCGGATGCCGGAAGTCTCGTCAGCCGGATGCCGGCCGGCGAGCAGCTCCCCGGGCAGGTGCTGGATCTGGATCGGCCCCCGGCGGCAAAGGATAAAAGCCCTTTCGATGACGTTTCCCAGCTCGCGCACGTTACCCGGCCAGTTGTGGGCCATGAGCAGGGAGAGGGCCTCGCCGGAAATACCCTCGACCCGGCGGCCCTGGAGGCGGTTGAAGCGTTCGATGAAACTGTCGGCCAGCAGGGGGATGTCTTCTTTTCGCCGCCGCAAGGGCGGCAGCTCCACCCGCACCACGTTGACCCGGTAGTAAAGATCCTCCCGGAACTCGCCCCGGCGCATCAGCTCGGCCAGATCCCTGTTGGTGGCGGCGATTATCCTCACATCGGCCGTCTCGGACCTGGTGCCGCCCAAAGGCTCGTAGGTCCTTTCCTGGAGCACCCGCAACAGCCTCACCTGAAGGGCGGGGCTGATTTCCCCGATTTCGTCCAGAAACAGGCTCCCGCCCTTTGCCAGGGCAAAACGGCCCGGCTTGTCCCTGACAGCGCCGGTGAAGGCGCCGGCCTTGTACCCGAAAAGTTCCGACTCCAGCAGGGTGTCGGGCAGGGCTCCGCAGCTGACCGCCACAAAGGGTTTTTTGCGCCGCGGGCTCAGCTCGTGGATGGTGCGGGCCACAAGCTCCTTGCCGGTGCCGGTCTCTCCCAGGATCAGGACCGTGCTGGGGCTGGCGGCAATGGCCGGCAGGACTTCGAAGATCTTTTGCATCAGGGGGCTGCGGCTGACCAGTTCCCCTACCCGGAAACGGCCCTCCAGCTCGCTTCTCAGGGCTTCCACCTCGGAAAGATCGCGGAAAGTCTCGGCCCCGCCCATGACCCTGCCTTGGGGGTCCCGTAAAACGGCGGTCGAGATGGAAACCGGCACCCGGCGGCCGGCGGCATCGATGATGTATCCGGTCTTTCCGATCACAGGCTTTCCGGTCTCCAGGGTCCGCCGCAGGGCACAATCACTGCCGCACATGCTGGAGCGCAGCACGTCCGAGCAGCGCCGGCCGATGGCCTCGCTGCGCGGCACCCCGGTTATCTGCTCGGCGGCCCGGTTGAAAGACGAGATCCGCCAGTCCGGGTCCACGGTGAAAACGCCGTCGGAGATGCTCTCCAGGATGACATCGGTGACAGAAGAATTTTGCTTTGCGTTCTTGGCTTTGGAGTTCATCCGGGCAGAACCTCCTTGCCGGCCTGGTGCAGGTATGAGTAGAATCGTCAGAATTGATAGTAATACCGTTGACCCGATTTTGCAAAGAAGGAGGCCTGCCCGTGAAAATTCTTTTCATCATCACCACCGGCGACGGCGAAACCATCTACAATGCCATGCGTCTGGCAAATACCGGAGTCCAAAAGGGCGACGAGGTCAGCGTCTTCATGCTCGGCAAGGGGGTCCTGTTCGAAAAAAGCGGCAGCCCTGAATTCGATGTCATGGAGCAGATGAACAAGTTCGAGGGCGACTTCTACGTCTGAGGGGTGTGCATGAAGTCCCACGGTCTGGTGGGATCGGGCACCTGCCCCATCGGCTGGATGGACGACCTCTACGAGCTTGCCAGGGAGGCCGACAAGGTGATCACCTTCTGATTCAGCCCGCCAGGGCGGCCTCCAGGTCGAACCTGGTCATATCTTCCAGGCCCGCGTAACGTTCCGGGTGGCAGGTGAGAATAACGATCTGCAGCCGGGCGGCCATCTCCTGCAGGATGCGCAGGATTCTGCCAAAGCGTCCCGTGTCGGTGGCGGTCAGCACGTCGTCCAGCACCACCAGCTGGCGCCGGTCGCGGGCCAGGACCTCGGCCAGGGCCAGGCGGCAGACCAGGTGAAGCTGTTCGCTTTCTCCGCCGGAAAGGTTTTCCAGGCCCACCGGGCCGCCGGCAGCCGCCGGCCGCACATTTGCCGGCACCAGGTCCTCACCCAGCCCGATCCCTTCCAGCACCGGGCCGCTGATGCGTTCCATCAGGCGGCAGGCGGCTTTTTCCAGGGGCCGGACCACGGCGGCGGTGGTCCGGTTGCGAAACTCCTCCACCGTCCTGTAGAGCAGCCCCACGGCCTCCAGGCGCAGTTTTTCGGCCTCCGCCTGCCGCCGGAGCACGGCCAGCTTTTCGTCGCAGGCGGCAAGCTGCCCGTAGATGTCCTGGCGGGCAAGCTGGGCCAGCTCCCCTTCGGCGGTCTTTTCCCTGTCGCGGGCCCGGCGGGCGTCTCCGCGGGCCGCCTCCAGCCGGCGTTCAAGGTCTTCCAGGTCCCGGGCCGGATCAGGCCCCAGGGCCGCAAGCTCTTTTTCCAGTCCTTCTATGGGGCCGCTGGCCGCCTCCCATTCCATTGAAAGCCGGGTCAGCTTTTCCCGGCGCTGCTCCTGGGTCAGGCCGTCCCGGCCAAGTTCTTCCAGCCGGCGGGCAGCCCGCCTGTGCTCGGCCTGCTTGGCCTCCAGGCCCGCTTTCAGGGCCTTGTGGTCACCTTCTGCCTGGGCCAGACCGGCAAGAGCGTCTTCCAGCCGTTTTTCGGCCCCGGCCTGTCGCTGCTCCAGGCCTGAACGGGCCTCGAGATACTCCTTTTCCAGGCCTTCCACATCGGGAGATTCCTGCTGCCAGCCGGGAAACTCTTCCAGCGCCCGGCCGACGGTGGCCCGGCAGGCCCCGATGCGGGCCTTGAGCCGGCTGAGGTCTCCGTCTTCAAGGAGCAGGTCCAGGCGCTGCTGCCGGCTTTTCACCTGCCCGTCGAGTTTTTCGGCCTCATCCAGCAGGTCCTGGAGCCTTTCCGGATCGGTGGTTCCAAAGGGCCGGGTCAGCTCTTCAAGCTCCTTTTCGGCCTTTTCCAGCAACCGGGCCTGCTTTTCCAGGTCCCCGGCCGGGCCCCGGGCCCTGATCCGGCCGACGCCCTTCAGCTCCACCACCACCTCGGCCGGCCCGCTCACCACCACCTGCCCGGAAGTGGGCAAACCGCCCTCGGGCCGGCTGCCCTTGATGACTTCCAGTTCCCGCGGCTTGTCAAGATCGATCTCCAGGCGGATCAGGAAGCTTTCCACCCCGGCCCGGGCCTTGTCTGCGCGGGCCGCCGCCCGGCGCACCCCGGCCAGGGTCTTGCGGTCCGGGGCCACAAGCTCCCGGCGCCGGCGGCGGGCATCTTCCAGCTGGCGGGTGCATTTTTCCGCCTCCGCCTGCCGCGCGGTGAGCTTTTCAAGTTCGGCAACCGCCTGCAAGTACTGCCGGGCAAGCTCCAGGCGGCGGCTCTTTTTCTCCAGGTCGCGGCGGTCCTTTTCCAGGTCTTCCAGGTGCCGGCGGCAGTCAGCCCCCTCCTGGCGGCGCAGCTCGACCTGCCTGCAGGCCGCCTCCAGTTTCTGGCGTAACTGCTCTGTCTCCTGCTCCAGGTTTTTTATCTCGGAGGTGGTATCGTCAACCTGGCGTATCCTGTCCTTAAGGGCCGAGTAGCCGGCCTGGGCCGCGTCGGCCCGGCTGCGGGCCCGCTCCAGCTTCCGCTCGATCTCCCGGTACTGTTTTACGCGCAGCTTCACCCGGGCAACTTCTTCCAAAAGCCTTTTTTCCTGATCTGCCGCCTGCCGGCGGGCGGCCCGCTGGTCTTCCACCTTCAGCCGGGCCTGCTCCAGTTCCTTGTAACGGCCGGCCAGCAGGTCGCGCTCTTTTTCCAGCTCTTCCAGCTGCCTGGCCAGCCTCACCGCCGCAGGCGCGTTGCGGCCGCTTTTCACCTTGCCGGTACGGGTGTAAAATTCAAAGTAGCGCCGGGAGACGGCCTCTTCCACCGGACCGCCCACAGTCCCGGAAACCTGCACTCCCAGGGCCTGGCGCACGTCGGCCACCACGGCCGGGGCCACCGTCCCCAGCTCCGGGCGGCCCTGGGGGGCCCAGAGGACCTGGCACAGGCCCATGTGCTCCGGCTTGGAAAGTCCCCGGCCCGGGCTCTGATCGGAAAAAAGCCCCCGCACGTACTCGTCGGCCTGGCGGCCTTCTGCCAGGGGCCTGAAACGTCCCTCTTCCATGCGTTCCAGCCGGGCTGCCGGCTGGCTGAGAAACTGCTTGCAAAACCGCAGGTGCTGGCCGTCATGGACGAATTCGACACACACCCCGGGAGCCAGGTCCCGGCCCCAGGGCCTGATTTCTTCCATGGCCCGGCCCTTAACCTGGTGGCTGTCGAAGAGACACCGCTGGAGGGCTTCGAAAAGGGAAGACTTGCCGGTGCCGTTGGGGGCATGGATCAGGTTGAGGCCCTCGGAAAAAGGCCCCAGGCAGACTTTCTCCAGAATGCTGCGCCAGGCGTAAACTTCCAGCTGCTTGAGGATCATCGGCCGGCCTCCCGGCAGATGACGAAAAGCTCTTCCAGGGCCTTGCGGGCCACCAGGGCAGAGTCCGGGTCCGGGCCGGTTGCCTGCTCCAGCAGCCGGCCGGCGGCCTGACGGAGGTAGCCGGCCGGCAGGGCATCGATCCAGGTGCTGTCTTCAGGCGAGGGCGCCAGGCCGGCGGTATCCAGGCGGCCGTGGAAAAAGCGCGCCGCCAGCAGCTGGTCCAGCCTTTCCAGAAGCCCGGTGGCCCCGGCCGGCAGCAACCCTTCCAGCGCCACCCACAACAGGGTCCTGTCGGCACCGGGCCGGCTTTCAAGCTCGCTGATAAGGCCCCGGTAATCTTCCAGGGTGCTCATGCGCCGCTCCAGCTTTTCCCAGCTCATGATCCCGGTGGGCACCTGCGTCACCTCGGGGGGCGCTCCCCGGTCTTCGATCCTGACCACCAGGACGTTGCCGCTGTCGCGCTCGCCGAAACGGGTGGGCTCGTGGGTGCCGCTGTAGGCCAGGCGGACCGCATCGTCCCGGCTGTCGGCAGTCTTGTGGGTCGAATGCCAGTGGCCCAGGGCCAGGTAGTCCAGGCCCCGCAGGCAGGCCGCATCGGCCGGGATGGGAAAATCGGGCTCTTCGGCCGCAATCTCTTCCAGGGTGCCGTGGGCCAGGCCGATGCAGATCTCTTTTCGGCCGGCGGCATCGATCCAGGCGGTGGGATCTGCCCGGCAGTATTTTTCTTTTGCCGGACAGGGATAAAGAAGCGCCGGGCCTGCGGAAACCGGTTCCGGATCTTTCAGCAAAAAGATGTTGCCGGCCGCCTCCCAGGCCGGGTCTTCCCAGACCGAGCCGGGCGTGAGCGGGTCGTGGTTGCCGGCAATCACATAGACCGGCCCGCCGAAGTCGGCCAGGATGTCGGCCACCTGCTGGACCAGGACCCGGGAAACCCCGTTGTCCTCGAAGGTGTCTCCGGCAACCAGGATGAAATCGACCTGGTGGCCGCGGGCAACCTCCACCACCTTGCGGGCCGCATCCAGGCGCACCTGGCGCAGCCTTTCGGCCGCCTCGCCGACATGCTCGGCCTTCATGCCCATCTGCCAGTCGGCGGTATGAAGAAATCTTACCATCAGACCCGTCTCATGCCCCGGCCAGCCGGCGCAGCTCGCCATAGAGCTTCATGGTGACGGAGCCGGCCTGGCCGTCTGCGATCCTGCGCCCGTCCACGGCCACAACCGGCAGGACCTCGGTGGTGGTGCCAGAAAGAAAGACCTCGTCGGCGGCTTGCAGCCTTTGTGTGTCGAAAAATTCTTCTGCCGCCGGTATGCCCTTGTCCCGGCAGATCTCCAGGACCACCTTGCGGGTGATTCCGGGCAGAATGTTGTTGGTCAGCGGATGGGTCAGGACCTTGCCGTCTGCCACAATAAAGACGTTGGAGCTTGTGGCCTCCCGGACGATCTTTTCCCCGGAAACGAAGATGGCGTCGTATAGGCCGTTGTCCACGGCCTTTTGCTTGGCCAGGCAGTTGGGCAGGATCTGGACGGTCTTGATGTCGCAGCGGCCCCAGCGGAAGTCCTCCGCGGTCATCACCGCGGCCCCTTTTTCCAGGTGGGGATGGACATCGGGCAGGGGCCTTACCGTCATCACCACCTGGACCGGGCCCTGGTTGGAAAAGGCGTGGTTGCGGGGCTCCACGCCCCTGGAGATCTGGATGTAGATCCCGGCCCTTTCCATCTTGCCGGCCTCCAGCAGGTCGGAGACCGCCTGCCGCACCCTTTCCGGGTCCACCGGCGGGAAATCCAGGCCCCGCAGTGAATTTTCCAGCCGCCGGATGTGATCGTCCATCCTGAACAGCCTGCCGCCGTAACTGGCGATGTACTCGTAAACCGCGTCTCCGAACAGGTAGCCCCGGTCATCGACCGGCACCATGGCTTTTTCCACGGGCATGATCTGCCCGTTCAGGTAAGCAAGCTCCGGCATTTTCACCCCCGAAAATGAAGTAAACGAGAATGTCCCCAAACTACCACCCCGGCCCGAAAGTGCAAGCCAATTCTGGCGGCACCGGGCGGCCAGCCGTTTCAGGACATGCTTGACTGTGGCTCCGGTCAGCGGTTATTGTTTTCGTATGCTCCAATATGCTCTCCTTTGCAATTGCTTGCGGACTTTTTCGCCATACGGTGACAATCGGTATGAACAAATACCAGCGCCGAAAACACACTCGCCGTTCAATTCGATTGAAAGGGTATGATTATTCCCGTTCAGGGGCGTATTTTATTACAATTTGCACAATAGACAGAACCTGCCTGTTCGGAGATATCATTGATTGTGCAATGGTATTGAACAAACAGGGAACGATCGTTGCCGATGAATGGTGCAAAACACCACGAATCCGCAGGGAAATTGAATTGGATGCCTGGATGGTCATGCCCAACCATTTTCATGGAATCGTGATCCTGCGTTCCGGCCGTTGCAGGAGCGACCGGCCGGAATGTAAGGGCGACCGGCCGGTCGCCCCTACAGGTCCGTTACCACGGTCACTGGGGGCGTTGATTGCCGGTTTCAAATCCGCCGTGACCAAACGTATCAACGAATTACAAAACACTCCCGGGGCCAAATTATGGCAACGCAATTATTATGAACATATTGTCCGTAATGAAAATGAATTGAATCAAATTCGACGATACATCGTCGACAACCCCGCACAATGGGAACATGACCGCAATTTTGTAGGGGCGACCGGCCGGTCGCCCCTACATTCCGGCAACGAACCTTGGATGGTGTAATATGGAACACGTCATTTTAGGCAATGGAATCGCCGGGGTCTGTGCCGCCGAGGCCATCCGCGGCCTGGACGAAAAGGCCGCCATTACCATCATCGGCGACGAGGATACCATCCCCTACAGCCGGCCCATGATCAGCATGGTGCTGGACGGCTCCCTGACAGAAGAAAGGCTGCCCATCCGTCCGGGCAGGTTCTACGACCAGCTGGGGATCAAGCCCGTTTTGGGCCGCCGGGCGGTGGCCATCGATACCGGGGCCGGCAGGGTCCGCCTGGAAGGCGGCCGGGAGGTTGCCTTCGACCGCCTGCTGATTGCAACCGGCGCCGATCCGCGCCGCCTGGAAGCAGAGGGCGCGGACCTGGAAAACATCTTCTACATGCGCACAAAAGAAGATGTCCGCCGGATGCTGGCCGCAACCGGCCGGGCCGGAAAGGCCCTGGTGCTGGGCGGCGGTCTGGTGGGATTCAAGGCGGCCTACGGCCTGCTCAGGCGCGGCCTCCGGGTGACCATGCTGATCACCTCGGACTATCCATTGGCCATGCAGGTGGACCGGACCGCCGGCACCATGATCCTGGAAAAGCTGGTCAGACGCGGGCTCGAGGTGCGCACCGCAACCAGCGTTACGGCCTTTACCGGCCGCGGCAAGGTGACCGGAGCCGAGCTTTCCGATGCAAGCCACGTGGAATGCGACCTGGTGGTGGCCGGCAAGGGCGTCCGGCCGGCCCTGTCCTTTTTGCCAGCGCAGATCGAAAGGGACCTGGGGGTCGTGGTCGGCCGGCACCTTGAAACCAGCGTGAAGGGCATCTTTGCCGCCGGCGATGCCGCCGAATGTATTGACATTGCCCGTCAAAAACGCCGGGTAAACGCCATCTGGCCCGAGGCGGCGTCCCAGGGACGGACAGCCGGCCTGAACATGGCCGGCCGGCCGGTGCCCTACACCGGCAGTCTTAGTCGCAACGTGATGCGCGTCTTCGACCTGGACGTAATGACCATCGGCCTGGTCAACCCGCAGCCGGAAGATGAAGGCCTGGAGGTTATCCGGCGCCACGATCCTGTCTGCGGCACTTACCGCAAGCTGGTACTGAGGGGCGATGTCCTGGTGGGAGCCATGCTGATAAACGCCATCGAGCAGGGGGGAGTCCTGCTGTCCCTGATTCAAAACCGCACCCGGCTTGCCATCGAGCCTGCCAGGCTGCTGGAACCCGGCTTCAACCCGCGCTGGCTGATGCCCTGACCGCCAAGGGGAAACAACTGCCGCGTATCCTTTGTCCCGCAAGGGGACAGGAAACCGGGATGGCATCGGAAACGGTCACCAGCGGTCAGGGGGTATGGTCTCACGGTGCCTTTGGAGTCCGAGGGTCGCCGTTGTCAGCCAAGCGAAGCGGCCATGGGCCGCATGTCTGAGGTCCCGTAAGGGACCGAGTTTGCGGCCCATAGCGTAGCGGGCTGCTACAACGGCAACGAGGACGACAGGCAACGCAAGACCATGCCCCCTGACCGCTACAGAAAATTCTGCGCCAAATGATGATTCAACAATCTCTTCACCAAGGAGGCCAAAATGAAACAGGTTGTCGTCCACCCAGAGCGCTGCCTGGGATGCATGCAGTGCATGGTGGCCTGCGCCGTGGCCCATTCGCGCAGCGGCCGGCTCTACACGGCCCTGACGGAAAAGCCCAGGCCCAGGCCGCGCATCCACGTGGGTGCCGGACTCTACCAGGAAGGCTTTCCCAACCGCTGCCGGCACTGCGATCCGGCCCCGTGCCAGCTTGCCTGCCTGGCAGGCGCCATCTTCCGCCACCGGGAAACCGGCACCGTCTTCATCGATCCGGACAAGTGTATCAACTGCGCCTCGTGCGCCATGGCCTGCCCTTACGGGGTGATCCGGTTTCACGAAGATCCGGCCGCCCCGCCGGGCAAGACCGTGGCCGTCAAGTGCGACAACTGCGACCGGCGCCGGGCACAGGGCCTTGTCCCGGCCTGCGTGGAGGTTTGCAAAAGCGGTGCCCTGACCTACGAGGAGATGGACGCGGCCATGGGCCGCAAGACCGCCGAAGTGGCCCGCAGCATGTCGGCCGGCGCCGAAGCCGCCGTCTCCGCCCCGGCCATCGACCTGCTGATGGCGGTAAAAAAGGCCCGGCTGGCCCTCTAACCGACCCCAGGAAGGGGAAAAGCTTTCCAGGAGGAGGAAATACCCATGGCGACTTTCGAAAACGTAAGCATAACCGACGATGCAGCCCTGCTGCTTGACAAGGCTCACAAGGACCGGGTGGAAACGGTCTGGGACCGTCACGACGCCCAGCAACCCCAGTGCGGCTACTGCGAAACCGGCCTCTCCTGCCGTATCTGCATCATGGGCCCCTGCCGCATCGACCCCTTTGGCGAAGGCCCCCAGCGGGGAGTGTGCGGCGCCGATGCCGACATCATCGTGGCCCGCAACCTGTGCCGGATGATCGCCGCCGGGGCGGCCTCCCACTCGGACCACGGCCGCGACCTGGTGGAAGTGCTGGCCGCCGTGGCCGAGGGCAAGGCTCCCGGCTACCGGATCAGGGACGAAGCCAAGCTCAAGGCCGTGGCCGCCGAATACGGCCTGGAAACCGAGGGCAAGGACACCCTGGCCCTGGCAGGCGAGCTGGCCGACGCCATGATGGAAGACTACGGCATGCGCCGCAAGTGCCTGACCCTGGTTGCCCGGGCCCCTGAAAAACGGCGCCAGCTCTGGGAAAAGATCGGCATCATCCCCCGGGGCATCGACCGCGAAACCTCCGAGATGCTCCACCGCACCCACATGGGGGTCGACAACGGCTGGCAGAGCCTGCTGCTCCAGGCCATGCGCAACGCACTTTCAGACGGCTGGGGCGGTTCCATGATCGCCACCGAGGTGTCGGACATCCTTTTCGGCGTACCCCAGCCCCATCCCACCACGGTCAACGCCGGGGTGCTCAAAAAAGACCAGGTCAACATCGTCGTCCACGGCCACAACCCGGTGGTCTCGGAAATGATCCTGCGGGCCTGCCGGTCCGAGCAGATGCTGGCCCTGGCAAAGGAAAAGGGCGCTGCCGGAATCAACCTTGCCGGGGTCTGCTGCACCGGCAACGAATTGCTGATGCGCCACGGCATTCCCATGGCCGGCAACCACCTGATGACCGAGCTGATCCTTTCCACCGGCGCGGTCGACATGATGCTGGTGGACTACCAGTGCATCATGCCTTCTTTGGGCGCCATCGCCGGCTGCTACCACACCCTCATGATCTCCACCAGTGACAAGGCCCGCTTCCCCAACATGGAACACTGCGAGTTCCATCCCGACAACGCCGAAAACCTGGCCCGGGACCTGGTGGCCCGGGCCGTGGAAAACTTCGCCCGCCGCAAGCAGGTCTACATCCCGGTGGAAGCGGTCAAGGCCGTGGGCGGTTTTTCGGTCGAAGCGGTGGTCGGTGCCCTGGGCGGAAGCCCCGAGCCCCTGGCAGAAGCCATCAAGGCCGGCAAGATCAGGGGAGCTGTGGGTATCGTGGGCTGCAACAATCCCAAGATAAAGCACGATTACGGCCACGTGACCCTGACCCGGCGCCTGATCGAAAACGACATCCTGGTGGTGGACACAGGGTGCGTGTCGGTGGCCACGGCCAAGGCCGGCCTCAAGGTGCCCGAGGCCATCGAAATGGCCGGCCCGGGGCTGAAAGAGATCTGCGGCGCCCTGGGCATTCCGCCGGTGCTCCACCTGGGATCCTGCGTTGACAACGTCCGGATCCTGGTGCTGGCCTCGGCCCTGGCAAACGCCCTGGGGGTGGACATCTGCGACCTGCCCCTGGCCGGAGCCGCGCCCGAATGGTACTCGGAAAAGGCGGCCACCATCGGCACCTACTTCGTGGCCTCGGGAGTTTTCACCGTCCTTGGCCCCATGCCGCCTGTAACCGGCAGCGCCAACGTGGTCGGCCTGCTCACCGAGGGTCTGAAGGACGTGGTGGGCGCCACCTTCGCCGTGGAGCCCGACCCGGAAAAGGCGGCCGTTCTGATCCGCCGCCACATAGAAGAAAAACGCAAGGCCCTGGGAATCCCGGCCCTGGAAATCTGACCTGTAGGGGCGACCGGCCGGTCGCCCCTACTTCTCCAGCACCTCCCGGCCCTTGTCTGTCAGGCGGTATTTTTGCAACCGGCTGTTTGGCTTTTCGGGGATGGTCATTTCGATATACCCTATCCTGATAGCAGGGTGCAGATAGTTCCTCCTGAATGTAGGACGATGCTTCAGATTCAATCTTTTCCTCAATTCACCGGAGGAAAGCGGTCCCTCTGTCAAAATTTCCAGGAGTCTGGTGACTGGGTCGGTTGACTGGGTCGGCGACTGGGTCGGCGACTTAGGTTGCGACTGGGCCGAAATATCCCGCAAACTTGTTAGCGGTTTCGCATAAGGCAGGACAACCCGGATAAAGCTCTGACGAACCTCAAAAACATCTTTGCCGTAAGCTTCCAGGATACGGGGAATGCCTGAGCCGAGGTGTTCGACGATTTCCAGGTCGCGGAAAACGCGCATGATTTCTTTGTTGCGGGGAATGGAAAAACCGCTGAAAAAGTCCGATTCGCTGACGCCATAGGGCAGCCCGCCCATGGAGGTTATTTCCACCCGGTCGCTGAAAAATTCGATTTTCGGCGTACCGCCATAGGAATAATCGTTGTGGACCACGGCGTTGATGATTGCCTCCCTCGCTGCCCGGGAGTTGATCATTTCCTGCTCTTCCCGCAGGGGATAGCCGATTTTTGTAAAAATGGTGTTCTCCACATCCATACGGTCCAGAACGCTCTTCAATGCCTTGACTAACGAACACCGCCCATAATCCCGGTTTTCTACAAGCTCTACACGTGTTGTATCGGCGTACTTCGCCACCTGCAGCGACGAGCCGTTGTCGTCGGCAAGCAGGTAGGCCGCGTAATTGGGTTTGCCGTCAGGGGTCAGCAGTTCAAGGTTTTGCATGAAGGCATCGTTCAGGATTAGCCCACGGGCCTCGTAATAGATTTTGAGCTGCTCAAAGGTCAGATTAGATCTGGGCGATTCCATGCGACCGATGGTGTTGCGAACCCGGCGGCCGTAAAGGGATTCTATCATTTCCCGCGACATGGGTTCGGAAGCACTGCCGACACGCAGAAAACATCCCTTTGCGGTCATGCCGTATTTTTTCAGGTAGTAGGGTTTTTCCAGTCCGCCTGCCACGGTAACCCTGATTATGTTTCTGCCGTTATGGTTTTCCAGGTGGACATCGAACAAGCCCATAATTGGAAGGCCGAATATTGTTCTTCAGGCGGTCTTTTATCGCCAGTTGGACACTGTCGGGATCGTTCACGCCGAAGATTTTTCCGCTTTTATCAATGCCGATGTAGATAACTCCGCCGTCTCCGGAATTCAGGAAGGCAACGACCTCGCGTTCCAGCTTGTCGTTCAGTTCCCGTTTATATTCAATACGGCTGGATTCAGATGGCAATGGAGAATGGATATTTGAAAGTCGAGAATTATTTTTTTTCACTTTCCTCTCCGCCATTGTCGATTCCTCATCCTCAATCATCATTTTCCCGGAAGATACGCGGCACACCGTCCATTATGTTTAATATTCAGACTATTGCAAGCCAATTTTACCTGTCTCACAGTCTTTGGTCTTTGTCTGCAATAACGTCAGCTCCAGTCCGGCGGGGCTGCGACCCGCAGGGGCAACCGGCCGGTTGTCCCCTGCAGGCCGGTCAGGTGATCAATCCGTTAATGCTCGTGACCGGAGCCGGCCGGCCCGATTTTTGCCCGGCGCCAGAGTCGCCGGACGGTAGCTGTCATGGGAAAGAAAAAGAAAAAAAACAGACGCGCCAGGACCCCGCTTTCCATCGATGCCCTGGACAGGCTGGCAAAAGAAGCCATGACGTCCGGCAAATACAAGCAGGCCCGGGCTCACCTGAAAAAACTGGTCAGACACGACCGCCCAAAGTACCTGCCCCGGCTGATCGAAGCCCAGGAGAGCCTGGCCCTGCAGATGATAGAGACCGGCAAGCCGGCCAAGGCCAGGGAGATACTGGAACAGAACCGCCGGCTGAATGACTCCGCCCGCGCTTCGATGGCCGAATTCCTGTTCTGTTTCAAGCAGGGGGGCTTCACGCGGGCCGCGGACCTGGCCCTGGCGCTGCTGGCAGAGGGCGGCTCCGGCCTGGCCGCAGAAAAAAAACACCTGCTCTGCGATGCCTTGGTACTTGCCTTTGACGGCCTTGCCCAGGCCCCTTGCTCGGAGCTCCGCCAGGCGGTCACCGAAGCCGGATGGGACAGGCTGAAAAAATCCGGCTGGCGGACAGGCAGCCAAGCCCCGAGGAAATATCCTCCCTGATCCTCAAAAAGCTCAAGCAGGAGGCCGAAAAACAGCTGAGGGCCGAAATCTCCAGGGCGGTCATCACCGTTCCGGCCTACTTCAACGACAGCCAGAGAAAGGCCACCCGCCGGGCCGGAGTCCCGGCCGGCTCCGAAGTGATGCGGATCATCAACGAGCCCACGGCCGCCACCCTGGCCTACGATGCCGGCCGGCAACAAGATCCAGATCAACCTGGATCTCGACCTCAGCGGAATCCTGGAGGTCACGGCGGTGGAGCTGAAGACCGGTTTGTCGAAAAGCGTAAGGCTCGATACCGGCAGGGCCGGCGGCTACGGCGCAGAAAGCGCTTGCGCGGACACCGGCGATCCGGAAAGCGGCAATTCCGGGACAGGGGCCGGCAACGCGCTGGAATCCCTGGCGGCGACTTCCAGGCCGTTCTGCCGGCGGGCTGAAAAACTTCTGGACGACCTGGACGAAACCGACGCCGCCGAACTCGAATCCCTCATTGAACAAAGCCGCAAGGCCATCGAAGACCAGGATGCGGAGACACTGGAACAACTGAACGAATCCCTCTCCGACATGCTTTTCTACCTGTAGGACTGATGAAGATAACCTTCCCGGCATGCCAAAAGGCGGACCAGGAGGCAGAACACTGCGCCCGCTGCGGATGCGAGCTGGCGGTTCTGCGCCAGGTCCGGACGGCCGCCGCGAATCCGAGCCCCCGAAAAATTACCGCCGGACTCCGGCCACCGGTAACGACAGGACGGTGATCCGGGAAGGGGCGGCATGATGCGCCGGACGCCCTGATCTCAAAAACGGTTGAAAAGCACCGCCGCCGGTGGTGGACATGGTGGATTTGAACCACCGCATGATTTGCCCTCCCGGGTGCCCGGTCCGGTCTGTCCATTACAACTCACGGTATTTACGGCCATTGTTGCCAATACCTGCCGGTGGCCCGAATGTTGCTCATTAGCGAGACAAGGTGGATATCCGGCCGTCAGGTCCATGCTCCGGCATCTTTAAGGTCCTGGCCGCCGGCAAGGCGTCTGATTCGGAGAGGAACAGGTTTTAATTCATTCAAGGGAGGGAGAGATCATGTTCAGCTTTCAATTCAGATCGAGCCTGCCGGGGCTGCTTTTTGTGATCCTGGCGGCCGTGGTAACGGTTTTTGCAGCCTGCGGCGGCGGGGGCGGCGGCAACCAGGCCGACAATTCGGCAGATGACAGCTACCAGCCGTTGACGGTGGACGGCAATCCCCTGAAATTTGTAAACGAACCTTCAAACCCCCTGGTTTTCCACGGCACCGACTCAAACGGTGTCTCCTACTGGTTCTATGCCGAAAAGGACCAGGACGGAATCCCCCTCTATATCCGGGAAATGAAGCTGACCTCCGTGGACCAGGACGGCCAGCCGGCAGAGGAAGCAACCATGTACCTGGATTCCCGCCAGCGGCCCGTCCGGGTAGTGCTTCCCGACCTGCAGGGAGAAATTACCCTGAACTATGTTTCCGATGCCCAGGTGGAAGTAACGGTCCATGCCCCCGACGGCAGCACGGACACTTTCCTTTTGGACAACCCTTACAACCAGGCTCCGCAGGCCGGCCTGACCCCGCCCAGGGGAGTGCACGAAGCCTGCGACTCATATGCCGGCTTTCCGAGCCACCAGACCCAGGGCTGGGCGGGTGAAATCATTGCCTGCAAAAACGGTCCCAAGCCCATCGTGTATATCGAAAAGGAAATTCTGGGCTCCGGCGGCATGGTGGAACGTCACTTCCCCGACCTGGTCAAATTGGACGAAGACACATCTACCATAACCTGGTCATACGTCTACAGCGTGGCGGCCGCCGATTTCGACCAATGGGAGGCCTATTGCAAATGCATGTACTGGTCTTCTTGGGCATTGGTGGCAGGCAAATTAGCCGGCGCGGCTTACAGCAAAACCGTCAGCATTTTTTTGAGTGCAGGAGGCTGGGTTAACAGCATATTAAAAGATCTTACCAAATCTACCTATAACAACACGGCGACCCAGCATGTTTCCAATATTGTAAATAAAAAACTGGGAACCGGCGCCTTCACCTTTATCCAGCATCTGCGCCAGGCCATAAAGGAAGGCATACCCCCCTGCTCGGACGCCGCCTACAACAAGTATTCGCAAAACGCCTATGCTCCCATAAAGATAGTCTGCGAATACAACAAAATCAGGCAGGTAAGCAACTTTACGCCCCCCATGAGCAATGCAGACAAGGATATGCCCAAGTTCGATTTCAGTTCTCACTGCTGCGGCCAGGTCACCCAGGCCGGCGGAGACACTCCTGAAACCCACACCCACGAGCTTGGCATGACCAAGGGCACGGTAACTTTTGACTACAACACCTATTACATCAAGGACCAGATCATCGTCTACTACGACGGCACCGTCCTGTTCGACAGCGGCTGCGTCGGAGAGAAAAAATCAGTCGACCTGCACTTCGAGGGCAGTTCCCACACCCTGACGGTCAAGGTGAATCCCAACTGCTCCGGATCGAGCGGCACTGCCTGGCGATACACCCTGCATTGCCCCACAAGTGCTGACTAGTCCATCGTTTCCTGTTACCGGCGCCGGAATAAAAGCCGCCCGGAAAGGCAACCTCCTTTCCGGGCGGCTATAACCCGAATCAAGCCTTTCAAAGGCTGATCGCAATCCAATTCCGGCTCAATCTTCCCGCAAATAGGCAATCCCCAGGAGCCCCAGGTCGGCATCCTGCCAGACGACACGGCCCACGATCCTGAAGGGAACCTGTAACCTGTCTCCGTCGTCCTGCCAGGAGTTTTCCGGAAAGCACAATATTTCCATGATGGTTCCAACCGCAAAGTCCTGAAACCCCCGTGAACTTATCATGGCTCCCATGGAAGTTACATTCCGGATCTCTCCGAAGGACCATCCCGGCAGCCTGCCGGCCTGCCGCTCGGCAAAGGATACCGGCAGCCTCACCTGACGCCGGCAAAACCGGCGCCGTTCCCTGGAAATTGAAGTCATAACAAAAAGTCCTGTTTGCCTTCGGTCAAAATGGGTCCCGGGAAAATAGAAAAGCAAAATTCAGGCCATGGGTGAAACATGGTCTAGGGGCGCGAGATACCGTACTTCTTCATCCTGTAGCGCAGGGTGTTGCGGGATATGTTGAGCAGCCTGGCGGCCCGGGCCTGGTTGCCTCCGGTCTTGGCCAGGGCCTTTTCGATCAGCTGGCGTTCGGTGGCTTCAAGGTCCAGGCCGGAACCGGACCCTCCGGCAGGCCGGCCGCTGCCGGTCTGCCGGATGTCTTCGGGCAGATCTTCGGCTCTTACCACTTCATGGTCACAGTCCAGCACAGTCCTTTCGATGACATTGCGCAGCTGCCGGACATTACCCGGCCACCGGTAGGACTCGAGCAGAGCAAGAGCCTCTTTGTCCAGGCGAACCGGGCCGCGGTTGAACTGACGGCAATAATGACCGAGAAAGTGTTCTGCCAGGGCCGCTATGTCTTGCCTTCTTTCCCGCAGGGGCGGCAGGTCGATGGTAAAGGTGTTCAGGCGAAAGAACAGGTCCTGGCGGAATGTTCCCTCGGCGACCATTTGCTCGATATCCCGGTTGGTGGCCGAAATCACCTTGACATCCACTTCTATGGCCCGGGAGGCCCCGATGGGAGTAATGGTCTTTTCCTCAACGGCGTGCAGCAGCTTGGGCTGCAAACCCATGGGAAGATCGCCGATTTCGTCCAGGAAGATGCTGCCCTTGTCGGCCCTGAGAAAGCTGCCCTTGCGGTCGGCAACGGCTCCGGTAAAGGCTCCCTTGCGGTGGCCGAACAGCTCGCTTTCCAGCAGCTCGGCCGGAATGGCGGCGCAGTTGACCCGCACGAATTCCTTTTGCCGGCGATCACCCTGATAATGAATCGCCCGGGCAACCAGTTCCTTGCCTGTGCCGCTTTCGCCGGTGATGAGCACCGAGGTGGGTGCCCCGGCCACCCTGGCGATTTCCTTGAAAACCCTTTGCATGGCCGCGCAGGTGCCGATCATGCGGCCCTCCTTTTCGGACCGGCCCGAAAGAGCCGGGCTTTCGGCCATGGCCCGCTGAACCACCCGGATCACCCTGTCGTTGTCGAAAGGCTTGGTGAGGTAGTCGTAGGCGCCCTGCTTTATGGCCTCCACCGCCATGTCGATCGTTCCGTAAGCGGTCAGGATGATCAAGGGGGCTTCCAGCCCTTCCCGGTTCCTGAAATCGAGCACCTCCATGCCGTCGGCCCCGGGCATCCTGATATCGGTAAGCACCACGTGGGGTTGCCACTGCCGCCAGATATCCATTGCCTGGATACCATCGGCGGCGGTCCTGACCCGGTAACCCCGCTCTGACAGCATCAGCTCCAGCACCCTTCGCATCCGGCGTTCATCGTCGATCACAAGTACCTTTTTATCCATGGTCATCTCCAGCCTTGGTATGCAGGGTCGCCAGGGCCGCGTGCGGAAGTTTTGGCAGCCATATGCGCACCGTGGTTCCCCTGCCCCCGTTATCCTCGATGTCTATGCGACCGCTATGCGCGTTGATTATCTGCCGGCAGATGGAAAGCCCCAATCCGAGACCTTTTTCCTTGGTGGTGAAAAACTTGTCGAATACATGCTCGGCGGCTTCTGCAGGAAGGCCGGTGCCGGTATCGGAAAACAGGATGACCGCGCCGTCGTTTCCAACCTCCTGCCTGGTTTCAACGACTATGGTTCCACCTTCCGGCATGGCGTCCTCACAATTCTGGATCAGGTTGAAAAATACCTGGGCCAGCTGCTTTTGGTCGGCGTATATGTGCCTTCCGGCCCCCTGCTTTGCAAAGACGATGGCGACCTTCTCGTTGTGGGCGGCATGCTTTTTCCAGGTCTCCAGCACGGACGCCAGGTGGCGGTCAAGATTCAAGGCTTCGAACCGCGGCGGCTTGTAGCGGGCCAGCCCCAGCAGATTGTTGATGGTCTGATTGAGATTGTCCACCTCGTCGATGATGAACTCCAGAAGCTCGGCTCTGGTCTTGCCGTCACATGACATGGCAGCCATGTGCTGGGCGCTGCTGCGGATGACCCCCAGCGGGTTCTTGATCTCATGGGCCAGGACTGCCGTCATCTCGCCGATGACCGCCAGTTTCTCGGTCCTGACCACCCGGTCGAACATCTGTTGAAGCTCGTTCTTGCTTCTTTCCAGCGACTCGTACATCAGGGCATTTTCCAGCGCCACGGCCACCTGATTGGCCAGGGTGGAAAAAATCTTGATTTCAGCGGCAGAGTAGAAAAACCCGCTCATCCGATCACCGAGGAAAAGAAGCCCCAGGAAATTGGCTCCGCTTGAAAGACCGAACACCACACAAAAGCCTGCCCCGGTTATCTCCTGAATCTCTTCACGCAGCACCGGGTCCCGGTAATCATCCTGGCAAATGAGGTATCCCTGTCCCTTTCTCAGAGTCTCGACCACCGCGCTTTGCCCCCACGGATGCTTTCCGAACCGCAGCCACTCCGGATAGAGACGGCTTTGTCTTCCCTCCAGGATCATGAGGCAGGCGCGCCGGAGCCTGAATTCGGCCGGCAAGCGCTCGACGATCAGAGCTACAAGATCCTTCATCCTGATGGCGGCAGACACCCGGCGGCTGAAATCATACAGTAAGGCCCGATGGTCTATCTTTTCCCGGAAAAAGGCCCGGTCGATGGTCTGGCGCAGGCGGTCTTTGAGGGGGTTGAACAAAACCGCGACGGTTACGATATAGACCAGAAATATCTGCTCCGACAGTATGTCCCGCTGCCATAGGCAGCGTTTCAGAAAAGCGATGAACCAAGGGTAGGAAACCGCAAGGCCGGCAACCAGGATCACGTAGGTCAGGCCGCCGCTTATCAGGCTGTTGACATCCAGCAGCCTGTAACGAACGATGGCCACGAAAAACGCCAGCGGAATCAGGGTTCCGAAGATGATCACCAGGCGAAAAGGAATCAGGGGATAACCGATGATCAGGTTGGGGAGCATGTACAGCAAAAAATACGGGGTTATACCGGTCAGGCCGGCCGCGAGCAGCAGCCTGAGCTGATTTTTGACAAGCGGAGAGGAAACCAGGCGGTAGTCGCGCAGATGCTTGAGCCATGTTCCGGCGATGATCAGCGGCACGCTCCAGTAACGCAGCCTTTGAAGCCAGCCGAAAAAAGCCGGAGAATTTCCGGCAATCAGCAAGGCGCCCCCGATGGCCACAACCGGAGGCACGCTGTAGATCGCCGCCAGCAGCAGCGGGCGGCCGTCGACGAGCCGGCGCTCGACAGGAAACCGGAGAACGAAATGGGTCCAGGTGCTGAATGCCAGCCAGTTGGCGCTCACCATCAGGGCAAAGGCCGACGATTGAACAGCAGGGTCGAAAAGGCTGAAATGAAGCGGAAACTCGGCGCTAATGGTCAACGAAAAAAAGGCCAGGGTGACTGCAAACAGCCTGGCCGGCTGGTGCGGAGCAGCCCGGCTGACCGCAAGTAGCCCCAGAAAGATAAGAGCTCCGATCAGGACAAGATGAAAACCGGCCGCCTCCAGGTACCTGAAAAGCCCCAAAGGAGCATAGCTGGGCTCCAGTTGCATCCGGCGTCCGTCATGAACGACAGTAATGCTGTCATCGTCCGGGCCGGCCGGCCGGGGCAAAAACAGGTAGCCCAGCACCTGGTGGTAGTCCAGCCGGCCCAGCCGTACGATCCGGTCTCCTTCCTGCACCGGGTTGAGGTCCAGGTCGACACTGGAAACGACGAAACAGTCCAGCCCGTTTTCAATGCGGAATCCGGGCGTGCCTTTTGACAGAATGACAACCGAAACAAATACCGTCCACAGTAACGGCGGCAGGCAAACCAGACAGACGAACCAGACAGACAGCCCACCGGAGGACTTGCCGGCAGCGGCTCCTTGACCCGGCGGCAGATTTGATCCCCGATTGTCCGTCATGACATGATTCATCTCGGAAATCATTGAAGTGCCCCCATAAAGGGGCGGCTTTGCCCGCATGGCGGGCCGAGTGGGCACAAGACCTGCGGGGGCCCATCACGCCCGTGCATCGATTGCATGCAAAGAAGGCTGCCTGCCGGAAACCATCAACCCAGGCTCAGGACCGTCACCTGGCTTGGAGCAAGGCATATCCCCGGGGTGTTGGCCTGCATGGCAAGACAGTTCTGGCCGGTGACGCTGGTCAGCCGCTGGGCCGGGGCACCTCCCACCAGGATGGTTTCACATCCTACCACATACTCGGTTTGCCCGTCTATCAGGTGGGACACCACTCCGCCTGCGGTTCCGGCTTCATCTCCGAAGCTCACCAGCCCCTTTGACAAAAGATTGACAGCCGGCATGCAGTCTATCAGGACGTTGTAGGCCGCCGGTGCCGTTGTGGCTGTCATGGCGATGTTCGGATAGGGCAAAGGCGCACCGGAGGCCGCCGGTGTGATGCAAACGTCCGGAAAACCGAAGTCCATTGCCGCTCCTGTGGTCAGCATGAACATTGTAATTCTCCCTCTGCCAATCCCGTTTTGATGGTTTGGCAAAATCCCATAACCGGAGTCTACCCCAGATGGACCTGTTCGGCGTTGATGGTTACGATTTCCTCGGCCATGTGCACCGCGTTCTTGGAGTTCATGGTGAGGGTGTCTTCCACCAGGTAGCGGGTGGAGCCGGTCTGAATCTCTTCCTGGTCTTCCACAAAACGAAAGGCGTCTTGAAGACGCTGGGTAAGCCGGCGGAAGGTGTTTTCCACGCTGCTGGCTACCATTTTGATGCGCTTGACCCGGCCTCTCAGGGTCTTGGCGACAAAGGATATTTTGCCGATCACAGCCTGGCCCCGGTCGGCGTGGACCGCAATCTTATCAGCGGCCAAGTCCAGCTTGTCACCCGAGGCCAGAGACAAACCGGCATCGGCCGCAAGGCTGAACCCCCCTCCGTTTACCTTCAAATCAACCTGGCCGTCAAAAACCAGTCGGGTCCGCCCGGCTCGGCCTCTTTTAAGGACAGACAGGATATAGGCTTCTGCTTCCCGGTCGGTGACCATCAAAACCCGGTCGCCCGGCTGGGGCTGAACCAGGCAACTTGCGGCGGCCTCCGCCCGGACCAGGCCCCAGGCTCCCCGGACAGTAAAGCGTCCTGCCTCGGTTGCCACCACCTGCCCGTATTCCAAACCCGGCTGAAACGGTTCAACCTTGCTTGCCAGATTTTCCATGGATCCTCCTTTTGGTCGCGTTGTAACAATATTCTCAAATCATCATTACATGACAAGTTCGCAAAAAATAGGCTCAAGGCAATACACGGGGCCGCCAGAACGAGTCAAGACGATCGTCATCGGTGTACTCCATCCTACATATCAGCCTGCCAGTTTTCAGCTTCGGCCAGGTCCTTGTCCTCGCCGCGCAGGAGGGTTTTGTCGGCACCGTCCCAAATGGCATGCTCCCGGATTGCCCGGTGCATTCGCGCCAAAAAAAGGCCGGCTCCGGAAAAATCAGCTCCTGTTAAATCGGCGTGGGAAAAATCAGCATACCGGCAAGCCGCGTTTTTGAAAACGGTTGCCCGGCAGACAGCCTTTTCAAACACACAATTGGTCAGATCGGCCGCCGTGAAATCGGCCCGGGACAGGTCTGCCCGGCCGAAATAGGATTTGGCCAAATCCGCACCCCTCAAACGCGCTTCCCGGACTATGGCGCCCATGAACATGGCATGCCGGCCCACGGCTTTTTCAAACCTGGCTCCGGTCAGGTCCGCCTCTGAAAAAGCGGACATGGAGATATCGGCGCCGGTAAAATCGGCGCCTTTGAGATTAGATCCGGCGGCATTGACCTGAACGAACCGGGCGCCCTTGAAATCCTGACCCTCCAGGTTGCAGCCCCGGAAAAGAATTTTGAAAAAGCGGGCGCCCTTAAAATTGGCGCCGGTCAGGTCGGCGTCGTTGAAGGTAGCCTTGGTCAGCTCGGCCATGCTCAAATCAGCCCCTTTCAGGTTGGCGCCGCCCACAATGGCCTTCTCGAAGCGGGCACCTGCAAGGTTGGCCCGCTCCAGGTTGACCCGCTGCAGGGGCGACCAACTGAAAAACGTGCCTGAACAATCGGCCTCGGCCAGATTCGTGTCCTGCATCAGGGTCATGTGCAGTTTCACGTTTCTGAAACTGGCTCCCTGCAGGTTCATCTTTCTCAAATCGACCTTGGTAAAATCGACCTCGTCCAGGCAGGCCCCGGAAAAGTCGCAGTTGCGCAGGCCGGTTTTCAGGATGTTGACCCCTTTCAGGTTGGCATTGCGGAAAGAGACGTTTTCAAAGCGTCCGCCGCCAAGGTCGGCCCCGGAAAGGTCGATCCCGGACAGATCGGTATTTTCGACGGTGCGGTTGGCGGCGATGGCCTGCAGCACTTCCTGCCTGTTCATGAAAGATACTCCGTTTTGTCCCGGATGAGGGTCAGCTTGCAGTTGGCGCCCTCCAGGCGCGTGCTGCCCATGACGGCCTTGTAAAAATCGACTCCGAACAGATTGGCCCCCCTTAAATCGGTGTTCACCAGCCGGGCCTTGCGCAAGGAGCCCAGAAACAGATTTACCCCCCGCATGTCGGCTCCTTCCAGGTTGGACTTTGAAAAGCGGGTCTTGACACAAACCACTTTCAACAGGTTGGCCCCCTGCAAGTCGCAGTTTTCCAGCATGGTCTCTTCAATCCGGGCGCCTGAAAAATCAGCCCCGGAAAGATCCGCATCCCTGAAGCAGCCCTGTTTCATGGTAACGCCGGAAAAATCGGCCCCGGCCAAAACAGTGCCGCCGCCCATGCGGGCCCTGCTCAAATCGGCCTCTGCGAACCTGACCGCCGAACCCTTGGCCGCATAGAACATGGTTGAATCCAGGACGGCGCCGGAAAAATCGGCCAGGTCGACTGCTGCTTTCTGAAACATACATTTTATCAGGCGGGCGCCGTTGAAATTTACTTCAGCGGCCTCGGCTTCGATAAAAATGCACATATTACCTACGGCGGCCGTAAAAACCGCCTTGCTCAGATCAGCCTTCAGAAACATGACCTTTTTCAGCTTGGCAGTATTCAGGTTCGCTTTCTCCAGATCGGTCTCCTGCATGGAAACCATGTCCAGATCGGCTCCGGTCAAGTCAGCCTCTTTGAAAAATGATTTTGTAAAAACGCCTTTTTTAGAGAAAATCCTTTGCATGGAAGCCTTGGAAAAATCTGCCTCTTTTGCCAGGATCCCTGAAAGGTCGGCATCGTCCAGGATCGTTTTGGAGAAATTTGTTTTATTACACCGGGCTTTGCGAAGATCAATCCCCCGCAGGTCCAGCCCGGAAAGATCCAAGCCGGACAAATTCTTGCCATCAAAGCTTTTCCCCTTGCGATAATCTTCAATCACCTGCTCTCTTGTAAGAGGCCCTGTGGCGTTCCGGTCTGCCCCGTGCAGGGCATAGATCTTCTTTGCCCAGTCAGGCAAACGGCCATCGCTGAGCTGTTCGGTTTTTTTCAGTTGGGCCATACCTCTCCGGTAAAGCTCCGACGCCCGCCCGGATGCTTTTTTTGCCAGGTCTTCAGCCTTGTCGATCTCTGCCTCCATCCCGGAAGTAAGATGCCCTGAAGTCTTCAGTCTTTCCCTTGCCTTTGCAAGGTCCGTCAGAAAAGACATTGCCGCGGCGGCAGGATTTTCATCCTTCACCTTTGCCCCGGCCGCCACCTTGTCAAAATCCATCCCGTGCCTGGCCATCTCTTTCCGGGCCAGCTCTTCCAGCTTTTTACTTTCCGCAACGGCTTCATCGCGCACCGGGGCCAGGTGGCTCTCCATGTCCGTCCGGGACTTTTTCACAATTCCGGCCACATCGATTTTCGGCAATGAAACAGTCGGACTCCCGGCAGGGGGGCTGCCCGGTTCCGGAATCTCAACTTCGATTCTATGCTTTTGGCAATATTCTTCCGGCAGGGCATCCATGACCCACTTTCTGATATCGACGCCATGCCTGTTGGCATCTATAACAGTCTTCCCCTGGGGAAGAAAAACAGCTTTTGCGTCGGGATAGGTCTCTGCCCAGGCCGATTCTTCCTCCTCGGCGCCGGACTTCTCCGGCAAAGCCACCAGAAAAACGGGTGCTTCCTTGATGGCCTCCAGCGCCTCGGGAGCCGGTTTTTCGCCCGGCCCGTCGAGCACCACGACAGAACAGACATCTCCGATCTCCTGCTGCATGAACCAAGCGTCGAGCTCATCTGAAACCCTGATCACAGGCGCGCCTGCCTGCTCGACGGCAGGCAGAAAAAGCGGCGTTTCATCCGACCCTTCCACCATTGCCTCCTTAGCAGGATCAGTATAATCGTCCGGCCTGATTTTAATCCGAATCAGGGTGGCATCCTGAAAGCAGGGCAGAACGATTCCTGCCGGCAGAACCAACGGCGGCTGCTCATCCCGGCTTGCATCCTGTTCTGCCAATCCCCACCGACTGCGCTTTTCCAAAAGTTCTTCCGGGTTGAAACCAAACCAGCCTCGTTTGATGGTCTGCCGATTAAATCCCAGATCGTAAAGCGCATTCTTTACTGCCCGGTTCTGCTCCAGATTCTTGCGCCACCGGGTAACCAGCCCGAAGCCATGATCATGCCATCGGTTAACAGACTTTTCAGGCAGAAGATCATCCGGATCGATGCCCGCCTTTTGCAGATCTTCAGGGTCCACATGCTGTTTCAGGGACGCCCCAATTTCTTGCTGGACCTGTTTCCCTTCCTTTACGGCCTTTTGAATACCGGCCAGGTTTTGATCCAGGCGGGATTCGATGCCCTTGATTTTTTCTCTGAGCTCACTGAACCTGGCAAGATCAATTTTGACCCGGTGTCCGTATCTGGCCTGCAGGCCGGCTGACAGCTTTTCCAGTCCGGCAATGGTCGCCAGGCTTTTGCCGATGACCGCCCTGGAGCGGGCAGCCATCTCTTCCGGCGAACGCCGCATTACAGGCCGCTTCCCCATGGCCGCAAGCTTGGCCTCTTCAATGTCTCTCGGCATCGACTTGATCCGCTTCATGGCCTCGGCCAATTTCTTGCGGGCAGCTTCAAGCGGCGCAGTATTGACAGGAACCTTCCTGTCCAGGGCCTTTCTTTGCTGCTCAAGATAATACTCAATCGGCTGTGGTTCCCCGGCCATCTTCTCTGTCGCCAGGAAAATTCTGCGCACATCAGCATACTCTTCGTCCCGGATTTCGGTTGTTCCTCTATAGAGCACCAGACCCTTTAATATGTCCGGAAACAACCATACCGTGTCAATACGGGTTTGCACCTCTTCAAATACTTCCCCTTTGCCGGCAGGGTCCCCGAGGTCTTTCTTTTTTGTCACGAAACAACGGATACGCAGTCCCGGCAGGCGGGATTGAATCAGCTGGATTTCCGGATGCATGTTCATTACCTCGACGGCTTCGTCTCCCCTGAAAAATCCGTCGATGAACTGGTCTTCCGGTGCGGTGTTGAAAAATTCAAAATCCATGTCATCAGGAAAATGCGGCCATCTTTCCCGTTGCCATTTCTCGTCATAGGTTCCCTGCTTCTTGAAGCGCCGGGGCCGCGTGACGTCTATCGGTCCGAACCCCGCCGGTTCCGGCCGCTCGGAAGGAGAGCCGATAAGATTTTGCGGATCTTCTATGTTCGGCAAAGGCACCAGGGTTTGCCCATCAGGCAACCGGACAGGGCTGATCCCCTTGCCGGCCGGATTTTGCTCAAAACCCTCACCGCCAAAGGCGTTTTCCCAGGTTATGGGCATTTCCGCAAATGGTTCCGGATCGGTTATAATCTTGATACCGGCGGAAGGTTTCCAATAACGATTTCCAAATACGCTGAGCTTCTTGCGCGCCGGCCCCACCTGAAAAGCGATCTCAGCGGCAGGCCGGCTGGTACCTTGCGGAGCAAAGCATTTGCCCGTCACCAAAACCTCTGCCCTGGGCTTGGGCATACCCATATCCAAAACGTTTTCCCGGCCGATCTGCCTGGTAAGCTGTGTCCACAGGTCCTTTTCCCGAAAGAGGCGGGTTGGCTGCATCAGGTCGAAACAGATCAGCACGGAACAGGACAGATAGAACCGGCTGTTCACGCCAAAGGGTTTTACAAGGAGGGCTTGTTCGCTTTGTTTGGTAACTTGCATGGCATCTTTCAGATAATAATCGTTTCAGCCGAAGTGATCACATACGAATCTGCCAAACTGATCTGGGTCTCTGCCATGGTCACATCCGTTTCCGCCAGCACGGTTACTGTCTCAGCCAGGGTGTTGATCGCTTCTCCCAGGGTGTTTACCGTCTGGGCCACAGTGTTTTCGGTTTCCACGATTTTATTGTGATCCTGGATCAGTTCGTTATAAGCTTCGGAAAGCTTGGTCGAGGCTTGGTTAACTTGAGTATCTACAGCTCTGAGAATTGTGGCTTGTTCAGTAAGTTCCGTCGTATCTTCTTCGCTCCTAATGGCATTAAGTAATGCTTCACGTTTATTGAGATAAAAACCGTATGCCGAAGTAGCCATAGATGTCCTGGTCTGATCGAGATTGACCGTCTTTTCACTTACCCTTGTCCGTTTGATGCGAAGGTCGATGTGTTTTGGCGTGAACATTCTTTCGGCAGCGATCTTCAGACCTGTCTCAATGCCCACCGTAACATCCACCTTTACCGGGGCTACGGTTTTCATATGGCCGCCAAGAACGGTTTCCGTCTCCTCTCCCATGATGATTTCGTTTTTGGCGCCCGCGCTTATCTTCAGCGCATCTTCTGTGACCAATTTAGCGCCGGCCAGCTCTTTTTTTCTTTGATCCTGATCATTGTTCCCCTGATCATCAGGATCATTGGGCGCCCCCAGGCGCAGGAAAGTACCCGATGTTGGCGAATGCAGCAGAATCCTCTGGTTGCCCTCCTTGTCTTCCATGTGGATCTTGTTGCCGCCGGAAGTGGTGATCTTGGCCATGGTCTGGTCGGCGGACGTCACCGGGCTGGGGGCTTCGGCGTTGGGTACCGCCGCGGCGATCACCGGCCGGTCGGGGTTGCCCTCGATGAAAGTCAGCAGGACTTCGGCTCCCTTGTGCAGCGGGAAATGCATCCCGTGGTCGGCTCCCGCATAGGGCTGGGCCATCCGCAGCCAGGCCGAGGCCTTGCCGTCCTTGCGTCCCGAAAGATCGAAGGGCAGGATGACCTTGTAGCGGCCGTAGTCGTCCAGCTCGGCGTACTTGCCGCTTCCGGCCGCATCGATACGCGCGTTGAGGGTGCCGGTTATCTTCGGCTGAGGTGTTGTCCTGCCGGGACGGAACTGGACATCATTTGCCAGGGACACGAACTGGTTGCGGTAGAATGTCTCTTTTTCCCGGCCGGCAAGGGCTTCTTTGATGCCACCGGTCAGGCTGCCGGCCTGGCTGCCTTCGTGGGTCACTTCCGTCACCAGATACTTGCGGTTGAAATCCCGTCGGAAATGACCATCGAGGCTGAAAGTGTAACCGGGGCTCAGAAAAGGAGCTGTCGATTCGCCGAAAAACTGCTGTTTGCGGCAGGCAATCTCCTGGGCCCGGATTCGGGCCAGCTTTTTGCCCTGTTCCGGACTGCGGAAATGCTCGCCATACAGATATACTTCGCCCCGGCCGTTTTCATCCACCACCGCGCTGGCTTCAACGTCCAAAGACGGCTTGCGGTAGTTGTAATCTTTCAGCCGCACCTTGGCTGGCATTGGTTTGCAGCGGCAGACAAGTCCCTGAACCGCCTCGACCTTTTCGGCATCAACCATGCCCGACTGCGGGGCAAAGACCAGCCGGTCTCCCAGGGGATCGGGCCGGTGGGCCAGCTTGCTGTCGGTAAATATTATCTTCTCACCGTCCGGGGTCTGCTCGAAAAAGTAGTAGATTCCCTCCCGTTCCAGGCGGCGGGAAATGAAATCCAGGTTGCTTTCGTTGTACTGGCAGACATAGCGCAGCCGGGGGTGTTCCGCCTGGAGCCGGAACTCGTAGTCCCGGGAGGTAAGCCCGGCCTCCCCGAGAACCGCCTCGGTCATCTGCTGAACCGTCCGGTCCAGAAAGACCTGGTTGTGGTGGGTCAGGCTCAGCCACCACAGCCGGGGCACCAGGCTCGCCCGGTAAAAAACAGCCTCCCCGGCCGCCTGCTGCTGCTCGAAGCCTGCCAGCACCCCGTGAAAGGTGACATCGTCTTGGTCCTGCCTGTGGATCACCAGGCGGGCCGGCCGGCTGAGCACCTGCTGGAAATCTATGTCGGCCCTGCCGGTGACCAGAAGAATGTCGAAACCGTAACAGCGGGAGATGGCCTGGCGACCGGAAAATTCCACTACTGCGAAGGCGTCCTTTTCCAGCGCCCGGGATTGGAAGGAAAACATACTGTCACTCAGAAACTCCATTTCTATCCTCCGTGTTGGCAGTGACCGTCGTAAGCCGGACACTGAATTGTCGATTTCCGCTCTTGCCGGCAACCAGCCAGGTATTCCATCCCAGGCGGCCCCAGCGCTCCTGCCCCAGGGTCGGGCTTTGGACCTGATCGGCCTCCAGGACCACTTCCACATCCCAGTCCAGGGGCTGGTCCAGGTAAAAGCCGATAATTTCTTCTATCTTTCCAAATGCCTCCCCGTCGGGCAACAGCTCGTGCAGCAGGCCGGCGCCGGCCGGCTCTACCCGGACGCGGAACCTGCCCATCCGGTCGGGGACAAGCTCGCCCAGGACAGTATTGCTCCCCAGAACGTTTTCCGGCCGGCCCAGCACAAGACGCTTGCCGGGCGGAACAGGTGCCATCTGCTCGATACAGCCGATAACCTCCACCTGCTCCAGGCAGAGGGTGTCGCAGAGCATGGCCTGCAGCCCCTGGCAGGAGCGCGGAAGCTGGGTCGCCAGTCCCAGGTAGCGCAGCATCCTGAAAGGATCGGCCAGGCGGCGGCGGAAAAACCCGTTTCCCAGCCCCAGCAGGCAGTAAAGCCTTTCCAGAGACCGCTGATCTTTTTCTTCGTCGATCTGATACAGAAGCCGGTACTTGCCCCAGGCCCTGAAAAGCAACTGGTAAAGGGGAATATTGATGATGTCCAGGAAGTCGCGGGTAATGCAACGTTCATCGTTGCGCTCCTGCAACAGGTCCTCGGTGTAGAAGGTAGGCAGGGGCGAAGAAGATCCGTAGAGGCCGAAAAAGTTGGCTGTCACCCTGAAGCGGACCCCATCGCCCGGGTCCGCTTCGACCCGGCTGACGTCGGTGCCGGGAAAGTCCAGGGAGAGCTGCGGCCGGACGCGGATCAGGCGGTCGAGCATTTTATCATCAAGTCCCGGCCCCTGTTGCCGGCGCACCAGTAACCGCAGCAGCCTCAAGGTCTGGACGAAAGAAAACCTTCGTGCCCGGGCCAGCAGTTCTTTTTCTACAGCAGGGGCCTCCCGCCTACTTTCTCGGGCCATGTAAACGTCTCTCCGGTAATCAGCTCTTTGATCCTGAGCCGGGTAAAGGAATTCATGCTGCTATACTGGCTGAAAAAGAGGTCCAAAACAGCGCCGAACAACACCATGTCGCCGGTACCGGCAAAATGATCCCGGCGCATCTCCAGGGTAATGTCCCGGCCCCTGACCAGAAAGCCTCGCACCAGGGTATCGGCAGGATCGGCCCTTACGGCCGATATGCCGTCAACCCGCTTGAGGTTGGCTGTTATCCTGACCCGGTCCCTTCCCTTGGGAAAGATGTAAAGCCGCAACAGGTGGCGCAGGCCCTCAATATCCATCAGCGACAGCAGGTTCAAGGACAGATGAGAGAGAAACCGCCACAGGTCTTCACCTTCCAGCAGGGGATCGGCCGGGGCCGTGGGCGCGGTGATATTCCTGAAATCCAGCAGTTCCGGAGAATCGAAGGTCGGCCGGCAGATGTCTCCCAGCTGAAGCCTTTCGGTAAGCCGGCCGTTGGTGCAGGTCAGCTTGATGCTCAGTGTCTCGGCCGCCGGCTCACCGGCTTCGGCCGGATAGCTGAAGGACAGGAAGACCTCCGGCCGGCCATGAACCGGAGACACATCGTGGACCACCTGGTAGCAGGTGCCGGGCTGCCTGCTTTGCGAAAACAGGCTCATGGGGTAATATTCCTTCTGCTCCAGCGTGCCTTCCCGGAAACCGACCACCTTGTCGACGCTGTAGATCCGGATGGTATCGTCCCGGCCGGCAGAAGGCATCACGCGCACCTTTTCCCGGCGGTGATCCAGGGGCACCGGGTCGGCCTCCACTTCGAACAGGTTGACCGCCGGGGTGGCGAAAAGAACGAATTGTTCCGGCTCTACAGAAGGAATGCCGGCGGCCGGAAGAGCCTGCAGGTCGAAAAATATTTCGAACCCGGAACCCCGGCCCCGGTCCTGCCACCGCTCCCAGCCGGTGATATCGAAGAAAAGAAATTTCTGGGGCAGGTTGAAATACTCCTGGAGCAGGCGGTAGGCCGCAAAGGCCCGGCGCGGAAAAGGAAAGAGCGAATTGCGGCGTTCAAAGCCTATGGGCTTCAAATTGGCGGCCGAAAGCTCACAGGAACTGCCGCCTTGCCCGGGCACCAGCCGGATGCGTTCCAGGTGGCGGGTCAGGATCATGAAAAGATCCGAGGCCCGGGCAAATCCGCCACCAAGAAAGAAAGTAAGCCTTTCGGGACGCCACCGGGAAAGATCCGGTCCCTTCAGCTCCAGGGCCAGCCGGATCCGGGGCGCACTGCCCGGGCGCCGGATCAGCTCGGCCTGCTCAAGTCTTAGAGGGTGGACCTCCAGGTCGAAGCAGGTGCGGAAGATGCAGTCGGTCTCATCGACTTGGACCGACCTTATGGACGTGCCTGCCGGCACTTTTATGGTCTCCATCAGACTCGGCTTGGGCGAAAAAGCCACGATGGCGGCCGCCGGTACGGGCCGCAGGTAATGGGGCAGAACCACGTCCATCAGGCCCCGGACGATCTCCGGCAGCTCGTCGTCCAGCTTCTGCCGCATCATCCCCGTCAGAAAGGCCACGGCTTCCAGCAGCCGCTCCACGTCGGGATCGGCCGACTGGCCACCCAGCATGGGGGCGGCGGCCGGGTGAACCCCGGCAAAGTCCCGGGCCAGCTCCCTTAGGTTTTCCAGCTCCCGCTGGTAGTATCTGTCGAACACCACTCCTCCTATTTCCTGACGACCACCTTGCCCGAGGAATCCACCACCGTCTCCAGCGTTACCGGGATTCCGTCTTCCCGGGCCAGGACTCCTTCCAGCCTGAAGCGCAGGCTCAGGGCGTTGTTCTCCTCGGGCTCGAAGCTTATGCGGACATTCGCCAGCCGCGGCTCATATTTTTCCACAAACTCCTTGATGACGGCGGTCATCCTCCGGCAGGTGTCGGTCATGCTTTCGCCGGGAAAATTGGTGAAGTCCGGCATGCCGTAATCGACGGCTGTGGAAACGCTGCCCCGGCGGGTATTCAACATCTTCTGCAGATGGCGGATCACGGAGGCCAGGGCCCGGGCCGCGGGGGTGCTCTCGGCCTCTTCTCCGGCCACTTCCAGGTTGGCTATCCTTTCCAGCAATCTTTCTTCGAACATCGGCCCTTGCCCCTTCTATGGCTCGGGGTTACAGCGGGTAATCCCGGACGGCACGCGGGTCGGCTCCTTCTCCAGCAGCCTGATAACCGGCTGTTGGCCCTTTATCCGGTAGGATATCTTGACAAAAGAGATACCGGCGCGCTTCAGGTCGCTTTTATGTACGGGAAAAGCCCCGGCCGGGAATATGTGGCTGCCGTTTCTGAAATCCTTGAGAAACTTTGCAAAGCCCAGGCGGCCCTTGTAGCGCTTTTTGAGCTCGAACCCGGCAAACTTGATGGTCAGGTAAGTATCCCCGCACTTTTCCGGGCTCCAGGCGAAAGTCTCTGTCCGCGGATAGTTGAAGTTTTCCAGCACCAGGGCGCGGTCGGCGCAATTTACCCTGAGAACCGACTCGAAAGGCTCGTTTTCCACCCCGGGGTTGACCTGCAGATCCCGGGCGGTCAATTCCACCTTGTATTCGGGCTGGTAATTAAGATCGGCATTCCGCCCCTGGTTGAGAAAATGCATGAAGGCCGGTCTGAAGGCGATGTGGCGGCCGCGAAAATCGCGGCGGGGGATGAATCCGGCCTTGCCGCGGGAAATAAAGGGCTTGGCCGTTTTGTCCAGGAATTTCCACACCAGCCCGTCCTGCTTGTCAAACAGCACCAGGGGCACCTTGGCCGGATCGACGTCTTCCAGGAAACTAAGAACATCCTGCCGCCATTTTTGCTGAATGAAACAGGCCGCCTGGGAGGCGGCATACGACAGCAGATAATCCTGGGGGCCACAGACAAGATCCCAGATCACCGCCGAATCCGTCTTGCCGTCATCCATCATGGCCTTGAAAGAGGCATAGGCCGAGTTGGCCTCCACCAGGGCTGGAGGCTGATCCCCGCCGCCGGAGCCGCCGGACCCGGACACAAGGGCCGCCTTGTAAGTGTCATAGCCCCACTTGGTCGAAGTAAGGTCCACATTCACCTTGGCGAGCGCCCGGACGTACCGGTTCCAGGCATGGGCCAGGGAAAGGTCACGGGCCATCTGCTCGGCCTGCTTACTGTCTGTCCGGCTGTCCATGGCCGCCTTTAGCTCCTCGGCTTTCAGGGCAAGTTCGGCTTTGACCGATTTCTGCTTTTTCTGCTCTGCCAGGGCCAGCTCCCGGATGTGTTCCATCCTTACCAGCTGGCCGAAAACAGGCGGCACCCGCTCTTGACCGAGAGCCTTTACTTCTTCACCTGCCCGCTTGATCAGCCGGAAGTAAGGATTCTGCTCGCCGGTCATCATGAGGGCCAGCTGCTGCCGGACGTTGTGGCCTTTCAGACCGGTCAGGGCCTTGGGAAACCGGGCCATGAAATAGTGCCAGCGGCGGAAAAACTCCCGGTGGTACCAGTCCCAGAAGTCCTTCTTCATCCTCTGGAAAGCGGCTGCCGGTCTGCCGGCCGGATCGGCGTTTCCGCCGCCTTTCGGCTCCATGTCGTCAAGGGCCCTGTCGATATAGGAGATGAACCTTTCGATATGCTTGCGTCCCTGACCGGTGAAGGCTCCTGGAATCTCCGGTTTCCCGCTATCCTCCGGCGCGCCCGGGACCTTGGCGAAATCGTCCGGGCCAAGCGAAGCTGTCTCCGGAATCCAGTCCTGAATCAGCCAGTGCAGGTTACGGCTCCTTTTCTCGATCAGGTCCACCAGGGCCACCTGCAGTTCCCTGACCCTGGCCTCGATGGCCGGCCTGTCCCTGTTCCACCTGAGATAAGCCAGGTAGACATCCCCGAATTTCTGGGCGATCTCCGGTATTATCTCCAGCCCGGCATCGGACAGAATGTTGGCGGCTATAATACGGAAGTCGTTTTCCGGCGGCAGATCCCTGCCATCGAGACAGGTGCCCAGAACCCATAACTGGGCCACGACATACCCGGCGTAATCCACCATGTCGTGCCGGGAGATTTTCTTCCCGTTTTCGATCCTGGCCATCATCCTGCGGTCGACGGGCGTTAAAAATCCGTCTTCCAGCAGCTTGAGGTAGTCCCGCTTTAGTTTTGCCAGCAGGCGGCGGCCGTGGTCCAGACCCAGGTCGAGAAACGACCACGAATCTACTTCACCCTCCATGGCCCGGATCTGGATTCTCATCTTGTCCAGCATCAGCAGATCGGCATCGTACTTGCCGCTGAGAACCGGAGCGCTGCTGAAAGCCTTGTCCAACTGCCTGATGACGGCGTGATTGCGGTAATATGAAATGCCCAGCAGCCCGCAGGCGGCCAGCCAGAGCAGGGTCCAGGAAAGCAGACCCAGACTGCGCGTCAGGCGCCGCCACAGGACGAACTCGCGCAGGGGGGAAAACAGGTTCCGGTCCCTGGGCAGGATGGCGGCGAAGAAATCTTTCAGGAAAAAGCCCGCCTGTGGTGAAGAAGCCGCCTCCTGGGGCGCCTCGATCCCGGTTGCCTCCAGAAAGTCTGAAACCGGGCTGTGCCTGCGCAGGGCGCTGGAAAAGTACAGGCCCCGCAACAGGGGAGTCTCCTGGTAGGGATTTTCCGCAAAGACCGCTTCCAGGAACATGGCAAGGCCCGGCACCAGGCGTTCGAATTCGGTGGGGAAGAAAAGAGCCCCGGGATCGGGATCGGGCCTGCGGTGGGCAAGCAGAAAGCGAAGCTTCTTCAGATTGCCGGTTATGCCGGCAACCGCCTCCCGGAGAACGTCGCGCCAGAACCCGCCCAGGGCCGTGTTGGTATAGCCCATGGCCTGGGCCACCTGCTCCTTTTCCAGGGACTGGTTGAACTGGGTAAAGCCATGGACCAGATCCATCTTGGTGACCAGGACATAGACCGGGAACTTGGCTCCCATGATCCGCATCATCTGGTCTATGCGCTGCCTGATGCTCCGGCCTTCTTCCCGCAGCCGGGCCTGGTCCGGTTTTACCAGCTTGTCGGCCGCAACGGCCACGACGACCCCGTTGAGGGGCTCTTTGCGCCGGTACCGGCCGAGCAGTTCCAGAAAGCGCTTCCACTCTTCCAGGTCGGGTCCTTCATCAAGCGGGATGGTGTAGCGGCCGGCGGTGTCCAGGACGATGGCCTGTTCGAAAAACCACCAGTCGCAGTTGCGCGTACCCGATATGCCTGCCGAACGGCTGACTTCGGACATGGGGGTGTCCTGCCCGGCGTTCTTGACTGCCGAAGTCTTGCCGGCCTTGGACTCTCCCATGATCAGAAACCAGGGCAGCACGTACAGGGGGTTGCCCAGCTTGCGGAGGTGGGATTGCTGGAGGCGCCGGACCGATTCTTTCCATTTTTCCTGCAGTTCGACCAGTTCGTGACGCTCGGTCACCGGAGCCCGCTCGATGGACTCCGTGTCCTGGTCGATAACACGCTGAACGAACCTGCGTTCCCTCCTGCGCAGCAGGTACTTTTTGAGAAACAGCAGCCCGAAGAGCACCCCAAGCACCCCGGCCGATATCGCCGCAGCAAACCACCAGGGCTTGCCCCTGAGAACCACCGTCCAGTAGGAAAGCCCTGTCAAAAGGGCCACAACGAGCAATACCAACAAAACCTTGAGAATCTTTCCCATCTTGTTTCCGTCTGCGGCGGTTGAGGCATAAACTGCGATGCCGGGTCAACCGGTTTAGAATATTCGTATAACTGCTCAGAATCCTCCACCGAAGTATCGGGCGATCGACTGGTCCAGGAACCGGTCTAGAACGAAGTAGAGCCCGCCGTAAACCAGCGGCGGCACCAGTGCGGCCGCCGGCACCAGGGCCGACAAGCGTTTCCATCCGTTGTGTTCTCTTTTTCCGGCGATATCTTCCGCTTCGTAGGCTTCCGGGAAAAGTATTTCCGGAAGCTCCGTCCCGGTGTCACCGGCCACTTTCTTCAACTGGGTGTACTGAATGTCCTCCAGCCTGCCGGTATCCGACGGCCGGAAATACCGCCCCCTGAATCCCAGGGCCAGGCAGAACTCGTACACGGCCCGCACCTCCGTATCTTCTTCCTTCAGGCTGTCGAGCCGCTCGTAGAACTGCCAGCCGGCGGCCGTGGTTCTGAAGTGCTTGCGCTGCAGCTGCCGGTTTTCCCACTGCCCGCGACCGGGCCAGTCCGAGCAAAGCAGGGTTTCGTCTGTCCAGGCACAGACAGGAAAGAGTCCTTCCCTCCAGAGGTCTTCCCCGAACCCGGCTGCCGCGGCCATCTTTCCGGAACGTTCCACCAGCCCGGCATAAACGGCGTCCGCCTCATCGGCCCCCGCCCTGCCGTCCGCGCCTTCCTGCCTGAGATAGCCGGTATAGGCTATCAACTCCATGTAACAGTCCAGGAGCGTGGTTTCAGTGTAAGGCGACCGCGTCCCGGAAGCCGAATCCTTTTCCTGTTCCATGTTCTTCCTCAACTTTCCATCTCAGGCTAAAACCTGGAGATGATCAACTCTGCGGCAGCATCATCGGGTGCCTCGTCCCAGTGGAGACAGATGTTGCCGCTGCGCCGGATATCGGCCCAGAGGGGGTGATCCGGCTTGAGGGTGAAGTAAAAGACATCCGGTCTTTCAGGCAGACCCGGCGGAGCCGTCTTCTGCCGGGTAAGCGGAATACCGGGCAGGGCCCTGGATATCATGGTGGGCATTTCTTCCAGGCTGCCCACCTTGGCCAGGTCGATCAGGGAATCGGCGGCGGCCCCGGGTTCTGACGGACAGGTTACCGCCAGGATGAAGCGGGCGGCCTGCCCGAAAGCCTCGGGTGGCATCTGCCCCGTGAAGTCGTTGCCTTTCCGGCTTAGGCGGACCACGCTCTCTTGGCCGACCACGATGGCGTTGAGCAGTTCCCGGATGAGCCGGCGGGCCTCGGCGAAGCAATGCCCCGGCCGGCCGTGGTCATAGGCCGGCAACAGCTCGCGGCCGTCGGACAACCTTCCCAGGGCATCGATCCGCTCGCTGAAAGTGCTCAGCTCGCCGACGAACTGACGCAGCAGCCCGTAAGCGGCCCAGGGATGGGTCTCAGGATTTTCCAGCAGGTGATGAAATGCAGGTATATATCGGTTTATGACCGTGAGGGCCAGCAGGTTACGCAGGGAGACCGATTCCACCTCGTTGGTCCGCACCTCGCGGAAAATCTTGTATATCTCCAGCACGCGGCAGCGGGACAAGACCAGTTCCTGGATACTCCTCATGATCCGGAACAATTTCTCTGACCCTGATATGCTGAAGGCCGGCGGGATGAAGTCCGGGACCTGACGTACCCTGTCTCCTTCCAGTTCGAGCCGGGCCACCGGCAGCAGCCAGTAATCGCCAAGCTGCTCCAGTTCGCTTTCCCAGAAGATCTTGAGCACGTAGTCCAGGAACCTGGCCTTGGCCGGCGGGCCGCCCAGATAGAGATCTTCCACGTCTTCGGGTTCGTCGGCCGACACGAAACGGGTGGCAATGGAATAGAGATCCTCCGTTCCCCTGGTTGAGGTGGCGTTCCGGGCAGCCGGGCTGAATTTTTTCAGGCCCAGATATACCCGGAAGGGTCGCGAGCCCTCCTGTCCGAAATCTACGTTGTCGAAAGAACGCGGCTGGAGCACGGCGTTTCCCGGAAAGACCGCCCTGGTCCCGTCCGGAAAGATGGCGTCCACGCTGATCACCTCGAACATCCTGTTCTGCAGGGCTTCTGGCTGCAACTCCAGACCTGCGATCCCCCAGAAATACGGCTTGATGTGCTGCCGCAAAGGGTTCAGCATCGCCTGAAAGTGCAGTTCCATCTGCTGGAAGTGCTGCGGTTGAAGAAACAAACCCTGGTGCCAGAGAATCGGGCGTCTGCTTTCGGTCATGAATTGCCTGTCTCCTGTTTGTCTGTGAAAATAATCCCGGCCCGTCCGCCGGGCCCCATCACCCTGAAACGGCTTCCAAATTCAGATACGGGTGAACCGGCGGCCGGACCCGGCGCAATCAAACGGAGAAAACCGCTTTGCCGGAACCGGCGTCCTGCACGCCGGCATCAGGAATCTTTCAGGCCCAGAAGTTCTCTTGCCCGGCGGACCCCCTCGCGGTTTGCCTCGTTTATCAGGGGGTCACTGCCGCGGCCCCTTGCGGCCTCTGTCAGGAGCGCTTCCACCGCCTCACGGCCGTCGGCGGTCTTTACCGCCTGTCGCGGGCTCTTGCCCCCCAGGGCGGGCAATTCCATGTCGACCCAGTTTTCCCAGTGACCGGCCAGCATTTCCATGAGCTTTTCCCTTGCCCCGGGAATCTGCAGCACTTCTTCGGCGCCGGGCGGCCCGGTGCTTTCACCGGCCGGTCCCGGCCCGTCCGGCAACCCTGGATTCCGGATCTCGTCCACCTTGAAGCGGGCATTTTCTCCCAGCCGGGCCTCTATCTCCTGGCGCAGGATCCGGGCCCTTTCCGCCGAGTTGACTTCTGCCGTCAGCCGTCGGCCGTCGATCACGATCCGGCCCAGGATGACATTGCCGAAGGCCTTGTTGGTCCCGTTGCCCGGCCGGTCCCAGTCGATCCAGACCCGCGCCAGCCGGCCCTTCCCGTCGCGCCCGGCATCCGCCAGCATTTCCTCCGGAGTCATGGCGGAACTCAGGCCGCAAAGCTTGTCGAATGCTTCCCGGACAGAACAGGTTATCTCGTAGACCAGGCGGTGGGATTCCAGGCGATGGCCATCGGTATTGACATTCTCGGGAGGTGTGTGCAGCTGATGATCGATCCAGAAATACAGCTCCCTGATTTCCATATCCCAGTCGTAGAGCACCTCGTCGTCCACCGGTCCCTTGCCGGGGGCCATGACCTTTCTGAGGTTGATCATCTCCGTCTTGAACGAGGGCGGAATCAGGGCGGGCCCGACCCCGACCAGCATGCCGACCTTGTCCACCATGACAGCCCGGCCGAAAAGGATGTCGCCGGTTTCGACATATTTCGATGCCGTGTCTTCCACGACATCGATAACAATGCCCCTGAAAACATCTTTCAGCTTGATCCCGCGCCCCTTGTCCGTTCCCAGCACCTGCCAGAAGCTGTACAGGGTGCGGTTGACATTCTCTATGAAAAGCTTTTCCAGCGCATTCAGCTTCTTTTTCTTCTTTTCGAGATAAAGCTCGGCCACGGTGACCCCTTCGGGGCCGGGCAGTTCCATCAGGGCTTCACCAGGATCGTAATACCAGTTGAATACGAACCAGGGCCAGAACGGGACCTCGGCCCGCTCCAGCATCTCCCGGCTTATTTCATCTTCTTCGTCGGGCATGGCCAAAAACTCGTCCATGGCCACGCCGATGGCCTCCTGGCCGAAGACCCCGACGGCATAGTCGATCAGCTTTTCCATGACTTTCTCAAAGGTCTCGGACAAGCGACGCGCATAAAGAGAATTGGAAGGTGCGGCTGCCCTTTCCTTCGGCAGGCAGCATTTCTTGTACTTTTTCCCGCTGCCGCAGGGGCAGGGTGCGTTACGCCCGATCTTCATGACTCAGCCATCCCGGTCGTCGTCCATCATAAATGCGGATTGCACGCGGTGAAACTAAAAAGTATGGCAGCATATCAGGCCGCGGTTGTCAAGACAACTGAAACCTGACTAATTGATGTGGTTCAATCAAAACGGACACCATGCTAAGAGCTACAATGATTGCCAGCATGAGCAAAAAGGGGGATTGCTGGGACAATGCTCCGACCGAACGCTTTTTCAGAAGCCTGAAAAGTGAAAGGCTGTCGGACCGCAGGTTTGCCACAAGAAAAATGTCTGTATCGAAATACTTGACTACATCACATACTATAGCGCTTACAGACTGCATTCGACTCTGGGATATAAAACACCGCTTGAATTTGAAAAGGCGCTGCTACTAAATGCAGCTTAATTCTGTGTCCGTTTTTACTTGGCCACTACAGCGGAAGATGTGTCCACGTTATGGACGCGTGGTGGTAACGTGTCCATGATTTGCGAAATTATCGACACGTTTTTCAGATATGTCGATAATTTCAACATGTCATACCGAAAGCAATCCACGCATGTATAAAATGCACTAAACCAGGGCGCATCCCGAAAACGCGCACTAAATTGCCGCCTTTCAATGCACTGCATTCCATGTGTGCTGTCCAGGGTTGGGTGAGAAATTTTGCGCTTTTGTGAAAAATAATTGGCTACCGGACGCCAAATAAGCTATTATTAGGCTACCGACGAAAAGAGGTGAGCTCCTATGCTGTCGCTGGACCCCAAAAAAATGACCGAAATGTCGATCCCGGTTGGTACGGGCTGGCTTCTCGGATCGTGTATGGAAGCCCGGGGAAAACAGGAACTCTGGATCAGACAGAAACCCGAGGTTCTCGAAGTTCTGCGTGAACAGGCCATAATCCAGAGTGTGGAATCATCGAACCGGATTGAGGGGGTTACGATACCGGCTGACCGGCTCCGTCCGGTGGTTCTTGGAAAGGCCAAGCCCCGGGATCGCTCGGAAGAGGAACTCGCAGGTTACAGACAGGCGTTAGACTGGATTTTTTCGCGCAAGCGCCAGGTGTCTATCATTCCGAAGGTTATCCAGCGGCTTCACGCACTCGCCCAGGGCGGGCTTTCCGGTGATGCAGGTGAATGGAAGAAGCGCGACAATGAGATTATCGAAATTTTGCCCAACGGCGAGAGGAAAATCAGGTTTGTTCCCACCTCCGCCAAGAAAACTCCTAAGGTTGTGGATGCGCTTTGCCGGAACTACCGGGAAGCCTGCGATGACGAACGCCTCCCGCCGCTTTTACTTGTGGCCACCTTCGTGTTCGATCTTTTGTGCATCCACCCGTTTCGTGATGGGAACGGGCGTGTTTCCCGCTTGGTTACAACGCTTTTACTCCAGGCGCATGGTTTTCAGGTTGCGAGGTATGTCAGCCTGGAGCGTCTTATCGAGGACAGTAAAGAAGAGTACTACAGTGTGCTGGCTGAATGTTCTCAGAGATGGCATGAAGGTAAAAACGAAATCATTCCCTGGTGGAATTACTTCCTGAGCATGTTGCGGCGCGCTTACAAAGAATTCGAGCGGCAGGTGGAATCGACGGAAGCGCGTCCTGCCAAGAGCGACCTGGTCAAACAGACCGTGCTCGCCCAGTTGGAGCAGTTCACGCTGGGGGACCTTGCGGCCCAGTTGCCGTCGGCCAGCACCCAACTGATAAAAAAGATTCTTGCGGAGCTGAAAAAACAAGGCAAGGTCCGCCTTGTCGGCAGGGGACGGGGCGCCAGGTGGGAAGTGATTCCGTAGTGACAAAAAATATGAGAAAATTCGCACTTAGAGTTCCACACAAGTGCCTAAAACGTTTCATAAAAGTGCCCCAAAAAGGCCCCAAAACCAGCCAAAATCAATTTCTCATATTTTTTGTCACCCCACAATGTCTCTTCAAAAAAATAAAAAACGCCCCGCCGGTTCACAAAATCGACAGGGCGATCTTTTTTTGGCTCCCCGGGTAGGACTTCCTTCGCTGACGCTCAGGACAAGCTCACCGGCCTGATTTTATCAATGATAACTTCTTCTCCCTGCGCCAGCCCTTGATCTGCCTCTCTCGATGGGCCGCTGCATGCTTGTCATCGTATCGCTCAAAATACAATTGTAACGTGACAAAAAATATGAGAAAATTGACAAAAAATATGAGAAAAATATTTTGACCTGAAAGCCAGGGCGCAAAAAACCTGTTCGACTCCGGAGCGGTTGGCCGACAGGTTGAAAATATTTTGCTAGTTTGTGCCCGGCTAGTAATTTTTGCGGGCGGCCACCTCAAAAATTGGTTATCAAAAGCTCCTTTCCTGTCGTTTGTTTGTCCTTGGCAACTGTGTATTTCAGCGAAACCTGGTGACAATTAAATGAGTCGAACACCTGGCGCATTTCAGGGTGATCGTTGATGCTCAAAATCCACTTGCAGTCTGTCTGTTCAAGCAAATCAGCCAGTTGCTGGTAATCATCCAGCTCCATGTTGTGATCGTAGTATGGTGCTTTGTAGTATGGCGGGTCCAGGTACATTAGGGTCTGGGGCCTGTCGTAGCGCCTGATAAATTCCTGCCACGGCAAATGTTCGATGATCACGCCGGCCAGGCGCAGGTGCACCTCGGAAAGCTCTTCCTCAATGCGCAGCAAGTTGATCCTGGGCCTGGACATGGGGCCGGCGCCGAAGGTACGGTTGCGCACCCGACCACCATAACAGAGCCGTTGCAGATAATAATAGCGGGCTGCCCGTTGGATATCGGTCAGGCCGCCGGCTGCCTGCTGGCGCTTCCAGTCCTCGAACCACTCACGGGATGACAGCAGCCATTTGAACTGGCGCAAAAACTCCTCCAGGTGATGCTGCAAAACCCGGTAGAATGCGACCAGGTCGCTATCCAGATCATTTATGACCTCGTATTTAGAAGGTGGCTTGCGAAAAAACACCCAGGCAGCTCCCGCAAAGACTTCGCAATAGGATTTATGATCCGGCATCATGTCGATAATGGTTTCTGCCAGTTTGGATTTGCCGCCGATATAGGCCAATGGGCTGTTCATGGGCTCCCTCATGTGATATATAGCTCCGCGCTCGGGTCCCGGGCACGGAGGCCGTCTGTTTATCAGATGTTGGGCTGAGCCGTGATCAGCCTTTCGCCCCGGACAAGCCGGCACTTGTCCGGGGTGGCCTCCAACTATTCCAGTGGTTTGATCCTCCAGGTCAGGAGCCTGGCCGGTCTTCCTGTCAGTCTACAGACAAGCCAATGCCAGAGACCGGGCCAGGTAAAACCTTGGTAAATTCGAAAGGGGACGACCAGGGCCCCTTTCCCCACGTGTTGATCGCCCGGATACGGACGGTATGTTTGCCGCTGGCCAGCGATTCGGGCAGTTCATAGTGCAAACGCGCCTGGCCGCCGGCCTTTTCGGCCTCGGCCCGCACTACCTGGTCATCGATCTCCACCTCGTAGTAATCGACCTGATCTTTTGGCATCTGACTTGTCACCAGATACATCTTGCCATCCTTTCGTTGCAGGTTGATGCCAGATACTTTGCCGGCCGCAGGCGGCCGGAAACACACCTCGTTGGAATCTTCGCTCTCGCAGCCGTGGTCGTAGGCCCGGACCACCCAGCAATAACGTTTGCCGGGCACAAGGCCCGTGGGCGTATATTCCAGGGCCGGGCCCTGGTAGACAGGCCGGCGGTAATCGTAGTGCGTACCCGCCAGCCGCTGGAACAGGCGATAGCCTTCGGGGGGCGGGGACACCGGGTCCCAGGCCAGCGTCGGGCCGCTGGCAAGGCACGGGGAACCATTTAAAATAAGCAAGATGATAACCGCGAATCTATATCTCGGCATCAAAAAACGCATATTTGGTTTGTGGAAAAACTAAATGGGCGTTGTTATCATTGCCGGCCACGCCGATAATGAAATCATTTTTGGAAACATATAGGGTAGTTGATTTAACTACCCAATTACTGCCATCGTAATATTTCCAATCCTGAAGCTTGTCTGCATTCGGGATAGCTCTCATTTCCTGAGGAAACGAGAAGTTTACCGCGGATTCATTGCCGCCAGAACCGGCACCAACCCCGCGGTAACTGCAGGTGGGATTAAAGTTGAATTTAATAAAATATCTTTGGCACAGAGCTAATTCTTCTTGGTAGGGCCTGTAATCAAACCGTGTTGGATGCTCCCCCGGCTCAAGCTGCACCTGGGAAAGTTGGAACGTGTTACCCACCGTGTCCAGAAAGTTGACCTGGCTGGATGTGGCCAGCTTGTTCTCCGAGCGCCACTGATCCTTGTAAGTAGTTTGATGATCGCTGCCAACTGCAAGTTGGAACTCGACCCGTAACCCCACTCCGTTGGTGTAATTCCAGGTGCCATTGAAATTGTCGAAGGTAATGGGAATCTCCTTGTGTTCCCAGGTATTGGCCTGATCAATGGTGTATTCTGTGACAAATGACAAATCATGGCCGCTGTTACGCAGAGACAGGCAATACGTCCCCGTTTTTGAGGATTTTACCCAAAACGATAAAACACACGGGTTATGGCGCAGAGACACAAAATTATAGCCTTCAATCATCTGTCTGAAAAACGCATAACTGTTATCGACTGTCGCATCAGCGGTTTTCACCTCCAGCTTGCATGAGTACAGGGATCGGTATGATCCACTGCCACCATCAGGCACGTCCGCAAATCGATATACCCGCATAGCCGCTGACAGGTTGCCAGCGACATACTGCCACCTGTCGGCAGTATATTTGGCAGATGCAAGCCCGGTAAAATCGTCTCCCCGTTGCCAAATCAGGAAATCGCCGTTGATGATGTGATTTTTACGGCCGGCAATCAGCTCGGCCGGGCCGTGGTTCTGGAGCAGTTCGCTGTTTGCCGGTGTCTGCTCGATCCAGACACCGGAGCTGGAGAAATCGTCCGGGCGTACCTTGTAAGGATGGGTGCTGGTATCCTCGGCGTCGGTGGCCGCGGCAACATACAAAAAGCGCATGGTCTGGCCACCGGTATGCACCACGGCCCGGTCGCCGTCGGCGAGGTCGGCCCTTTTCAGGGCATCCAGGGCCCGGCCGCTGCCGCCGGTCAGGCTGTCGCAATTGTAGGTCGTAACAGGCATGGTTGTGCTCCTTTATGACGATTCGAAGGCCAGGGTGAAACTGTTGTTGGAATAGCCATCTCCGCCGGCAGTCACCTTGCGCCTGATCCAGATGGCCTGGTAGGCGTTTTTGGCCAGATCGCCGATATTGAGGGCGTCTGCGTGATCCTTGGCGTCCGGGCTGACGTAGGTTGCCCCCGAGCCTTCACTGCTGACGGTTCCCGAGTTCGTCCCCAGGGCAATGGCGATCTCGTCGTTTTCAGCCGGCGTGAACTGGGCGATCCAGGCCACAACTTGCAGCCAGGTGTCGTCGTTTTCGTTGCGCACATAGATCTTGCGGTACTCGGTGGAGCCCGCCACCCGCTGGGCATCGCTGACATCATCGAATATGTTCTGGTCAGCGCCCGATGCGATTTCATTTGCAGTGTCAATATCGCCGCCGTGGTCGCTTCCCTCCGACCATTGGCTGCAGCGGTAAAATTTTATCTTGTTCACCTGGATTGCCACGATATCCTCCTTTTCCTTATATTATAGCGCCGCCCCAGGCATCGGAATCGCCCCAGGTGTCACTATTTCCCCAGCCATCGGCCCTGGTCTGGATGTCGTAGCGTCCGCTGACAATGATCCGGGCCAGGATGTCATAGCCGGCGGTGGCTGTCTGGTTGGCATGGATGTCATAGCCGGCAATGGCCGAAGCTTGGGCCAGGATGTCATAGCCGGCAGCCAGGCCGGTGGCGGCCAGGATGTCATAGCCGGCGGCCAGATCTTTGCGGTACACCCAGTAATTGAGGGCTACGGCCTGCAGCTTCAGGCCGCCGACCAGATACGATTTGTCGATCACCCGGAACCGGTCGCCGGAGGCAACCAGGCCCAGCAACGCAGCTGACAGCGGCTGGGATGCCACATCGAAGGTGACGACATCACCACGCTCGATGGCCGCCAGGCCGTAGCCACCGGTGAGGGTCACCACCAGGCGGGGTGCGGCCAGATCCTCCAGTTGCCAGGCCAGCACGGAACCGGCCTGGCCGGAATCCATGACATATGGCAGCGACAACGGATCACCGCTCAGCGGGCCGTACCTGTCAGCGCTGGCCGTATGTTCGGCCGTTACCGTGGCCCGCAGGGCCTCGACAGGGTCCTCGTATCCTGACCAGTCCCGGGCATAGCGGGCGGTCAGGGTGTTTTTGATGTCCACCCGGTCGGTAAACGAAACCTGCAGGCTGTCCTGATCCACGTGGTGCCGGCCGATGGTGGCCGCGGCCTGCTCCCGGACCGGGATGTATTTGAGCCGGTGGCTGCCGGCCTCCCAGTACTCGATTGACCGGCTCTGGAAGGCGATGCGGTCGACCAGGGCCCGGACGCACGGTCTTTGCAGCAACACCACGGCCAGGGTAAAGCCGGCAGCGGCATACCGGGCTCCGGCCGCGGCATAGGCCGCCGAGTCGATAACCTCGCCGGCCTGTTGGCAGCCGCGAATCAGGATATCGGCGCAGATATGGTCCGGCCGCTCGATCAGAGCGCCGGCCGTGCCGGTTATGGAACCGTCTGCGTCGATGCGGCCCCGCAGATCGCAGGACACCCGGTTGCCGATCACCGTTTCGGCCGTGGAGTTACCGGAGATGGTTACCGTTCCGGTCTTTGTGGGCGCCCCGGTCTTGGTTGCGGCCCCGGATTTTGTGGCCGCCCCGGTCTTGCCCACCCCGGCGGCCGGGCTGCTGTTTGTGGCGGGTGTGTATTTGACCTCGATCCACGCCTCGCGGATATAGTCGGCACCGTTGCCGCCGTAGACTTTTTCAATCCGCGCCTTGAGCCCGTTGAATTTTTCCCATGTATTGGTGTCGGAGTTTACGGCGATCCAGGACCCTTTGATCACCTGCCCGCTGTTGTTGGGATAGGCTGTCAGGCCCCCGCTGCCGAACGACATATATATCTGCCTGTTGGGCGATGTGTTCTGATCATGGATGGCGCCGCAGGCCATGCAGAGCCTGTAGGCCGTGGGAGGGCCGGCGTAATCCTGGTAGCTGGCCTTGCCGATTACGGCCCAGCTGTTGAGCGCGTCGAAACCGCATACGCTGTTGTAATCGTTGTCGCACAGGTTCCACGGCGACAACGGATCTGACGATCCTGATGTGCCGGTCACAACGTCGAAACGCCAGTTGACAATGACCTCAGGGCTGCTGTGGGCGTGGCTGCCCTGGGTCACGCCGATGGTGTCCTTGACGCCGATTGTATCGTCAACCCCAATGGTGTCCTTGACGTCGATGGTGTCATGGGCCGCCAGGTTGACCTGCTTTTTGAACACCGGCAGGGTGTGAAAGACTACCGCGGCTCGTCCCGGGTAGCCGGAAAGCTCATCATTGGGCCGGCCGGTGTAGGCGGTGAACCCGTCCACCTGGCGGATGTGGTCCACGTAGACCGCATCTATTGCCTGCACCGGGTGATCGGCTGCCAGGTAGACGTAGTCGGTCTGGATCTCGGCCACGGCCGAGCCCGCGTCGTGGTCGGTGGCCTCGGTGCCGTTGTGGCCCCGGGCGCCGGAAGAGGCCAGGGTCAGGATGTTGCCGGCCCGCGAAGCAACGGCAATCTGCTCACCATCGACCTGGATCACGTGGGCCCCGGTGGGAAAGGCGCTTGCATCGGAAAGTTCCAGGGTGCCGCCATTGCCGGGGCTGTCGGCTGTCATGGCTGTCACCAGAGTCGATTTGCCGCCGGCATCCACTGCCAGGCAGGGCACCTTGCGGGCCCGGCCCCAGACCTGGGGTATCATCTTGCCCAGGTCGTCAGGATCTGCGCCCGGAAAATCTTCGGCGCAAAGGATCGTATGGGCGAAGCGGTTGGCCACTGCCAGCTCGAAGCTGCTGCAAAGCAGGGTTACCTGGTCGGCAGCCATGTTGATTACGTCCTCGATCTGGCCGACAAAGAGGCAGACCGCATCGCCGGCAGCGGCCGCCTGGCTGTAGATCTCGCAGATTTTCACCCTGGCAAAATGCGGGGCCGCCGGCTTGAACAGGGCCGAAAAGCACGCCGCACCGCCTACCGGCGTGGTGTTGTCGATGACAACCGTGCACTGGCCGGGGGCTGTTGTCTCCCAGGTGGCAGGATCGAGCCTGCCGCAGGCTATCTCGCCCCAGGAAAGCACAATCGGCTCGTACAATTGGCCGTCAAAGACGCATTCGCTTCCGGCCTGGCCGAAAACGCGGTCGCAAAGGCGCACCGTGGCCGCATCCAGCTCGATGGTGAGCAGGCGGATCGGCTCGACAAACGGGCAGTCAACGGCAGCCCGGGCCTGGGACGACAGGTTTTTCATTTCAGACGGTTTTTTACTTCTTCTATTTTTTCTTTGAAGCGGGCTTCTGCTTCTTTCTTGGTCATCTTTTCATCCCGCAGCATCACGGCCAGCCGGTTGGCATCGGCGGCCGTGTCGACCAGCAGTTGGTACAGTTGCAAGGTGGTCATCATCTATCTCCTCCTGCTCACAGCATTTCGATCACCGCCAGGTTTATCCGGGCGTGGGTTTTGTGATCCTCGACAGATTCGGGCACATCCTGCAGCCGGCATAAAAAGCACTCGCCCTTGTGGTCCAGGATGAAAAAAGGCTTACTATAGCCGTCAAGCTCGGCCATTGCCGCGGCAAACTCCGCCTGCTCGGCAGGCGAAAGCCGCAGGCCGTATTCCCGCATACGGCGCGGATCTCCCAGCTTGCAGGCTCGCTCCAGCCCGCCGACAGTCGGCGTCCAGGCCACGTTGTCCTTGTCCCCGGCTACGGGCGCAGGCATTGTCTTGACATCAAAGCCGCGGCCTGCGGCCATGAACACCTCCCCGCAGCGGGGGCTTTCGGCCGCGGCCACCACCAGGCGCCACCAGCGGCTTGTCACCGGCGCGGCCAGGTGCTTGACTACCAATTTCCCGTCGGGCTGGGTCCAGGGCGAAACGGCATCGTGGATATCGGAAGCAAAACCATCACTGGAGTACTGCCAGCTTATCTGCCGGCCGGAAAAATTGTGACGGCCGGCTGCCAGAAAATCCACCGGCGCCGGGTCACTGCCCTGGTCCACGGTAATATGCAGATCGCCGTTTGCGCTCCAGCTCCAATACAGCGATATGGCCCGGTCCCGGAGGCGGGCGGCCGGAAAACCGTCATCCTGGCCGGGCACGGTAACGGTGGCCGACTCCAGGATATTGCGGGTATAAAGGACAATGGATGCCATCTAGACTGTTCCCCAGCGCTTTTCCAGGCGGCGGAATTCCGCGAAGGCCCGGGCAATGGAGCCTGCATCGCCGGTCATGAAGGTCGGCTGTAAAATATAGGTGTTGCCGCCGGAAGCATTCGACCGGCCGCGCCGTTCTGCCTCGGATTCGGCCGGGTTCTTCACTATTTCGCCCTTGTGCCCCAGGAAAAGGCCGGTATAGGGCAGCCCGGCCGGGCCCGTGCCGGACGCATAAGAGGGGGCTTTGGCAGGGGCCGCTTGCTTTGCTTTTGAGGCCGCAATCTCGTTGACCCTGCGCTCGGCATCGGTGTACAGCCGACCGGCAGCGTTGCCGATGGCCTTGCCGGTGACGTTGATTGCCCGGGCAACGGCACCGGCTACTGTCAAGACAGCCTTTAACGATGGCAGCAATTGGTCGGCCCAATTGCGGATATTGGCAAAAACGCTGCGTACGGTTTCCTCCAGGTTATGCCATCCGCCAATGGCCTGCCCGACGAACGCTTTGATCCGCTCACCCAGGCCGATGATGTAATCGGCCAGGTCCTGGGCCCATTGCTGCATGGTGCCGCTGTTGTAAAGCTCGTCGGCCCAGTCCACGATGGCCCGCAGATTTTCTTCCAGCCAGGCCATGACCCCGGAATCCATCACCAGGCGCTTGAACTCCACCCAGTAGGATTTGAGCGATTCGATCATGCCCGACCACATGCCCTGGATCTTTTTGCTCTGGCCTCCGAAGCGCTCTGACATGCCCTCCAGCAGGGCGGTCACGGCCGTGTTGGCATCGATGCCGGCAGCCCCGATATTGCCCAGCTGTTCGGCAGTCAGTCCGAGCTTTTCCTGCAGGATCTGGTATGCCGGCACACCTCGTTCTGCCAGTTGCATCAGCTCTTCGGCCGACACCTTGCCCTTGGTCTTGATCTGGCCCAGGGCCCGGGCGATTCCCTCCAGGGTGTCGGCCTCGCCTCCCAGGGCGCTGGTGGTGTCCACCAGGGTTGTCATGTCGTCAATGGTCGGTTTTAGGCCCATTGCCCGCATCATCGTGAAAGCCTTGATGGCCTTGACGGTGTTGATGGGCATTTTCAGGGCCCAGCGGTTGAGCTTGTCGAACCACTCGGCACCCTGGCCCTTGGTGATGGTGTCCAGGGACACGCGCAGCTTGTCCATTGCCGCTCCGGTGTCGATAAACGATGCTGCCAGGCGCTTGACCTGCCAGGCGGCAAAGGCTCCGGCAGCCGCGGCGGCCGCGGCACCGACAGCGGCGATCTTGATCGCGGCGCTGGCAGCTCCCTTGACCAGGCCGGCCAGCCTGGATGCCAGCGCGCCGGCGCTGCCGGCAAACCTTTTGCTGCTGCGGCCGGTATCATCCAGCGTGCGCGCAAAACGGCGCATCTTGACCGATCCGTTGTCGTCCACCTCGATTTCGAATGTCAGCTTTTCAGCCATGAGATTTGACCTCTTCTCGGATGAATACTTCCAGGGCCGCCATGATCTTGGTCAGCATTGCCGGCTGCTCTTCTGCCGGGATGCGCAAAACCCGGAAGACAAAATCCAGGGCGCTCAGATCCGGCCCCCACCAGGCGGCCTTGCCGGTGAACTGCCGGCAGATCAGCCCTGATCCAAACTGCCTTACTATCTGCCAGGCCGGGACGTTTGCAGGCAGCAGGAGCAATTTGTTGCAGGTGCCGCAATCAGGGTCTTTCAGCCCGTCTGCTGCTGCCCGCCGGCACTCTTCGCACGGCTCCCGGCCCAGCGCGGCAAACTGCCGTGCGAAGTCTTTCAGTTTTTTACTTCTGCCGCCAGCTCCGCCTCCCGGAAGGCCTGCAGGTCGGTAACCGTGTCCACCAGGAACCTGTCCAGCCCGTATGCCTGGGCCACCAGGATCTCGGCATTGCCGGCAGTGTAGGGCACGGGCCGGTCCATATCGTCAGGATCCACCTTGACCGGGATAAGCTCGGCCATCTTGCCCATGGTCAGGCCGCGCCAGTCGCGGATCAGTTTTGCCAGGTTGCGGGCAAGCTTTTTGTCGTCCACATCGTCGGTTGCCTGGTGGGTCCGGGGATCGAAGCGCCGTATGCGGCTTGCGTCGATCAGGCGGCGCAGGCCGTCTTTGGCCACGTAGGCCACCTGCAGCTCAAAGCCGTCATATTCGACCCACATCTCGAAAGACTGCTCATTTTTTTCGATATACTGTGCAAGATCCATGTACTTCTCCTTGTGATCAAACGCGCAGGGCAAACACCGGCAGGCCGCAAACCTTGAAAGACGTCTTCTCTTTGACCGGTTCTGATACCGGCGCCGACAGGTCAAAACCCGTGAACTGCACCCAGGCGACCAGGTGATCGCCGCTGCCGTCGTTGTCAGGATCGTAGGAAAAAAGCTGCAACAAAAAGAAGGCCGGCTCCTGCCCGGCGGTCTCGCGCAGGGCATCAAACCACATGGGCCCGGCGAAAAAGCCGCCCGCCGTCCCGCTTGCCTCGGCCTGGCCGGGCAGCCAGGTCTTCCACTGCTGCTGAAAGACGCTGCCATCTGCCAGGTCCAGGCCCAGGTCCAGGGTCCATTCATAGAGATAGCCGGCCTTTTGCAGGGCCGCTTCCGGCACAAAGCCGTTTTTGCCGCTGGCTGTCACCGTGGCCGGGGCGGCATCGAACCAGGCCCGGCCGTCGGCATGGTCGATGCGCAGGCAGCGGGCACCGCCGCTGTCGCTAAAGGTTACGGCGACGTTGGGATTGAGCATGCGCCGGGATGATTCCTTGATCTGGGCCGATGTGCCGGCCGCGTCGGCCGGCTCGTCAACCAGGTGCCCGATGCTCCAGGTATCGCCCACCGTATGCCCCGATGTGGAGCCAAAGCGGATAGCCTGGCCGTCAACAAGATCCTGATCGGCGCCGGTGATGGCAACCGATGCAGACCAGCTTCCGCCATCTTTGCGCCAGGAGAAACTGTCCGGGCTGCCGGCAGCCTCGATGCGCACCTGGAAGACGGCCGTGGCGGTCCCGGTGTATCCTGAGCCCCAGGACAGATCGTTGCGGCCGCTTCCGACAAAGCCGTTTTTGCGAAAGATAAAGACATTGGCGAATTTCCCGTGGGTCGCGGTCATGGCGCACTCCCCCTATGCCACGGTCAGGCTTGGTGCGCCCTGGCCCTTGAAATTGAAAGAGCCGGTGACCTTGCCGCTGACGGTGGCCGGCACGGAAAAGCTGGTGATGATTATGTCGCCGGAAAAGTAATCGCCCGAGTCTTCCAGCCGGAAGACAACGTCGGTGAGGACCGTGCCGGGGCTGGCGCAGACGATGGCGTCTATCAGGGCTTTTTGTTCCGGGTTGGTGGGGTCCAGGCTGTATTGCATGGTTCCGCCCCATTCGCCCTGGCCGGCCAGCCATTTTTTCCAGTTCTCGCCCGTGTTGCTGTTGTCGTCCAGGTCGACGGAGAACTCCAGGTTGTACTCAATGCCCCCAACGATGGGCACATTGTTCTTGGCAACGCGGGTCACCTTGCCGTGGATGGGATAAGACATTTTCTATTCTCCTTTAACGCGGCTTGAAACGTAAATACTGGAGCTCGACGGTTTGCTTCTGGATCATCTCCTGCCGGTCGCCGAAAAGCCGGCTGGCCTCGATGGACGTCGCAAAAGCGTGATAGACACCGTCAAGGCCCAGGTTGTTTTCTTCCAGGGCGGCGATGATGTCGGCCGTCATCTGTAGCACGCCGCGATCTCCCATGACCGACTGTTCCACCTTGAGCACCTGGGCATAGGCCGACACCCGCACCCGCGCATCGATGCCGATGGTTGTCTTGTCGTCAAGGGTGCGCGTTACCCGTCCGTCCTTGATGGCCACCGCCGGAAATTTTACCGCTTCTGGAAGCAGCATTTCGTCTTCGGTGATGAAAATATCCGCATCGCGCACGTAGCCAAGCTCGGTCTGCAATTTCTGTTTGATTGCTGTCAGCAGATCTTTCATGACGTGCAAGCTCCTGATCGGATCATGGCTTCGCAAAGAGTTCGAGATCGAGGCGTCGCAAGCCCCGGGCGACGAGGCGTACATGGAAGTACGCCGCAGTCGCGGCGGGGCGCAGCGCAACAAAGATATCGGATTATTTGCGAAGACATATGTAATCTCCGAGGATGCGGCGCATGATACGCTTGTCTTCATCCTGGACCATCAAAAACGGCCGGGCAGGGATCTTGATATCCATCTTGCGGCTGTGTGCCCGTACCCGCACCCGGCGCACGGTAACCTTGTGGCCGAACACCTGCACCAGCAAACGGCGATGGGCCCGGACCGCCACGGTCTTGTTGATCCGGCCGCCGAACTGGTGGATGGCGGCATAGGCCACGTTGGTGCCCACGGCAACGTGCCTGCGGCCTGCCCGCATGGTCATGGAGTTTTTCAGCCGGGCGGTATCGATCAGGGTTTTGCCTCCGGCAGCGGCCCTGGCAGACGGCTTCCAGCGCACGGGCCGGCCACCGTCCTTGAAATTGCGGGCCACCGAGCCCAGCAGCACAAGGCCGCATTCGGTCATGGCCGGGGTCAGGTCATCCATGCGGGACAGCACCTTGCGGAGCCTGCGCTCGACCGGCAGCTTGTCGTATTTGAACCACAGGCGCATCAGAAATCCTCCAGATCGCTGCGGGTAAACAGCCGGCCGTTGGAAGTAATCCGGGGCCGGTTTGCATCTGCCGGCGGGCTGTCAGGGTCCTGCGCTCCCAGGGTCACCACCTGGCGGGCCACGTCCCGCAAAAAGCGCACGGCCGCGTCATAGCGGGCCTTGCGGTCTTCCGGTACACCCTGACGCCGGGCGTACAGGTTGCAAATACTCATTTCCACGCACACCTTGCGGATGATGGCCGGCACCGGGTCAAAGGGCACCGGGTAACGCATGCCGCAGTAAGCGTCGATTTCGGCCGCCGCATCGTCTATGGCCCGCTGGATCACCGCATCGTCGGCAGAACCGGTGTCGTTGTCGTCGGTAAGCTGGACGAGGATGTCCTCGTCCAGCTGTTCCAGTATGTCCGCCTTGGTGCAGTACATTTATTTTTCTTCCTTACCCTTGCCGGTCTTCTCTTTTTTCCTGCTCTTGGCACTGTCCTTCGGATCTGGCAGGCCGGTTTCGACTATCAGCATGGGCTCGGCCTTGAGCCGGGCAAGTTCTTCCTCGTCAAAGCGGTCGTCCGGGTATAATTTGGGCTCGGCGCCGTGCCGCATTCCGCAGCGCCAGAACCCGTCACGCTTGGATGTGATTCTGATCATGGGTCCGTCTCCTTGTCTTCGGTTATCTGCTAGGCCAGCCAGGGCGCGGGGATCAGCTCCACGGTGTTGTACCAGGGGTTGGTCGCGCCGTTGTCCAGCCGGTCGGCGGCGATCAACTTGCGGGCGGCGCCGTCCAGGGATGGGCCGTACACCAGATGAGTTGGCTTGATGCCAAGGGGCTGGCCCTCGTCGTTCTTGAAACTCATCATTGCGGCCCTGGCCGCGTCGTAATTGGCGGCAGTCAGGTCCTGCTTGGAACCGTAGGCAAGCTGCCACAGGCCGAATCCGACATTCTTGCGGTCGTCCACGCCGTAGTAGTAATCCTTGCGCTTGAAGACGTTGTCGCTGTTCGGATCGATAACGGCCACAAACTCGGGCTCCTTGCGGATCTGGACGATCAGGGGCCGGATGGGCCGGGAAAGATCCAGCAAAAACCACGGCGCGCCGGTTCCCCCGCCGCTGTTTGACACCGTGGAACCTCCCACCGGGTGGTCGGTGTCGAAAAAATACTGCCCATCGTAGCAGGTGGTGGAAAAACCCTGCTTGAGCAGGGAGAAAAGCAGCACGTCCGGATGCTGCTTTGCCGATTGGGCCAGGCCCTGGACCATCGGCGTGTAGAGCCCGATCTGATCGTCCTCGATGTCGTCACGGTTTACGGCCACCGTGGCCTCGAAGCTCTTGTTGACGATCTCGTAGCCGTGGGCCGCCAGGTCCTTGATCACCCGGTCGCCGACCCACTCGCGCATGGCCGGGAACGATCCCAGCCACTTATAATCATTACTGCGGGCAGTGGACGGCACCCGCATGGCCACCTGCGGCCAGATGGGCGACACCTCGTCGAAAGCCTGGTTGAAAATGGTTTTGAAGCTCCTGTAAATGCCCGCCAGGGCTGCCTGGTTGACGATCATGGTTTTTCTCCTTTTCGTTTTGGCGTCTGCGCCGGGCCGTGGCGAATTACTCGATTTCTACCCAGACCCCGTCGCTTTCAACATCGATGCATTTGCCGGCCACGATGCTGTTGGTGCCTCCGCTTGATGCCACGGTCTGGGCGTCTTCCACGTAGATGTTTGTGCCCACGTGGGCGCGGGTTACGGCGTTGGTGGAGCTGTTGGCATACTTGAAGGCCGCCTTGCGGCGCACGGTTACCTGCGCATCGCCGTCGGCGCCGCTGCCGTTGTCCACGTGCCGCCGGGCTTTTCCCAGCACCACCAGGCCGGCCGCGTCGGCTGCCGGCACGGCATAGCCCGAGCTGTTGCGGGCCACCATCTTGCCGGCCTCGATGACCGTGGATGCGGCCACCGGCACCGCTATCACCTCGCCGGATCTCATGTCTGTCATCCTGTCTGCCATTTTCCCCTTCTCCCTTTTTATCGGTTTCAGTCTTTACTTGCGTCAGGCCTCGGCCTGCCTGGGGCCGTACTTTTCCCAGGTCTCCTTGTCGATGCCCAGTTGCTTGTTGATCTGCACCTGGATCTCGTCCAGCTCCTGGTTGTCTGCGCCGGCTTTCTTTTGGCCGCCGGGCAGCTTGTCCAGCGGCACCACCACCGGCGCCTTGGCCACAAAGGCGGCAAAGCCGTCAGGATCGCGCAGGGCGTATTTGGCGGCCCATTCTTTCTGATCCGGAGTGATTTTGCCGGCCGAAAGGGCCGCGGCCACGGCCTCGTCGGCTTCGCGCCGGGCCAGCTTGGCCTGCAAGGCCGCAAATTCTTCCCGGGAGACCGAGGCCGTTTCTTTCTGCTTCAGGGCGTAGATGCTGGCCACAACCTCTGATGTGCCGGGCTCGCCCTCCAGGTCCAGGGCCTCGATGATCTGTTTGGCCACCGTCGGCCGGGATGCGGCCTGCTGCAGTTTGTCGATTGCTTCCAGCACCTGGTCGGCGCCGGCGTCGTCGGCCAGCTTGAGCTTGGCCACCAGTTTTTTCAGCAATTCCTTCATGGGCTGGTCCTCCTCGTATGCCCCTGCCAGCTTGGCAAGGATCGGCGTTAGGTTGTTTGTGCGCGGCGCGTTGGTAAGGGCCACCGAGAAGATGGCCACAAGGCGCCGGTCTGATTTACGCACGGCAAATACCGGCGAAAAATAGCGGTACTCCCGGTTGCGGATGTATTCCGCGGCCCGCGCCGTCCAGCTGACCCGGGCCTCAATTCCTGCGCCCGGCCGGTAGCGCAGGTCGGTGATCCAGCCTGCGGCCGGCGCCTGAACGTTTTCAAGCGTCTGGTGCTCGTAATCGATGACAATGTCGTTGCCGCGGCGCAAAAAATGCTCGTAGACCAGGTCGAACGCCTGGCTGTCCACCAGGAACGGCTTTTCCCCCTCGACCTCGACCCAGCCGTCGGCAAAAAGCGGCATCCACCGGGGCAGGTCGCCGGCGGCTTCGGCCTCGGCGGTCATGGCGGCGATCATCGTGAGAATTTTTTCAGGCTTCATGTTTTACTTTTCCTGTATGCTCTCAGAGGCCGAATTTCGGCCGATCCCGATTTTCCGGCTGCACACCTCCGCGCGGCAGTCCGATCGTCCAAAATCCGGCGATTTAAAGATGGTTTTAATACGGTTCCGTTTCCCCTCCGCGGGGGTTTGATCACCCGCTTGACAGTCCCGGCCGACCGGTGATAATTTTTCATTGCGAGATGGGCGGCCGGGACGAAACGGCGGCGTTATGGCCCGGAGGATGTCGATACCTCCGGGGCGAAGGCGCCTACCGTACGATCCGGAAAGATCGACCGCCTATCTTTTCCTGTACAGCAGCACGCCGCGCCTGTAGCCCAGGGGCCCGTCAAGCAGATTCTGCCCGGCGGGCCCGCTTTGCCCGCTTTCGACATCGTAAATCGTCACTCCTGTCCAGGTACCGCCATCAATATCCAACACGCAGAATATGCCGAGGTTGCGTTCCTGGTGGCGGTAAAACTTGAGGTGGCGTCGCCTTAATATCCACCGGCCATCCGGGGCAATCATGGGCGTCAACCAGACCTCGTCAGGATCGGATACTGCATGGACAAAACAGGGGATGAAACGGCCACGGTCACCCTTGGTCAGCTTGAAACGCCCCTTACGGCCGAAAACCACGCGTTCGCTTATGATCAGTGGCTCGCCATCGATGAAAAATACTTTTTCACCGTCTTTCATCCCAAAGGCCTGCTGGAATTGTTCCTGATAATACCGCGCTATCTGCCGATTGCTCATTCCCTCTGCCTTTAATTCAGCCGTTGAGGGCAGCAACTTCGGCAGAAACGCCAGCCTCTTCATGTTCCTGGCAGCCGGCAGCCGGTAATCTGCCGCCCCTGGCAGTGGCCGGCACTGCCGAAGTCGCCCGTCATCCCGTGCGGCGGCCGCGTCCACGATCCCGCCCCAGACGGTCTTGCCCGGATGATGGGCAAACCCGGTATCGGGCATCAGCGGCCGGGCCGGCATCTTCTGGCCGGTGACCGGGTCCACCGGCTCTATCAGCTTGCCGGTGGGATCGTCGCTTTCCACCTTGAGGCCCTCTTCTTCCACAGTGTACTTGTGCAGGTAGATCACCGAGCACCTGCAGCGGAAGCCGTTGGGCGGCCACCAGGTGTTCCAGAACGGATGGTTCAGGGGAAAGATTTTGCCGTCCAGGGCCGCGTGGGTCGGCCGGGTGCGGACATCTCCCACGGCGTCGTACTGGCCGAAAAACCTGTCGGCAAGCGGCATCGCCTGTTTGTAACGCCCCACGCTGTAGGCAGTCTGGATGTTGGTGCGAAAGATGTTATCCACCCGCCAGGCCCGGCGGCCGGTCCAGCCGCGGCGGGCAAATATCTGCTCGCAATCGCGCTTGAAATCCGCAAACGATGTACCCTTGGCGATGGCCCGGCTCATGGCGGAAAAGACCGTCTCAAGCTCGGCGCCCCTGGCAATGCCGGCCACGGCAAAGGCTTTTGTCCTGGCCGCATCGGCGAGCCGCCGGAACTGGCCCGGGGAAAGCCGCACCTTGTCCTGCCAGAAGCGAATTGCTTCTTTTGGCGGCAATGGTTCAGGCACCGGTTTCATCTTCCACCGTCCATCTTCCGAAAAGTTCGCTGTTGAGCATGGCCCGCTCCAAAAGCTCCGCCACCTGGTCCATATCGAGTGTCGGATACAGCCCCAGCACGGCCTCTATGGCCTCGTCCCAACTGCCGGCGCTGCGCACCGCCTCCACGATGGCCTGCTCATTTACTTCAACCGCGGCGGCTGCCGCGGCCGCCACCTGGTCGGCCAGGGCGTCGATTGCCTCCTGGTTCGGTGTGCCGGCGGCCGCCTTGGCCACGATCTTTGCCGCCGCCACGTTTGGCCCGCCGACTACTTCCTCGCCTTTTTGCGGCTCGGGAATCCCAAACTTGCGCCGGATAAACGCCAACGGCATGGTCACGTTGCGGTCCAGCAGACTGGTGATCCATTCGGCGGTTTGCGACAGGTCGTCGGGCTCTTCCAGGCTGGCCTCATAAAGCGGCACCGGCGCGTCCCAGCCGAAGTTGAACCCCACCAGGGGCCGGATAAGCTGGGTGCGGATGGTGGCGGCCAGGGCCCGGGCGTCTGCCAGCAGCAGGTCGCGGCGCACCTCGTTGTGGGTCTTGCTGGCGGCATAGCTGCCCTTGTCGCCGACTTCGGCAGTCAAAGTCTGGCCCAGCAAAGCCTTGCTCATTTCCCGGTTGGCGAACTTTGCCAGGGCCTGGTACAGGTCGCCCGAGGCCTTGCCCTTGACCGATTCCACAAGCTCGATCTGGGTGGCAGTCGAAATGATACCGGCCGCATCCGAGCCCAGGCTGGTCACAGCCTCGGCCAGGGCACGTTTGTCGTCCTCAGAGGCCCCCGGCGCATATTTTCCGATGCGCAGCGGCATGCCGTAGACCTCGCAAAAGGCCAGCCAGTCCTTGACCGCGTAGTTTTTGAACAGGTACCACCAGGCGCAGACCCGGTAGATGCCGGCCCGGGCAGGGTGGCCTGATTTGCCGCCGTAGCTGTGCAGGATGATTTTCCAGGCCGGGATCTCAACACCGGTTGGCGCATCGTCTGTCAGCAGCAGCGGTGTTCTGCGCACAAGCCCGGACCTGTCAGCGAACAGGAACCTGCGCTGGGAGACAAACTCGAAGCGCGTGGGCACTGCCTGGCCGGCGGACACGTCCCAGATGGGCTCGGCGGCCGCGAACCCCTTGCCCACGGCATCCTGCAGGGCCACCAGAAGGTCCGGGTAGTCGGTAAGCGCCTTCAGGGTCTTGTCGACGAATTCTGCCACCTGCACGGCCCTGGAGTCGTCTGCGGCCGGCTTGACATTGAACTTGACGTCCATGATGACGTTGACCCTCTTGCCGCGCTCGCCCAGCAGGTGGCCGTCGCGTTCTTCCATCTGCTCGAACAGCTCTGCCTGGCGGGCCACGTCCCCGGCGTCGGCCTGCTTCAGCGTGGCTGCCAGCTTGCGCGGGGTCAGCCCCGCGGCCACGTACTGCCGCCAGGAATCCAGCAGGGGGGCTGCGGCCAGCACCTGCCGCTGGGGCCTGGTGCGGGTGTAAAACGGACGTCCGAATTGATCCACTATCTTGCCCATCACCATGCTCCCTTGATTGCCATCCGCCGCCGCCCAAGGCTCCTGTATTGGACCGGGCCGGCGGGGCTGTCGGCCGCGTGCAGGGCCAAGGCGTGAGCCCAAAACTCGTCGGCGTGGCCCTTGGCGGTGCGCTCTGCATCGAACCGGATATTGCCCGCGGCCGTGACGGTCTTTTTCACGGCGTGATGGGCCCGGCGAATCTTCTGGTCCACCGGCAACCGCACCTGCCGGTCCTCGAAGCGCCGGCGCAGCCCGAAGGCCAACTCCTGCTTGACCGGACCAGTGAAAAGCACGCCCTCGACACGGTGCTCACCGTATCGCTCCTTGGCGTCCTCTACCGGTTTTTCGCCAAGGCCGGTCTGGTCCATGCACAGGCGCAGGGGGTTGTAGCGCTTCATCACCTGGTCCAAAGCCTCGTCCTGGGCCGCGAAGGTGGCTTTTCTGAGTCTGTCCACCTGCCGGGTCCAGAACACATCGCCCACTTGTTCCACCACCCAGATCACTGTCAGGTCGCGCCGGCGGCCGATGTCCATGCCCACGAAAAACGGCCCGCTGCCGGCAAACTCGGATTTGCCCGCCTCCGGATCTTCGCATGGCCGGATCAGGTCCCAGGTCAGGAAAGCGTCGGCCTCGGATACCGGCACACAGCAATACTCCTGCTGCCAGATGTTTTCATCCACACAGGCGGCCCGTTCTTCTTCCAGCCATGCCTTGCGCTCAGCCTCAGTGGTGGGCCGGCCCATGATACGGTCCACCAGGCCCTGGTCCACCGCGTCGAAAATCGTGGTCGTGTGCAGGGAAAAGGTCGGCTGCCGCCCGTCGGCCAGGGCCTGCTTTGCGTCCCGTATAAACTGAGCGTATAGGCCGCCTGCGCTCTGGTAGGTGCTCAATATCCGCAGGTCGAAGCCCCAGGTCACGCACGGCTTGGCTGCGGCGTACATGGCCTGCTGGTCCGTGTGCCAGTCGAACTCATCTAAGACCACCTTGCCACCCTTGGAGCGAAAGGCCGTCGGGTTGCTCGACAGCCCGTGGATGCGCGAGCCGTTTGCAAAACGGATCACAAGCGCACGGATGGCGCGCCTTTCGTCCAGCACCTCTTCGCCGATACTCAGGATCTTGCCGGCGGCTTTGTAAATCTTGGCCCATTGCTGGCAGTACATGATGTATTCCTTGGCCGCGGACTCGTCGGCAGAGGAAAACCACACCGGCAGGCCGGCGTTCTTCACACAGTCACGCACGTCCTCGTAGGACTGCACGTAGGTGGCCCCGATTCTCCGGCTTTTCTCCCAGATCTTGCGCCGGGATTTGTCGGCCAGCCAGTCGACTTGGTATGGCAAAAAATACCCGCTCACCGGGCCACCCCCAGGATGCGATCGACCTCGGCAATCAGCCGGCGGCGGTCGGCATCGCTATCGCCACCGTCTGACTTTTCTTTCTGCCGGCCGTATTTTGCTTTCATCTTCTCTACCAGTTCGATGGCCTGTTTTATATCCTTTACCGCCGCAAGCGACATTGCTTGCGGTTTTGTCAGCAATATGTTGATCTTCTTCTCAATGACCGTTTGCAGAGCATCTATGGCGTCTTCAGGCGTCTTGATGGCAGTTTCTGGAGAAGATATTGACGAAGATAACTTTTCTTCCACCATATCTTTCTTGGCCGCCCTTGCGGCCACCGCCTCGATGCTGCTGATGGCAAACACGTCCTGGGGGTTGAGCGAATCCAGGGCTTTTTTGATCAGGCGCTGGCGCAGCAGCACAGTGTCACGCCGGATATCGGCCAGGGCCTGGCGGTACCGGCGGCGGCGCTCGGGCCAGGACGGCAGATCCAGATCCGGGTTGCCCCGGCCCCAGCGCTTGAGTTGGGAGACCGATACGCCGGTCTTAGCCGCCACCTGCTCGTAGGTCAGACCGGCCTCCACGTACAGCTCTTCGGCCCGCTGGCGGATCTCCCAGGAGATCTCCTCGCCCATCGCTACCTCCCCAGGGCCTTTGCGATGGCGGCCACCTTGCGGTCGGATTCGGCCAGGTCGGCCAGGCAGGCCGCCAGGTCGAAGGCCAGGGCCGACACCTGCTCGCCGTCGATCTGCACCGGATCGACAAACGGGTCCAGCAGGTCACGCAGCGACCTAACCAGCCCGTTGGCCCGCAGCCGCAATTTCTTGTTTTTCAGTTTTTCCTCGGTCAGTCGGCCCACGAATTTGAGACGCTCGCTCATATGGCCACCTCGCGTTTTTCCACCCTCTGCAGGGGGCAAAACTGGTTGCGGTTGATATCGTCGGCCAGGCGCTGCATGGCCTGGGTATTCATAATCACCGTCTCGTGCAGGTCCGTTGCCAGGCGCTCGCAGGTTTTGACCAGTTCCACGTTGTTTTCATACATCCGCCGCAGGTCATCCATGTACTGACGGTGCTCGCTCAGGATTTTAGTGGTCTCTTTGCGGTGGTCGGCCACCATCTTGCGCATCATGCGAATATCCACGTACCAGATCACCACCAGCAGTCCGATGGGTCCGTAGGCCGAGAGCACCCCTGCCAGTTGCCCGAGGTTAATGGCTGCGTCCATCACATCTCCTGTTGCGGGCGAGTTTGCGCTCCAGGTAACGGATATGGGCCACCAGGTCCCTGATCACCCGCCGCACGTTGGCCGGCCGCCAGAAGCTGCTCTCGAAGCTGCTTGTGACCTGCTGCTCGATGACCTCCAGCCGCCGGGACGAGAGTTTTTTTGTTAAGATCCAGGTCATCATGCCCCCTTCATGGCCTTGATGATCCCCGGGATCAGCCCGGGGCCGGGCTGCTCTCCGGCCGCCACCCGCTGCATTCTGCCCCGGTGCCAGGAGGCCACCCCCAGGATGGCGCCAGGCACGCCGAACAGAGCGGTTATGGACATGGCCAGCGTGGGGACGGAGGCCAGAAGGTCGCTGCGCCGGGCGTAAATGGCGTAGGCCGCCAGGACGATCATGCCGATGACACACAGGCCGAAGCTGACCGCCGAGCAAAATCCCCAAAACGGCCGCCAGGCCCCGGACCAGGGGTGGCCCTGGCTGGCTTCCACCCGCATGGTGGCGTTGACCGCCTCGATGGTTTTTACCTGCCGGCCGGATTCTATGGCCGCCAGCCGCACTTCCCGGTCCACGGCCAGACGCCGCAGTTCCAGCAGCAGGTGGGGATCAGCCTCGATTTTGGCGGCCACCTCCTCGATGGGAGTCTCCGGGCTGTCGCCGGTGACCGCCCGCATAAGCTTGTGGACCAGGGGGCCGGAGCCGGGCAGCACCAGGTTGGCCACCGTCGGCGCCACGGCCTTTATCCCGTCGATCACTTTGGAAACAATGGAAGACATTGCTGCTTTTCTCCGATCAGGGCCCGGCGGAAACGCTCCAGGTCGAAACATTTACCCGGGCAGGTTTTCCACGGCGCATAGTTCCGGTGGCCGTGGACGTTTTTGGCCGGTATGTCGAAACTTTCCATCAGTGATTTGACCAGCCGCACCCCGGCGGCCCATTGATCTACCGGCGGCGGGGCGGTGTCGAAATTGCCCACGAAACAGATCCCGATGGACCGGTGGTTCATGGCGGCCTGGGGACAGTGGGCCCCGGTTGCGTTGAGCATCCGGCCGGCGATGATCTCGTACTGCGATCCCACCAGTTCGATGCCGAAGTGGTAACCCACATCGTCCCAGGGCGGCTCGACATGTAGACCAGCAGCGGCCAACTTCCTGGCCTCGGCGGCCGACACGATGCGGCCCTGGCATCTGTAGCTTGTGTGGTAGCGCCGGATGGCCTGCCAGTTCAGGGCCCGGCCGTCTTTTGTCAGGCTGTGGTGCAGGATGATGTGGGTAGGTCTCATTTGGCTGCCTCCAAACGCAAAAAGGCCCAGGAGGCTGCGACTGCGCAACCTGCTGGGCCTTTTGTGGCCGTTTACCGCCCGGCCTGAACCGGGTCTACCCGCTGCCTACAGACAATATTTCGGGCAGCGGTATATAATCTGAAAAACTATTTTAACTTACAGAAAGATAAGACAAATTTCAACAATTTTCTATCAATAAGACTCGCTTGATGCCTTGAATTCCCTGATAATTTTAATGCTTTCCTCGCTCTTCTCTATAAGTGTCTTCCTATAGATATCAAGTTCTTCCCCAGCTCTTAAGCCGACATCTCTTATTCTTTTAAGTTCTGGACTCAACACCTCCCGTTGCTTTCCCTCCCGCATCTTTGTCATCCTCCATTTTATGTTTCTTTATTGTACGACCATTATTCAGCATATATCCTATTGAATTTGCTATATCCTTTTCTCTGGCCGTTATCGCATCCAAGTCTTTTGGACGCACTTTTCGCTTTCTGCGATTTAAACGCATAGCAAACCTTGGTTCAAAAGATTTCTGGTCCTTTGTTCGTCTTATATATTTTCCATTATTGTCTTTTCTCTCTTCAATAGCCTGAAAGAAATCCTGATATCTGTATGGCGCAACTCCCTGATATGCAGTATAAAGGACTTTGTTATCAGAGCACATAGGGAGGCTACTTCCCCTATGAATAGCATCAGAATGCAATTCCATGCCCAAGCTCTTTGGGTATGGTTCCATAAAGACAACCTTCTTTATCCCAGCGCAAATAATATGTTTTGTACAATTGTGGCATGGTTCTGTGGTTACATACATTGTAGCACCAACAGGACTTCTTCCTGTCCTTGCGACACTCAACAAGGCTTCCATTTCAGCATGAACAGCCCTACAGTATTCAGTTGCTTCGCGAAAGGGCGAACCTTCAATTAAGGATTTAATCGATTCTTTAAAGTTAGATAAAGACCTTGAACCATTTTTAGGTTTACTCTTTAATGGCCCAATATATTTTTGTATTTCATTTATGATTTTTTTGTAAAGCGAATTAAAACGCTCCTCTTTATTTACGTGGTTTATACAACGCATGTCGCCTACCAAGTAACATCTTCTGTCATTTTCATCTTCCTGCCGGTATAGTCCACCTGTCGCTTTTGGTACGTCATTATGCCCTACGCCTAATACATCTCCCTTGTCGTCAATAATGGCTGCGCCAACTTGTCTACTCAAACAAAAAGATCTGTTCGCCGCAGAAAAAGCCAAGTGCATTGACCGTTCTTCAAGTGTAGGTTGATTGCTGCCGCCGCCAAATAATAAATTCACAAATCTTTTAGCATCATTATAGAGAGATTCACGGTTTTGATCGTTAACAATATAATAATCACCCATCCCGGCAAGCTTGCCGACTTGTTGCCCAGCATATCCAACGCTTGGGCGTTCGCTTTTTTCGTCTTGGTCTATTAAATCTCTTTCTTCAAACTTTACGCGGTCTTTTTTATCCCAAGACTTATAATCAACCATCCTCCTCCAACGAGTTTCTCTATCAGAATATAGAAAAAGTAAAAAAAATTCATTTGAGAAAGTTTTTCTTAATAATTCCAGCTCATTTTGATTTTTAATACTATCAACAATAAATACAGCTGTTCCTATATCAAACTGCCCTTTCTCTTCTTTTGAAAGAGCCTTTTCATATATCTCGGTTATGATTACTTTACCAATTATCTCCGGGTCTTCCTGTCTCATTTCAGTCCCGGCTTCTTGGAGAATTTTTCTGCGATTAGCTTTTGTTTTACTTTTTAGTTTCAGGTCTCTTGCTGTAATAATCTTATAATAACGTTTTATTAATTCCGACACACGGATGTTTACAACAGTACAGCCTGGCCTATTTTGAATGATATTTGTTAAATCTTCTGCAATAGAACTGCATCCAGCACCATACGGCCCGGCAAGCCCAATAATTAAATTATAATATTTATTTGAGGACATAGTTGAAAAAGGTGGAAGTATTTAATTAAATTAGGTAATTTTTACCATAACAAGTAGATTGCGTCAATATTTTTTATAGCTTGTCATCTCATTGTGTTATTAACTGTTATGGTGAAAAATAAGTTTTTTACCTCCTTTTCCGTATTGACCACCCTTTTTGTGTGTGCAACGCCCCGCACAGGGCGCAGCGCTTACCGGTGCCCGCCAGAGACCCCGGGAAATACCCCGTTTTAAACCCGCAAAACGGGCAGATTATATGGACGGCCGTCCGGGTGTGGGGCCGGCGTTCCGCATTACGCACATCATCCCAGGTTGTTTTCAGATATTTCATCCTGTTTCTCCTTGCGCTTTCTCAGCCGCGCCTTGAACTCCGCCACCTGGGCCGCTATCTGCTCGGATGAAAGTACCTCGGAAATATGGCGCTCCGGACGATCGGCCATCAGGCGACCGGTGCGTTCGGCCTCGATTTTCCGTCGTTCGGTGTCCCGGTCCATCTGGTCGGCAAACTCCCAGGCTATGGCCCGCAGGTAGTTGTGGTTTTTGAGCGGCAGCCGCCGTGGCGGATGGCCGATAATCTGCTCCATCGCCTGGCCCCAGGCCCTGGCCGAGTTCGGCCGGGCCGGCTTGCGGTCCCACTGGACATAGGGCCGGGCTACCAGGTCCTGCAGGGAAGACAGCAGGCGCAGGGCCTTTGACCAGGAAAGCCCCCGGCCGGACTGGGGCCGAAACAGCGCCAGGTAGGCCAATGCCCTGGCAGAAACCTCCCGGGGCATTTCAGCCACTGTTTTCAGGCACTGCCTGGCCTGGGCGTCATTGCCCCAGGCTTCTGCGCTGTGGACAGCGCCACATGACGGGCAGGTAAGTTTCATATTATTCCCTTTTCCCTGGCAAGCCAGGCCGGAACGATAAATTCCCACTCGTTGAAACAGGCACGCAATTGCCGGGCCTTGGTTTTGCTCTTGGGAAGCCAGATCTCGTGGGATCCGTCAAAAACCAGATAAGCCTGATCGGTTTCCCACTTGAGTTCCCCGCAAAATTCGACGTAGCGTTTTTGCGTCATTTCCGTAGCTCGTAGTCAAAAAGCTCTTTAGTCCGGCGCCTGGTGCCAAGGGTGTGCAACTCCTCGTCGGGCAACGGCTCGAACCTGTCCCAGTCCACCGATTCGGCAATCTTGATCAGGTCGGTGCGGCCAGCTGTCTTGAGCCGGGCCAGCATGCCCTTGGCCCGAACCACCCTGGATTCCAGCTTGTAGAGGACAGCTCCGTGGTCAAGTTCGACCCGGTCGTCCGGGCCGGCAAACAGGGCCGCCTTGTGCTTGCGCAAAAAGGCCCGCAGCGTCTTTTCCGCTGCCGCAAGCTGTTTTTTGGCCCGGTCCGCAGCCTCCTGGTGGGCCTGCTGTAACAGACGCAGCCTGCGGGTGTATTCGTCCTGCACCCGGTCCAGTTGCCCGGCCGCCGTGGCGATCTGCTCCAGCAGGGCGTCTGCCTGTGCCCTCAACTGCTCCGGGGCGTTCATCGGGCCTCCGGAGGCCGGCCGGACTGGAGCCGGAGCTGGCCAAGCAGGTCCGGCAGGGCAACGCGCCGCAGCTTGGCCACCTTGGCCAGCTTGCGCAGGGCCTGGTCCTGCAGGCGCGTGCAATAGTCCGTAAGCTCGGAGCCAGCCGAGGCCAGGTAATACCCGCCACCGGTACTGGACACCACCGAACAGATGGGAACGCCGTCTGCCTGGCAATCGGCGATCAGTTTGCGCAGCCGCCGGGTGTCGTTGATCCTGTTTGTCCAGTCCTTGCCATAGACTGCCCGATACAGCTCACCCATGCCCACCATGTTGGACCGGCCCACGTGGCGCGCCATCTCCATCAGCAGCCTGGTTTTATGTTTCTGGGTTTGATCGCTCATTTTGCCCTCTCCAGAATTTATGTTGGATCAGCATGCCGGTCAGGGCCGCCTCAATGCAGCGGCACAGGCCCAGCATTGTTACAATCGTTGACATATCCCCGGCCTGCAGCCGGAGGTTGTGCCCCGCAAGGGCTTCTATCCATTTATTTATTCGCTGCATTTTGCCTGCATCCTGTTCCGGTAGACATCCCGCGACAGCACCGAGACCGCCACGTTGTTGACCGTATCGACGGTTATGATCAGGTCCAGGTCGGGGTGCCAGTAAATGGCCAACCGGATGAAATGACGGCCGTTTGCAAGCCGCATACAGCAGCCCCGTTGCACCCGCACGGCCTGGCTGATGATCCGGCGCACCATTTCCACCGTGGGCAGGTTGCCCACCCGGCGTTGCCAGTTGTCGATAAAATGCCTGGACAACCTCATTGCGCCCTGCCCTGCCTCCGCTGGTGATAGGTCAGGGCCGCCACCAGCTTGTGCAGCTGCCTGGGTGTCAGCCATTCCACCAGATCCACGCCGAACATGTTTCTGGCCATGCCCTCGGCATAGCACCAGGGCAGGGACAGGTCGGCCAGGACGGCCTCGATCTTGCCGATCAGGGCCTCCTTTGACGAGGCCGGCCGCCGCTGACGGCTGGCCGACCGCGGCCGGAACCCCAGGGACCTGAAATGGCGCATCAGGGCGTCCAGGCCGGCCTGGTCGAGATTTTTGGCAGACTCCACCCCCACAGATTCCAGGGCCGCCCGGTACTCAGGCTCTGACAGCCCCAATTTGGAGCGCGCCACATGCACGAGCGCGATTTGTTTTTTGCTGAGCATAGTTTGCCACCCTGAAATTGATTTTCGGCTTGAGCCATTCCGCCAGTGGGAAGACTGCCCGCGAGGCGCACTGGGGACACTGATCGACACCATTGACTGCCACCGGCCGGCCGGTCCATTCGCAGTCAAGACACAGATAGGTTTCGTTGAGTTTCATCATTCCTCCTCTATTTCCAGCAGGGCCTGCCTGGCCTCCAGCACGGCCGCAAAGGCGGCGTCGATCCGCTCCAGGGCCTGGCGGCGCAACCGGCGCAGTTTTGCGGCTTTTTCCAGGTTGGCCTGGAAAGCCGGACCCGGATCGTTGATCAGCCGGAACAGGCTGGGCAGGTTGCCCGCCCGCCGCCGGTCGATCCGTTTGAGCACCCCGCGCTTGGTCAGCATCCGGAGATACTCCCGGGCATAATTCGGGCTGGCGCCGCAAAGCTCCACCAGGTCCTGGTAGGTTACCCCGTCCGATTTGCGGGCCCGGATCAGGCGCCACATTTTGCGCTGGATTTCACCGGCATGGCTGGTCAGGCCGATATAGCGGTAAAGGCCGGGTTTGATACGCTCCACCTCGCCCCGGCGGATAAAATCCCGCATGGCCACGTACAGTTTGCGGCGGTGAACATTCAGGGGCAGGTCCAGCTCCCGGGCCACTGCCATCAGTTCGATGGGTCCGGATTTTTCCGCCGCCAGACGCTGGAACGCCGCCCGTATCTGATCGGTGAAACGCTCGCTCATGCCGTGCCTCCCAGACCGGTCTTGATGGCGATTTTGGCAGTCTGCTGGTCGCATTCGGCGGTGCCCTTGGCGTTGAGGATCTGCACTAGGTTGATGATGTCGCGCCGCACGATCCGGAAATCTCCGCCCGCGGCCTTGTGGAAAATACCGGCCACAGCCGGAGACAGGGTCAGGCCGGCAAATTCCTTGGCGTAAACTATGATGTCGCGCACCTCGATGGGCTCAAACAGCAATTGCTGGTATGTCCGGGACCAGACCCGGCGGTTGCGCCGCATGACAGAGACCAGCTCTTCTTCGCCCACCAGGATGATGGGGGCCCCGGAAAGATCCGACAGGTCACGCACCACGTCCAGGAACCAGCCCGCCAGTTTTTCTATCTCGTCCAGGAAAACCGGTCGCGGCCGCTGCACCAGCATATCCACGGCAGCGGTAAACGCTACTGCCTTGCGGCCAGGAGGATTGCCCTGCCAGCCGCACTCGGTGCACAGGGCCTGCAAAAACGGCAGTTCGGATGTGCGCCAGACAGTTGCCATACGCAGATAAACAGCATCGTTTTGGGCCGTGTACCACTGGCAGGTGCGGGTCTTTCCCCGGCCGGCCCGGCCATAGACCAGGCCCAGGCGTCCTTCGCCGGCGGCAAGCTCCAGTCCGTCCATGAGCACACCGAAATTGCGGACGTTTTTGGTTTTGACGAACACAGGCTTGGTTTTGATCATCCGTCCCCTCCCTATTGTTGCACCTGGTACATGATGGCGGCCGCGGCTGCCACCTGGTCCCAGTATCCAATGTCGGCCTGGCGCTTCCAGGCCGGGGTCTGCTCAAAGTATTTCATCCAGGCCGCCCAGCGCTTGGGGATCAAAAGCCCGCGGGCCTCGGCTTCCACCAGGCGTTCGTAGCGGTCAAGCTCGCCCAGATCCTCCAGCTCGGACCACATGTCGCGGGCTTCTGCCTGTTGTTCTTTTTCGTATTCCGCCACCTCGGCCAGGATCTTGGCCTCGTCATCGGCGGTAAGCTGCGGGGCAGGATCATCCTGTGTTGGCGCCTCTTGTCCGGTTTCCAGCAGTCCGGCGGCGGCCAACTGCCTGCGGTGGGCCGGCAGGACTTCGTCTTCCAGGAATTTGCGGGCAGATATGCTGGCAAGCTTTTCCTGGTGCCGCTTTTCGGCGATCCATTTACGCAGCTTTTCCCGGTCCTCGTCATCGCCCAGGATGGCGGCTGCCGGGTGGATCTTTTCGGTTTGCTTCGCGCTACAGATAAAGCGGCCGTCGGTTTCAAAAACGTAGATCTCCTCTGGCGCTTGCAGGTCGTAGCGGATCAGGACCTGGTGGCGGCGGCCGTACAGTTCCGGGTGATAGTAATTGCGGCCCAGGAAATGGATGCCGTTGCGCCTGATATGGCGGATCTCCTGGGCCATCATCAGGAAGGTGAGTTCAGCCGGGTCCACGCCCGGGCCGCGGCCGGTCTCGAAAACCTCTGCCGGGCACCTACCGTTCAGGTGGCCGCTCTGGGGTCGCTGGACGTACTGGTCGAACCAGGCCGCAATCGCCCGGTGGGCCTGTTCCATAGTCAGGCACTGGCCGCCGGTCCATTTTTCATAGACCTTGCGGTGCAGGGTCTCGCCGCGCAGCAGGCGGGGCGGTTTCTTGTCGATGGACGTGCCCACGTAGGTGGGGCACCAGCGTTCGAGTTCGGCAAAATCCCGAAAAAAGCGTTCAATGGTCTTGCTTTGGCCGTGATAAGGCCAGGCAAATATGGTCTTGATGTTCAGGCGGGCAAACAGCCCGAACAGGCCGGATTCTGTAAGGTCGGAGTTGAAAAACTTGCTGCCGAAGGCCTTGCCGTTGTCCAGGTAGGCCACCTGCGGTATTTTGCCCAGGCGCAGGATGGACCGGCGCAAGGCAGAGGCAATGGCCTGGGTGTTTTCCGTGGGCATGATCTCCCAGCCCAGCGGATAGCTGGACTTCATGTCCCGCCACACGATCAGGGTCATCCGTTTGGGCTTGCCGGTCCAGGGGTTGATGATTTCAAAATTCAGGATGTGGCCGTCGGCCACCACCAGGTCGCCCACCTCGATCGTATCGTAGTCCCGTTCGATATACAGGGCGCATTTGTCGTTCCAGGCCTTGGAGCCCTCCCTGGTCCACACCCAGATATGGTAGTGGCGGTCTTTCCATTGAGCCAGCCAGCGGCGGTAGGTGCGCTCGCTGTGGCCGTTTTCGATGCCCTTGGAGGCCATGACCGCCTTTGCCATGCGGATGGCCTCGGCGATCAGGGGCCGATTGGGGTGCAGGACGCACGAGAGCAGGATCTCGGTCTGCTGTGGGGTCAAAAGCCCTGTACCGGCCGGCCGGCCGCGACGGTCGGCCAGGGCCGGCAGGTTAGCTGTCTCAAAGGATCTCTTCCAGCGTTCGATGGTTTGCCAGGAGACCGGGCCAAGTATCCCAAACAGGCGCGGATATGACTGGCCAGCGTTGTAGGCGGCCATAAAACCCTTGCGGGCCGCGGTTTTGCTGCCCCGGCCGGCCTGGTTCAGGTGCTCTACGTAAGCCCGGACCAGGTCGGCCCTGGCAGCGGCCACCGCCTGCCGGTCGAGGGTGGTTGGCCTTGACATATCCGTTTTTATCGTTCCTTTCCTGTTTGAATTTGGGTTTAAGTTTGGGTTTATCCCTCCGGGGGATTCGACCGGCAGGCTTTCGGCTGGCTTTTCCTTATTTAATAGAGCTGCCTGGATATCCTCGGGCAGGGTCGATACGGCATAAAGAGGAATTTTGCCGCCCCGGCCTGTGGCAATGGTGTACGGCCAGGCTTCCTTTTTGGCCCGTGCCTGTATCCATCGGACGGTTTTGCCGGTTTGCTCGGCGATCTGTTTTGCTGTCAGCCCGCTCATATCAGCCGTCGTTTACTCTCTATTTCCTGTAAAAATAGCTCGCGCTTGCGCTTTTCAGCGCGAGCGCGGCGTTCCTCTTCAGCAAAACGCTGGATCTCGGCCCGCAGGGCGTCCGGCCCCGGCATTGCGAATATGCCCGCCGCGTCAGTCAGCACCTCAAGTGGTTCATTGGAGCCGGTCGCCCTGCAAAAGGCCGGGATATACTCCGCCGGCGGCCGGTTCTGGGGCTTGGACTCGGCCGTCCAGCTATCGATCATGGTCTTGGTGATCTCAACGCCCACCAGGTGGGACATCTCGCCGGCTATCTGGTGCCGGCTCAAGTGGCATTGTTTGATGGCGCGTTTCATGGCTCGCCGCAGGGCCACGTTGATATTGAGGCTGCCCTCTGGATCGCGGCTGGCCCTTTTTTCGGCCTGAATGCGCTCAAGGCAATCCAGCAGGCTCATTTGCTGCGGTACCCTGTCTATTTTTCCCGGCTTATTAGCCATTGACGCCCGTCCTGGCTTATTGGTAAGCTTTAAGCAGCGATATAATTAGCTCTTATGCCACCTTGCGCCGGCCGCGTTTTGGTGGCTGGGTGTAGTAGTCTGCAAAGACGATATGGTGATCCACGCCTATCGCCGTTGCTATAGCTCGCATTATGCGGTCTGATACCGTAAGCCGGTTTACGACCTTTGATACGGTCATGGGGTGCACGCCGCATTGGCGTGCAATCTGCGCCTGAGTAATGCCTCGCTCTTTGAGCAGGTATTGAATTGTGGCAGGGGAAAAACCGATATTCATTGTACCTCCGGCGCCATGTCTATTTTTGAAGGAATTATAGATAAGCTTATAACCGCAAATGGGTTTTTATGTCAAGCGAAATAACCCAAAAAGAGTTTGGTAACCGCCTAAAACAGCTCCGAAAGGCAATAGGTCTTTCTCAGAAAGAAATGGCGAATAGGCTTAATATTGCCGTAAGTACCTACCAGCATTACGAAAGAGGGGAAAGGACTGCGCCAATTTCATTGATTCCCGCACTAACCGCAATTGGGGTTTCATCTGAATGGCTTTTAAATGGCACCGGTGAGATTTTTCAACAACAAAATAACCCTCATGTTAACGACACAAACATAGTTGAAATGAAACATATTGAGCTCGTAAAAAAATTCAAAGATCAACAACGAGCTGTATCAATAAATGAAATCCTTATAGAAATTGAGCAATTAGATATAAATGCCCTGAGAGATGTTGAGATATATCTAAGAGGCCTTGCTAATGGTTTAAAAATGGCTGCAAAAAATAGTGGCGGGGATCGCCGGCACGGCGAACGCCGCCAGCATGATCGTCCAGACCAAATCCCGGAAGGTATTGACCGGCGCAGTGGCAAGGATCGCCGGGAGACGGGAACATAGGGCCTGCCCGGGACCGCCGCGGCCCACCCGGGCAGGTGCGGCTCCGTAGGATTGGGCCGCACATTCACTATGAGCGCACCGGCAATGTTATATTTTTGGAATTATAACAAAGGATAAAGAAATGCCCAGTACGGTGTGCAGAACCCCATTAAGATGAGTCTTAGGGGACGCGAGTTTTTACGAGCCGTCCTTAACGAGTATCCGCTTGATGTT
>JAMOUQ010000003.1 GCA_027068085.1 Desulfobacteraceae bacterium | reverse complement strand
GTTCGATCAGTGTGAAACCTTGTTTGTCGTTTCTGAGTTTTTGAATCATTTCTTTTCCTCCTTCTTTCTTTAACGAACATTTATCGATTTGTTGTTTGAAACCTTGTTTGTCCTGAAAATCGGCTGAGCATTTTTGCGCGCCCTTGTCTCCGCCCCCCTTTCTTAAACGATCTGTTGTACCATCCCTTTGTAGCAAGCCATGTGCCAAGGCGGAAGCAGGGCCTGATTGTGACGATATCTTGCTGTATTACTTGATTTTATTTTTTACTGCAATCATATTCTCTATTGCTTCCGCCTCCGGAATCCGGCACCGCCCGGTACAATTTGTGACCGGATCCTGACAATTTTTGTCAAGCGCCCTGCAAGCACCGCCGCCACCGGGACAAATGTCTGCCGGCAGATATATCGGCCGATCAATGGCAAAGATTAGAGCTGAAAAGAATGTTCGCCGGCCAAGGCTCAGATGAGAGCGGCCCGATGAATCATTCCACCCCGAGCTTTTCGAGGCGGTAGCGGAAAGAGCGGAAGCTTATGCCCAGAAGCTCGGCCGCCTTGTTCTTGTTGCCGTTGGTGCATTCAAGGGCTTTTTCCAGGTAGGCCCGTTCTATGTCGGCCAGGATACTGTCCAGGGCAACACCGTGGGCCACCTCGTCCAGGTCGAAACGCTGGTTCTTTATTCCCTCGATCCAGCGCCGCTTGTGAATCGACATGGCAAGGCTGTCGGGCAGGAGGATATTGGTGCTGGAAAGGGCCACCGATCTTTCGATCAGGTTTTCAAGTTCGCGCACGTTGCCGGGAAAATCGTACTTTTTGAGCAGGTCGATGGCGTAAGACGAAACCTTGGTGACTTCCTTGCCCATCTCGGCCGCATATTTTTCGATGAAATGCTGGGCCAGGGCCTTGAGATCAGATTTGCGCTCCCGCAGGGGAGGAACCTTTATTTCGATCACATTCAGGCGATAGAACAGGTCCTCCCTGAAATTGCCCGCAATGACCTCGTCTTCCAGGCGCTTGTTGGTGGCGGAAATTATCCTGATATCGACATGGATGTCTCTTGTGCCGCCGACCGTTCTGAAAACCCTTTCCTGGACGGCCCGCAACAGCTTAACCTGCATGGGAATGCTCAGCTCGGCCACCTCGTCCAGAAAAACCGTCCCCTGGTGGGCAAGCTCCAGCAGCCCCTTCTTGTCTTCGGTGGCTCCGGTGAAGGCACCCTTTTTGTGACCGAAAAACTCGCTCTCCATCAAGGTTTCCGGGATGCCGCCGCAGTTGATGGGAACAAACGGCTTGTCGGCCCGGTCGCTCAGCTCATGAATGGCCCGTGCAATCAGTTCCTTGCCCGTTCCGCTCTCGCCGGTGATCAGGATGTTGGTGCGGGTGCCGGCCACCTGGCGGATCATTTTATATATGTGCATCATCCGCGGGCTGTTGCCCACGATCTTTCCAAAGTGCAGGGTCTCTTTGAGTTCGTCCTCGATCACCCGGCGGTCTGCTTCCAGTGTTTTGCGGTCCAGGGCGTTGGCGATGGTTTCCTTGAGTTCCTCGTTGTCAAAGGGCTTGGGAACGTAATCGTAGGCGCCTTCGTTCATGGCTTCCACAGCGGTTTCCGTGGTGGCGTAAGCCGAAATCATGATCACCACCGCGTGCGGATGCCTGGCCTTGGCGGCCCGCAGAACGTCCAGGCCGGTCATGTCTCCCAGCCTGATGTCGCAGAGCAAAAGATCGTAGGCCTCTTTTTCGACCATTTTGACGGCGCTCTTGCCGTTGGCGGCCAGATGGACATCATAACCTTCCCGCGACAGCATGTACTCCAGCAGCTCGCGCATGCTTCGCTCGTCGTCAACCACCAAAATCCTGGCACCCTTTTCAGCCATTGGATCCAAGCCTCCTTTGGGGGCTCATTGACCGAAGCCCGCGTCCCGGTATACGGTCTTACCGCCCACCATGGTAAGAACCGCCCTGCCCCTGAGTGACCAGCCTTCAAAGGGGGTGTTCCTGCCCTTGGATCGGAATCCGGCGGCAGAGACCGTGAATTCGACTTCCGGATCTATGATCACAATATCCGCAGCCATGCCTTTGCGCAAGCCCGAAGGCAAACCGAGGATACGGGCCGGCGCGGCTGACATCCGCTCAATGAGCTGCAATGGGCTGAGCAGTCCGCCGGCCACCAGTTTCAGCCCCAGGGGCAAAGATGTTTCCAGCCCCACCACTCCGTTGGCGGCCAGCTGAAACTCGACAAGCTTCTCCAGTTCGGAATGGGGGGCATGATCGGTTGCAATGGCGTCTATGGTGCCGTCGGCCAGGGCCTCGCAAACTGCCAGGCGGTCCTGTTCGCAGCGCAGGGGCGGGTTCATCTTGGCGTGGGTATCGTATCCTTCCACCGCTTTTTCGGTCAGGGAAAAGTAATGGGGAGCTGTTTCGGCGGTTACCGGTATCCCTTCCTCCTTGGCCCGCCTTATGGCCGCCACCGACTCTGCCGTGCTGACATGGGCGATATGGACCGCCACTTCTGTCAGGCGGGCAAGGGAAATATCACGCATAACCATTATACTTTCTGCGGCACAGGGGATTCCCGGCAATCCCATTGCGGTTGCCAGGGCCCCCTCGTTCATGGCCCCCCCGGCCGACAGTTCCAGTTCCTCGCAGTGGGAAATGACCCGCAATCCAAAGGCCGAGGAATACTCCAGGGCGCGGCGCATGAGCAACGGATCGCTGACGGGACGGCCGTCGTCGGTCACGGCCACGGCGCCGGCCGCGGCCAGCTCGCCGAATTCGCACAGCTGCCGGCCCTCCAGGCCCCGGCTTATGGCCGCTGCCGGATACACTCTGACCAGGCCGGCAGCTTCTGCCTGCTCAATGATGAAACGGGTAACCTCGGCACAGTCATTCACCGGACTGGTATTGGGCATGGTGCAAACGGCAGTAAAGCCTCCGGCCGCGGCCGCGCGGGATCCGGTGGCAATGGTCTCTTTGTATTCTTCGCCCGGCTGCCTGAAATGGACATGCATATCCACCAGGCCGGGGCACACCCATTTGCCCCGGGCATCAATGAATTGGCAGTGGTCACCATCGGGTTCTATCGAGCCGCCGGGCTCAATTCCTGCAATCGTACCGGAATCGATAAGCAGATCACCGGCAGCATCGATACCCCGGGCAGGATCTATTATCCGCCCCCCCTTAATCAACGTCTGCATGGCGCGCACCTCCCGCCACCAGAAACAGCAGGGCCATCCGAACGGCCACACCGTTTGTAACCTGGTCCAATATAATGGAATAAGGTCCATCGGCAACTTCAGGTGCAATTTCAACGCCCCTGTTCATCGGCCCCGGGTGCATGATGAGCACATCCGGCCTGGCCTTTTCCAGCCTCTCCGGGGTAAGGCCGAAAAACCTGGAATATTCCCTTTCAGTCGCCATCAGAAAGCCCTTCTGTCTTTCTTTCTGAATCCTGAGCATCATTATTATATCGGCCCCTTCGATGGCCGTGTCTATATCCGGAGCCACGCTCACTCCCAGGGACTCGATCCCGGTCGGCATCATGGTCGGCGGCCCGCAAACCACCACCTGACTGCCCATCTTGGTAAACCCCGCGCAATTGGACCTGGCCACCCGGCTGTGGGCTATGTCGCCGACAATGGCTATCTTGAGACCTTCCAGGGTCCCTTTCTTTTCCCGCACCGTCATCATGTCCAGCAGGGCCTGGGTGGGGTGGGCGTGAATGCCGTCGCCGGCGTTGATCACCGAAGATTTCAGATGCCTTGCCAGAAAATGGGGCGCGCCGGCCCGGGAGTGCCGCAAAATAACGATATCAGGATGCATGGCCTCCAGGTTTCTGGCCGTATCGAGCAGGGTTTCACCCTTGACCAGGCTGCTGGTGGAAGCGGAAATGGAAAGACTGTCGGCGCTCAGCCTTTTGGCGGCGATATCGAAAGACATGCGGGTGCGGGTGCTGGGTTCATAGAAAAACAAGATTACCGTTTTGCCGCGCAGGGTGGGGACCTTCTTGATGGGACGCCGGGATATTTCCTTCATGCTCTCGGCCGTATCGAGAATCAGCCTGATCTCTTCCACCGAGAGCGATTCCATGTCCAGGATGTCTTTTCGGGCAAACTGCATGCAACACCTGCCTCAATGCAAAATAGTTCCGATGCGGTTCCACCTCACATCGAAGTTGTTTTTGTCCCATGACCAGTAAATGATGAACGCCTTGCCCTTGACCGCCTTGTAGTCGACAAACCCCCAGTACCGGCTGTCGTAACTCTGGTCGCGGTTGTCGCCCATGACAAAGAGCTTTTCCTCCGGCACGGTTATGGGACCGAAATTGTCACGCGGCTGGACGCTGGCCGGCAATATCCTGGGGTCCTTGTAAATGGCGTAATCACGCTCCATCAGCTCGTGGTTGACGTACAGACGTTTATCCTTGATTTCGATCACGTCCCCCGGCACACCGATAACCCTCTTGATGAAATCCTTGCGGGGATCTTCGGGAAACTTGAAAACGATGATGTCTTCACGTTGGGGATGCTTGATCGGGATGACAACGATATCGCTGAAAGGCAGTTTTATACCGTAGATGAACTTGTTGACCAGGATGTGATCGCCTATCTGAAGTGTATCCAACATCGATCCGGAAGGTATCTTGAACGCCTGGACAACAAAGGCCCGAATAAACAGAGCCAAAACAACCGCTACAATAATAGCTTCCAGGTTTTCACGCAGTCTGGACTTTGCCAACCGCTTATCTCCTTTTGGTTATCTGTTTGCCAACCTGCGGCCCTGCCGGCCGGCGTCACCCCCTGCCCAGCAAAAGGACGAGCCTCAAGGCAAGGTTGGCCATCAGCCCGGCGGCAACATCATCCAGGACGATTCCCCACCCGCCGGAAAGCCGCCTGTCCAGCCACCCGACCGGAAAAGGCTTCACTACATCGAATATCCTGAAAAGCAGGAAGCCGGCCGCCATCGTGACAGCCGAAAGATCTACGGCCGCAAGGGCAACAGCCATGCCGGCGATCTCATCGATAACTATGCAGCCCGGATCCTTCCGGCCCACCAGCTTCGCGGCCACACCGGCCGTCCAGACCGCCGCCAACACCAGCGGGATCAATCCCGCCAGAGCCCAAACCCGGGGCAGGGATCCAAGGACGAGGCAAAAAAGTAGCCCCACCAACGATCCCATTGTGCCTGGGGCTACCGGAAAGTACCCAACGAAACCGCCGGTTGCTACAAACATGACGGCGCGCTGATCAAAAGTCATGATGGGTCTCTATACTCTGGCCCGGTTTTTGTCAAGCAACCCCACGAACGAATCCGGAAATTCCCTGTAAAAGTCGGAGCTTGATCAAACCGCAAGGATCTTGCATTTTTCCGATTTGAAATGGCTTGACCAAACCGTGCCGCGAATCTTAATTTTTTTCATCAACTATTAAAAAAGTTAATACGCAAGTGGAACGGCGACCGCTTCAGCCAGAGAAAAACCTGAGGATGTTTTAAATTTTACCCTGAGCTGATACACTGTTTTAACAAAATGTTATCATGAAACACACCTGTTTCGGAAATTAAAAAAGACATACAAACAGCATTGGCACGATAGTTGATACTATCTACGTCAGGAGGAATTCCGCAATGACTTTAAGATGTACAAAAGGCTTTACCCTTGTCGAAGCGATGGTGGTTGTGGCCATAATAGCCATACTGACGGTTACCATCGCGCCGCGCACCCTGGCCTGGCTCAACGAACAGGGAGTCCGCCAGGCGGTGGAACAGCTAAGGGGCGACATCAAGCTGGCCCGGATTATGGCCATCAGGCAACGCCGGAACTGTACCATCACTTTCAATTCACCGGCCGCCAACCAGTACAACATAGGTCCTAACAATAAAACCATAGATCTTGCCCGTTACCGGGGCCAGGTCACCTTCCTGGCTGCCGGTCCGGACGGAGTGGCAGGATCGAGCAAGATCACTTTCAACCGCCGGGGACTTGCCAATGCGGCCCAGGTCTTCATTACCAACGCCACGGGCCGGAACATATTCCGGATTCAGGTTTCCTCTTCGGGAGGGGTCAGTGTTCGCAGTTGGGCACAGGCAAGCGGAACTTGGAGATAACACCATGAAAACGATATCTGCTCATTCAGCACAGAAGGCCATGGGCGACAAATGCCGCGGCTTTACTCTTTTAGAGCTCATGATCGCCATTTTTGTCTCGCTTATCTTTATCGGGCTGGTTTACTCGGCCTATGCCGTAAGCCAGAAGACCTATATGCATCAGCGCCTGATTTCCGATGTCCAGCAAAACGTGCGCGGAACCATGCTCATGCTGCAGAGTTATCTGCGCCTTGCAGGTTCAGAAGGTGCAGCAAATCCTATAGCAAGTGTCGCCCTGCTTGATATCAACGGCAATCAATCCACAAACGGGTTTCCTTCCATCACCATCAGCGGCGATTTCGACCTGGACTCAAATATGGATACCGCTGTTTTCCGGCTTTACGATTTTATGGGCGACGGAATAAACGACATGGGCCTGAATCTCAACGGCGGCGGAACCCAACTTCTGGCAGAAGGCATCCAGGCCATCGGCCTAGCCTATGCCATCGACAGCAATGCAGACGGATTACTGGATACGATCGATACCGTAAACAACAATCTCATCTGGGCCATCGATTCGAACAACGACGGTCTGCTGGACACCAACCTCGATACCAACAACGACGGCGTTATCGACCGCAATGACGACAGCGACGGTGACGGGTTCATCACCTCATCGGACGGCACCAACGGCGCTCTGAATCCGCAGGTTTCCCTCGACGCCATCAGGTTGGTCCAGATCTGGGTCCTGGGCCAGAGCCAGCGCCAGGAGCCCAGGGGGATTCTGGATGCGAACCATTTCTACGTGGTGGGCCACCGCGTGGTGCCCAACCCGGCCAACAACCCCAACGGATTCAACGACCGTTTCCGGCGCCGGCTGATGACCAGCGTGGTTTTTTGCCGTAACCTTTGAGAGCTGGAGGCTTCAGGGATGCAAAGCATTACGAACCGAAAAGACAGGCAGATTTTCCCCGCCGGCAACAGCGGCTTCACCCTATTGGAACTGATGATGGCCATGCTGGTTTTCGCAGTCGGCATACTGGCGGTGGGGGCAATGCAGTCGACCTCATCCAAGGCCTCTACTACGGCCAAGTATGTTACCCAGGACCTGGCCCTGGCATCTTCCATGCTGGAGCGTTTCGCAGGCCTGGATTACGACAGCAGTGAACTGAAATCCACGGATAATGACGAATGGGACGGCTACACGCAGCAGGGAAACCAACTTGTGCTGCAAGAGCCCGATTTTACGCGGGTATTCGGCAGATACATCGTCGCCTGGGAGGTCTGCGAAGACTACATGCCCAAAAATCCAGGCGATCCGTCCCTGCCGGCAAAGAGGATCGCCATGACGATTACCTGGACGGGATCCAGCGGACAGACCCGGGTACGCAACTTTGAATTTGTAAAGGTAAAAAACAATTAACCGGTTTGCCGCCGGACCGGAACTTCAAGGGGTGAAGGATGGGTTTAAGAGAAACATTACACGATCAGAACGGGGCCGCTCTTCTTGTCACCATGCTCGTGCTTGTTGCCATAACCATACTGGGGATAGCCACCATCAATATCAGCACCGTGGAGATGCAGGTGGTCGGCAGCGACAGGGTCTACAACATGAATTTCTACCAGGCCGAGGCTATCTCCAACGAGTGTGCCGCCCTCCTGAAACGGGAGGCGAATACCCGCTCGTATAACATTAAAGAAAAGTACTTTGCTTACATGAAAGGTACGAGCGACCGCAAGCTCAGCGCCGTCAGCATGACAGATCCGAAAAACTGGGATCTTGCAAACCAGAGCAACTGCGACAAATTTTCACTCGGAAACGGATATTATTCGGCCGCCTACCTGGGGACCGGCACCGGTTTCTCCCTGAACCTCACCGGCAACCGTTACCATGAGTGGGCCATATTTGCCATGAGCAACCAGGAAGGCGGCTCCGCCATTCACGAAATCGGCTTTCGGCTGGTGTACAACGAAAATTAAAGGAGCAATTCCCATGGAGTCGAAAACAGACAGTCATCTTTCAGCAGGCAATCACGCAGGCGGCTGCAAGGTCCGGTCCTGGCTTTACGCAATGGCCATCGTGGCGGCCCTGATTTTGGCAATCCCCGGCATGGGCCTTGCCATCAATATCGACGATGAGCCCATAGAGTCCCGCCCCAAGCCGGCAGCCCCCATGGTAATGTTTGTCCTGGACGATTCGGGCTCCATGGACTGGGAGTTCATGACCCCGGAAGACAGCGGCACATTTATGTGGAATTTCTATCTTTTTCCGGCCAATTCATATTCCCCCTACACTGATCACCAATATTGGGATAGCAATACCTTGGACTCCGGTGATCGAAACATCTGGAAGTCCCAGTGGTTCGGTTACAACAAAATCTATTATAATCCTTACAGCGACTATGAACCCTGGGTTTCGACCTCGACTTACTCCTTTTCAGACCAGAACCTGGACAATCCGCGCTCCAATCCGATCAGCTCTCAATGTACCATCGACATGACCTATAAATTCTACAGTGTCGACGCCCTGGTCGATCAGGTGGTGGTCGACGATCAGGACAGTGCTTTTTCGAAGTCCTCCAACGGATGGGCTTCCTATAATCACCCCGATGCATACAACGGCCAATATTTCTTTACCAACAACAATGATGGCACGGCCTGGGCCAGGTGGACACCAAGTCTGCCCGCGGCCGGGAAATATGTGGTCCAGGTAAGGTGGCGCGCTTTGAGCAACCGTTACAAAAAAGTCACCTACAAGGTGGTTCATGACGGCACCACCGAGGCGGCGGTACCCAGCGAAGGGGTAAACCAGAGGAAGAATTCAGGGCAGTGGGTGACCATCGGCACCTGGTACTTTGACGCCGGCGGCAACGAGTACGTGCAGCTGGATGCGACCCAGACGGGAGACAGCAAGTACTGCGCCGACGCGGTCCGTTTCATACCCGAGTCCGCCGCCAACTATCTCACGGTCAAGATCCTCAACGCCCATTACTTTACTTTCTATGACGCCGACGCCGACGGCGAACTCGATAATAACGAAAATGTCTATCTGATAACCTGGCAGGACAGTGACAACAACGGGCACTTGGATTTTTCAGACGATCTGAATAACGACAAAAGGCTGTATTTCAGAGTAATGGACCAGGATGCCGACGGTCGGATTGAAGATAACGATCTGGTCAAACTGGACCCGGTAAAAGACAAGACCGAGATCGACCGTATCCGGCCGGGTATTTACGACGACGACGGAAACTTCGTACGGTTCAAGACCGACAAGGAAGATCTCCAGAATTTCGTCAACTGGGTAAGCTACTACCGCCGCCGGGAGTTCGTGGCCAAGGCGGTGGTGGCCAAGACCATCAACGATCTGGCCGGCATCCAGGTCGGCTTCTACAGCCTGAACAATAACGCCCCCCGGATGACTGTAAAGCCGGTGAAAGTCAGAATGCCCGGTCAAAGCACCGAAGAAGACAAAACAGAAACCCTTTTGGACAACCTGTACGACTATCGTTCAGACAGCGGCACCCCCCTCAGACACGCTCTTGCCAACGTGGGCAAATATTACGACGACACCGATTCTTCAAGCGGAGGTCTTGGATCGGCTCCATGGTGGTCGGCATCAGACGGAGGAGAGTGCCAGAAAGCCTTTGCCATCGTGATAACCGACGGATGGTGGAACGGAGGCCTCAATGGTTATGGGAACGTAGACGGCAACGAGGATGCTCCCTATGCCGATACGGCTTCAAACACCCTGGCCGATGTCGCCATGTACTACTGGAAAAACGACCTTTCCAGCACCCTCGACAACCAGTCCACCGACAGGGGCTGCGACCGGAACAATCCCAAACAGCACATGGTGACCTACACCATCGCTTTCGGAGTGAACGGCACCATCGATACTGAAGACATAGACGGTGACGGCACGCCCGACAGCCCATCTTACAAAGATGACCCCTGTTTCTTTAACCCCAACACCCCGCGGCCGGACTGGCCCACCCCCGCGGCCGACACGGCTAAAACTGTTGACGACCTTTGGCATGCCTCGATAAACGGCCGGGGACTCTATTTTTCCGCCCAGAGCCCCCAGGAGCTGATCGATGCCATGAAGGCCGTGTTTGAAGACATCGGCAAGCCGGCCTCGGCTTCGGCCGTTGGGCTCAACAGCCAGCAGCTCAACGAAAAAAGCAGGGTATACATAGCTCGTTTTATCCCGGAACAATGGACGGGAGACCTTTTTGCCTATCCGATCGACCAGTTTTCAGGAGAAGTGCTGACCGACAGCGCCCATCTTTTGTGGAGCGCGGCCGACAATCTCCAGGATATCAGCGTAACGGCCGACAGCCGGTTCATCGTAACCTATAACGGCAGTACCGGAATCCCGTTCAGGGAAAGTTACCTGACCGGTGAACAGAAAAATCTGCTGAGTGTCAATCTGCCCGGCGGCAAGACACTGGCGGATCTGATAACCTTTCTCAGGGGAGACGAGGTGCCAGGATTCCGCCAAAGGGAAAAACGGCTGGGCGACATAGTCCATTCCGGCCCGGTGTTGCATGACGGCATAGTCTATGTCGGTGCAAACGATGGTATGCTGCACGCGTTCGACGCCGAGACAGGCGAGGAAAAGTTTGCCTATATTCCAAACATTGTGATCAAAAACCTGAGATTGCTGGCCGATGTCAACTATGGCGTCAACCACAGGTTTTATGTCGATGGCAGCCAGTTCGTGTCTACTATTGTGGACCAGAACAACAAATGGCAAACTTTCCTGGTGGGCAGCCTAGGCAAAGGAGGCAAAGGCTACTATTGCCTCAATCTGCGTACCCGCCTCAGGAACAACGCCAACCTGGTTGTCGAATCAAGCATTAGCGCCGCCGCCAGTGAGGCCGATGTGGCCGGCCGGGTTGCATGGGAATATCCCAGGGCCGGCATGCCGCTGCTGACCAACAACCAGGATGATGACGGCGATGGGGTCGTGGACGAACTGGACGAGGCCGATCCTGATCTGGGTTACAGTTACAGCAAGGCCTACACTGTCAAGGCCAAAGCTCCCAACGGCGGCTTCAGAAACGTCTTGATATTCGGAAACGGGTACAACAGTTACAACGGTCACGCAGTGCTCTATATCATGGACGTTGAAAGCGGGGCCGTGCTGCGCAAAATAGACACCGGCGCAGGCGCTGACAACGGTCTTTCAACTCCGGTGGTCGTGGATGTCAACGCCGACAACCTGGTCGATTATGCATATGCCGGAGATTTGAAGGGCAACCTCTGGAAGTTCGACCTTACAGATGAAGACATAGACAAATGGGGAGTGGCTTACGGTGTTGACTCCAATAAAAACGGCGTTATCGACGCCACCGACGGTGACAGCCCCGCCCCCCTGTTTTCCACCGGAGGCCAGCCCATAACCTGCCGGCCGGATGTTATCAAGATGGCGATCCCCCAGGATGAAACCATGAAGCGTTTTATTTACGACATGCCGGGATACATGGTGATATTCGGAACCGGAAGACTGCTGTCGCTACAAGACCGCGAGGATATAAGCCAGCAGACGATTTACGGGATCTGGGATTACGGCGAGGACAGTGATGATCTGGAATATGTGGGCCAGCTGACAGATCATTCCACAGGCGCCCTGTCAATAACTAATCTCTATCTTTACAAACATACTCTTGTCGACCAGCAGATCGCTGCTGGTGACGAATGGCGTACATTGACCACCATGGACGATGAAGATTACTGGAAACTCGTGGAAGACAATATTGACAGTGACGGCCACAACAACAATACCGGGTTCAAGTTCGACAAAGATGATCCGCGCAAGAAGAATCCTTACAAATATGCCGGTTGGTTTTTCGACATTCCGGTACCGCCCGACCTGAATGCCTATGAGGGGGAAAGGGTGATCCAGGATGTTCAAATCTTGAACGGAAGTGCCCATGTTGTTTCCAGCTGGCCCAACGATGATCCATGTTCGGGCGGCAACGGCTCATATTACTATATTTTCAAAGCATTTTCCGGTGGCCGATTCGAGGATATAGCCCAGTTTACCAAGACGGGTCTGGTGTTTATTATCAACAACCCCGATGGCACCACGACCACGATCCTGGACAAGGTAAATATCGGCGACAACACTAATATCGCGTTGGCGCCGCCCACCGCCAGAAAATACGACGGCGGTCTCAACGCCCTGAATGTTATCAATGGTCATACATATGTGGGTGATACCGGTGGCAATCCGCGGCACATTGCAACCAAAAAGTTTCGTATGGGGATGTTTTACTGGCGGGAATGGTAAATCAAGCATGGAACTGTAAACACTGACAATATTTTCATGAAAAACATGAAAGGACCCTGAGTCATGAATATGATCAAGCCGGCAAAAAACATGAAATACCCGTTAGCGATGATGGTTATGGCATTTCTTCTGGCGATCATAGTATTCCCGGCCGGGTCCGGGCTGGCCGGCAATCAGAAGGAATGCTGGAAAAAAATCAACGGTGAGATACCGCCTTACGAAGGTTACCCGGCCGCCTTCGACGGCCAAGGAAAAATTGAGGTGATCCGCAGCCAGGGTTTTATTATCAACGATATTTTCAGGCCGGTCAGCCCGGGGACGAGCTACCATTGCCCCGGATCTGTGTGGGGATCCAAGACCATGTTTTCCAAAGGAGACTACGTGGCTTTCCTGCTGGATGACGAAGGAAGGATAAAATCCCTCTGGCTGATATGTAAAAAAAGATAAAATTGCAGTCTGATTGACAGGTTATCCGCCGCCGGCCTGGCGCAGAATCCTCTCTGTTCCAGGCCGGCAATACTCTCTTTATCCCACCACTATCAATGATCTTGCCGCCGCCCAACAACAACCCGGGCGGGGGCTATTTCCCCCAATTTCTCACTATCTCCAGAACCAATTCGGCCGCTTTCACCATGTCGGCCAGGCGGATGGTCTCTCTTACGCTGTGCACATTTTCCATGCCCGTTCCCAGGACGGCCACCTGGATTCCATGGGCCGCAAAAATATTTGCATCCGATCCCCCGCCGGACCGGGCCACTTCCAGGTCCCGCCCTAGATTACGGGCCGCCTCCCTGGCCCTGTTGACCAGAAGATGGTCATCGGATATATGCAGGTTGTCGAAATCGCGTTCTATTTTTATTTCTGCCCTGGGAAGGTCGTCCTTCTGTCGCCCGCGGTAAGTATCTACGGTCTCTCTGAAAGTATCAGCCAGCTGCCGGGTCACCTCCTCCAGGCGTTCCGGATCATGACTGCGCACCTCGCCTTCGATAAGCACCCGGTTTGGAACCACGTTGGTGGCCACCCCGCCGTGGATCAGCCCGAGATTGCATGTGGTAAGATCGTCCAGGCGGCCCACCGGAAGCCTGGCCACCGCCTTGCTGGCAATGGAAATGGCGTTTATCCCCTTTTCAGGAGAACTGCCGGCGTGAGCCTCCCTTCCCAGGACCGTAAAACTGAGCTTGTCCGCCGCCGGAGCCCGGGTAACAATACAATCAGGATTATGGGTGTCCAGAGCGTAGCCCATCCCTGCCCCGAGCTTGCCGTAATCCAGGTGTTTTGCGCCCAGCAGTCCGACCTCCTCGCAGACGGTAAAGACAAGCTCCATTGGGGCATGGGGTATATTTTGTTCGTCCAGCACATGCAGGACTTCAAGCAGGATGGCGATGGCACTTTTGTCGTCGGCCCCCAGGATGGTGTCTCCGGCACTTGAGAACACACCGTCTTTGAAACGCGGTTTTATCGACCGGCCCGGTTCCACCGTATCCATGTGGGCTGAAAGCAAAATTGGAGGCAGGGAGTCGTCGCCGGGAATCCTTACGATCAAATTACCGCAATCCCCACCGGTTGCATCCCCGGCCGAATCGACATCCTGTTGCGACGCAAAAGGATCCAACAAACTCCGCAGGTGTCGGCACAGACGCCCCTCCTGCCGTGAAACACTGTCTATGGTCACAAGTTCGGTAAACTGCCCTGCCAGGCGATCAGGATTTATCACCGAAGGCCCCCTTCCCGTAATAATCTGTTGACAAATAAACCGTTACAATTAAAATAAGCTTCCCTGAAAAAGGCAGCTTTTGCTGCCAGGGGCAAGTTAGCAAAAAACAGCTGAAAATCCCATCCAAAAGAGATGGGACCAATGCGGAAGTGGACAGCTCTCTGGTGGGGCTCCCGGACTTCAAATCCGGTGTGGGGCGCTAAAACCGCCCCGGGTGGGTTCGATTCCCATGCACTTCCGCCATTTTTATTTTTGCGCTGCATGTAATTTCAGAAGCTTATACCACGCCTGTCACTCGAAAAGCCAGAAAAACACTAGCCCCAGACTAGCCCCAAACCGAGGTGGAGCCGGGCCACTTTGTCTCCCTGCTGGGTGCGGGTCCTTTCCCGGCCCCTGGAAGAAATGGTGCCCCTGGAGCTGGCCCGGGTCATGGCCCAGGCCCTGACCGCGAGCAGGTCTTCCAGGTGGGGGCCACCTTCAAGGTCAAGCCCATCACCACGGCCAAGGACCGGGTCCTGCGCCGGGGCTCGGGCCGCCGCTCCCGCAGCCGGGTCCTGCTCAAGCAGGGCCGCTACGTGGCCAGCCGGCCCGGAAACCGGCGGGGCGACATCGCCCTGGACGCCACCATCAGGGCCGCGGCCCCTTACCAGAAACAGCGCGCTGCCGGCAACGGCCTGGCCATCAGGCTTACCGCCGACGATATCCGCGAAAAGATCCGCGAGCGGCGGATGGGCAATTTTCTCCTTTTCACCGTGGATGCCAGCGGCTCCATGGGGGCCCGGGGCCGGATGGCCGCCTCCAAGGGGGCCATCATGTCCCTGCTGCTGGACGCCTACCAGAAGCGGGACAAGGTGGCCATGATCTCTTTCCGGCGCGACCAGGCCCGGGTCAACCTGCCGCCCACCGGCTCGGTGGAGCTGGCCGGCCGGCTGCTGGCCGAGATGCCGGTGGGCGGGCGCACCCCGCTTTCGGCGGGCCTGGCCAAGACCTACGAGCAGGTGCGCAACGTGCTGCTCAAGGACCCCACGGCCCGGCCCATCGTTATCCTGATCACCGACGGCAAGGCCAACGCGGCCCTGGGCCGGGGCAAGCCGGTGGCCGAGGCCCTGGAGCTGGCCGCGGCCCTGGCCCGGGAAAAGCGGGCCAGGTACATCGTGGTGGACACCGAAGAAAAGGGCCTGGTCACCTTCGGCCTGGCCCGCCGCCTGGCGGCGGCCCTGGAAGCGGCCTATTTCCGGATCGACGACCTCAAGGCCAGGGAACTGGTCAGTATAGTGAAAGGACTGCAAGCATGAAGAACAAACCCGTCTATCCCTTCGTGGCCATCGTGGGCCAGGAAAAGATGAAGCTGGCCCTGGTGCTCAACGTGATCAACCCGGAGCTGGCAGGAGTGCTCATCCGGGGCGAGAAAGGCACCGCCAAGTCAACCGCGGTGCGGGCCCTGGCAGACATCCTGCCGGAGATAGAAGTCATCGCCGACGATCCTTTCCAGCTCGACCCCCAAAGCGAGTACCAGGCCTTCGTGGAGACGGCCCGCGCCCTGGGCCGTGAGGCGGACCCGGACAAACCGCCGGCCACCTGCCGGCGCAAGGTCCGGGTGGTGGAGCTTCCGGTGGGGGCCACCGAGGACCGGGTGGCCGGCGGGATCGATTTTTCCCTGGCCATCTGCCAAGGCCAGCGGGCACTTTCCCCGGGGCTGCTGGCCAAGGCCCACCGGGGCATCCTCTACGTGGACGAGGTCAACCTGCTGGACGACCACATGGTGGACATCATCCTGGACGCGGCCGCCGGCGGCCAGAACCGGGTCGAGCGGGAGGGGATATCCTTCTGCCACCCGGCCGACTTCATCCTGGTGGGCACCATGAACCCGGAAGAAGGCGAGCTGCGGCCCCAGCTGCTGGACCGCTTCGGCCTGTGCGTCAGCGTTTCCGGCTGCAGCGACGCCGGCCAGCGGGTGGAACTGATGCTGCGGCGGGAAGATTTCGACCGCGACCCGCAGGGCTTTGCCCTCCGCTTCCGGGACCAGACCCTGGCCCTGGCCCGGCAGATAGAACAGGCCCGCCGCCTTTTGCCGGCCGTCCACCTGGCAGACCACCTGCGGGGCTTTGTGGCCCAGCTGGCAGCCGAAAACAACGTGGCCGGCCATCGGGCCGACCTGGTGATGGAACAGGCGGCCCGCGCCCTGGCGGCCCTGGAAGGCTCGACCGTGGTAACCGTGGAGCACGTAACAACGGTGGCGCCCCTGGTGCTGG
>JAMOUQ010000002.1 GCA_027068085.1 Desulfobacteraceae bacterium | reverse complement strand
GATCAGGGTATCGGCGCGTTGTCTGGCATCCTGGATTATCCTTTCGGCTTCATCCTCTGCGGATTTGAGCCGCTGTTTGTCAAGAAGTGTGCGGATCCAGAAAGCCACACCAAACCCGACGACTATTCCCAGGATTGTCCCTATGAGCGTGTAGTTATTCATCCTGTCTCTCCGTTTAGATCAATCGTAGTTAGCTTGCCGCCTGGCCAGCAGGCGGGTCACCGGCATTTGCCGGAACCTGAAGGGGCTCGACACGTTGCCCGAATCGGCAAAGGCAGCACCTTTGCGGCAGAAATTATCCATGGCTCTGCGAAGAATCCAATACCGAAAGGTTTCTCCCGGCCCAGGAAAACCGATTCTGACACCGTTTGCAGAGCAAGGTTCAGAATCTGCAGTGTTATGATATTGAACTTTTCCCAAAGCCATAGATCCGATTGTAAAATTATCAGCTCGGCAACATCCCGTTAAAGACTGCCGGGTAACTTTCCGGGCTTCATCTCAAAGCGAAATAAATTTGCTTGAGAAGCGGGATCAAGCGTAATCTTGAATGCCAAGCGTAAGGCCTGGCAATGATGAGGGGAAAATTGCGGATTAAGGGGAACGGTCTACGGAAACTCGGGCATAATGCCGCGGCTTTCAAGCTGAAAGCCGGCTGAGACAGGGGAGTACCCCCGCCATGTGCCGTGTCGGCAGGTCTTTGATCCAAGGATCCAGGTGGGCGCCTTGTAGCTTCTTCAGGCTTCTCTGTACTGGCAGAGCTTGCACACCAAAACCAGGGAAGGCTCCCGTTTTTGTTAGTGTTGGGTCAAAGCACTTCTTCCAATCACGAGCACGGCAGGGGTGTAATCCGTTTACTCAAGGCCAATGTCCCTGGAATGAACAAACCTGGTTCTTGCCAACCTTAAACACTTTTCAAACGGGGCTCTTTGCATCACTTTCGCTCCTCATGAAACGCCAGCTGGGATTCGACCTCGTTTATCAATCGCCGGGAGCGTTCCGAAACCACTTTCACCAAATCCTCGTGCTTTTTTTTTAGGGCAAAATACTCACCCGTTATATTCAGGGCGGTCAGCAGCAAGACCGTTCGCTTGTTTATGCCTGGCGAATGTTTGATTATCTGATCTTCTATCCTGTTTACCTGGCTTTTTAGATAGTCGGCCACCGCCCGCGCTTCGGATAGCTCCGATTCCGTTTTGAACGTAAACGGTTGTCCCAAAATCTCTATGGTGACGAAATTTTCCACACAGTTCTACTGCCCCATTTGTCTTGTGTTAAGAGGTAAACCAAATTTATTCTTTTTCCGAAAAATCGGATAGCCTGTCCATCAGGCCGTCGATTTTTGATCTGATCAAGCCCTTCAACTCTTCGTGCCGCTGCTGCAGCTCGGCCTTTTCAAGGAGCTGTCGTTCCAACTCCTCGTTTTTATTCACAAGTTCAGCCTTTTCAGCTTCAAGCCGCCTGCAGGTCTCGATCAGTCTTTCAATTTTGGCCTCAAGATCGTCAAACTGCCGTAAAACCGTTTCCTTGTCCAACAGTTCACCTCATCTTATTGCGTTAATATAAACGTCCAACGAAATCCAAGTCAACAACTTTGATGGTATCTACAAACCGTGTCTCTGCCGATCCCGTGAAATGTCCCGGAACCGGCTTTAAGATTAGAACTTTTGGCCTCGAGCGTCAAATCAATCCTGACGATTTCCGAATTTGGCACCGGCAAACCACGCAAAAAAGGGGCCGCCACACGGCCGCCCCTTTTTGGAAGCTTCTACAGGCTGTCGATTTGTAATCAATTCAATGTAGCTCGGCCAACCTGATACGGTGGATGGCCCTTTCAAGGGCCGCCCTGGCTCTTTCGAAATCGATATCAGGATTCGATTTGGATTCGAGCCGCTTCTGCGCCCTTTCCAAGGCAGCCTTGGCCCGCGCAACATCGATGTCCTCTTTCCTTTCGGCCGATTCAGCCAGAATCGTCACCCGGTCCGGTAAAGCCTCGGCAAATCCCCCGTTCACGAAAACAAATTTATCCTTGCCGGAGGCATCGACGTATTTGACAGCTCCCACCTTAAGGCTGGTCATAAAGGGCGTATGACCGGAAAGGACGCCGAACTCACCCAGGCTTCCGGGTGCCATTACGATCTGGGCCTCGTCTTTTACGACAGCCTTGGATGGAGTCACAATCTCCAGTAGAATATTTTCCGCCATCTTGAATCCTCATCTGGTTATGCTGTCTGCATTTCCTTGGCCGCTTCGACCGCCTGCTCTATGCCGCCCTTCATATAGAAGGCCTGCTCCGGGATATCATCGTGCTTTCCGTCACAGATCTCGCGGAAGCCGCGGATAGTATCCTCGATCTTCACATAGACCCCGGATTTACCGGTAAATGCTTCGGCCACATGGAAGGGCTGAGACAGGAAGCGCTGGATCCGCCGCGCCCGTCCGACAGTAACCTTGTCTTCGTCAGAAAGCTCTTCCATACCCAGAATGGCAATAATATCCTGCAGCTCTTTATACTTTTGCAGTATCTGCTGCACCTGGCGGGCTGTCTGGTAATGTTCCTCGCCGATGAAGTTGGCATCCAGAATACGGGAAGTCGAATCGAGCGGATCGACAGCAGGATAAATGCCCAGCTCCGCTATCTGACGTGAAAGAACGACCGTACCGTCCAAGTGGGCAAAGGTCGTTGCCGGGGCCGGGTCGGTCAAGTCGTCGGCCGGAACGTAAACACATTGCACGGCGGTGATGGATCCCTTGTCGGTCGAGGTGATCCTTTCCTGCAGCTCACCAAGGTCGACGGCCAGGGTCGGCTGGTAACCAACGGCCGAAGGCATGCGTCCCAGCAGGGCCGAAACCTCGGAACCGGCCTGGGTGAAACGGAAAATATTGTCGATGAAGATCAGCACGTCCTGGCCTTCTTCATCGCGGAAATACTCGGCACAGGTCAGGGCCGACAGGGCAACCCTGGCGCGCGCTCCCGGAGGCTCGGTCATCTGACCGTAAACCAGGGCCGCTTTGGGCAGAACACCGGAGTCTTTCATTTCGTGGTACAGGTCGTTGCCCTCACGGGTTCTTTCACCCACACCGGCAAAGACCGAGATACCACCGTGCTGCATGGCGATGTTGTGAACCATTTCCATCATGATGACGGTCTTGCCGACACCGGCACCGCCGAACATCCCCATCTTGCCGCCGCGGGGGAAGGGCACCAGCAGATCGATGACCTTGACGCCCGTTTCCAGGACGTTGACCTCCACATCCTGTTCGGTGAACTTGGGAGCTTCCCGGTGGATGGGCATCATCTTTTCCTGGCTGACAGGTCCCAGCCCGTCCACGGGGCGGCCCACCACGTTGAGCACCCTTCCCAGACTGGCCTCGCCCACCGGCATCATGATGGGCTTGCCCGTATCTTTCACCGGCATGCCGCGTACCAAACCGTCGGTAACATCCATGGCGATGGTACGGACCACGTTATCCCCAAGGTGCTGGGCGACTTCAACGACCAGGTTGTCTTCCTCGTCGTTGATGGCAGGGTTGGAAATGGTCAGCGCCGTGTAGATCGTCGGCAGCTTTCCCTGCTCGAATTCAACGTCAACGACAGGCCCCATAACCTGCACGATTTTACCTATGTTCTCTGCCATCTATGGACCTCCTCTTAAAACTAAAGCGGTGTATTTGCTTACCCTTTCAGTGCCTCGGCGCCTCCCACGATATCCATCAGCTCCGCGGTAATGGCCGCCTGTCGTGCTTTGTTATAGGCCAAGGTAAGGTTGTTTATCATCTCGTTACAGGCCTTGGTGGCATTGTCCATGGCCAGCATGCGGGCTGCATGCTCACTGGTCGATGTCTCCAGCAGGGCTGAAAACAGCTGCACCTGAACGTTTTTGGGGAGCAGTTCATCCAGAAGCGCGTCGGCCGAGGGCTCACAGATGTGTTCGGCCAGATAGGGCGCATTCTCGTCTTCTTGGGATTCCTCCTTTTCTATGGGAGGAATCGGCAAAAGCTGCTTAACCATCGGTATCTGCTTGGCCATACTCAGAAACTGAGAATAGACCACAAATACCTCGTCATAATCACCGTCCAGGAATCCGGCCACCAATTCCCTTCCTGCCTGGGCCGCCACCGTGAAATCGAACTGGGCGCCAACTATGCCCAGGTATTCTTTCACCAGTTCCTTTTCTTCATTACGCAGCCAGTCTCTGCCCTTTTTGCCGAAAGCGGTAAATGAAACCTGACAGCCGTCTGCCTCCTTGGCCGCGGCCAGTTCCCCGGCCTTTGCCATCAGGTTGGCATTGAAGCCACCGCACAGTCCGCGATCAGAGGTGCAAAGAACGATTTGCACTGTCTTCACCTCTTCCCGCGGTACCAGCAAAGGGCTTGCCTCTTCGCCACCGCTTTCCGCCAGATTACCAAGAACCTCGGCGAACTTGGCAGCGTAAGGCCTGAATGCCTCCATGTTGGCCTGGGCCCCCCGCAGGCGGGAGGCTGCCACCATGTTCATGGCCTTGGTGATCTGCTTGGTCTTTTTGACCGCTGCGATCTTCAATTGGACTTCTTTTAGTTTCGCCATAAAGCTCAGCCCTTATCGATTCGTTTGTGATTTGTATCCACCTAGCCTAGCGGCTACCGGACCTTGACTTACTTGATGGTATCTTTGAATTCCTCGTCGTAGGCTTCCAGCGCCTCGCTCATCAGCTTGTCAAGGGCGTCATCGATTTCCTGTTTTTCTTTCAGTTGCTCGAAGATCTGCGGGTAACGTTCTTCGATGAACGGATAAAGGCCGGCCTCGTACTTGGCAACCACATCAGCCGGATACTTGTCCAGGAAACCACGTGTACCGGCGTAAAGAATGGTGACCTGCTTCTCCATGGGAAGCGGCTGATACTGAGGCTGCTTCAGAATTTCAACAAGTCGCTGACCGCGGGTAAGCTGTTTCTGGGTGGCTTCGTCCAGATCGCTGCCAAAGGCGGCAAAGGCTTCCAGTTCACGGAACTGGGCCATATCCAGACGAAGGGTTCCGGCAACCTGTTTCATGGCCTTTACCTGGGCGGCTCCGCCGACGCGGGAGACCGACAGACCGACGTTGATGGCCGGGCGGATACCGGCAAAAAACAGGCTCGGCTCCAGGTAAATCTGGCCGTCGGTAATCGAAATAACATTGGTCGGAATGTAGGCCGAAACGTCACCGGCCTGAGTCTCGATAATCGGAAGGGCCGTCAGTGAACCTGCGCCCAGATCGTCGCTCAGCTTGGCGGCACGCTCCAGCAAACGGGAGTGGTTGTAGAAAATGTCGCCGGGATAAGCTTCACGTCCCGGCGGCCGCCGCAGCAGCAGCGAGACCTGACGGTAGGCAGCCGCCTGTTTGGAAAGATCGTCATAAATGATCAGGGCATGCTTGCCGTTGTCCCTGAAATACTCGCCCATTGCGCATCCGGCATAAGGCGCGATGTACTGCAAGGTGGCCGGATCGCTGGCACAGGCGGCCACGATGGTAGTGTATTCCATGGCGCCGTGTTTTTCCAAGACGGCGTGGACCTGGGCCACTGTAGACTTTTTCTGGCCGCAGGCGACGTAGATACAGTAAACATCAGTATCTTTCTGGGCCAGGATGGCATCGATGGCGCACGCCGTCTTGCCGATCTGGCGGTCGCCGATGATCAGCTCGCGCTGTCCGCGTCCCACTGGTGTCATGGCGTCAACCGCCTTCAGACCTGTGTAGCAGGGCTCGTGAACGCTCTTTCTGGCGATGACACCGGGAGCCACCATTTCCACCCGGCGGTGTTCCTTGGCGTCGATCGGCCCCTTGCCGTCCAGGGGTTGACCCATTGAATCGACGACCCGGCCAAGCACGGCTTCGCCCACCGGCACCTGGGCAATGCGGCCGGTGCGTTTGACGATATCGCCTTCCTTGATATGGATATCCTCGCCCATGATGGCGATACCGACGTTGTCCTCTTCAAGGTTGAGCACCAGGCCGAGGATCTGTCCCGGGAACTCCACCAGTTCGAGGGCCATTACCTTTTCCAGACCATAGACACGGGAAATGCCGTCACCGACCGACAGAACGACACCGGTTTCGCTGAGTTCGACTTTCTTATCGTAATCCGTGATCTGTTCCTTGATAATCTGACTAATTTCTTCAGCTCTTAGTTCCATCAGACACTCTCACCCCTTTTTAAAGATTCTTGCATATTGAGCAACTGAGTTTTGATGCTCCCATCCAAGACAAGATCGCCAATACGGGTGACGATGCCCCCAATTAGTCCTGGATCCTGCTGCACCTCCAGAATTATATCTTTACCTGTCTTCTTAGACAGGGCGGCACGAATTTTTTCGATGGTTTCATCCGAAAGCTCAGTGGCTGAAACCAGACTGGCACGCGCGACCCCCTTGAGTTCATCCGCCAGCTTGTGGAAAAACTCGTTGATGGGTCCGATAAAACCGATGCGGCCTTTTTCAAACAACAGAACCAGAAAAGACCGCATCACTTTGGAAAACTCCATTTTCTCAGCCAGTGCCTGCAATACCTTTTTACGACTATCGGCATCATACAGCGGATTTGTCAGTATCCCGGACAGCTCCTTGTCCGTGGCAACCATCCGTGCAAACTGATCAAGCTCCCGGCGGTAGGTCTCGGTCTGACCGTCTTCTTTGCCGATCAACAAAAGCGCCTTGGCATACCGCCTTGCAATCGCAAAATTTTTCACTATGCCACCACCTTCTCTAGATATTCGTCAATCAGCCTTTCCTGATCCTGGGCCGAAATCTCCTTGCGGATCTTCTCTTCGGCCTTGGCCAGCGCCTTTTCCACTATTTCCTGCTGCAGACGGATACGGGCCTGCTTGAATTCGTGCTCGATTTTTTTCTTGGCCTGCTCCTTGAGTTTTTCAGCAGTCGCTTCGGCTTCCTTCAAGATACGCGCCCTGGCTTCCTCCCCTTGCCGGATATACTCGGCCACCATCTGCTCGGCCTCCTGATCGAGGCGCTCCAGCTGCCGTTTGTATTCGGCAAGCTGCTTTTCAGCCTCGGCCTTTTTTTCCTCCAGCTCCTTGAGCTGGGTCTTGATGGCTTCGATGCGCCCATTGAGCCCCTGAGAAGCAGGCTTGCGCAGCACCAAAAAGAGGCCTATGGCCAGAACGGCAAAATTCATCACCTTGTATGTGTCTGTCGCCGCCCATCCCTTGCTGGCATGCCCTTCATGCCCGTCATGCCCTTCTCCTTCGCTGGCAGCTGCCATCCCGGCGCCCAGCAACATCAGCGCCAGAACGGCAAATACGACCCAGCACTTCAGGAGCCTGCGGTTCCGGTTAATACCAGGAATTTTCATCAACCTGTCCTCCCCAATATTTTTTGACAGATGGCTTCTGCAAAGGCATCCACTTCCTTCTGCAGGGCCTGTCTAACCTTTTCAGCATCCTGACTGATCTTCTTTTTGACCTCTTCCAGCTCTGCTCTGGCCTGCTCGTTGATCCTGGCAATAATCTTGCTCTCTTCGGCCGCAGCGGCCTGAATCAAGGCTTCCTTTTCCTTTTTTCCCCTGGCCCGCGCCTCTCGGATTCCTTCGGCAAAAGCACGATTGGTCTCCTCGGCTTTCTTGATGGCCTCTTCAATGGCATTTTCCAGGCCTTGGATGGTCTCCCGACGTTGTCTCAGGATACCACGGATAGGCTTGTAGCACACCAGATTCATTACAAATATCAGAATCAGGAAATTGATGATCTGTATGATCACCGACAAATTGATATCGACCATACGGGTGCCTCCGTTGCCACTTTTGATTGTCGCCGGTATTGTAACTGCTCGTAAATGTTAAAAACTTAAGAAAGGCCCAAACTCCGGCGGTCTATACCATTCCGATCAAGCAATTGTCAAAGGTTTTTTGAATTTTTGGCCTGGTCCACCTTAACCGCCGGCGCCTTCGGCTTCTGCCCCGCAGGCGCCAAGCTGTTGCTCATACTGCAATTACCGTTGAAAACCACGCCCGCGTCTATCGAAATGGTGGGGGCGCAGATATCACCGGTGATTTCCGCCGGGGCATAGATCTCGATCAACTGGCTGGCTTCTATCCTGCCTTCCACCTTCCCCCTTATAATGGCAGCCTTCACCTTTATGTCGGCTTCGATGCCCGCCTTTTCGCCCACGATCAGCGTGCCATCGCTGCTGACAACCTTGCCCTTTATCCGACCGTCCACCCGGATGGTCTCTTTGAACTCCAAGACTCCGTCGATAACCGTATCCCGCCCGAGCAGTGTTGAAATGGTCTCGGGGGAACTCTTCTGCTTTTCCTTTTTTTTCATGGCTCCTCCTGAATTGGGTCTTCGGTTGTTCGCATTGGCACATCTATTCGTACATGAATCTGCGCATACTGACATTGAGCAACAGACCGATACCGATCATGACCGTTATGATGGAAGAGCCGCCGTAGCTGACAAACGGCAGGGTGACCCCCACCACCGGCAGCAGTCCCATCACCATTCCTATATTTATAAACACCTGCCAGGCGATCATCACCGTGACGCCAACGGCCAGAATGGTACCGAACGGGTCCCGGCTGCGGTGGGCAATGCTCAATCCCCAGGCCAGCAGCATGAAAAAGACCCCCAGCAGCAGCACGGCCCCCAGCAGCCCCCATTCTTCGGCCAGGACCGAAAAAATGAAGTCCGTGTGCTGCTCCGGTAAAAATTCCAGGGTATTCTGGGTCCCCCTGAGAAATCCCTTGCCGGTAATCATCCCCGAACCGATGGCTATCTTGGACTGAATAATATGGTATCCCGCTCCGAGGGGATCCCGGTCCGGATCCAGGAAGGTCAAAATCCTCTGTTTCTGGTAATCTTTCAACAAAAACCATACCAGGGGCACCGCCATGGCGCCGGTGGCCAGCAGCGAAAAGAAACAGCGTCTCTCTATCTTGACGAAAACGGTCATCGAGGCTGCTATCAGGGCGATAACCATGGCTGTGCCCAGGTCGGGCTGCTTCACTATCAGGGCAAAGGGAACCGCCGTCAGGGCGACCGGCTGCAACAACTCCTTGAAACCAAGCCCGTCGGTGGTCGCCGTCCGGGCGTAATAGCGGGCCAAAATAATGATGACCGCTATCTTTGCCAGTTCCGACGGCTGTAGCGAAAACGGCCCCAGGGCCAGCCAGCGCCGGGAGCCGGCAACATACTTGCCGCTGATCAGCACGGCCACCAGCAATAAAATGGTGCCGGTATAGATGAGGTGACCCCAGCGCTCAAAGAATTTGTAATCCACCAAAAAAGACAGCACCATGGCAACGGCTCCGGCACCGTACCATATCAACTGTTTGGTAAACAGTATTTTCTGGGTCGCCGGACTGCCCGCGTTGACCGCGCTGTAAAGAGCCACCAGCCCAAGGGCACCGGCCAGCACGGTCAGGCCCAGCAGCCCCCAGTCGAAGTACTGAATAAGACGCCGATCAATCATTTCCGGCCTCCCGGTAAGCTTTTGGCGGCAATGGCATTTCCCGCGCCAGGCGGGCGGCGATCAGCTGCCTGGCAATCGGAGCTGCGGCCGAAGATCCGTGTTCGCCGTGTTCCACCATGACCGCCACGGCCATGACCGGATCGTCCGCCGGCGCGTAAGCGACAAACCAGGCGTGAGGCTTGTACTGATCTGCAAGCTCGCGGCCGGCTCTGCCGTTATCGGCTCTGCCCACGACCTGGGCAGTGCCCGTCTTGCCCGCGAACTCCACCCAGTCCAGCCTCGAGGCATGGGCAGTTCCCCTGGGATGATTTACCACGGCCCACAGTCCTTTCCGCACCAACTCAAGGTTTTTTCTGGAAACATCCAGGTTCGCAACGATCTGTCCCCGGCTGCGTTCGACAACCGTGCCTTCGGCGGACTTGATCATATCAACCAGCACCGGACGGTAAATACGGCCCCCGTTGCCAACGGCTGCAATCAGAACCGCCATCTGCAGGGGAGTAACCAGGTCGAAGCCCTGGCCGATGGCAACCGAAAGGGTCTCGCCTTTCTGCCAGGGTTGCCCGAAACGCCTCAGTTTCCACGCCTCCGTGGGTATCAGCCCCCTGGATTCGTGGTCCAGCTCTATTCCGCTGACCTTTCCCAGCCCCAGGCGCCGTGCATATTCTGCAATCCGGTCGACCCCGAGCTGCTGCCCGAGTTGGTAGAAAAAGACGTCGCACGACTGGGCCAGGGCCTGAATCACGTCCATTTCACCGTGACCGGCATGCCGCCAGCAGCGATAGGTGCGGTTGCCGTAGCGGTAATGGCCCGGGCAATTGACAGTCGAAGTCTCGTCGATGACACCTTCTTCGAGGCCGGCGATGGCAGTCACTATCTTGAAAGTCGAAGCCGGCGGATACTCGGCCTGGATGGCTTTGTTCTCGAGGGGATGGTCAGGGTTGGCCACCAGTTCCTTCCACTGCCGGCGGCTCATTCCGCTAATGAAAATATTCTGGTCGAAGGCAGGACTGCTGGCCATGGCCAGAACCTGGCCGTTACGCGGGTCAAGGGCCACCACCGCCCCGGCCTTGCCTTCCATCAACGATTCGGCCAGGGCCTGCAGATCATAGTCGATGGTGAGAACAAGGTTGTGGCCGGGCCGGGCCGGAACCGTCTTCAGAACCCGGACCACCTGCCCCGAGGCATTCACTTCAACCTGCCGTCCGCCGCGCTTGCCCCTGAGGATGGTTTCATAAGTTTTTTCGAGGCCGAATTTGCCGACGTAGTCGCCGGGCCGCAAATCCCTGAAACGTTCCTTTCTCAATTCAGAGGCATTGATCTCGCCCATGTATCCCAGCACATGGGCGGCAAATCCTTTTTTGAGGTAATGCCGTTTGGGGCTGACCTGAACGACTATTCCGGGAAGATCCCAGTTGTGAACTTCGACGGCGGCCATGGCATCCCTTCCGATATCGCTTTTGAGCAAAATCGGCTTGATACCCGACCTTCCGCGGGCCAAAGCAACCTTGTCCAGCAATTCCTGCCTGTCCAGGCCCGTGTACCGGGCAAGTTTGGCAATGGTATCTTTCACCGGCCGGGCATCCTTGAGCACTATCTTGAGGTCGAAGGCCGGCCGGTTGTCCACCAGCAACCTGCCGTTGCGGTCCATCATCAATCCCCGCGGGGCATCGATGCTTTGAAGGCGGATACTGTTGATCTCGGAAAGACGGCGATATTCCTGCCCCTCTATCAATTGCAGGTGCAGCAGGCGGACGACAAGCACGGTAAAGGCCACCGCCATCACCAGCATCGTGCCGTAAAGACGCTGACTGAACCACTCGCTGTCGGGAGTGTTGAGAAAATTCCCGCGGCCGGATTTACCGGAAGCCAGATGGGATCGATGGGGATCCATGTCAGTTCAACTCCGCCTGCAGGGCAGCGCTCCGGACTTCAGTTTGCCCCCGCGGCCTCACGCCGCAGGGCGTCGATACGCCTTTGCACGGCACTTATGAAGTACATCAACAAGGGACCTGTCAGCATGGCCCATCCGATCTGAATTAAGACTATCCGGAGGGCATCGGAGGGGATGCCCACATCGGGATTGGCTGCCGCCAGGTAAAACAGGAGCGCCAGCAGCTCAAAAGCCACCGCCAGGCCTATCGCCAAAGAAGTAAAAATCCAGTTGCCGGCATGCAGGTACCGGGACAGCGCCCGCATGGCCACGATGATCCAGAAGTAAATGCTGACATACAGCCCGGGTGTGCCGCCGGAAAGACTGTCCATGATAAAACCGAAGAAAAGGGCCAGGGGAATACCTTCACGCCCGGGACGGTTGAGGCCGAGATAGACGATAAAGGGAATCAACAAATCATAGAAAGTCTCGAAAATAACCTGGCCCGGCACCAGGGTGGTCTTCACCAGCACCATGAGGAGGCATACGACACTGTAAAACAAATATGTCATTTCAGGCTGTCTCCCTGCCGCCTGGCGATAGGCAGGATGAGCACTTCTTCCAGTCTTTCGAAATCGACCGCCGGCGCCACCGTTACATGCTGGAAGATGCCGGCCGGTTCCTTGACCACGGAAGCCACTTTGCCGACACGCAATCCCTTGGGGAAAACACCGTCCATACCGGAGGTAACCACGATCTCCCCTTCCCTTATATCGTGCTTGCGCAGGACATACTTGAACAGACACATGCCTTCGGGGCCGCCCTTTATTATGCCACGGGCTCTTGAACCCTGCACCAGAGCATCCACGGCGCTGTTGGGATCGGTAAGGAGCATGACTTTCGAAAAACCGGGAGCCACTTCGATGATAACTCCCACCACCCCGTCGGGGGATACTACCGGCATCCCTTTGATTACACCGTGGCGGCGGCCCTTGTCCACCAGGATCGTCTTGAACCACGGAGTGGGGTCCTTGCCGACCACCTCGGCCGCCAGCGATCTGTCGTCCACCACCTGCGAAAGGGCCAGCAGCTTCCTCAATCTCCGGTTCGCCAGCCGGATTTCACGGCAGCGGTTGCTTTCCTGCCGGGCCCGCTGAAGTTTTCTTCTGAGTTCATCATTTTCCCGGGCCACTGAAACCAGGGAAAAATAATGCCGCCAGATATCTTTCATCGTCCTGGTGGAACGCACTATCAGGCGCTGGAAGGGCGCCACACAGGTAATGGCTATCTGGCCCATGCCGTATGAAGGATATGGCTTTTTGCTGATGATGGAAAGGGCGATGATATTGGCCGCAACCAGAATAATGAGCCCCACTATCATCGCCGACTTTCGGGAGAACATGAATCAATAGATGACGACTTGTTTGAGGATTTCCAAACTATCTAGGGCCTTGCCCGATCCCAGGGCTACGGTCGAAAGCGGGTCGTCTGTCACGGTGATGGGCAGACCGCTCTCTTGCCTGAGCAACTTGTCGAGATTCTTCAGCAAAGCACCCCCGCCGGTAAGGACTATGCCCCGGTCGACGATATCGGCCGCCAGTTCCGGCGGAGTCTGCTCCAGGGCGATTTTGACTGTTTCCACGATGGCGTCGATCTGTTCCTGGATCGCCACCCTGATCTCTTCGGAATCTATGGCCAGGATCTTGGGTATCCCGGAAACCAGATCACGCCCCTTGACCTCAATGGTCTCCACCTTGTCGGGATCGGGATATGCGTTGCCGATGGTGGTCTTGATGATTTCGGCGGTCCTTTCTCCGATCAGCAGATTGTACTTGCGCTTTATGTACTGAATGATGGCCTCGTCCATCTTGTCTCCGGCCACCCGCAACGAACGGCTGTAGACAATGCCGGCCAGGGAGATGACGGCCACCTCGGTCGTTCCGCCGCCGATATCCACCACCATATTGCACGTGGGCTCGGTAATCGGCAGGTTGGCGCCGATGGCGGCGGCCATGGGCTCTTCGATCAGAAATACTTCCCTGGCACCGGCCGACTCGGCCGACTCGCGCACCGCCCTCTTTTCCACCTGGGTTATACCGGAAGGTACGGCAATGATTATCCGCGGCCGCACAAAAGAGCGCCGGTTATGGACCTTCTGGATGAAATGGCGCAGCATGGCTTCGGTGACTTCAAAGTCAGCAATTACGCCGTCGCGCATGGGCCGGATGGCCACTATGTTTCCGGGTGTCCGGCCCAGCATGTTTTTGGCTTCCAGGCCAACGGCCAGTACCCTGTTCTTCGAACGGTTATCGGTTCTCACCGCCACCACCGAGGGTTCGCTCAACACGATCCCCTTGCCCTTGACATAGACCAGGGTATTGGCAGTTCCCAGGTCTATGGCCAGATCACTCGAGAAAAAGCCCAAAATGGAATCTACGAAATTCATACCGCCTCTTCAATCCATAGAATTTAGTGCGTTCAACGAATCGGTATTGGTGCAGACACCCTGCGCCGGCGTGCAACAATCGGCAGGAATCCGGCTGTCGACATACTGACCGCTACCAAATATTTAGTGTAATTTCAAGATGAAATTATAAAAAAGCCCCCTGCGGATCAGTTTATTTTCCTTGCGCTTCCAGCCACCAGTTTCATTATTTCGTCGTGCAGCACAGGCCTGAAATCAGCAATTCTTTCGTTTTCCCGGCTTGGATTGACCCTGTTGGTCAGCAAAATCACAGCCACTTCGCGGTCCGGATCGACCCAGAAAGACGTTCCGGTGAATCCGAGATGCCCGACCGTCCCGGAGGAGAAAAAACGTCCGGCAGACGAGGCCCCGGCAGTTACCCGGTCAAACCCCAGGCTGCGCCCGCCCTGCTGCGGGGCAAAAAATTCAGCCACCAGCCCGGGATCGAAAGGGCCCACCGGCTGCCTGCGCCCGTAACAGCGGGCCATGGCTTCCATCAATTTCCATACGCCCCAGGCGGTTCCGAAAAGCCCGGCATGGCCCTCGATTCCGCCGGCCACATGGGCGTTGTCGTCGTGAACCTCCCCCAGCAGGACCCTTCCCCGCCACGGGCAGTTTTCCGTGGCGGCAAACCTGCGCTCGGGCCGGGGACGCAAAAGATCGACAAAAAAAAGTTCCCTCTCCAGTCCCAGGGGTTTGTAAAAGGAGTTCCGAACCAGAATATCCAGCCGCTGGCCCGAAACCTCCTCCACAATCCAGGCAAGCAGCATGAAGCCCAGATCACTGTAGCAGGTCTTTGCTCCCGGCAAAGCTTCAAGGTCTTCTTCGGCCAACAACCTCCTCAAACCATTCCGGCGTTGTCCGGGTGGCAGCAGGCGGAGGGTCTGGAAATACGGCCGCCAGGCCGGCAGGCCGCTGCGATGGGCAAGCAGCTGGCGCACGGTGATGGCCCCTTTCGAGGTTGCGGCAAGCCGGGGAAGCAGGTCGCCCACCTGCTGATCCAGATCCATCAGGCCCTCTTTGAGCAAGGCCATGACCGCCAGTGAGGTTGCAAGTGGCTTGGTCAAAGAGGCAAGGTCGTAAACAGTCCCGCAATCGACCTTGGCGGAAGTTGCAGCACCGGTGGTGCCGAAAGCCTCATGAAAGACTACCCGGCCTGCCCTTCCCACCAGCAACACCGCTCCGGGGAAAACACCATCCCGGATGGCCTTTTCCATGGCCCCGGAAAGTATGCCTCCGGGATCGAGGTCATGACATGGCTGGTATTTGGCTACGGTCATGGGTCACGGTCGATCAGTGCAATCTGCATAAAAGTACAGTCTTCCCCCGGCCGGGTCCAGTTCGGCCGGAGCGCCGTAGACAAACGGCGCGTTCGGCCCCCGGTGCCCCACCGGAAGCCCGGCCAGAAGAGGCACCTCCAGCTCCCGGGCCAGGGACATGAAGATATCATCCACGGCCCCGGGATCGTCGCAATCACTGAAGCGCCCCAGGGCCAGTCCGGACAGGCCCTCAAAGCACCCGGCCCGAAGCATCTGGAAGACCATCCGGTCTATCCGGTAGGCTTTTTCACCGCAGTCTTCCAGCAGGACTATACACCCTGAAAAGCGGGGAGCAAACCTTGTCCCTATCAGGTGACACAGGGTGGTCAGATTTCCCCCCACGACAGGCCCTCTGGCCTTGCCCGCTATCCAGGGGCGATCTTCCGACCTTTCGAGGACAAACTCCCACTTGCCGCAAAGCAGGCATTGCATGGCTTGTCTCTGGTTTTCTCCTGCCTCGGCCAGGGTGGTCACCGTTGGGCCATGAATACTGCTTACCCCTGCCTTTGACCAGGCCGCCCAAAGCAGGGCCGTAATATCGGAAAACCCGATGATCGGCTTGCGGGCCACGGCCAGAGCCTGATAGTCCAGACGATCCAAAATGCGCTGGGCGCCGTAACCGCCCCGTGCGGCCGCCAGGGCTTTTACCGTCCCGTCGGCCGCCAGCCGGTTGAAAATATCCGCCCTCTGCCCGTCAGATCCGGCAAAGATGCCTTCTTTTGCAAAAACCGCCGGCGGCACATGAACCCTGAAACCCATCCGTTCAAAAACTCCCAGGCCGGTATCGAACCTCTGCCGGTCGAAATGGCTGGCCGGAGCCATCACTGCGATGGTGTCCCCTTTGGCAAGCGGTGCAAACATTGTTGTCTTCGGGTTATCCATCTGCCCAATGTAACCTATAAACTGGCTTGACACAACCGGCCGACGATGGTAGGTGACTATTTTTGCGTCGGGGCGTAGCGCAGTCTGGTAGCGCACTTGAATGGGGTTCAAGGGGTCGGAGGTTCAAATCCTCTCGCCCCGACCAAAAGTCAAACAAACTGGTCCACTTGGAAAACTTTCTCTCGAAGCTTTTACCAAAAATTCCTTAAATCCGGTCAGGGCCGAAAGCTGATAGCTGAATCGACCCCGCCGGCCGTCCATGTTGACATCCGGCCGCGCCCCGGCTATTGTGTTGTCATCTCGCCTGCATTGCGACGCATTACGGTGTTTATGGAACTCACTATCAGCTGATTTTCTTCCCACCATTTTTAACCCTGCCAAAAAAAGGAGGCCCCATCATGACGGAAAGCGTTTACAAGGTAATCGAACTGGTCGGTACGAGTTCAACTTCCTGGGAGGACGCCGCCAAGCAGGCGGTCGAAACCGCGGCCAAAAGCCTGCGGGACCTGCGGATCGCCGAAATAGGCCAACTGGACATGAAACTGGAAGACGGTAAAGTCGTTGCTTACCGCGCCCGTGTAAAGCTGTCCTTTAAGTACGTTACAGAATAAGCTGTCCGGGATATCCCCGTCAGGTCCGCTGAGCCGCCGGAAAACCGGCGGCTTTTTTGCTCCGCGGTCGCGCCCGTCCTTTGCCGGTTTTTCAAAAAGATTGAAATGCCGATGGAAAAGACAGATTTCAGGACCGCATCCCGCGCCCCGAACCTATGAGCCGGTCCGGACGGCTTTCCTGAATGTAACGCATCTAACCCCTTTGCCCGCAAGTCCGGGGCCAAAGCATAGATTGTCCGAAC
>JAMOUQ010000001.1 GCA_027068085.1 Desulfobacteraceae bacterium | reverse complement strand
TGATTATGGCCAGAGTTTTCTGCATGGTTTCAGGTCTCCCTTTCATTACGGTCTATTTGTTTGGGCTCGCTTACCAGAACGCCGGGAGCAAGTCAACGTCGCCGGATGGAAAAGAGCAGGATCCATCGTGTCTTTACCGGTCCGGACGCCATGGTGCGGGCGCTTGACAACCAAGCCGGGGTTATTTATTCAAATTCCATGTGATATTTGTATCAGCAGGACCGGGAGGGAGCATCCATGCCGATCTATGAGTTTTACTGTGACCGTTGCAATACGATTTTCAGTTTCTTTTCCAGGACTGTGAACACGGCCAAGGTGCCGGCCTGTCCCCGCTGCAAAAAGCCCCGGCTGGACCGCCGGATGTCCGCCTTTGCCGTAACCGGCCGGGCCGGGAAAGACGATGGGGCGGATGATTTTCCCGTGGATGAGCAGGCCATGGAAAAAGCCATGGGCCTGCTGGCGGGTGAAGCCGGCAAGCTGGACGAAGACGATCCCCGCCAGGCCGCCCGCCTGATGCGCAGGTTTACCGATATGACCGGTATGGAACTGGGACAAGGCATGCAGGAAGCCCTCAGGCGGATGGAACAGGGCGAGGACCCGGACCGGATCGAGGCCGAACTGGCCGACGTGCTGGAAAATGAAGAGCCTTTCATGCCCGCAGGCCGCCCGAGGGGCAAAGGGCCGTGCCGGACACGGCCGCCGGTGCACGATGAAACCCTGTACGAGCTTTAGCCAACCGCGGCCAAAAGCAGGCGGTTGGCCAAAGACGATAACTTTCACCCATTACGGATTTCGGTTAAACAGCAGGTTCCGGTCTGAAGGAGAACAATCATGGCCCTGCCGCTCAGAGATAGGATATCGATTGTCAAAGGCGACATAACCGGCATGCAGGTGGATGCGATCGTCAACGCGGCCAACACCACTTTGCTGGGCGGAGGCGGGGTGGACGGTGCCATTCACCGGGCCGCCGGCCCCGGGCTGCTGGAGGAATGCCGCGGCCTGGGAGGTTGCCCCACCGGTGAGGCGCGTATCACCAAAGGCTATAATCTGCCTGCAAAGTATGTGATTCATACGGTGGGACCGGTGTATCGCGGCCGGCCCCGGGATGCGGCGGCCTTGCGTTCATGCTATCGTCACAGCCTGGAGCTTGCCGCCCGGCACGGGGTCGAGAGTATCGCTTTTCCGGCCATAAGCTGCGGTGTGTACGGCTACCCCGTGGAAGAAGCCTGCCGGATCGCCATCGATACCTGCCTGGATTTTTTGAAACAGGACGAAGGGATTTCAAAAATCTTCTTCGTTCTTTTCGGAGACAGGGAACTGGAAGCCTACCAGGCCTGCTGGAAAGACGTGGCGGCCAGGATCTAGCCTTATTGCGGTCCGGAGCTCCGGACATTCTGCGTAACTTACAACGGCGGGGCGGCTCGTCACCTTCAAGAGCCGGATTGACTGCGAGCCGGCAATGACGGCTAAAGATTTGGCACGCAGAACCGATTGGTAAGTAAACCGCCGCCCTCTTCGGGGGCGATGGTCGAGGGGGATTTTTTGTGGCTGGCAAATAATGGTCCGGAGCGGAGCGGTTTGGATTGACAAATCGGTTGGTGCTGGTTAGGTTTGCACAGTCCCAGGACGGGTTGGCGGCGCGCTGGCTGAAGCCGGCCGCACTATTTTTATCAAGGAGGCACGCAATGCTTGAAGTAACACCGGCGGCAACGGAACAGATTGCCGAGTATTTCAAAGGAAAAGAAGTCAAGCCCATCAGGATTTTTCTCAACGAGGGAGGTTGAGGCGGCCCCGGACTGGCCATGGCTCTGGACGAGCCTGTGGATACGGACGAGGTTTTTGAGATTGACGGGTTTACTTTCATCGTGGACAAGGCGTTTTTGGAAAAAGCCAAGCCGATCAAGGTCGATTTCCATCTGTACGGATTCAAACTGGATTGCGGGATGGATTTTGGAGCCGGCGGTTGCAGCAGCTGCGGCACATCTGGCAGCTCCTGCGGTTGCTGATCCGGTTTTTTCTATCTGAAGAAAAAGAGGCGGTCGTTGTTTTTTTGCGGCCGCCTTTGGTTTTTTGTTCCGGGCTTTATGCCGGCATGATCATGGCCGGTACAGGAGGTTTTGTCTATGACGGCGGCGGTCGATTTGAAAATCGATGGCAATCTCGCCATGGCGAGGCTCGACAGCGGTGAAAACCGTTTCAATCCCGAATTTCTGCAGCAGTTCCTGAAAACCCTCGATCAGATTGAAAATGACACCGGGGCCACAACCCTTCTGGTTTACAGCGGCCACGAAAAGATATTTTCCAACGGCCTCGACCTGGACTGGCTGGTGCCGGTGCTGCAACGAAACGACCTGCAGTCGGCCAAAGCCTTTTTTTACCGGCTCAACCAGGTGTTCAAGCGCCTGATAACGTATCCTCTGGTTACGGTGGCCGCCATCAACGGCCATGCCTTTGCAGGAGGGGCCATCTTCTGCTGCGCTTTTGACTTCCGGTTCATGCGCAGTGACCGGGGCTATTTCTGCCTGCCCGAGGTCGACCTGGGTATTCCCTTTTTGCCCGGCATGAACGCTCTTTTGTCCAGTGTAATCCCTCCCCATTTGCTGCGCCTGATGCAATACACCGGTGTGAGGCTCACCGGCCGGCAATGCGCCGAAAACAATATCGTCCTGCAGGCCTGCCCCCCGGACAGCCTGCTGGACACGGCCATGGAGTTTGCCAGGGGCGTCGATAAAAAGCGCGCCGTTGTCAAAGAGCTCAAGTTGCGTCTCAACAAATCCATCATCCACGCCCTGGACGTGGAAGACGTGCCCTATATCGAGTCGGGCAACTACAATATATGATGTGAATGGTTTGGGAAGGAGCCCGATATCTTCGTTGCGCTGCGCGTCGTGAGGGCTGCGGCCCACTGTCAAGTACGCCTCGCCCCCCAACGCTTGCGACGCCTCGATCCCGGCCTCCTTCCCAAACCATTCCAGGATGCATTGGTTGCCGATAACCAAAATTTGAAATGCTCAACTTCGGTTTTACAATCCGCTCTCCGGCCTTACCTTATGTCCAAGAGTCTGTTCTCCTGTCAGACACCAGTTGTCCGGCGTGATTCACGGCAGCGGCAAGAGCCGGGGGAGGTAGAAGCCATGAAGGTGTTTATTGCCGGAGGGACCGGATTTGTCGGAAGCTACCTGGTGGATCGTTTCCTGCGGCGCGGCTTCGAGGTGGCTGCCGCAGGAAGGCGGCCTTACTATCCGGGCGGGCAACGTGCCGGTTTGAGTTACATAAGTGCCGATACCACCAGGGCCGGGCCATGGCAGGCGGAAGCCGCCTCCGCTCAGGTGGTCGTCAACCTTGCCGGCCGGACCATATTTCATTACTGGACGGACCGCTACAAGCAAAAGATCTATTCCTCAAGGATTCTTACCACCGCCAACCTGGTCGAGGCGCTGGCTGCGGAAAATGCCCGGCCCCGGCTTTTGCTGAATGCCTCGGCCGTGGGATATTACGGTGACACGGGTGACGAAGTCGTTGACGAGAGCCGGCCGGCCGGAGATGATTTTCTGGCCCGGGTGGCTGCCGACTGGGAAAAGGAGGCCCTTGCGGCCGCGGATTTCGGCGTGCGGGTGGTTACCATGCGTTTTGGAGTGATCCTGGGTGCCGGTGGAGGAGCGCTTGCCGGCATGATTCCGCTTTTCAGGCTTTTTGTGGGCGGGCCGCTGGGAAGCGGAAGGCAGTGGATGTCCTGGATGCATATCGAAGACCTGGCGCGGGCCATCGACTTCATCATGGACCGGCGGGAGGTTGAAGGCCCGCTGAATTTCTGCAGCCCCAACCCGGTTGCCCAGCGGAACTTTGCCAGGGCTTTGGGCCGGGCACTTGGCCGTCCGGCCGTTTTGCCGGCGCCGGCCTTCGCCGTCAAGGCGCTCATGGGAGATCTCGGCCGCACCCTGCTTGCCGGCCAAAGGGCGCATCCCCGGAAATTGCTGGAAAACGGTTTCCAATTCCGTTACCCTGATATCGATCAGGCTTTGGCCGGGATCGTTTCCAGACGCTGAAACCGCAAACCTTGGAGGATGTGACATGACCGATTTGATGGAAATCATTCGCAGCCGCAGAAGTGTGCGCAAATACCTGGACGAGCCGGTCTCGGAAAATGATCTGGAGAAGATTCTGGAAGCGGTTCGATGGGCGCCTTCCTGGGCCAACACCCAGTGCTGGGAAGTTGTAATCGTCAAAGATCCCGGTGTGAAGGAAGCCTTGCAGGCGACCCTGCCGCCCAAGGGGAATCCGGCCGTCAAGGCCATGGTCCAGGCTCCGGTGGTGTTGGTCCTGTGTGCCAGGAAAGGGGTTTCAGGTTACTACAAGGGGCAGGTGACCACCAAGTTCGGCGACTGGTTCATGTACGATCTTGGCATTGCGACCCAGAATATCTGCCTGATGGCCCATCATCTGGGCCTGGGAACCGTCATCGTGGGCCTTTTCGACCATGAAAAGGCAAGAGGCGTCCTCGATGTGCCCGATGGCTACGAGGTGGTTACCATGATTCCCCTGGGGCGGCCGGCCAAGACGGGCAAGGCTCCCAAGCGCAGGGAACCAAAAGAATTCAGCCATCATGAACGCTTCGGAGGATGAACCGGTTTCCAAGGGTGGCCCCGCACCGCTGACCATAGCCGATTACCACCGTCGGACCAAGCGCGATTTCGGCCACATGGCCCTAAGCCCCGGATACCTGGAACGGGCCGGCCAGCCGGCGCCCTGCCATCATTCTTGACCGTAAAACCGGAACCTGAATGTCAGTCCGGGTCTGGGCCGGCTTCTGCGATCCATTTTTGCAAAATCCGGCGGTCCTCCCGGTTGATGGCCGTTATCCGCAGCACCTGGGGGTGGCCTTCCGCATTGTCTTGGGTATCAATCACCTTGGCGTAGATCGGCCCGAAACAATGGGCCTGCCGGCAGAACTCCACCTGGAGCTTGACATCGGCAAGGGGCGGCAGCTTGCGGGGCAGGCTGACGAAAAGCTCGTTTCGGGTTATGGCCGTTGTTTGTCCGGTCCAGGCCGGTTCCAGGATCTGTTTTCCCGACAGCATCCAAAGGGTGAAGGGCAGTTTGAGGGAAGCAGCCTTCCGGTGGCGCCTGGCTTTGATAAGTTTCACGTCGTAAGGCGGTCCGATGGCTTCTACCGGGTAAAATACCAGCGGGCTGACAAGACCTTTCATCATTTGAGTCCGGGGACCGCCGGCCTGCAGCCTGCCTTCCAGTGCTTCATAGGTGCTTTGGCTGATGAATACTTCTCCGGCGGTTGTCAGGGATTCGATCCGGGAGGCGATGTTGACGGCCGTGCCCACGATACCGTACTTTGAACGTATCTCAGAGCCGATGTTGCCCACGATCACCGAGCCGGTATTTATACCGATTCCCATTTCCAGGGCAGGATAACCCCCGGCTGCGATCCCGGAGTTGAAGGCATGCAGGGCGTTCTGCATCTCCAGGGCACAGGCCACCGCCCTGGCAGGGTCGTCGGCGTGTTTTTCCGGCACTCCGAATATGGCCAGGATGCCGTCGCCCAAAAACTCGTCTATCATTCCGTCGCGGGCGTAGATTATCCGGGCCATCTTACCGAAAAAACGGTTCAGCAGGTCGACTGTCAGCTCAGGGTCCTGGCTTTCGGCCAGGTGGGTGAACCCCCTCAGATCGGCCATCAGGATCGTGACGACCGCTCGCCGCCCCCTGATCTTGCTTCCTTCCGGGGAGGCCAGGATTTCATCGACCACCTTTTGGGAAAGGTAGCGGCCGAAAGTCTCCCGGATGAAGTTCACCAGGCGCAGCCGCTCGGTGGAAACCTTCATGATCTTTTCCAGCATCATCTGACGGGTTTCCGCGATCTGGACGATTTCCGCCGGCGTATCCGGCTCCAGTCTTACCGGTTTTACTTCTGGGGCGTCGGTATCGATCTCCAGGTTGGCCCGGGCGATCGCTTCAAGCGGGGCTATGATTTTACGGACCAGAAATCTGCGCAATGAGAGGGTGACAAAGGCTATGATGATGGCAACCAGGACAATGATCCGGACCGCAAACCAGAACAGTTCGTCCACATCCGGCCCCTGACTGTAGGCCCGCCAGCCGAGGGTCCATACCAGCAGGATCATTTCGATGGCCAGGATGCGCTTGAAGATGCCGGCCTCGATAATTTTACGGACGCCGTTGCGGCTTTTTGGCTGCTGACCTTCATCTGGGTGTTGCACGGGGCTGTCCTTTCCCGGTAATTGCGGTTAGATCAGAAAACAGGCCGCTTTGTGGTCCCGGCCGGCACTTTTCAACACCGGTTGCCGCCTGCAGGTGGAATACTCGGCCTTGCTGCAGCGGCTGTAGAAAACGCATCCGTTTTGCGGAATGTCCGAACGCGGCTCGTCCAGCATGGTGTCGAATCTGCGTTCCTTCCAGATGTGCCCGAAGCGCGGCAGGGCATCGAGCAGGGCCTGGGTGTATGGATGGCAGGGCGAATTGATGACACTTCCGGAAGGTCCGATCTCGAGTATCCGGCCGCGGTAGATGACGGCGATATGGTCGCACAGATAATTTGCGGCGGCCAGGTTGTGGGTGATGAATACCATGGTGACCTTGCTTCGGTGCTGAATTTTCAGCATCAGGCGGTAGATCTGGACGGCGATGGAGGCATCCAGCATGGAAGTGGGTTCGTCGGCTATCAGTACTTGCGGATCGAGCACCATGGCCCTGGCTATGGCCACCCGCTGGCGCTGGCCGCCGCTGAGCTGGTGGGGGTAACGGTGCAGGTAAGTCGATGGCGGATCCAGGCCAACCAGGGCCAGGGTTTCCAGGACCTTGTCCAGACGCTGGTCTTTGGTCATTTGCCTGCGCAACGACAATGGCTCGCTGACTATACTTATAACGGACTGATAGGGATTGAGGGACTGGTAGGGGTCCTGGAAAATCATCTGGATTTTGCGCCGGAACCGGCGCAGGTGCTTTCCGTGCAGCCCGGCCATGTCGCGGCCCAGAACGCTGACCGTGCCGGAGTCTGGTTTTTCCAGGCGGACCATCAGCCGGGCGGCGGTCGTTTTGCCGCTGCCGCTTTCGCCCACCAGGCCGAAGATACAGCCGGGCGGAATGTTCAGGTCGACCTCGTCCAGGGCGCGGATGGTTTTTTGGCGGGCTGTCAGCAGCCGGCTGCCGCTGCGGTAGAGCCTGGTTACCCCGGCAAGGACAATGGCGTCTTTTCGGGAATCAGTTTCCATTTGACTCAGCTTCCCGGCACAGGACTTTATGGGTTGCCGAAAGGCTGTGCCATGACGGTGTCTGCCGGCGGCAGTTGGCATCCGGTCTCCGGCAGCGCCCGTGGAAGCGGCAGCCTTCCGGCAGCCTGTGCAGATCGGCCGCCGGGCCCGGAACAGGGGCCGGTTGCCTGTCGTTTGACAGGGTTATGTGCGCTTCCAGCAGGGCCCTGGTGTAAGGATGAGCCGGGGTGGTGAGGATTTCCTCTTTGGTTCCGATTTCGACCAGCTGTCCGGCATACATTACTCCTATTTGGTGGCAGACTTCCGCGGTAACCGATATGTCATGGGATATCAGTAAAATGCCGATATCGAACCTGTCCTGCAATCTGATGATGGTCTTCAGGATCCGGTCCTGGACGATTACATCCAGGGCCGTTGTGGGCTCATCGGCGATTATTACCCGCGGATTACAGGCAAGGGCCATGGCGATTATGGCCCTCTGGCGCATTCCGCCGCTGTACTGATGGGGATAGTCGCGCAGCCGCCGGGCGGGTATGCCCACCTGCCGGAAAAGATCGGCCACCCTTTGTCTGGCTGCCGTCAGAGGAACTTCCGGCTCATGAACGCGGATCGCTTCCACGATCTGGTCTCCCACCGGCATGATCGGGTTCAGGGCGTTCATGGCCGCCTGGAAGATCATGGAGATCTTTTTCCAGCGCAGCCGGCGCAAAGTTTCCTGATCGGCTTCCAGCAGGTTGTGTCCTTCAAAGACAATGGCGCCTGTTTCCACCCTGGCGTTGTCTGCTAAAAGGCCCAGAATCGCGGTTCCGATGGTCGACTTGCCGCTGCCCGACTCTCCCACCAGACCCAGGCTGCGGCCGGCTTCAAGCTGAAACGAGACCCGGTCGACCGCAAGGATCTTGCCGGCCGGCGTGGTGTAGGAAACCGTCAGGTCTTTTACCTCCAGCAGGGATTGCATATCAGGATTCTCCCCGGCGGCGCAGCCTGGGGTCGAGGATTTCGTCCATGGCCCTGGCCAGCATGTAGAACGACAGGGTCAGCAGTGAAATACAGATCCCGGGCGGCAGCAGCCAATAGGGTGCCTGGAACATGTGGCCGGTTTTCCATACCCATTGCAGCATCATCCCCCAGCTGACCGTGGTCGGGTCTCCGAAACCGAGAAAGGCCAGGGCCGCTTCAATGATTATGGCCGAGGTAACCCTGAAGGTCATGTAGAGCAGGGCAAGGGGCAGCACGTTGGGCAGCAGATGGCGGGTCATTATTCTCAGATGGGAAGCACCGGCGATGCGGGCCGCCTCGATGAAGGGCCGTTGCTTGAGGGAAAGAATCCGGGCCCGGATCACCCTGGAGACGCCCGGCCAGCGGAACAGGGCTATCATGGCCACTATGGTCCAGATACTGAGCTGGCCGAAAAGGGCGGCCGCCATCAGGACCACCAGCAGGGTGGGCATGACCATTATCATGTCGGCCAGCCGCATCAGGACCGTGTCCGCCCAGCCGCCGGCATAACCGGCCAGGATGCCGATGGCCACCCCCAGGACCACGCTCATGAAGGCGGCCGTAATGCCTACCATGAAGGCCACCCGGGCTCCGGCCAGCAGCTGGCTGAAGATGTCACGGCCGATGAAGTCGGTTCCCAGCCAGTGCCGCAGGCTCGGGCCCGTGGTGTGCGATATGTGGGGATCGACACCGTGCATGGGATTGTAGATCGGGCTTATCAGGGGCGGAATGAAACTGCTGGCGGCCATCAGGGCAAAGATCAGCAGCAGAATCAGTCCCGAACGGCCGGTTGGATTGCGCCGGAGACGCCTCCAGTTTTCATCCAGCGCCTGGCGCCAGTAGGGTCTGTTCCGGGTCATGGCAATTTCAGTATTTTTCATCCGTGTTGCTAGTACCTGATCCGGGGATCGAGGTACCCGTAAAGAACATCCACCACCAGGTTGGCCGCCAGGACTACGGCGGCAATCAGCAAAAAGCACCCCAGGGCCAGTGGATAGTCGTTGTTGCTCACCGCAAAAACCAGTTCCCTGCCGATTCCCGGCCAGGAAAAGACGGTTTCGGTCAATGCCCCGCCGTTTATGGAAAAGGCCAGGCTCAGTCCGACGCTGGTGACCACCGGCAACCGGGCGTTGGGGGCTGCGTGCCGGTCGCGGATCACATTTTCCGGCAGGCCCTTGGCCCGGGCAGTGAAAATGTAGTCTTCAGTCAGTGTTTCCAGCATGCTGCTGCGCATTATCAGCAGGTAACTTCCGAAATGGATGAGGAAAAGGGTCGCCATGGGAAGTATCATGTGCCAGGCGATATCCAAGGCTTTCTCCGGGGCGGTGGCCTGCGGCAGGATCCACAGTTCGGGCGAAATCATTCCGGTTACCGGAAACCAGCCGAGTTTGAAAGCTCCGAACCAGAGCATGAGCATGGCGATCCATGGCAGAAAAAGGGTATGGCACACCAGGGCGCCGACGGTTATTATTTTGTCTGTCCGGTTTTCCTTGCGCCAGGATATCAGCTTGCCGAGCCATGTGCCGGCCAGGGCCGAAAGAATGACGGCGGTGGTAAACAGCAGGATGGTGTTGGGCAGCCGCTGGGCTATTATGCGGGCGACCGGCCGGCCGTAGTGGAAAGATATTCCGAACCGGCCCCTGAAGAAGTTGCCCAGGAAGTAAAGATACTGGGTGCCGACAGGTTCCCGGAGCCCCAGCTGTTCGGTGAGGATCATTTCTTCCTCATGGGTCATGCCCGGGTCGACCATGCGCGACAACGGATCGCCCGGGGCCAGATGGAAGAGGAAGAACAGGACCGTCTGGATGATCCAGAAGATGATGGCCATCTCCGCCAAACGCCGTATGATGTACCGCTTGAGACTCATTTGCCTCCTTTTGCCGCTTTCAAGAGGCAGAATGACCACCGGTTGCCGATTCCGTCGAGCATGGGGACCCAGCCGGTGAAACGATCGGTGCGGACGGCTTCGTTCAGGGTGGGAAGGTAAAGCGGCAGATAAGGAACGTCCGCGGCGATGATGGCCTGCATGGCAAAGACCAGCCGGCGGCGCTTTTCAGGATCCATTTCACGCTGGGCGGCAGTGGCCAGGCGATCGAATTCAGGGTTGTGGTAACCGCTTATGTTCCATCCCCGGGGACGGTCGTTGCGGGAATGGAAAAAGGAACGCAGGTAGTCCGGATCCAGGGGCAGGCGGCCGTAGCCCAGGATGAAGGCATCGAAATTCCGGCGAACCTTTACCTGCTGGATCAGGGCGCCGAATTCCATGGGCCGGGCCATGGCCGGCATGCCGATTTCGCGCAGCCACTCCTGGATCATGGTTCCGCTGATGGCCCGGGCCGGATCATAGTCGGCAGGCGGGGTGAGAATCGTAAAAGGGGCCATGGGCTTTGCGTCCGGTGTCAGCAGCTCACCGGGCCGGGACGTTATTCGCCCTGTTGCGTCCAGCGGCGGTTTTTTCCAGCTGTAACCTGCGGAGGACAAAATCCTGAAGGCCAGCTTTATGCGCTGCTTGCGGTTCAGCCCCTGTCCCGGCCTGGGAAGGCCGGGATTGTACCAGCGCTTGTTGCCTTCGGGAATTACGGACCACATTTCCGAACCCCGGCCCTGGAGAAGGCGCTTGACGATGAACTGCTTGTCAACCAGTACTTCTACGGCTTTGCGCAAGGCCACGTCGTCGAACGGAGGCCGCCTGGTGTTGAATCCCATGAAATAGATGGCGCTTTTGGGGCTGTTGACGATCCTGATGTGGGGATTTTTTTGGAGAACACTCATGTAACCGGGCTGGATGTGATGCCAGTACATGTCCATTTCGCCCTTGCGCAGGGCCAGCATGGCCACGTCGGTGGTGCCGTAAAATTTGAAAAGCACTCCATCGATGGAGGGCCCCAGCCGTCGGCCGGCTATTGTCTTGTCTTTTCCGAAAAAGTAGGGATTCCTCGTCAGGTAGACATAGGCTCCCTTGCGCCATTGCCTGACCACGAAGGGGCCCGATGAGACCGGGGCTTCGTTCTTGAATCGCATCAGGGCGGCCAGGGGTTTTTGGGCGTGTCGGGCGGCATTTGCCACAGACTTCCATTTATGGGCAGGCAGAATCGAGATTTGCAGGGTCCGGCTCAGGAAAGTTGCAAAATTCTTTTTCAGGCGGAATACAACGGTGTGCGGATCCGGGGTCTCCACCCGCAAGACGTATTTCCAGCGGGAGCAACCCGGTGTCTTGAACTCTTTGATCAGCCTGACGGTAAAGGCAACGTCGGCCGATGTGAGCGGCCGGCCGTCGGACCAGCGGGCCTGCCGCAAGCGGATGGTGTAGGTTTTGCCGGCAGGATCGTAGACCGGCAGGCTTTCAGCCAGCCAGGGTACGAAAGCAAGGGTCTCGGGATCACGCTCGTAAAGGCAATGGTAGACCAGGCGCAGCACCGCCCGGGAAGAGGCGTCGCTTGCAAGCCAGACGTTCAGGGTTTTGGGCTCGCTTGCAAGACCTACGCGCAACAGCCTGCCTTCAACTTTGCGGCAGCCTGCTGCCAGCGCAGCCGTGATCAACATGGCCAGTATGACACAGGCTGCTCTTTGCTGCCAACAGAATCTCCTTTTACTCCGGGTGCCCGTTGTGCTGGCTGACCTTTTTTTCAACAAAGTCGATGACCTTTTTTTCGAGTCTGGTTTTGTCAAGCCGGTTGATCCGCGGAATTCCACCTGGCGACACACAGTTTATTTCCACGAGTCTGTCGCCGATGATATCGATACCCACGAAATACAGGCCGTCTTTGATCAGCCGCGGCTTTATCTTGCGGCATATTTCCATCTCCGGTCCGGTAACCCTGTGGCGGTAGACACGGGCACCGGTCTTGACATTGGTCCGGAAATCGCCTTCTTTGGCAACGCGCCGCATGGCCCCGATGATTTCCCCGTTTAGCAGCATGATCCTGACATCACCGTCTTTCTGGGCTGTCTCCAGGTACTCCTGAACCATGATCGGTTCGCGCTGGGAGTATTCCCGGCTGGCCCGGGTATAGTAGTTTATCAGGGAAATCAGGTTTTCGCGATCCCTGGTGCTGACCTTGATCACGCCCTCGCCCCCGTATCGCTGCAAGGGTTTTATGACCATGGCCCCGCCGAATCCCTCGATGATTTTGGTCAGACGCCTGGGATCGCGGGAAACATGGGTCTCGGGGATTATATCCGGAAAGTTCAGGGTGTATAGTTTGCTGTTGCCCAGGATCTGACCGGCGCAGTCGTTGATCATGAAAACCTTTTGGCGCACCGGCTGCAGAAACTCCATGGTCTGGTAATTCAGGGGCGGGTTTTTCCTCAGGAAAAGGGCGTCAAGGTCGGTTATGCTTTCAAAGATAAGCTCGTCTTTGCGCAGGCACTTGATCAGCCGGCGCCAGTAACGCTTCATGGAAAGATCGGGCTGGACGGTTATGTTGCGCATGCGGGCTACCACCTGGTTGCCGCGGATGTAGACATCGTGCGCTTCCAGAAAGTACACTGTGTGGCCGCGCTGATTGCATTCGTACATCAGGTGGCTGGTGGTCTCCCAGGCCGGGTCGATGGATTCCAGTCTGTCCATCAGGAATGCGATTTTCATTCTGGTTCCTGCCGGTGATGGTCTGTGTTGTCGCCGAATTCCCGTCCGGGTAAGGCCGTACCGCCTCCGGAAGTGATCTTGCCGTGCAATCTGCGGATCCTTCCGCTGAGCACTCTGCAGATTGCAAGGGGAATCTGGGGATATTCGTGCACGATTTCCTCGAATTCGTGCTTGTTTAGACTCAATACATGACAGGCTGAAATGGTCCGTATAGTGGCTGTGCGGGGAATGTCTTCAAACAGAGCCATTTCGCCGAAATAATCTCCGGCGTCGATTTGATCCAGTTCCAGGTAGTTGCCGTCAGCCTGCCGCTTGATTACGGTCACACTGCCTTCGATTATCAGGTAGAGAGTGTCGCCCGGCTCTCCTTCTTCGATGATAATTGTATTTTCCGGGAAGCTGGTCTGGTGGGTTACCGAGGCGACCGCCGCAAGTTCGTTTATGGTCAACTGCTTGAATATTTCGATCTTTTTCAATCTTAAAATTATATCAGGCAAAGTCAACGATGCCAGCATATCATGATCCTCCTTCGGTGACAATCCGGATCGTTCACCGGTCAGGATGAAGGCGAGCCTTCTGATTTCGTTGTTGTCATGGGTTTTGAAAGGGGCGATGGTGCTGATTTCCACAGGCGGTTCCTTCATTTTTGAGATGGCATACAAGGTCAGCATGACCGAAAGCTGATCGTCGCGCCGAAGCAGGTGACGGCAAAGACCCGCCATGTCATTGCCGTATTCTGGAATTTCCAGCATTCTGCAGACCGCAGGCGGCGGTTTGGCAGCCGGATCTGAATTGAGCAACGGGATCAGGATGCGTCCAAGAGCCCTTTCAAGAGAGTCTTCCAGGGCCTCTATGCTGTTTGCCCTCTGGCGCTGGTCCCGGGATTTTATTCCCCGTACTATGATTTTCATTTGCCCGCTGGTATCCTGAATGGCCAAGACCCGCAGCACGTTTTCGGCAATGGCCCACCGCTGCTGGTCCAGATGTTCTTGCAGCAGGCTGCCGGCCTGCGTGGGCGGCCAGGATCCTACCCCCAGACTTTCGCTCCAGTACATGTAAGCTCCCCGGATCTGGTTGCGGGCAAAACGGAAGACATCCAGGTCTTTGATCTGGAGCCTGTCCAGGAGCTGGAAGATCTTTTCACGCACTTGCCGCTTGGTGGTGGCCAGGGCCTTTACCAGGGTTTTGCCATCCACGTATTCGGCCTCGGCAATACGTTCCACCGCCTTGTCACGAATCTGTGGCTCCGGGTCTCCCAGCAGGCCGATGACGATTTTCAGATCGGATTTGTTCCGGATCGCAAACCCTTCCAGGGCGGCCATCCGCACGTCCGGATCAGGGTGTTTCAGGAACTTGGCCAGGGTGGAGCCCAAATTGCCTATTTTCAGGCGGCAAAGGGCGGTTATTATTTCCGGCAAGAACCGGTTGTTACCGCCGGTGGTCAGCTGAGCCATGACAAGGGGGGCAAAGACTGTATCGCCGGTCAGGCCGGCGGCGATTATGCCTGCCCTGCGGGTTTGGGGATCGCGATCTTTGATCCACTCTTCTATGGTTTGACGGGCCGTTTCCGGTGCCCGGCAATAGATGCCCGCGATGGCATAGGCCCTGATACGGGGATCGTCGCATTCCAGGTAGGGCTGCCGGTCGAAAAGTGAGGCCACCTGCGGATCGAGCCGGTTGAGGGCTTTCAGCACCGCCAGGGTCAGCTCCGGGTGATTGCGGCTTGCCAGCCGGCGTAAAACGGTAATTGCCTCCGGTCCGGTTTCGGCCGGAAGCAGTTCGAGAAGCTCGATCTGAAAGCCCATGGCCAGGGATTCGATGCGTTTCAGCAGCAGTGCCGGCCAGCCCGGGACCTTGAGGCGGGCAAGCAGGCGGCCGTACCAGAGGATGTTGTCTCCCGAGGCGTTCTCAAAGGCTTCGGCAAGGCTGGCCTGAATTTTTTTGTCGTTGAAAAGTTGATTTATTTCACTGTCCTGCATCGATCTCAGGTCCAGCTGGTTGGCGGCCACCAGATCCAGCAGGATAGATGCATAACGTTTTTTGAGCACGAAAGGTGCGGCCAGCCAGGCCAAGACAAACGGGAGGGCCACCAGGGAAAGGTAGCGGGGATGGAAGAAGATATCCGAGAGCAGGATCAGGGCCGAGCCCAGCAGGAGCGCCAGGCGTACAACAGTGCCCCGCAGAAAGGGCCTTACCATATGGCGGTATGATTCTGGAAACAGGCCGATCAGCACGGCGTTGGCCGGAGTATTGATGGTGATCCTGATGATGTTGGTAGACATGCGGGCGTAGATGGCCGAGACGATGTCGAAGCGCAACAGGAAGGCCGTGAAAGCCAGGATATAGTTGAAAGGGTGAAACATCAGGGCCACCGGCAGCCCCCAGCGGCCATAGATCTTGCCGACGAAAAGAAGAATGACGAGGTTTACTATGTTGAGGATTCCGCGGAAGTAACTGAAGAAGTACACCAGGCCGGTTTCACTGGCGTAAAAGCTGTCGACGGCGTAATTGAACTGATAGTTGAGGATCGGGATAACCACGTTGGGCATGAAAGTCAATACAACCATTATCCTCAGCAGAACCGAGGATTTCAGCATTTTACCGACTGCGCTGAAATTCTGGGTGAATGACTTGTTTTTCCTGGGTTTTTTCTTTTTGCCGCTGCTGGTCAGCAGGGTGGGGAAACGGCGCATCATGGTCAATGCCAGGATTCCTCCGCCAAAGGTGACCGCCGTGTATGCCACCAGGAGGTTGTCGAATTGCAGCCATTTGACCAGAACCGGGGTTCCGAAACTGCCAAGAATCTGCCCTATCACTCCTCCGGCCGTGATAAGTGGGAACAGCCGCTTGGACTGACGGGTGTTGAACAGATCGTTGGCCAGATTCCAGAACAGCATGGCCAGCAGCACTTCGTATTGGGATTTGAGCATGAACAGGGCAGGGTAGATGAGGTCGATGCCCAGGGGAACCACCAGCCTTACGCCGATTACGGTCAGGCCGCAGAACAGGAATTGAAAGGCCAGCAGCCGGGTTACCGCCACCTTTTGGAGCAGACCGGCCACCAAGGCCATGATGGCCATGGTGGCAATGGCGTTGAGCATGGTTACAACCGGCATGAACTCCACCCCGAAACGTTTCAGAAAGGCTGTCTCGGCGTAGTTGTTCAGAAGCATGCCCGAGGCGCGGACAGCGAACAGCAGGGAGACGGTCCACAGAAACAGGCCGATCTCCTTTTCATGGATATCCAGCCAGCCCGTAAGAGTCTTAAGCGGGGAGGTCATTCCGGATCAAGATTTCCTTTTCGGTGCCTGTTCTCAACGGCCTTCTTCCCACGGTTGCAGCCGGCCGGACGGATTCATTTCCATCACGAGGCGGAAACCGACGGTACGCAGGCGGCTGGAAGGATGGCCGTAGGCCCGGTTGGCAGAGCGGCAATGGTAGCCGTACTTGAACCAGCTACCGCCCCTTTTGACCCTCTTGTTGCCACGTGGAGGACCCTTGGGGTCGACCTGGGCAAGGCCTGAGTACTTGCCGAACCAGTCCCGGACCCATTCCCAGACGTTCCCGTGCATGTCGTAAAGTCCCCACCTGTTGGGGTGATAGCTTTTTACCGGCGCCGGCCCGTTCAGGGGCAGCCCCCTGGACTTGATGTATTGCTGGCAGTCGCTGGCCTTGGCACTGTTGGCGTACATGGCCCTGGAGCAGTCGATCCGGTTTCCCCAGCTGTAGGCCGTCGTGCTGCCGGCCCGGGCGGCATATTCCCATTCGGCTTCGGTCGGCAGGCGGTATCTGCGGGGGCCGCGGGCGTTGAGCTTGTTTATGAATCTTTGGATATCATGGCAGCAGACGCGGGTTACAGGCAGGTCGTCCGGACCTTTACGGCGCATCATCATCCCCCGGCCCATCAGTTTACGCCATTGTCCCAGGGTTACTTCCGTGGTCTGGATGAAAAACGGTTTCGAGATGATGACCCGGTGCTGGATTTCCCCCGGGTCGCGGTACGGTTCATCCGGAGGGCTCCCCATTGTGAAGCTGCCCGCCGGAATCAGTACGAACTCCATGCCCAGCCGATTGCGTACCGTCCGGAAAGGTTCGAGGTCGGAGGCAGGTCTGGCGCCTGCCGGAAAAAAAAGGATTGCCAGCAATATACACCAGCAGGGGGAAAAGCGTTTCATGGTACGGCTCCGGCAATGGTTGGCATTGAATAAGCCTGCAAAGGCTTAGGCGCCTGCAGTGCCTTTTTATGAATATAAACATTGCGGGCTGCCAAACCAACAGTTTTCTTTCCCGTGCATTACGGCTGTGGACAACCGACGCGTGATTCCGGTT